>JAXLRD010000104.1:0-19528 GCA_046331285.1 Vicinamibacteria bacterium
GGCGGCGACGTCCGCGTGCTGAGCCACCTGCCGCTTCCCGGCGGCCGGCTCGTGCTGCGCCTGTCCGCGGTGGTGCCGGACCTCGCCGAGGAGGTGCGCGAGCGGCAGCAGGTGTTCGTCGGCCACCTCACCGCGCTCACGGTCCTCGGCCTCGCCGCGCTCCTCGTCCTCCGCCGCGACTCCGGGTCCGAGCCCGCGCCGTCGGCCCGGGCGCTCGAGGCCTACGAGGAGGCCATGGGGCGGCTGCGGGAGCACGGCGAGGAGGAGAAGGCGCGGCACGACGCGGAGAAGCTGCGGATGGAGGAGTCGGTGCGCGAGAAGGAGGCGCTCGCGCGCGCCGGAGAGCTCACGGCCGGGATCGTCCACGAGGTGCGCAACGGCCTCGGCACGATCGCCGGCTACGCGCGCATCCTCGAGAGGGGCGACACGGCCGCGCCGCCGGCCGAGGCCGGAAGGGCGATTCGCGAGGAGTGCGACACGCTCGAGGTCGTCGTCCGGCGCTTCGCCGACTTCGTCCGGCTCGAGGAGCTGCGCCTCGCGCAGGTCGACCTCGGGCGCCTGCTGTCGCGGGTCGCCGGGCGGGAGCTGCGCGGCCGCGACGACGTCGAGGTGCGCGTGGACGGGGCCGAGGAGGCGGGCGAGGCGACGGCCGACGAGGAGCTGCTCGAGCGGGCCGTCGAGAACGTGATGCGCAATGCCGTCGCCGCGGCCGCGGACGGTGGCGGCCACGTCGCGGTTCACGTGCGGCGCCTCGACGCGGCGCACGAGATCCGGATCGAGGACGACGGGCCCGGGCTGGCCGCGGACCACCCCGGCGAGATCCGGCCGTTCTACTCGACCCGACCGGGCGGGCTGGGGCTCGGCCTCGCTTTTGCCCGGAAGATCATGGTCCTACACGGCGGTGAGCTCGCCCTGCAGCGCGGCGCGCCCCGCGGCGTCGTCGTCCGACTGACGCTCCCGGCGGCGTCCCCGCTGACCCCGTCCTGACCGAAGCGTTACGAAGTGTAACAGTCCTCGGCCCTCGGTACCTGGCGAGCGCCGAGTGTCTCACGGACGAAGATGCTGTAGATCAGTGATTTGGCGATCTGCCACACCGATGGTGCGCGGATTGCTTATGTCCTGACTGCCATGGCACCCAAACCGCCTCTCCGCAGGCCGGCCGGCGGCTTCTCCCTGATCGAGCTGCTGGTCGTGGTCGGGATCATCGCGATCGGCGCCGCCGTCGCCTTGCCCCAGATCGGCCGATACATCCGCAACTACAACGTCCGCGGCGCCGCTCAGCAGGTCGCCGGCGGGCTCCAGACGGCGCGCCTCCAGGCGATCTCGAAGAACGTCAACATGGGCGTGGTGTTCACCGTCCTCAGCCCGACGACCTACCAGATCGTGGTCGAGGACGACCAGCGTCCGGGGATGGGCACGACGGCGCTCTCGCCGCCGAGCTGGCGCACCCTCGCGGCTGAGAACTGGACCACTCTCCTTTCCCTGCCGGGCCAGGCTGGTCCGGTCCAGACCCTGCCGAACGGGATCCAGTTCGACAACCCGGCCAACTGCCCCGGCAGCCAGGGCTCGGCGAACGACTGGGGGGTCCGGTTCTCGCGCCTCGGCAACGCGTGCGGCATCGCGACCTGTGCCGGGAACATGGCGAGCCCGCCCAGCGTGACGAACTACGTCGCGACGAGCGCCACTTCGGCCGCCGTCTGCGTCGCCCAGCCGCAGACCGGCCTCCGCCGCTGGGTGAGCGTCACCACGGGCGGCCGCATCCAGGCGATGCCGTGAGAGGGAGAACGCTCATGACCGAACCCACGAAGCGCCCGTCGCCGCGGCCGCGGCAGTCGGGCTTCACCCTCATCGAGACGCTGATCGCCATCGTGATCATCGTCTTCGGCCTGATCGGCGTGACGAACCTGTTCATGGTCGCGGCGAGCTCGAACACGGTCGCCAACCAGGGCACCGCCGCCACCGCGGTCGCCTCCCAGATGATGGAGCGGCTGAAGGCCGTTCCCTACGTGACGATCGTCGCGGGGGGAAGCGTGGACACCGACAGCGGCACCGCCGGTCCCTGCTTCGGCGCCGGGGCAGTGGCGGTGCAGAGCCCGGGCACCCTCAACAACTGCGACGCCGACCTGCAGGGCGTGGGCCGGATCCACGTCCGGTGGTCCGTGCGGGAGGTGGCCCGCCAGGTGATCTTCATCGAGGTGCGGGCCGAAGCGGTCGGAGCGCTGGGCCGGGCGCGGACGCGCGCCGACTTCACCACGTTCCGGAGCTGCACGGTCACCGACCTCGGCTGCGCCACGCCGTGAGCGGCCACCGAGAGACGGCGCGATCCAGGGGAGAGCGAGACATGACACTGACTTCCCGAAGCGACCGAGGCTTCAGCCTCGTGGAGCTGATGGTGGCGATGCTCGTCACGATGATCATCAGCTCGGCGATCTACGGCCTGATGGCCGGCGGCCAGAACGCGTTCCGCCGGGAGCCCGAGCTCTCCGACCGGCAGCAGAACATCCGCGTCGCCATGGACATGATCATGAACGACGTCGCGAACGCCGGATCGGGCATGCCGGCCTTCATGCAGACCTTCACGCCGGGCCTCAACGCGTTCGCATCGGCGCCGATGGGCCTCGACGGGCAGCGGACCGACGAGCTCGAGATCATGACGAACGACGGATCGTTCGACAACGAGACGGTCTGCGCCGACCCGGGCGGCGCTCACAGCGAGAACATCTTCATGGTTCGCGGCCAGACGGGCGTGACGGTCGGGCGCCCGGTGATGCTGATCTTCGAGGACGGCACCTGGACGTTCCGGAACACCGTCGACATCAGCCCCAACTCGCCGAGCACGTCGACCGGGAACTGCGCCGCGCACACCGACCATGCCAAGGTGAACTTCAACGCGGGCGCCGGAGACTCCTCCGGGATGAACACGCCGAGCGGGATCTGTCAGCCGAGCGCGAACGGGATCGGCAACGCCGGATCCGGAATCAACGGCTGCCCCAGCTCACCGTCTGCCGGCAACCCCTGCTGCATGGTGACGCAGGTCAGCTTCGCCGTCGTCGTGCGCTACCGCATCCGCAACGACGCCGGCGGAGTCCCCGTACTCCAGCGCTCGAGCACGGCGAACCTCGGCGTCTGGAACACCGTCGCGTCGGGGATCGAGGACCTGCAGGTGCAGTACACCCAGGCGAACGGCACCGTCAGCGACCCTGCCCCGCTGGTGAGCTGGAACAACGTCGACCCGGTCGTCAACAACGGGTCGATCATCACGCAGGTCCAGGTCACCCTGTCGGCCCGCAGCGAGGCCCAGAACCTCCAGGGCGCGACGACGAACAGCTCCGGAGCGACCCGCGTCCGTGGCCGGCTGACCTCGACCGGATCCCCGCGGGCGGCGCTGTACGCCATCGCCGCGGCCTCGCCGGCCCCGTCGCCCACCCCGCTGTGGCAGTAAGGAGAACCCAGATGAGAGACGCTCGAAGGGCCGCCGGTGGCGAACAGGGCTTCGCCCTCATCCTCGCCATCCTCTCGCTCATGCTGCTCACCTTCCTCGGGCTGACGCTCGCGGCGACGACCTCGACGGAGCTGCAGATCGCCACGAACTACCGCTGGAGCCAGCAGGCCCTCTACAACGCCGAGGCCGGCATCGAGGCCGGCAAGGCGCTGCTCGTGAGCATGAGCTGGGGTCAGGTCCTGCCGGTTCCCCGGATGGGGCCCGGCGATCCCTCGGTCTGCAGTGCCCCGACGTGCTGGACCGGAGCGACCGCTCCCACGGCGGCCGGTCGGGGTACCGCCCCGCGGTTCACCGGCCGGACCGACGAGTGGGGGAACCCCGCGCGGAACTTCGAGTCGTGGGGGTGCGACAGCCGCGGCGACGGCGTGGGCTACGGCATCGTCCTCGACGACGGCTCGGCCGCCGCGCCCTACCAGTATAAGAACGTCGTGTTCGGGCAGCCGCTGAACGGGGCCTTCACCCTCTGGATCCGGCGCCCCGTCCGGTCCCGGGCGGACGGCTTCCTCGAGGACTATGGCGAAGACGACGACACGCTCGTCCTGGTTTCGGAGGGCGTAGCCCCGTTCACCGGCACCGGCATCACGTCGGCGATTGGGGCGGGCCACAAGGCGGTGCAGCTGCTCGAGGTGACGGTCAGCCGCGCCGCCAGGCTCGATCCGAGCACCTGCGGCTCGCGGGCCGGTCAGGCCGGCGGCGGGCCGCTGGGCGCCGGCTTCGACCCGTGCTCGAACCTCACGGGCGGCTCGAACGTGACCAACGCGTTGGGCGGCGCGGCGACTGGAACCGGCGCCGAGCTCAACTCGAACCAGTAGACCGGGGGAGAGGAAGACATGCAAGCCACGCGAGTGCGGACCTTCCTGCCGCTCCGAGCGGGCGCCTGGTCGCGGATCGGGGTGCTCGGCGTCCTCGCCGTCCTGACGCTCACCCTGGCCGGCGACGGCCTGCGGGCCGCGACGAGCCCGGGCATCGACCCGTTCGAGATCCTCAAGCTGCAGGTGAGGCCGAACGTCATCATCGTGCTCGACTCCTCGGGCTCGATGCGCCAGAGCGTCACCGCCACCGGCACGGACTACTCCAACCCGATCAACGGCGGACTCGTCGGAGACGACCACAGCTCGAAGATCTGGAACGCGAAGGATGTCATCCGGCGCATCGTCACGAACAACCAGGCGAAGGTCAGCTTCATGTTCGGCAAGTACACGAGTTCGTCCAGCTCCTTCGGGCCGGAGACGAGCCCGACCTTTCTCTACAAGGTCACTTGCGCGGCGAGCGACACGACCTGCCAGACCAACGCGGGCGCGATCTCGAGTTCGTCGTTCACCGGAGCCGGCCTCTACAAGGACGCGAACGACGTCTTCACCGAGGCCACCGGCGACAAGAGCTACTACGTGGAGTCGAACACGTTCTACAACGGCACCGTGGTCAGGGTCCGGACGACCGGCGCCTGCGTTTCGGGCTGCACCACGTCGACCGGGGCCCCGGCGAAGGCCGATCCGGCGCCGATGACGGTGCAGCAGATCAACAGCTCCGGCACCAACGTCGGGACCGCGGTCACGTTCTACTTCGCGGGTGTCCGCTGGAGCGTCGGGAACGACGGAGGGGCCACGAGCTGCGACGGCTTCGACACGCTGATCTCGCTCCAGAGCTGCACGAACAACGACCAGATCGGCCTGTTCAACCCCTACCTGAAGAACGAGGTCATCACGGACACGAGCACCGGCACGAGCACCAGTGGCGACATCGTGGGCTACAACGCCGCGACGAACACCCCCAATCTCACGACGCTCACGGGCGGAATCCGGTCTTCCGGCTCCACGCCGATCGCCAACAGCCTCTCGGACATAAAGACGACCTTCGACGGCACCATCTGGCCCAACCGCCCGAACGCGAACCAGCGCACGTTCGTCATCTTCATCACGGACGGCGATGACACCTGCGGCGGCTACCGGCAGGCCGCCTACCAGGCGCAGCGCCTCTACAACGCGTCGGCGACGGACGCGACGAAGAAAGTCCAGACGTTCCTCATCGTCTTCGGTGGCGGCGCCACTGTGAACCAGGCGAACCAGATCGCCTACGGCGGCAGCGGCATGACGGCCGTGCCGGTGAGCAGCGGCGCCTGGACGCGCGACGCGACGGCGGCCGAGGTCGCGGCCTGCACGACCTGCCGCCCCGCCTTCACCGCGGCGACATCGAGCGACCTCGAGGCGGCGATCCAGGCCGCGCTCGACCAGAGCGTCAACTCCGGCGAGTTCTCCGACCAGCAGTCGATCACCGAATCCGTCTACGAGTTCGGCCCCTACGTCAATCCTCCGGTCGACCCGCTGGACCGCGACCACCGCTACGACGCCACGATCCCCGTGCTCCTGCAGTCGACCTTCGAGCTCCCGACGTACACGGGCCACCTCAAGGCCTTCCGCAACGCGAGCGGCGTCGCGTCGATGCTCTGGGATGCCGGGTCGAAGCTGTGCGAGCGGGTGACCGGCTACAAGGCCAAGACGAGCGTCACGCCGGCGGTGTGCGACATCGGCGGCGTGGCGGCGACCGGGCCGGACACGCCCGCGACGGCCATGAGCAACGGCAGCTACAGCTTCGCCACGCTGACCGGCGGCTCCACGCCCGACCTGATCGCGTCGAGCTCGGCCCGCATCAAGCGGCGCATCTTCACGACGACGCAGAACGGCGTCAACCCCAGCTACACCCCGCCGAACCTCGTGACCTCGATCGCGACCGCCACCTGGGCGAGCCAGGTGCCGCTGTGGCCCCCGAACGACGCGGTCGATCCCGCGCGCCAGGGCAACAGCTACGCGGCCGGCGTCCTCGACGCGGCACTCGGCGTCACCAGCCTGACGACGGCGCAGTTGAACGCGCTCGGCGCCTGCCTGGTGACGAGCGACACGGGCGGCGGGGCGGTGAGCTCCGAGTGCGCGCGGACCGGCTTCAACCTCAAGGAGGCGCGGGAGATCATCCTGGCGTTCACGGCCGGCGCCCAGGTGGTCTACGGCAGCGACAACAAGCCCAAGCGCGACGCCAACGGGGACATCCTCTTCAAGGCGCGCACCTGGATCCTGGCGGAGTCGACGCTGGCCGCGCCCGGGATCGTGTCGGTGCCCCTCCAGAACAAGCCCTCTCAGCACGACGACGAGTGGGGGCTCTACCGCGACGGTCTCCGCGCCGGAGTGAACGAGACGGCCGTCGATGGCATCGCGCTCGGCTTCGGCCTCCGAAACCCCGACGACGACGGCACGACCGCATCCAAGAACGATCCGGCGCTGAAGCCCGTGATGTCGGTGGTGTACCACGGCACGAACCACATGCTCCACGCTTTCCGGGCCGGCCCGTGCCCGACTTCCGTCGCGGGCTGCGGCGGCGAGACGGGCGGCGAGGAGCTGTGGGCCTTCGTCCCCTACGACCAGCTCGCCAAGCTCTACCTGCGCATGCGGGGACAGTCGCGCAGCAACCCCATCTACGTGATCGCGGCGCCGGTTCGCTTCGCCGACGTCTTCGTGATCGGCGCCGTCAACCGGACGTTCGGCGGCGCGGTGATCGCCGGTGACGGCGTCTGGCGGACCGTGCTGACGGTGGCCCGGGGCGCCGGGGGCAAGTCACTGACCGCGATCGACATCACGGCTCCCGGGTCGTTTGCCGTTCGGTCCAACAAGACCAACCCGCCGATCGTGATGTGGAACCGGGGCAACCCGGACACCAACGATGGCCTCGCGAAGACGGCGAGCAACACGTACAACAACACGACCGCGGCCGGGTCGTCCGACTACACCGCGTATCTCAAGATGGGCGAGACGTGGTCGGTTCCCGCGATCGGCTACGTGACGGCCGCGAACAACGTCACGACGCGGAGTCCCGGCGGCGTCGAGTACGTGGCCTGGATGGGCTCGGGCTACTCGGACCTCAGCACCGAGGGCACCACGTTCTACGCGCTCGACGTGGTGACCGGCGACGTCATCGGCTCGCACACCGTGACGGCGCGATCGGCGGCCCTGCCCACGGCGAACTCCCTCGTGGCCCGGACGTCCGGCTACGCCAAGCTTCCGCTGTCGTTCTACAACCTGAGTTCGGGTGCCGCGAACACGAGCTTCAACGCGGCGCAGGAGAAGGTCACGGAGGTCTACTTCCCGGACCTGCACGGCCGGATCTACCGCTTCGTGACCGACACCCCGGGCACCGCCCCGACCGTGCTTCGCGACACGAGCGCCGACGGGAACCAGCCCTTCAGCGCTGCCGTCGCCCTCATCGCTTTCGACAGCGACTCCAGCGGGGTCAAGGCGCACGTCTTCGCCGAGTCCGGATTCGATTCCCGAGTGCCGTTGCCCACGGCGTCGCCGTTCTTCCGGATGTACGCGGTGCGCGACGACAGCGGGACGGGGACGGACGTCTTCCCTCCGATCGACTTCCCGCAGGGCTTCCGGGGCAACGTGCAGCCGGCGACCGTGTTCAATCCCGACGGGCGGCCGCGAGTGTTCTACGGCGGGATCCGGTTCAACCCGACCGGCGCGGACTGCGTGTCGAGCTTCGACAGCGTCGTGTACGCCCTGCAGGGTGCCACCGGCGCGGCCGCCTACGATCTCTCTGCGGGTGGCGACGATCGCTACGTGACGATCACGAACCAGAGGATCAACGCCATCCAGACGTCGGGCGGACAGCTGATCACCGATTTCGGCCTCGGTGCGCAGAACCCGCCGCCTCCGCCGGCCCCGCCCAACGTGAGCCCCAGCAGCGTGAGCCAGAAGTCGAACGTCTACATTCCGTTGCCTGGGCAGGGGGTGCCAGGGACGGTCCCGTTCAAGCGCGGCACCTCCGTCTGTCGCTGACGAGCCCTTAGGCTCCCCCTCCCCCGTCCGGGGGGCGGGGAGCCCCTCACAACCCGCGGGCACCAGACCGAAAAACCTTTGGTCATGGGGGCCTGGGCGTGTAAGCTGAAGGTGAAAGCTCATGGCCCAGACCCGGATCTGTCCCGCGTGCCATACCCGGAACAAGCCATCCTGGGAGTTCTGCGTCCGTCGCAACGAGCCGCTGGCCCAGGTGCTTCGAGCAGCCGGCGGCCGACGCGCGCGCGCCGGCCGCCAGCGCAGCGGACGGTGAGGGGTTCCGTCTCTCGTCGGTCCGCTCGTCTGGCTCGTCGTGATCGGCGGGAGCCTCTACGCCGCCTACGGCCTGTGGGCCGCGGGAGAGCCTTCGGCGCCCTCTCCGGGGATCTTCGCCGCATCCGCCGAAGCCGCCCCGACGACGCCCGTCGCGCCGCCGACCCGCCGGGCGGCGCCGCCCGAGGAGGACGCGTACGCCGAGGGGATGCGCCTCCTCCTGCGCGGCGAGGCGTCGGCCGCGGCCGAGCGGCTCGCCGAGGCCGTTCGTCTGGCTCCCGACAACGCCCAGTACCGCAGCGGGTACGCCCGTGCCCTGAACGCCACGGGCTCGACCACGGCGGCCCTCGCGCAGATGCAGGCGGCCGCGCGGCTCGCGCCCGGGAACGCCGACTACGCCCTCGACTACGGCCACACTCTCGCGCTCGCCGGGCAGAACGACGAGGCCGCCCGCGCCCTCGAGGCGGGCCTGGCCGCCCTGCCCGACCACGTCGGGCTGCTGGAGGAGATCTCCCGCCTCCACGCCCGCGCCGGTCATTTCGACCTGGCGGCGCCGTACCTCACCCGCCTCGTCTCCGCGCGGCCCGGCGACCTCGTGGCGCAGCAGGATCTCGCGTACGCGCTCGAGCGGAACGGCGACCTCTCCGGGGCCGCGGAGCGCTACGCGCGCATCGTCCAGAGCTTCCCGACGGCGGCCCTGACACGGGGACGGCTCGCCGAGGTCCTCCTGACCCAGGGCCGGCCGGACGAGGCGGTGAGCGTGCTGCGCGACGGCCTCGCGGCCAACCCCGGCTCGCCCCTCCTGCAGCGCGGGCTCGGGAGCCTCTTCGAACGGACCGGCAAGATCGGCGAGGCGATCGTGGCGTACCGCGAGTACGCCCGCCTGGCCCCGAACGCCCCCGACGCCGGCCAGCTCGCCGCGCGCGCCGACGCGCTCGAGCGCCGGTCCCGGGCGCAAGCGTCGTCCTAGGACCGTCATGAGAACGCTCCTGATCGCGCTCGTCGGCCTCGCGCTCGCCGGGAGCGCTTCCGCGCAGGGCCTCGGCGACGTCGCCGCGCGCGAGCGGTCGAAGCGGCAGGCCGCTGCGGCCGCCGGCGAGAAGCGCGTGTACGACAACGCCGATCTCGAGGTCGGGCGGCCGGCGGGGGAGAAGAAGGCCGCCGACGCCGCCGGCGAAAAGCCCGCGTCGAGCGCGGGGGGGAGCTCCGCCGGGGAGGCCGTGTCGCCGGAGGAGGCGCTGCGCCTGCGCGTCCAGGAGGCGGCCGACGCCCTGCGCGCGGCCGAAGAGGCGGCGCGGCGCCTCGAGGACCGCCAGCAGGAGCTCCAGGACATGCTCAACCCGATGAGCGTGCGGTACGTCTACGGCCAGGCGACGAGCGGCGACGCCCGGGCCCAGGAGCAGCGCGTCAAGGACGAGCTCGCCGGGCTCCCGGAGCGCATCGAGGCCGCCAGGAAGCTCGTCGTCGAGGCCCAGAAGGCGCTGGCCGAGGCGCGCCGCCCCCCGGTCGGCTGAAGCGCCGGCCCGTGGCCGAGATCCTCATCGTCGAGGACAAGGAGTCGCTGCGGACGATGCTGCGCCGCACGCTCGAGGCGCGCGGCTACGGCGTCGACGAGGCCGCCGACGCCTACGAGGCCCGCCGCCGCCTCGGCTCGCTGCGCTACCTCGTGGTCCTGACCGATCTGCGGCTGCCGGCCGGGAGCGGCTTCGACGTGCTCGCCGCCGCCCGCGAGGCCGACCCCGACACGCCCGTCATCGTGATGACCGCGTTCGGCACCGTCGAGGAGGCGGTGCGGGCGATGAAGTCGGGCGCGTCCGACTTCCTGACCAAGCCCGTCGACACCGATCACCTGCTCGTCCTCCTCGACCGCGCCGTGGAGAGGCGCCGGCTGTCGACCGAGCTCGTCCTCCTGAAGGAGGAGTACCAGCGGCGCTTCGGGATGCCGCGCGTCCTCGGGGAGGACCCGGCCCTCCAGGAGGCGATGCGCGCGCTGCAGCGCGCGGCGGCCGGCGACACGACCGTGCTGCTCCTCGGCGAGAGCGGAACGGGGAAGGAGCTGATGGGGCGCGCCCTCCACCAGATCTCCCCGCGCCGCGCCGCGCCCTTCGTCGCGATCAACTGCGCCGCGATTCCCGAGAACCTGCTGGAGAACGAGCTCTTCGGCCACGAGAAGGGCGCCTACACCGGGGCGACGGGGCGGAAGATCGGCAAGGCCGAGCTCGCGCACCGCGGCACGCTCTTCCTCGACGAGATCGGCGACATGCCCCTGCCGCTGCAGGGCAAGATCCTGCGCCTCGTCCAGGAGAAGCAGTTCGAGCGGGTCGGCGGGCTGCAGACGCTGAGCGTCGACGTGCGGGTGGTCGCGGCCACGAACCGCGACCTGCGAGCCCTCGTCGAGGCGAAGCAGTTCCGCGACGACCTCTACTTCCGCCTCTCGGTCCTGCCGGTCGAGATCCCCCCGCTGCGGCGGCGCCGGCGCGACATCCCCCTGCTCGCCGAGGACTTCCTCCAGCGGCTCTCGCGGGAGCTCGGTCGGGCCGGCCTGCGCTTCTCGGCCGAGGCGCACCGCGCGCTCGTCGAGCACGCGTGGCCCGGAAACGTGCGCGAGCTCCAGAACTGCGTCGAGCGGGCGGTGATCCTGTGCGACGGGCCCGAGATCCGGCCGGAGCACCTCCGACTGGAGCCGGACTCGCGCGAGCGGCCTCGTATCGCCGACGCCGTGGACCTCTCCGGGACCCTCGCCGAGGTCCGCGAGCGCGCCGCCGGCCTCGCCGAGCGCGAGGCGATCGCCGAGGCGGTGAGCCAGGCGGACGGCGACCGGACCGCGGCCGCGGCCCGCCTCGGGATCAGCCTCTCGACGCTCGGGCGACGGCTGCGCGAGGCCTCTTCGGGCTCCGAGGAGGGCGCCCTCGAGCCCGAGCCCGGGCCCGTCAGCTAGGAGCCGTCGCCTCCCGCTCGCGCGGGGGCCCCGAGCACCGCCGCGATCGCGCCGACGCCCGGCTCCTTCAGCATGCGGTCGAGCTCTCCGTCGTCCGGTCCCACGTGCTCACGGACGTCGCCGGCGACCTTCCGCCAGAGATGCGGGCGGGCGAGCGACGACCGCCACGACTCGGAGGGCAGGAACAGGACCACGCGGCCCGCGTAGGGACGCGGAGAGTAGCGTCCCAGCGCGTCGAGGGTGACGGTCTCGAGTCGGGATCGCTGCTCCTGGAACGGGTTGCCGACCGCCGGCGCGCCCGTCTCCCGCCGCCTCTCCTTTCGCGCCGCGCCCTTCGCCTTCACGTACCGGATGGTGTCCCGCAGGCTGCCCGCCGTGAGGCCCTCCAGGTGGCTCCGCACGCGGGCGGTGAGCCGGCGGAGCCAGCGTCGCGGGCGCTCGCGCCGGCGATACAGCGTGGGATAGGCGGAGCCGATGAGCGCCAGCAGCTCGACCGTCTCGCCGGCCTCGGCCAGCCGGCGCGCGGCCTCGAAGGCGATCGTCCCGCCCGCGCAGTAGCCGGCGAGCCGGTACGGCCCCCGCGGCTGCCGGGAGCGGATCTGCCCGACCGCGTGCTCGGCCAGGGCTTCGACGGAGTCGAGAGGAGAGTCCCCGGCCAGACCGCGCGGCTCGACGCCGAAGAGCGGCTGGTCGGCGTCGAGCCGGCGGGCGAGGGCCACGAAGCAGAAGACGTCGCCGTTGTGGCCCGGGAACGCGAAGATCGGCGCCTGCCGGCCGTCGGCCTTCAGCGGCACGAGGGCCGACGGCCCGCCCCCGAGCGCCTCGGCATGCCGGAGGAACGCGAGGATCTCCTGTTTCCGGCTCGCGAGGATCTCCTTCGTCGCCTCGTCGACGACGCCGGCCGGCGCGCTGCAGCGAAGGCGGTCCCCGTCCCGCCAGAGCGCCACGTCCCGCGCGCGCAGCGATGCGAGGAGCTCGGCGACCGTCACGCGCGGCGCTCCCGGGAGGAGTGCGGCGACGACGACCGGCCCCGGCTGCGTTCGCGCCTCATCTCAGAACTCGAACTCCTCGCGCGGGGCGGAGCCCGCCGAAGGCTCGAGCCGGCTCTTCGAGAGCGCCAGGAGGTCCACGAGCTCCGAGAGCCCCCGGATCGTGGGTCGCTCGAAGAGCCTTCTCACGCCGATCCTCACGCCGAAGGCCGACTCGAGCCGCGCGATCAGCCGAGCGGCCGCCAGCGAGTGCCCGCCGACCTCGAAGAAGTCGTCGTCGACCGAAGCGGCGGCCGAGCCCAGCGCCTCCGCCCATGCGGTCGCGACGATCCGCTCGCTCGCCGTTCGCGGAGGCTCCGGCGCGGACGGTGCGGCCTCCAGCGGCACGCGCGCGAGCGCGCGGTGGTCCACCTTCCCGTTCGGGGTGAGCGGCAGGGCGTCCAGCGGGACGAAGAAGGACGGCACCATGTAGTCGGGCAGGCGCGCCCTCAGGAACTGGCGGAGGGCCGTCGACGTCGGGCGCGACCCGGCCGCTCCCGTCACGTAGGCCGCGAGGCGGGCCTCCGCGGCCGGGCCCGCACCGTCGGCGCGATGGCACAGCACGACCGCGCGGTCCACCTCCGGGTGGTCGCGCAGCGCCCGCTCGACCGCCTGCATCTCGACGCGGAACCCGCGGATCTTCACCTGTGAGTCCCGCCGCCCGACGAACTCGACGAGGCCGTCGGGCCGGTATCGGCCGAGGTCGCCCGTCCGGTAGAGGCGGTCCGCGGGATCGGCGGAGAACGGGCTCGTGACGAACCGCTCCCGCGTGAGGCCGTCGTCGTCGGCGTAGCCGCGCGCGAGGTGGGGCGTCCGGATCGCGATCTCGCCGACCTCGCCGATGCCGGCGAGCGCCGACTCGCCCCGGAGGACGAGGAGCTGGACGTCGTCGATTCCCCTTCCGATCGGTATCCGGGCGAGCGCCTCGGGCTCGCGGGGCACCACGAACCAGCCCATGGCCTGGGGCGTCTCCGTGGCTCCGTAGAGGTTCACGACCGTGGCCGAGGGAGCGAGGCGCTGCAGCCGGTCCGCGGTGGCGCCGTCGACCACGTCGCCGGCGAGGAACGCATGGCGGAGGCGCGGGAGCTCGCCGGCGGACGCTCCCTCGGTGAGCAGATTGGCGTGCGAGGGCGTGAGGTGCGCGACGGTGATCTCCGCGCGCGCCATGAAGGCGCGCAGCTCCGCGGGGCTCGTGAGGATCGTGGCGTCGGGGACGAAGAGCGAGGCGCCGAGGTGGAGCGGCGTGAAGACGTCCCGGAGGAGGGGGTCGTGGCCGAGGCCGGAGAGCAGGGAGAAGCGGTCGTCGGCGGTCAGGCCGAAGGTCCCGACGTGCCAGCGCAGGAAATGGGCGAGGGGGCCGTGAGTGCCCAGGATACCCTTGACGCCGCCCGTCGTTCCGGACGAGAACGCGACGTAGGCGAGGTCCTCGAGACGGGGGGCGAGGAGCGCGGCGTCCTCGTCGCCGCCCGCCCGGGCGGCGCCTTCGGGATAGCGGACGGCGAGGCTCGGAAGCGACGCCTCGGGTCCGCTTCGGGCGGCGTCGAGCCCCGGGCAGACGAGCAGCGCCTTCGGCCGGGCCGTCCGGAGGCAGTCCGTGATCCGCTCCTCCGGGTGGGTCGGATCGAGGATGGCGAACGCGGCTCCGGACCGCAGGACGCCGAGCAGCGCCCAGACGAGCTCCGCGTCGCGCCGCGCCCGGATCGCGACGACGTCCCCCCGCGCGACCCCGAGGTCGTGGAGTCGCGCGGAGAGCCAGCGGCTCCGGCGCTCCAGCTCCGCGTAGGTGAGTCGTCCCGAGGGGCCGTCGACCGCGATCCGCTCGGGGCTCCGGCGGGCGGCCGAGACGGCGCTCTCGACCACGGTCGGTCCCTCGACGCCTCCCAGCGGGCGACGGGGATCGGGCAGGACCTCGCGGGCCGAGTCCGTCGCGAGCGACACGCCGGAGACCGGTCGATCGGGCGCGGCGACCACCTGCTCGAGCAGCGACTCGTACTGGCGGAGGAGCTCCGCCATGCGCCGCTCGTCGAAGAGGTCGGCGTTGTAGGCGAGCAGGAGCTCCGTCGTGCCGGATTCGCTTCCCAGGTACAGGGTGACGTCGAACCGGGAGGCCCTCACCACGCCCGCGACGCGCTCGGCCACGAGCCCCGGCAGCTCGAACCGCCGGCGCTGGCTGAAGTCCACCGAGTTCAGGAGGACCTGGAAGAGGGGCGAGCGGCTGGTCGAGCGGTGGGGATGAAGCTCCGCGACGACGCGGTCGAAGGGAAGCTGGGAGTGGCGGTACGCGTCGAGGGCCCGCGTCCGGGCCCGGCCGAGCAGCTCGAGGAAGGTCGGGTCGCCCGAGAGGTCCTCGCGGACGACGACGGTGTTGATGAAGATCCCGACGAGGTCCTCGAGCTCCTGGTGGCCGCGGCCGGCCACGGGCACGCCGATCGGAAGGTCCTCGAGGCCCGTCAGCCGGCCGAGCAGGAGGCCGAAGGCGGCGAGGTGAGCCATGAACGGAGTGGCGGCGTGGCCGCGGCTCAGGGCGGTGATCCGCGCGTCGAGGCCCGGCGAGAGGCGGCGACGGCACGAGCCGCCCCGGAACGTCTGCGCGGCCGGCCGCGGCCGGTCCGCGTGAAGGTCCACCACTGGGAGCTCGCCCGCCAGCTGCTCGCGCCAGAACCTGAGGTGCCGCTCCGCCTCGTCCCCGAGGCTCCACTCGCTCTCCCAGGCCGCGAAGTCCCCGTAGTCGATCGGAGGCGGGCGCAGGCTCGGAGCTCGTCCGCCGGCGAAGGCCTCGTACGCGGCCAGCAGCTCGCGCGTCAGCACGTCGATCGACCAGCCGTCGCTGACGATGTGGTGCACCGTGAGCGAGAGCAGGTGCCGATCGTCCCCGAGCCGCACCAGCAGGGCGCGGAGGAGCGGGCCGGCGCCCAGGTCGAAAGGCCGTTCGACGTCCTCGTCGACGAGCTCCGCGGCCGTTGCGTCTCGACCCTCGGCCGGCCGGTCGCGCAGGTCGACGAGCCGGAGCGTCACGCGCGCGGCAGGAGCCACGACCGCGAACGGGGCGCCGTCCTCCTCGCGGAAGGACGTCCGCAGCGTCTCGTGCCGCGCGACGAGCTCGTCCACGCCGCGCTGCAGGGCGGCCGGGTCGAGCGCCCCGTTCAGGTGCAGCCGGATGTCGAGGTTGTAGGCCGCGCTGCCGGGCTCGAACTGGTCGAAGAACCAGAGGCGGCGCTCGGCGGCCGAGAGGTCCCGCCGGGGATGCGGGCCGCGGCGCCGGATGGGCTCCGGCCCCGCGCGAGCGCCGCCCGGCGCCTCGCGCAGCGCGTCGATCCGCCGCGCGAGCCGGCCGACCGTCGCCTCCGCGAAGAAGTCGCGCAGCGGGATCTCGACCCCCAGTGCGCGACGCACGCGCGAGACGACCTGGATGGCGAGCAGCGAGTGGCCGCCGCGCTCGATGAAGTGGTCGTCCGGCCCGATCCCCTCGACGCCGAGCAGCTCCGACCAGATGCCCGCGAGGATCTCCTCGGTCGGCGTCATCGGGGGAACGGTCCTCGCGGAGGTCGGCGGCGTGAACGGATCGGGTTCCGGAAGGGCCGCGCGGTCGACCTTGCCGTTCGGGGTCAACGGCAGCTGGTCGAGGAAGACGAACGACGACGGCACCATGTGGGCCGGCAGCGTCTGCGCGAGCGACGCGCGCAGGTCCGCCGTCGAGGGGGGAGCGGTGCCGCGCCAGGTGAGGTAGGCCACGAGGCGCGCGCCCGGCGACCCTGCGTCGCGCGTCGTCACGACCGCCTGCCGCACGGCCGGGTGGCGGCCGAGCGCCGACTCGATCTCCCCGAGCTCGATGCGGAAGCCGCGCACCTTCACCTGATGGTCGAGGCGTCCGAGGTACTCGATCTGGCCGTCGGGCAGCCAGCGCGCGAGGTCGCCGGTTCGATAGAGGCGCGCGCCGGGCTCCGGCGAGAACGGGTCGGGGATGAACCGCTCCGCGGTGAGGCGTGGCTGGCCGAGGTAGCCCCGGCCGACCTGGACGCCGCCGACGTGCAGCTCGCCGGCCACGCCGGCCGGCACCGGCTCGAGCCAGGGATCGAGCACGTAGATCCGGGTGTTCGGCAGCGGGCGCCCGATGGGCACGAGCGCCCGCCGATCGTCGCGGCGGCAACGGTGGAACGTCACCGCCACGGACGTCTCGGTCGGCCCGTAGAGGTTGTTGAGCTCGCAGGCGAGGGTCTCGAAGAAGCGGTCCCGCAGATCGACCGAGAGCGCCTCGCCGCCCGAGAAGACGCGCCGCAGGCACGCGCACTCGGCGGCCGTCGGCTCGTCGAGGAACGCCCGGAGCATGGCCGGGACGAACTGGACGGTCGTGACGCGCCGCTCGCGGATCGTCCGGGCGATGTACGACGGGTCCATGTGGCCGTCGGGCCGGGCCATCACGAGCCGCGCGCCCGACAGCAGGGGCCAGAACGCCTCCCAGACCGAGACGTCGAAGCTGAAGGGGGCCTTCTGGAGCACGGCGTCGTCCGGGCCGAGGGCGTACTCGTCCTGCATCCACAGCAGGCGGTTCACCACCCCGCGGTGGCGGTTCATCGCCCCCTTGGGCCGGCCGGTCGAGCCCGAGGTGTAGATGACGTACGCGAGGCCGTCGCTCGTGACCGAGGGCTCGAGTGGCGTCGCGGCGTGGCGCGAGACCTCCCGCCACGCGGCGTCGACGGCCAGGCTCCGCGCGGCGGACGCGGGGAGCCGCGTCGCCGCCCGCTCGGTCGTGACGACGAGCGCGACCCCGGAGTCCGCGATCATGTACGCCAGTCGGTCGGCCGGGTAGGACGGGTCGAGGGGAACGTAAGCGGCCCCGGCCTTCAGGATGGCGAGCAGGCCCACCGCCGCCTCGAGCGAGCGCTCCATCGCGTGGCCGACGAGCGCTCCCGGCCGCACGCCCTCCTGCCGGAGATGGCGGGCGAGGCGGTTGGCTCGCTCCTCGAGCTCGCGGTAGGTCAGGCGGTCGCTCTCGGCCTCGACGGCGATCGCGTCCGGAGTCCGGGCGGCCTGCGCCTCGACGAGCTCGTGCAGGCACCGCTCGGCCGGGTACGGCCGGTCGGTCCGGTTCAGCTCGTGCACGACCGTGCGTCTGTGCCCCGGCGTGAGGAGGGACAGCGCGCCGATCGTGGGAGCGCCCGCGCTCATCTGCGCGAGCAGGGCGCAGACCTGCTCGACCATCGCGGCGCCCGCGTCGTCGTCGAACGCGCGGCGGTCGTTCTCGACTTCGAGGAGCAGCTCGCGCTCGGCGAACGCCCGGACGACGAGGGGGAAGGTCGGGCTGCGCCGGGCCTCGCAGCGGCGTCCGGGCCAGCTCCCGCCGAGTCCGCGGACGACCGCGTCGATCGTCCCGGGCTCGACCGTCACGACGCTCTCGAAGCGCGCGGGAGCTCCCGTCGCGCCGCCGGCCGCGCGCGCGGCGAGCGACGGCCAGTGTCCGTGCTCGCGCAGGTCGTCGCGGGCGGCCTGGAGGCCGCGAAGCCACGGGACGAGCGAGGCCGCCCGATCGACGGTCGACCGCAGCGGCAGCACGCCGACCGCGGCGCCCACGATCCGGCTCGCGCCGTCCACTCCCGGTCGCAGGCTCTGACGCGAGCCGAACACGACGTCCCGCTCCCGGCAGTAGTGGTGCAGGAGGACGGCCCAGGCTCCGTGGACGAGAGTGGCCAGATCCACGCCGATCTCGCGGGAGAAGGCGTCGAGCCGCGCGGTGGCCTGGGGCGAGAGACGAACCCGACTCGTGCCCAGCCGTCCGGCGGGAGGCGGCGTCTCGCGGCGGGGCAGGTCGAACCTCGTCATTCGCGCGCCCTGCATCGCCCTTCGCCAGTGCGCCTCCGCGACCGCCCGGTCGCGGCCGCGGAGCCAGCGGAGGTAGTCCGCGTACGGCGGCGGCGGAGCGCTCTCGGCGGGGCGGCCGTCGCGTGTGGCGTCGTAGGAAGCGAGCGCCTCGTGGAGGACCCAGGGCGCGGATTCGTCGTCCAGGATCGCTCGATGCGTGGTCCAGGCGAGCCGGTGGCGGCGGGGGCCGAACCTCGCGAGCGTCAGCCGGGTCAGGGGCGGCTCGAAGACGTCGAACCCGCGTCCGGCGTCGGCCTCGAGGAGGCTCAGCCATCGCGCGTCGGCCGAATCGGCGGGCTCCGCGCCGAGGTCGACCTGCTCGAGGCGAAGGGGCACGTCGCGGTGCACGTCCTGGACGGGCTCGCCGGAGCTCAGGAGCCGGAAGGCCGTCCGAAGGGCGGAGTGCCGGGCCACGACCCGCCGCCAGGCGTCGAGCAGCCGGCCGCCGTCGACGTCCTCTTCGAGCGCGCAGACGACCTGGACGACGTCCGTGCCGGACTCGCCGCCGGCGAGGCTCTCGAACAGATGCCCGTGCTGGAGCGGTGACAGCTCGCAGGAGTCCTCGACGGCCGGTTCGCTCATCGCCGGCCGGCCCGCTCGCGCTTCGTGTCGCGCTCGGGCCCCGGCATTCCGGGGCGCGGGGTCACCGCTCGGTCGGCCTGCGCAGGCTGGCCGGCGTCATGTCCGTCCAAGCCGACTCGATGAACTCGAGGCAGGCCGCCCGCGTTCCCGTCTGCCCGCCGGCGCGCCAGCCGCCCGGCAGCGGCCTCGCCTCGGGCCAGATCGAGTACTGGCCCTCGTGGTTGACGACCACGACGCAGGTGTCGGCGTCCTCCGTGCCCGTCACCCGCGCCGGCCCCCGCCGCGGGCCGCCCGCCCGGCCCCGCCCCGCGCGCGCCGTCGGGGCGAGGCGGCGCGTCGCCGGGAGAGATGCGGCAGTGTCACGGGACCTAGTATGGGCGGTCGCCCCGGGACCAGGCAAGCCGCGATCGGGCCGTTGCGTGCGCCTCGTCACTCCCGCTCGGCGTGAGGCCTTCGCCCGGACCGTTCCGCCCCGCGCGCTACTCCTGCTGGCGCTTCCACTTCGTCCGCTGGCTGGCCACGAGCG
>JAXLRD010000105.1:0-19442 GCA_046331285.1 Vicinamibacteria bacterium
ATGACGACGCTGCTGCAGGACGGCATCCTGAAGGTGCTGTCGGGCCACACCGACTTCAAGCAGGTGCGGGCCGTGTGCATCAAGTAGCTCCCGGCGCGAGGTGATGGCATGGCGAACTGGATGGGCGGCAGCTGCCCGGCGATGGCGAACCAGGTCGCGGGCGGCTTCATGCTGCTGAGCGCGGCGAACCTGCGAGGCTTCGCGCCGGGCGAGCTCAACCAGCTGAAGCAGGAGCTCGAGAAGCAGCTGCGCACCGCGCGGGCGGAGGTCCCGCCGCAGGACGACGCTCTCGCGCAGCAGGCGCGCAACCACCGCATCAGCCGGCTCACGTCGGCCGTCCAGGTGGTGCAGTTCCAGATGACCGGGCGCTGACGCGCCGGGCGGCCTAGCCCCGCGGCGACACCGCGGCGGCGACCGCGTCCGCCACCGCGGAGCGCACGGCGCGGATGGCGTCGTTCGAGCGCGTCGGGTGCACGCGGTTCGAGAGCAGGATGACGAACGCCCCGCGCTCCGGGTCGACCCAGAGCGACGTGCCGGTGAACCCCGTGTGGCCGAACGAGCGGGGCGAGAAGAGAGCGCCGGCCGAGGAGTAGCCCGGCGCGCCGGGAGTGCCGCTGCGACGGCCCGAGCCGTCGCCGGGCGTGTCCCAGCCCAGGGCGCGCGACGAGCCCGGGACCCCCGCCCGTGCCGTGAAGAGCGCGACGGTCGCCGGCGACGAGAGGCGCCGGGCGCCCGTCGCTCCCCCGGCGAGCAGCGCCTCCGCGAGCCGGGCGAGGTCGGCCGCCGTCCCGAAGAGGCCCGCGTGCGGCGCCACGCCGCCGAGGGCGGCCGCGTTCTCGTCGTGAACCTCGCCCACGAGCAGACGGCCGCGCCAGGGATCGCGCTCGGTCGGCGCGATGCGGGGCCGCAGCGCCGCCGCGGGCCGGTAGCCGGTCTCGGTCAGGCCGAGGGGCGCGAGCGCGCGCTCGCGGGCCAGGGCCTCGAACGACGACACGCCGGCCGCCCGCTCGAGGGCGCGGCCGAGGAGGATGAAGCCGAGGTCGCTGTACTCCGACTTCGTGCCGGGCTCGTAGGCGAGGTCCATCGCCGCGATGCGCTCCACGTAGGCGTCCTCGCCCGCGGTGTCGAGGTGCAGCGGCGCCCACCACCGCAGGCCGCCCGAGTGCGAGAGGAGCTGTCGCACCGTCACGCGCCCCTTCTCTCCGCCGCGGAACTCGGGCACGAGCGCGCCGACCCGCGCGTCGAGGGCGAGGACGCCTTCGTCCACGAGGGACATGGCGACCGTCGTGGTGACCACGACCTTCGTCAGGCTGGCGAGGTCGTAGATCGTGTCGGCCGCGGCCGGCGCCGCGCCGGGCTCGTCCGAGAGGCGCCCGAAGGCGGCGAGGTGCGCGAGCCGGGAGTCGCGGCCCACCGCGAGGACGGCCCCCGGAAAGGCGCGGCCCGCCGCGCCGGCGACGACGGCGTCGGCCGCCGCGAAGACGTCGGGCTCAGCGGGATCCGGCGATCCCAAGGACCGGCGCACGGCTCGCCGCCGTGACGGAGAACGCCTCCTCGCGCAGCAGCCGGAGGTGGTCGGCGTCGAGCGACTCGTGAGAGAAGAGCACCACGCCGCGGGCGCCCAGCTGCCGCGCGAGGGTGACCTTCTCGACGACACCGACGGGGTCGAGACGGTACGCGCCGACGCCGGCCCAGACGGGCTGGCCGCGGCTCGCCCGGGCGCGGGCCGTCTCGAGCTGCGACTGGAAGATGCGGTCGTCCGTCGTGTAGGTCATCGGGCAGACCGCCGAGAGGATCCCGGTCTCGAGCCAGCGCGGCCAGTCCTGGAACTTCTGCGCGACCGCCTGCGCTTCGTCGGGCGCCACCGCGGCCGAGATCACGAGGCCCGGCCGCTCGGCCCGGGCCGCGTCGGCGAGCCGCGCCGCGAGGGCGGTCAGCGTGCGGCGCCGGTACTCGTCCCACGCCGCGGGGCTGCGCAGCGGGGCCGAGAGGAGGTCGCCCGCGCCCACCTCGCGCCGGAAGCCCTCGAGCGACGCCCGGGACCAGTCGAACGTCGGCCCGGGGTAGCGGATGAAGTCGAGGTGCAGGCCGTCGAGCGCGTAGCTGCCCACGAGCTCGCGGACGACCCCCTCGAGGAGCGTGCCGACCTCGGGCACCGCGGGCGAGAGGTAGTAGCCCTCGACGTCGCCCTCGGCCCGACCGGCTTCCAGGATGAGCTTCAGACGCCGCTCGCCCCGCGCGACGAGCGCGGCGGAGGCGACCGACTTCGGCGCCATCACCCAGTCCGGGTGCCGCACGACGACGTGGTCCCGCGGCAGCGGCTGGCCGAAGTGGGCCGTCAGGAGGACGTTCGTCCAGGCGTGGACCTGGAGGCGGCGGGCGTGGGCCCGGGCGATCAGGCGGCCGAGCGGATCGAACGAGCGCGGCTGGCGCTCGAGGAGCGGGCTCCGCACCACGAGTCGCGAGCGGTAGAAGGCGTCTCCCCGGCCCCGCACCTGGACGAAGAGGGCGTTGAAGCCGGCGTCGGCCGCCTCGTCGACGACCCGGTCGACCTCCTGGGGCGACACGAGCGCGGTCCGCACCACCCACAGGCCGCGCAGCTCGGCCGGCGCCGGCGCCGGCCGGGAGGCCGCGGCCGCGGCGGCCGGCCCGAGGCCGCTCGCGAGCACGAGCAGGACCGAGGCGAGCGCGCTCGCGACGCGGTGAGCGGACATTCGGGTGATGCTAGCAGGCCGGTCGCGGAGCCGGCAAGGGGAAACTCCCTCTGGCAGAACGCCTTGCGCTATCATGGCCTCTCGACGATGCCGAGCTTCCTCCTCCCCGCCGTGCTGGCCGTGGCCCAGGCCACCGCCCCGCCCGCGGCCGGCCGGGCGGCCGACGCCGCCCTCGCCGCCGCCGTCCTGAAGCGGGTCGAGGAGCGCCACGCACGGGCGAGCGACATCGTCGCCCGCTTCTCCCAGAGCTACCGCTCGGGGATGCTGGGCCGGGAGGTCGTCGAGCGCGGCGTCCTCACGGTGAAGCGGCCGGGCCGCATGCGCTGGGAGTACAAGGACCCCGAGCCGAAGCTCTTCGTCTCGGACGGGAAGACGTTCTACTTCTACGTCCCGGCCGACCGCCAGGTGATCGTCAGCGAGCAGAGCGACGAGCGCTCCCTCGCGGCGCGGCTGCTCTTCGGCCACGGCGGCCTCGCCGAGGAGTTCGCGGCGTCGCTCGAGGAGCCGCTCGAGGAGGGCGTTCTCCGCCTGAAGCTCGTCCCCCGCCGCGCGGAGCCGGACGTCGAGAAGGCGTTCCTCGACGTGGAGCCCTCCGGACGGATCCGCGCGATCCTGCTCGAGGACGTGCAGGGCAACCGCACCCGGTTCCGCTTCGAGTCGGTGCGCGAGAACACCGGCGTCCGCGACGAGCTGTTCCGCTTCGCCGTGCCCACGGGGGTCGAGGTGATCCGCGGATGAGACGACTCCTGCCCGTCCTCCTCGCCGCCGTCGCGCTGGCCGGCTGCGCGACCTCCGCCGCGTTCCGGGCCGGCGAGAAGGCCGAGCGCCTGCAGGACTACGACCGCGCCGTCCTCGAGTACCGCCGCGCCCTCGCCGCCTCGCCCGACGACGTGCAGTACCGCCGCGCCCTCGAGCGGGCCCGTCTGCGGGCCTCGACCGAGCACGCGAACGCCGCGCGCCGGCTCTCGGGCCGCGGCCAGTACGCCGAGGCGCTCGAGGAGTACCGCCTCGCGATCGAGCTGCGGCCGAACACCCCCGGCCTCGCCGAGGAGATGAAGGACGTCCAGGACCGCAGCCGCCGCGCGACCACCTCGATCGAGGAGGCCAAGGTCCGCGCCCGCGAGCGGTCGCTGCCCGGGCTCGATCTCGGCGCCGAGGCCCAGCAGCCCCTCGGGCTCGCCTTCCGCGGGGCGAGCCTGCGCGAGGCCTACCTCGCCCTCGGCCGCGCGGCCGGCGTCAACGTCACCTTCGACCCGTCGTTCCAGGACCAGACGGTGAGCCTCGACCTGAAGGACGTGGGCTTCGAGCAGGCGCTGAACGCCCTCGCCGCGGCCGGGCGCACCTTCCACCGCGTGGTCGACCCGAAGGTGCTGAACGTCGTGCCCGACACCGCGGCCAAGCGCCGCGAGTTCGAGCAGCAGGTCGTGAAGACGATCTTCCTCTCGAACGCGGATCTGAAGGAGACGATCGACCTCCTGCGCGTCGTCCTCGGCGCCCGCCGCGTGGCCCCGGTGCCCGGCACGAACGCCCTGACGATCAACGACACGCCCGACAAGGTCGCGGCCGCCGAGCGGATCGTCGAGATGGTCGACAAGAGGCGGGCCGAGGTCGTCGTCGAGGTGCAGATCCTCGAGGTCGCGCGCAACACGCTGAAGGAGTACGGCATCTACCTGACGTCGGGCCTCGACGCCAGCGGCATCGAGGGCATCGCGTCCGGCATCTTCCCCGACCCGACGGCGAAGAGCCTCGACGACGGCCCGTACGACAGGGGCAACCTCGTCGTGAGCTCGCTGCCCGGCGCCGTGCTGCGCCTGCTCGAGACGGACTCGTCGACGCGGCTCCTCGCGAGCCCGCAGCTGCGGATCAGCGAGAGCCAGACCGCCCAGGCCCGCTTCGGCGACCAGGTGCCCGTCCCGGTGACGACCTTCACCGCGATCGCGAGCGGGGGCATCGCCCAGCAGCCGATCACGTCGTTCGAGTACAAGAACGTCGGCGTGAACATCGACATCACGCCCCGGGTGCACCACGACGGCGAGGTCACGCTCCAGCTCAAGCTCGAGGTCTCGGCGGTCGGGGCCACGACGGGCTACCAGGGCCTGCCGACCTTCAACAGCCGCACCGTCAACTCGACGATCCGCCTGCGCGACGGCGAGACGAACCTCCTGGCCGGCCTCATCCTCGACAACGAGCGCCACGGCCTCACGGGCCTGCCCGGCCTCGCGAGCGTCCCCGTCCTCGGCCGCATCTTCGCGAGGAACAAGGACGAGAGCACGCAGACCGACATCGTCATGACCCTGACCCCGCACGTCGTGCGCCAGACCGAGATCCGCGAGGAGGACCTGCGCTCCTTCCTCGTCGGCGGCGAGGTCTCGCCGTTCGTCTTCGACGTGCCGGCCCAGTCGATCCCGGCCCAGCCTCAGCGCCCGGCGGAGCCGCCCAGGGTCGAGCCGATCCGCCCCCCGACGACGACGAATCCAGGTCCCCCGACGTAGCCCGAGGGGGCGGATCGGCGAGTGGTCCGTTTCTGGGGCAGTCCGTTCCTCGAGAGGCTCGCTCCTCGAGGGCTCGTTTCCTCAGATCCGTAGTCCGTCCCGAGCAGAAGAGGCCAGGCCGGCTAGGCCTGCACGGGCGCGGCGAGCCTCTCGATCTTCACCTTGCTGATCCGGTTCCGCTCCACGTCGACGACCGTGAGGCGCCAGCCCTCGATCGAGACGACCTCCCCGCCCTTCGGCACGGAGCCGAGGCGCTCGAGCATGAAGCCGGCGATCGTCGCGAACTCGCCGGACTCGGGGAGCGGGATCTCGTAGCTGTCGCGCAGCTCGGCCGCGGAGGCCGTGCCGTCGACCACGAGCGACCCGTCGCGCAGGCGCTCGATCGGGCGCTCCTCCCAGTCGTACTCGTCCTGGATGTCGCCGACGATCTCCTCGATCAGGTCCTCGAGGGTCACGAGACCGCTCACCGAGCCGTGCTCGTCGACGACGACCGCCATGTGCGTGCGGCGCTTCTGGAGCTCCTTCAGCAGCTCGCCGACCTTCTTCGTCTCCGGCACGAGGTGGACGGGGTGGATGATCTTGCGGACGACCACCGGCTGCCGCTTCTCGAGCAGGCGCAGCGCGTCCTTGACGTAGACGACGCCGATCACGTTGTCGATCGTGTCCTCGAAGACCGGGAAGCGGGAGTAGCCGCTCTCGACGATCAGCGAGCCGACCTCGGTCGGGGGCGTGTCGACGTCGAGGGCGAAGATCTTCGGCCGGGGGACCATCACCTTGCGCACCGGCGTGTCGGTGAACTCGAACACGCTGTGGATGATCTCCATCTCCGTCTGCTCGAGGACCCCCTGCTGGCGGCCCTCCTTCACCATGTGCTTGATCTCCTCCTCCGAGACGAACGTGCGCGGGCCGGCGTCGCGGATCCCGAACACCCGCAGGACGACGCGCGTGGAGGCGGAGAGGAATGAGACGACCCAGCGCGAGGCGCGCTCCATCGCGCGGAAGGGGCCGGAGACGAGGAGGGCGATCGACTCGGTGTAGCGCAGCGCCAGCGCCTTCGGCACGAGCTCGCCGAGCACCAGCTCCACGTAGACGATGAACGTGCCGACGATGCCGCTCGCGACCACCGCCGCCGGCACGTACCGCGGAAGGCCCCACCGCGCGACGACGGGCTCCAGGTAGGAGGACGCGAACAGGCCGCCGAGGACGCCGGCGAGGGTGCCGCAGACGGTGACGCCGATCTGGACCGTGGCCAGGAACTGGTCCATGTCGTCCTGGAGCGACTTCACGCGACGCGCGCCGCGCGAGCCCTCCTCGACGAGCGCGTCGATCCGGCTCCGCCGCGCCGACAGCACGGCGATCTCTCCCCCGGAGAAAAAGCCGTTCCCGAGGAGCAGCATCACGATGCAGCCGGCCATCAAGAGGGGCTCGTACATGGTCTCTGAACGGCCGATTCTACCAGCGAGCCGCGGCCCCGGCCGTTCGCGCCCCCCGGGCCACCTTGTCAAACAGCCGTAACCTCTGGTAGCGTGACGAGTTGCGCCGCGCGGCGAGGCCGCGCCGTCCCACGATCAGAGGAGGAGCCTTGGCCAACGGGGAGATCTTCGACGTCACCGTCATCGGGACCGGGCCGGGCGGCTACGTCGCGGCGATCCGGGCCGCGCAGATGGGCCTCAAGGTCGCGGTCGTCGAGCGGGATCCCGCCGGCTGCGGCGGTACGTGCCTCCTAAGGGGCTGCATCCCGACGAAGGCGCTCCTCCACACGGCGGACCTGTACGAGGACTTCAAGAACCGCAAGGAGTTCGGCATCACCGCCGACAACGTCGGCCTCGACTTCAAGGCGGTCATGTCGCGCAAGGACCGGATCGTCGTGCGCCTCTCGAAGGGGATCGAGACCTACCTCTTCAAGAAGAACAAGATCACGCTCGTCAAGGGCCACGGCCGGCTCGAGGGCTCGAAGGCGGTCGTCGTCAAGGCGGAGGACGGCTCCGAGACGAAGGTCGCGACGAAGAACGTCGTCCTCGCCACGGGCTCGCGGCCGAAGAGCCTCCCCGGGATCCAGCCGGACGGCAAGGTGATCCTCACCTCCGACGACGTCCTCCAGCTCAAGGAGATCCCGAAGAGCATGGTCGTCATCGGCGCGGGCGCCGTCGGCATCGAGTTCGCCTCGATGTTCGCGCGCTTCGGCTCGACGGTGACGGTCATCGAGATGCTCCCCCGGATCCTTCCCCTCGACGACGAGGAGATCTCGGCCGAGGCCCACAAGGTCCTCGCGAAGCACATGACGATCCACGTCGGCGCAAAGACCGAGGCCGCGCTCAAGACCCCGGGCGGAGTCGAGGTCGGCTTCCGCGACGCGAACGGCGAGTCGCGCACCGTGACGGCCGAGGTGCTGCTCGTCGCGGTGGGCCGCGGCCCCGTGACCGACGGCTTGAACCTCGAGTCGACGAAGGTCCAGGTCGACCGCGGCTACGTGAAGACCGACCACCTCCTCCGGACGGCCGAGCCGGGGATCTTCGCGATCGGCGACGTCGTCGCGCTGGCCGACCGGCCGCACCCGCAGCTCGCCCACGTGGCGTCCGCCGAGGGCATCGGGGTCATGGAGCGGCTGGCCGGCCACCACGTGGAGCCGGTCAACTACGATCGCGTCCCGTCGGCCACCTACTGCCGCCCGGAGACGGCGGGAGTCGGGCTCACCGAGTCCGAGGCGAAGAAGCGCGGCTACGACGTGAAGGTCGGCCGCTTCAGCTTCGGGAACATCGCGCGCCCGCGCATCCTCGGCCACGCGGAGGGCCTCGTGAAGGTCGTCTCCGAGGCGAAGTACGACGAGGTGCTCGGCGTCCACATGGTCGGCCCCCACGTGACCGACCTCATCTCGGAGGCGTGCGTCGCGCTGCGCCTCGAGGCCACGACCGAGGAGATCTTCCGCACCATCCACCCGCACCCGACGCTGCCCGAGGCCCTCATGCAGGCGGCCGAGGCGGTGTACGGGCACGCGATCGACGCCTAACGCGGCCGCAACCGGGAACGCGAGCGAGCGAGGAGAGCCATGGCCGACGTCATCATGCCGCAGATGGGCGAGTCGATCGCGGAGGGCACCGTCACCAAGTGGCTGAAGAACGTGGGCGACCGCGTCGAGCGGGACGAGCCGCTGTTCGAGATCTCGACCGACAAGGTGGACGCCGAGATCCCCTCGCCCGCGGCCGGCGTCCTTCGGGAGGTCCGCGTCGCGCCGGGCACGACGGTCGCGGTCAACACGGTGGTGGCCGTGATCGCGGCGGACGGCGAGGCCGTCGCGGCGGCGCCGGCCGTCGCTCCGGCTTCGCCGACGCCCCCACCGGCTCCGGTTCCCGCTCCCACTCCGGCGCCCGTCGCTCCCGCCCCGGCTCCGGCGCCCGCGGCGCTCCTCGCCGCCCCGGCTCTCCCCCCGGTCGAGTACCGGATCGAAGGCGAGGCCCCGCACGTCGCAGCTCCCGCGCCGGCACCCGCTCCCGAGCCGAAGCCCGACGACACGATCGCCGAGCCGCGCCGCACGGTCGACCTGACGGCCGAGGAGCTCCGCCTGACGCGGTCCTCGCCGGTCGTGCGGAAGATCGCGGCCGAGCACCAGCTCGACATCCGCGACATCCCGGGGACCGGCATCGGCGGCCGCGTGACGAAGCAGGACATCCTCGGCGTGATCGAGTCGAAGGGCGGCGTCGCGGCGCCGGAAGCCGTCGCCCTCGCGCCCGTCCCGGCGCCTCCCGCTCCACCGGCGGCGGAGGCCGCCCCGCCCGCGCCAGCGCCCACGCCGGGTCGCGCCCAGGTCGTCCCGATGTCGCCGATCCGGAAGAAGACCGCGGAGCACATGGTCCTCTCGAAGCGGACCTCGGCCCACGTGTCGACCGTCTTCGAGATCGACATGACCCGCGTCGCTCAGCTCCGCCTGAAGCACCAGGCGGCCTTCGAGGCCCGCGGGGTGAAGCTCACCTACATGGCGTTCGTCCTGAAGGCGGTCGTCGAGGCCCTGAAGGCCTACCCCGTCCTCAACGCGAGCGTCGACGGCGACAACATCGTCTACCACCCGGGGATCAACGTCGGCGTGGCCGTCGCGCTCGACTGGGGCCTCATCGTCCCCGTGGTCCACTCGGCCGACGAGAAGACCGTCCTCGGCCTCGCCCGCTCCGTGGCCGACCTCGCCGAGCGCGCCCGCACGAAGAAGCTGAAGGTCGAGGAGGTCCAGGGCGGGACCTTCACGATCACGAACCCGGGCGTCTTCGGCAGCCTCTTCGGCACCCCGATCATCAACCAGCCCCAGGTCGCGATCCTCGACGTCGGCACGATCGAGAAGCGCCCGGTCGTCCGCGACGACGCGATCGCGATCCGCACGATGGCCTACTTCTGCCTGACCTTCGACCACCGCATCGTCGACGGCTCCGACGCCGACCGCTTCATGGCCCACGTCAAGAAGACCCTCCAGGAGTTCGACGAGGCGGCGCTCTAGGCCCCGAAACGATCGCGCAGGTCTCGCAGAGCGCGATCGTTTCGGAACGTGTCCGTTGCCGTTTCCGTTGTCCGTTTCCGTCCCCGTTGTCCGTCCCCGTTGTCCGTTTCCTCCGATCCGTTGTCCGTCCCAGGCCCACGAGGCCGCTTCCGTCGTCGCGGTCCCCCACGATGCCCGAGCCCGCCCCGCCCGCCCCACGGTCCGTCGAAGTCCAGCGCCTCGGTCGAGTCTCCTACGCCCGGGGCCTCGAGCTGCAGGAGCGCCTCGTCGCGGAGCGCCAGCAGGGCGTGATCCCCGACCAGCTGCTGCTGCTGGAGCACGACCCGGTCTTCACCCTGGGAAGGAACGCCCGGAGCGAGAACGTCCTCTTCCCCGCCGACCTCCTCCGCCAGCGCGGCTACGACGTCTTCGAGACGGGACGCGGCGGCGACGTGACCTACCACGGCCCCGGCCAGGTGGTGGGCTACCCGATCCTCGACCTCTCGCCGGACCGGCGCGACGTGCACCGCTACGTGCGCGACCTCGAGGAGGTGATGATCCGGACCTGCGCCGCGTACGGGATCGAGGCCGGGCGCATCGAGGGGCTGACGGGCACCTGGGTCGGCCGAGAGAAGATCGGCGCCATCGGCGTGCGCATCTCGCGGTGGGTCACCTCGCACGGCTTCGCCTTCAACGTCTCGACCGACCTCTCGGCCTTCCAGCTGATCGTGCCGTGCGGCATCCGGGACAAGGGCGTGACGAGCCTCGAGCGCCGGCTCGGCCGGCCGGTCCCCCTCGACGAGGCGACCGACCGGCTCGCCTCCGCCTTCGCCGAGGTGTTCGGGACCGCGCCCCGCCCCTGACGGGGCCCCTCAGGCCCCGCCGTTCGCCTTCTTCGCGTCCTGGTAGAGGCGGGCGTTCCGCAGCGCGATCACGATGAACTCGGCGAGCGTCTCCCCCGCCGCCACGTCGTCGAGGGCGAAGGCGAACGGCTGCTCGCTCTGGAAGTCGAGCGCGCCGATCGCGACCGGCCCCTCGAGGAGCGGGATCACCATCTCGGAGCGGGTCCCCGACACGTCGGGGTGGTAGTCCGGGTCGGCCTTCACGTCGCCCACGACCTGGGGCGCCCGCATCCGCAGCGCGCGGCCGATGACCCCGCCGAGCGGCCGCTGGGCCCGGCCGGCGCTCTCGCGGGCGAGGCCGGGCCGGCCCGCCCAGCGCCCGACGAGGACACCGTCGTCGTCCAGCACGACCACCGCCACGTAGGTGTGGTTCATGCGGGCGCGGATCTGGTCGGCCGCCTGCTGCATGAGCTCCTCGGGCTCCCGGATCGGCGCCACCCGGTGGGCGACGGACGAGAGCAGCGCGATCTGCTCCGCGCGGTGGCGGCTCTCCCGCTCGGCCCGCCGCAGCGCCTCGTTCGCCCGCTGGACCTCGCGCGCCCGCTCCGCGGCCCGCGAGGCCTGCTCCTCCGCCTCGACGAGACGGCGCGTGGACTCGTCCTCCTGGGCCATGAGGAGCATCTCGAGCCGCTGGTCGCCGAGCTCGTCGAGGGCGACGAGGGTGTCGGCGAGCGACTCCCGCTCCGCGCAGGCCCGGATGAGGACGGCGGCGAGGCAGCGGTCGAGGACCCGGATCTCGTGGGCCGAGGCGACGAGGCTGTGGCCGCGCTGCACGTCGTGGGCCGCGCGGCCGGCGTCCTCCACGAGGAGGCCCTCGACGTCGCCTTCCTTCATCCGCCCGAGCAGGCGGTCGAGCGCGGGCCCGCACCGCGCCCGGGCCTCGCTCTCGGAGATGCCCCGCACCTCGACCACGGACCGCGTCCAGTCCGCGAGGATCGCGTCGCGCTCCGGAGCCAGCCACTCCGCCGCCCGCGCGAGCACCGGCCCGAGCTTCCTCACGCGCGCTTCTCCCCGCGGTGGAGCCACGCGATCCCGAGCGTGAGCCGCTCGTGGCGCACGTCGACGAAGCCCGCCTCGCGCATCAGCGCGGCGAACGACTCGGGATCGGGGAAGCGCGCGACCGAGGCCGGGAGGTAGGCGTAGGCGGATCCGTCGCCGCTCACGAGGCCGCCGATCCGCGGGAGCACGTGGCGGAAGTAGAGCTGATAGGCCGACCCGACGAGGCCGCGCGGGGACTGGAACTCGAGGACGACGAACCGCCCGCCCGGCCGCAGGGCGCGGTGCACCTCCCGCAGGGCCGCGAGCGGCTCGCCCACGTTGCGGATGCCGAAGGCCACGAGCGCGCCGTCGAACCGGCCGCTCGCGACGGGCAGCCTCTCGGCGTCGCCGCCGGCCAGGCCGACCCCCCGCGCCCCGGCCGTGTCGAGCTTCCGACGGCCGCGGACGAGCATCTGGTGCGACAGGTCGACGCCGAGGCCCGAGCCGGCCCGGCCGCTCCGGAGGGCCTCCAGCAGGAGGTCGGCCGTGCCGGTGCACAGGTCGAGGACGCGGCCACCCGCGGGCAGCTCGAGGAAGGCCACCGCCCGCCGGCGCCAGCGCACGTCGGTGCCGCCGGACAGCACCCGGTTCAGCAGGTCGTAGCGCGGCGCGATCCGGTCGAACATCGACCGCACCGCCGCCTTCTCCGGCGCCCCGGGCGTGGGCGCCGCCGGACCGCTCATCGTGGCCTCGTGCATGGAACGGCCCAATTCTACGACGGGCGCGAGGGCGCCGCCCTCAGCGGCCGAGCCACGCGGCCGCGGCCGTGAAGGCGAAGTAGCCGAGGCTCACCCAGCCGTTCAGGTTGAAGGCCTGCATCACGCGGCTGAGGTCGTCGGGCCGCACCAGCGTGTGCTCCCAGGCGATGAGGCCGCCCACGACCGCGACACCGGCGAGGTACACCGGGTGCAGAGGCGCGAGCCAGAAGACCGACGCGAGGAGCGCGACCGCGAGGACGTGCATCGCCTTCGACAGCGCGAGCGCGCGCGGCACGCCGAGCCGCGCCGGGATCGAGTGGAGCCCGGCCGCCCGGTCGAACTCCGCGTCCTGGCAGGCGTAGATCGTGTCGAACCCCGCCACCCAGAGGACGACCGCGCCGGCCAGCGCCAGCGGCACGGGGTGGAACCGCCCGGTGATCGCGAGCCACGCGCCCACGGGCGCGACCGACAGCGACAGGCCGAGGACGAGGTGCGACGCCGCGGTGAAGCGCTTCGTGTACGAGTAGCCGAAGACGATCGCGAGCGCCAGCGGCGAGAGCGCGAGGCACAGCGGGTTGAGCATCGCGGCGGCGAGGACGAAGGCGGCGGTCGAGATCGCGACGAAGAGCACGACCTCCCGCGCGGAGAGGACGCCCCGCGGCAGCTCGCGGCCGGCCGTGCGCGGGTTGCGGGCGTCGATCGCGCGGTCGACGAGGCGGTTGAAGCCCATCGCGGCGCTGCGGGCGGCCACCATCGCGACCACGATCCAGAGGAGGTGCCGGCCCTCGGCGCCGAAGAGCCGCGCGGCCACCGTCGCCGACGCGAGCGCGAACGGCAGCGCGAACACCGAGTGCGTGAAGCGGATCATCCGCCCGTAGGCGACGGCGCGGGCGACGGCGGTGCTCACGCGGGCAGCTCCACCCGCGCGAGGCGGACCTCGCCCGAGAGGAGGAACTCGTGCGGCTCGGCGGGTGTCGCGTCGGCGGCCGCGTACGCGAGGGCCGCGGCCCGGCCCGGGGCGATCGCGCCCAGGTGGCCGAGGCCGAGCGCTTCGGCTCCGCCCTGGGTCGCGATCCGCACGATCACCGCCGGGTCGACCGAGGGGAACGCGCGGTGGAGGGCGACGGCGTCGTCGAGCACGTCGAGCGTCTCCGCGCTCGCGAGGCTGTCGGTGCCGAGCGCCAGCCGCACGCCGGCGGCGAGGAGCGCCGGGAGATCCGCCGTCCCGACGCCGAGGTTGCGGTTCGAGCGCGGGCACAGCACGACGTGCGCGCCGCGGCGCGAGAGCACGGCGCGGTCGTCCGCGTCGAGCTGCACGCCGTGGGCGGCCACGAGCTGGGAGTGCAGCACGCCGAGCTCCTCGAGGTAGCGCACCGGGCTCGTGCCGGGCGGCTCGAAGGCGACGTGGCCGAGTCCGCGCCGGCGGAGGAACTCCGGCCACGGCCCTCCCCCGTCCGCGAGGAAGCGGCTCTCGTCCGGGGACTCCGCGAGGTGCACCGCGGACGGCCCACCCCGCTCGCGAAGGAGAGCGAAGAGCGCCGGCGACACCGAGTGCGGCGCGTGAGCGGCCAGCCGCACGTCGAGGCCGGGCCGGAGCTGCGCGGCCACGGCCCGCGCGCGCTCCTCGGCCCACGCGAGGCTCGCCTCGGCCCGGGCGGGGTCCCACGCGAGCAACTCCATGAAGACGACGCCGTCGAGCCGCGAGGCGGCGAGGTCGCCGACGTGGGCGAGCGCGTTCGACACGTCGCCGACGGCCACCGTCCCCCGCTCCTCGAGGAAGCGGATGGCCGCCCGCGTGGCCGCCGCGACCTCCTCGCCGGAGAACCGCCCGCGGGCGCCGACGACCTCCTCGACCCAGGGCACGAAGCCGCCGCCGAAGGGCACCTCGCCCGCGAGGTGCGACAGCTCCAGGTGGCAGTGGGCGTCGACGAGCCCGGGGAGGAGGACGCCGGGGCCGAGGTCCCGCGCGGGCCCGCCCGGGTCGCCCGGCGCCCCGGCCCGGCCCACCCACGCCACGCGGCCCGACTCGACGGCGACACGCCCGTCGGGGATGGGAGCGCCCGAGACGGGCAGCACGACGCCGGCGCGGAGAACGATCATGGAGGGCCCCACTATACAATCCGCTCGCGAAGGAGCGCGAACCCATGAAGACCCTCGCCGTGACGCTCGCCCTCGTCGGCGCGGCGGCCTCTCTCTCCGCCCAGGCCTACCAGCCGACGTGGGAGTCGGTCGACAAGCGGCCGACCCCCGCGTGGTTCCAGGACGCCAAGTTCGGCATCTTCATCCACTGGGGCGTCTACTCGGTGCCCGCGTACGCGCCGGTCGTGCCCGGCAAGCTCGCGTACTCCGAGTGGTACTGGAACGCGATGACGCAGGGCCGCGACGGCAAGGCCCCCGATCCGGTCCAGGCCGGCACCTGGGCGTTCCACCAGAAGCAGTACGGCGCCGACTACGACTACGCGCGCTTCGCGCCTCAGTTCCGCGCCGAGCTCTTCGACCCGGACCACTGGGCCGAGGTCTTCCTCCGCTCCGGGGCGAAGTACGTCGTCCCCACGTCGAAGCACCACGAGGGCTTCGCGATGTGGCCGAGCCGCGAGGCCTCGGCCACCTGGGGTCGTCCGTGGAACGCCGTCGAGGCGGGACCGAAGCGCGACCTGCTCGGCGACCTGCTGAAGGCGGTGCGGGCCAAGGGCCTCAAGGCCGGCTTCTACTACTCGCTCTACGAGTGGTACAACCCGCTCTGGCTCTCCGACAAGCCGCGCTACGTGCGCGAGCACATGACGCCGCAGTTCAAGGACGTCGTGACCCGCTACGAGCCCTCGATCATCTTCGCCGACGGCGAGTGGGACCTGCCCTCCGCCGACTGGAAGAGCCCCGAGCTCCTCGCGTGGCTCTTCAACGAGTCGAAGGTGAAGGACGAGGTCGTGGTGAACGACCGGTGGGGCAAGGAGACGCGCCACCACCACGGCGGCTACTGGACGACCGAGTACACGCCGGGCATGAGCGACATCGACCACCCGTGGGAGGAGAGCCGCGGGATGGGCTTCTCGTACGGCTACAACCGCGCCGAGCGGCTCGAGCACTACCACACCGGCCGCGAGCTCGTGACGATCCTCGTCGACATCGTCAGCCGCGGGGGCAACCTGCTGCTCGACATCGGCCCCGGGGCCGACGGGACGATCCCCGTCGTCATGGAGCAGCGCCTCGCCGAGATCGGCGCGTGGCTCGCGGTGAACGGAGAGGCCATCTACGGCACGCGCCCCTTCTCGACCGCCAAGCAGTGGAGCGAGGGCGAGGTCCCGAAGGTCGACTACAACCAGGAGTACAACTCCGACTACGACGTCTCCAGGCTCACGCGCCCGCAGGCCCCGGGCAAGGCGTCGATCGAGGCGTTCTTCACGACGAAAGGCAATGACTTGTACGCGATCCTGCCGCGCTGGAGCGGGCGGACGTTCACGCTGAAGGGCGAAGCGGCGAAGGGCGTGAAGTCCGTCCGTCTCCTCGGCGGCGACGCTCCGCTGCGGTTCTCCGCGACGGGCGCCACGGTGAGCGTCGAGCTTCCCGACCTGCCCGAGCCGCTCCTCGGCCAGCCCGCCTGGGTCCTGAAGGTCAGCCGGTAGCCGAAGGGCCGGCCGTCACCCGGACGTCACCGTCCCGTCACGCTCGTCACCGCGACTTCACGGGGGCTGCGATGCGGCTCGGCCCGCGCCCGCCCAACTTCCCTCCCAGAAGCCTCGGCTCGAGAGCTTCGGAAGGAGGCGGCGATGAAGAGGGTGGCGGGCGGACTGGCGGCGGGGCTCCTCCTCTCCTGGACGGCCGCGGCGTTCGCCCAGGACTACGACACGCGGGCGCTGCGGACGATCGGGCAGGGCCGCGCGCTCTTCATGCAGCGCTGCGCGGCCTGCCACGGCCCCCTGGCGCACGGCATCGAGGGCGTGCCGACCGGCCGGGACGGGATGACCGTCTCGCCGCCCGACCTCACGCGGATCCAGACCCGCGACGGGCGCTTCGACCGGCTGCACGTCCGCGTCCACATCGAGGGACAGGCGTCCGGTCGGTGCCCGGACGGCATGCCGTGCTGGCAGCAGGTCCTGCGCCACGGCTCCGGGGGCGAGGCCGTCGCGATGATGGAGACGCACAAGCTCGTCCGCTACCTCGAGTGGGCGCAGCAGCGCCGCGCCGAGGCCCGCGCGGAGGCGGCGCCGGTTCCGCAGTAGGACGAGGGGCGTTCCGCCCGGCCGGGCCACGCCCGGCGGCTCAGGGCCGCCGGGCGTTCTCGCGTCCGCTCGCGGCGCGGGCCGCGGCGAGCGCGGGGCCGAGCGGGCCGGGCGCCGGAAGGATCGCGGCGAAGGGAGCCTCGTCCGCGGCGAGGGCGAGGTACGGCGCGCCGCCCGCCAGCGCGCTCCGCACGGCGGCGGCCGGCTCGTGCGACCGGCCCGCCCGCGCGAGGCAGGCCGCGCGCCCCACCCGCGCGGCGACGAGCGACTCCTCGACGCGCAGCGCCTCGTCGTAGGCGCGGGCCGCGGTCACCCAGTCCTCCCGCCCCTCGAGCGCGCGCGCGTGAAGGAGGAGAGACGCGCCCGTCCCCGGGAAGGGCGACGCGGCGGGCCGGGTCAGCTCCGCGGCTTCGTCGAACCGCCCCTCGGCCAGCTCCAGCATCGCGAGGACGAGCGGGCCACGGTCGTCGTCTGCGTCCTCGGCGACCGCCGGGCGGATCTCCGCGTCGGCTCCCCGCACGTCGCCGTCGAAGAGCAGCCGCACGAGCCCGGCCGCGAGGCGAGTCGCCGGCTCCTCCGGCGCGAGGACGGTGGCCCGGTGCAGGTGCGCCCTCGCGCGGCCGCCCGCGTCCGTGGGCGGCTCGTACCCGAGCAGCCCGGCCACGGCCTCGGCGAGCGCCGCGCCCGAGTGGGCCTCGGCGTCCCGCGGCACGTCCGCCGCGACCAGCGACCAGGCGTTGGCGGCGTCCGCGAGGCCCGCTCGCGTCCAGCGGTACCAACGCTCCTCGGCCCGGACCGCGTGTCGCGCGCTCCTCGTCGACAGGAGCACCGCCGGAGCGAGCGGTCCTCTCTCGGGCTCGAGCGCCGCTCCCGCCGCTCGCGCCACCGCGTTGGCGATCGCACCCTCTCTCTCGAGCACCTCGAAGGCGTCGCCCGCGACCTCGGCCGTCCACGCCGGGCGGCCCGTCGGGCCTTCGACGAGCCGCACGATCGCCCGCACCGCCTCGGGAGTCCCGCGGCAGGCGATCTCCGCGCGAAGCCCGACGGGCGCGCCCGCGTCCCGGCCGCCGGTCACGACGCGGGCGCCCGGCACGCGGCGCAGGCCCGCCGCGACGGCGCCGCCGAGCGCGTCCGCCACGACCTGGAGCTGGGGCGTGGCGGCGACGGCCCGAACGCTCACCACCTGGCGTCCGTCCGCCCCCGGCGGCCGCGCCGCGATCCGAGCCCACGCCAGAGTGCCGAGGCCCGCCGCGGCCAGGACCGCCAGCGCCGACGACAACGCGCGCCTCCGCCTCGGCGGCGCCTTCGGAAAGCCGCCCGCAGGCTCGACGAGCCGCTCGACCGGGACGACGAGCCGGTAGCCGAAGCCGCGCTCCCCCGCCACGTAGGCCGGCCGGGCCGCGTGGTCGCCGAGCGCCTTGCGCAGGACCATCACCCGGTGCGACAGCGTCTGGTCCGACACGTGCTCGTCCCGCCACACCGAGTCGAGCAGCTCCGTCCGGCGCACGAGGCGGGGCGACCGCTCGGCGAGCACGAGGAGGAGATCGAACGTGCGGGGCGGGAGGACGAGCCGCTCGGCTCCGCGGCGCACCGACGCGTCCGCGGCGTCGACGACGAGGTCGCCGATCCGGAACCGCTCCCGCCGCACATCGGCGGCCGGACGCTCACCAGCCGGCATGGACGAGTCCTCGAAGGGGAACACCTTCCCGGAATGTCGCTCCGGCCCCGCGCGGCCGCTCGGCGTCTGCATGAGCGCGCGGTGGCGCCCGGCTGGCGTTTTCGAGGGATCTGGATGGCGGGTAGCGTGGCCGGTCGGGGGCCGGCCACGCCCCTCCGCCGCGAACGCTAGTGCTTCCCGGGCGAGAGCGCCACGCCGCGTCGCTCGTGGGTCACGTAGGCCTCGAGCGCGACCATCTTCGGGTCGTCGAGGGCCAGCGGCTTGCCCTCGAGCGGCTGCTGCAGGCACCAGTTGATCATCTCGCGCAGGGCGATCACACGGCCGAGCTGCTGCTGGAACTTCGGGTACGTCTCGGGGTGGGTGTTCGCCGCGTTCGGGTGGCACTGCGCGCAGGCGACGCCGTTCGTGCCGAGGGCCGGGCTCGTCCACAGCTCGCGCCCCCTGGCCACCACCGTCAGGTACTCCTTCTCCCAGCGCTCCTGGTCCTTCTTCGTGAACTCGTCGGCCTGCAGCGCGATCCCGCCGACCACGGCCAGCACGACGACGGCGGCCGCCACCGTGAGCTTCCTCTTCATGGCGCCTCTCCTCAGTAGTGTTCCTGCGGCGGGATCCGCTTCGCGGGGTCCTGGAACGCCGTGTCCTCGGGGCGCCTCGTCGCGGGGTTCCATGCGACCGTGCGCGGAGCGTTGTTGTAGAGGTTGTACTTCATCGCCACTCGCCCGGTGTGGACGTCGATGAACTGCCAGCCGGTCGCGTCGCGCTCGAAGAACGGGTCGGCGCGGTTCATCGGCACGGTGAGCACCGGCATCGCATGCTGAGCCTGCGCGTAGGTCTGGGGATAGGGCCACGGCCATGCCGTCGCCATCACCGAGTTGAAGGAGATGTTGCCGATCTGGTTGTACTGGATCTGGTGGACGTGGCCGTAGATCACGTTCACCTTGTCGAAGGGCGCGAGGATCGCCTGCACCTCCTCGGCGTCGTCCGTCCAGAAGTTCCAGCCCTTGTAGAGCTTCTGGAGCGGGGAGTGGGAGAAGACGACGACCGATGTCGTCTTCGGCACCTTGGCGAGGTCCGCCTTCAGCCACTCGCGCTGCTTCTCCCCGACCATGAAGGGCGAGCCCTGCGGGTTGTCGAGGCCCGCCATCTGGAGCATCCTCTCCTCGGCCGAGGACCACCGGTTGTTCCACGCGTCGTAGGTCAGGATGCTGTTCAGGACGACGAAGTGGACGCCCTTGTGGTCCCAG
>JAXLRD010000106.1:0-19087 GCA_046331285.1 Vicinamibacteria bacterium
ACGCCACCGGCTCCCGTTCTCGCTCATCCTCATCGACATCGACCACTTCAAGGAGTTCAACGACCGCTACGGCCACATCGAGGGCGACCGCTGCCTGCAGCGGGTGGCGTCCGAGATGCGGGCGGCGCTGCGGCGCCCCGACGACTTCGTCGCGCGCTACGGCGGCGAGGAGTTCCTCGCCTTCCCCTCCGCGGCGAACGTCGAGCTGGCCGCGCAGTTCGCGGAGCAGCTGCGGCAGCGCGTCGAGCGCCTGCCGATGTGCATGGCCGAGGTCGCCGAGCCGGTGCGCGTCACGATCAGCGCGGGGATCGCGGGCGTCGGCGTGGCCACGACCGGCACGGTCACCGACCTCATCGCGCTCGCCGACCGGGCGCTCTACTCCGCGAAGGCCGCCGGCCGGAACCGCGTCACCCGCGCCTAGCGGCCGATCTTCGCCCGCGCGTCGCGCAGGCAGCGGCGGTAGTCGCCGTCCTTCATCTGCAGCTCGAGCTGCTCGGCCGACGGGTTGATGCCCGGGTTGTACGGCTCCTGGCGGAGGACGCCGTCGATGTTCGGCAGCGCGGCGCGGGCGGCGCCGCCGAGCGAGGCGAGCGCCTGGCACGCGGCGATGCGCACGTCGTAGCTGTCGTCCTGCTGCATGAGGGCGGTCACGTTCGGCACGGCGCCGCCGCCCGCCGCGGCCGCGAGTGCACCGACGCCGCGGATGCGGCTCGCCGCGCTCCTCGAGCCGAGGTCGCGGTTCGCCGCGTCGATCCGGCGCTTCTGGGCCTCGGACTCCTCCTCCGCCTTTCGCGCCGCCTCCATCTGCTCCCGGCTCATCTTCAGGCCCCGGGCGAGCGCCGCTTCGAGCTCGGCGATCTTCTGGTCGACCTGCGTCACGTTGCGGCCGGCGGCGCCGGCCTTCGCCGCGTACTCCTTCGCCCGGGCCGCGTCCTCCTTCGAGGCGTCCCGCGACGCCTTGAAGAAGTAGCCCCACGCGGCGCCCAGGTTCGCGTCGGGGCCGGCTTTCTCGGCGTCGATCCGCATCGCCAGGCCGTAGGCCTCGATCGCGTCGTCGTAGGCGCTCGTGTAGGAGTAGGCCCAGCCGAGGCCGAGCGCGGCCTGCACCTGCCTGGGGTCGAGCTCGAGCGCCTTCCGGTAGGCCGCGATCGACTCCTGCGGCCGATCGAGGTTGCGGTAGACCCAGCCGAGATTCGTCCAGCCGGCCGCGTCCTTGTAGCCCGGCGTGGCCGTCACGCGCTGCAGCTCGGCGAGCCCCGCGTCGAGCCGCCCGGCCTGGCCGAGGACGAGACCGTACGTCGAGCGATAGGCGAGGTTCTGCGGGGCGAGCCCGACGGCCTTCCCGTAGGCCTCCGCCGCGTCGTCGTAGCGGCCGAGCGCGTGGTACGCGCGGCCGAGGAGCACCCAGCCGTCGGGATTGCCCGGAAGGCCCTTCGTCGCCGACTCCAGGAACGAGACCGCTCCGGCGGCGTCGCGGTGACGGACGGCGTCCTCGCCGATCAGGCGGTCGATCTCGGGGCTGCCGGCTCCTTCGGCGCTCATCTTCCGGGCCTCGGCGATCGCCGCGTCGCGGTTGCCGCGGGCGAGCTCGACCTGGACGAGAGCCGTGCGGGCGGGCCGGAAGCCGGGGTCGGCCTCGAGGGCCTGGCGGTAGGCCAGGGCCGCGGGCTCGAGCTGACCGTTCGCCTCGAAGACCTTCCCGACGGCCTCCTGCACGACCGGGTTCGTGCGATCGAGGAACGCCCCCTGCTGGGCGAGGCCGATCGCCTCGCCCCACCGGCTCGGGTCGCTGGCGATCGTGGCCACGCCGAGGACGGCGAAGCCCTCGCTGAAGTGGTCGTCGAGCTCCGTCGCCTTCTTCGCCGACGCCACGGCGTCGGCCGGCCGGCCGCGCGCGAGCTGGGCCCGCGCGAGGCGCGAGTAGGCGAGCGCCGAGTTCGGCTCCAGCTCGATCGCCCGTCGGAGCGCCACCTCGGCGTCGGCGTTGCGTCCGGCCGCCACGAGCGCCTCGCCGAGTGCGACCTGGACGAGCGCGCCCGCGCCTCCGGCCGCGGCCTTCTCCGCGGACGCGAGCGCCGTCAGGCCGTCTCCCGCGCGGAGCTGCGCCCGGGCCAGCGCGGCGAGCGCCGCCGGCGTCTCGCCCGCCGCGACCGCCGCCTTCGCGGTCGCGAGCGCGTCCGCCGTCCGCCCGCGGCGCAGCGTGAAGTGAGCGACCGCGGCCAGGACGTCCCCGCGGGCCGGGCCGGCCGCCGACGCCTTCGCCTTCTCGTACGCGGTCGCAGCCGCGTCGAGGTTGCCGAGCTGCTCGTGGAGACGGCCGAGAGCCACCTGCCCCTCGGCCCCGTTCTCGGAGGCGGCGCGAGTCAGGGTCCGGACGGCCTCGTCGGGCTTGCCCCGGGCCAGCTGCTCCTCGGCCTTCGCGACGGCCAGGTCGAGCCGCGACTGCGCGGCGGGCGCGGCGGCGGCGACGAAGGTCACGGCGAGCGCGGCGAAGGCTCTCTTCATGGTCGGCCCCAGCTCTCTTCTCGGGCGGCGTCGGTCCGGCGTGGACGCACCCCTCTCGATGGTGTCTATTCGACACCGGAACGCCGCGTCAAGTTCACCGGCCGGCGACCCGGCACGGGTGCGCTCGCGGCAACCGACTCTTCGGGGAGCTACGGTCGTTCGACCGCGGCGCAATCGTCGCGCGCCGAGCGCTCCCGGAGCGCCCGGACGAGCTCCCCGTGGACGGCCGCGAGCTCCTGAGGGCGCGCGTCTCTGCCGGACACACCCCCAGGCGTCGTCGCGGGCGCGAAGTCGGGGAGCTTCGCGGGCGGGCAACCCGGAAGCAGCCCCAGCTCGGCGATCCGCAGCAGATCGGCGGCGTGGGATTCCGGCGGGCGATAGCTGCTGGGCCAGGTCAGCGTCCCGGACCCCATGACCCTCCCTTCCGCCGTGAGCCACGACCAGCTCAGCTGCGTCTGCCCGGAGTTCCAGCTCATTCCCCCTCCCACGACGCCGTGCTCCGCGTCCTCCTCGTCGGCGAGCGCCGGGACGCGACCCTTCGGGATCGGGTAGTAGTCGGCGGCCAGGAAGACCTCCTCGGCCTCCGGCGCCAGCAGCATCATCCACGCTGCTTCACGGAGGTTCGCGACGTCGATGCGTCCGACCTCGAGCGTCGTCTTCCTCGCGGCCGCGGTCGCCGCGAAGTCGACGCTCCCCCCTTTCAGGAGGTGGAGTCCCGAGCAGCTCTTCGCGACGTAGGCGGCCCCGGTCGCGAGGTCGTAGGCGCCGAGCTCGTCGCAGAACTCGTAGTGGCCGCGGCGACCGCTCACGAGGAGCCAGCCGGCGCTCGGTTCACGGTAGCGGCCGAGCGGAAGAGCCCAGGCCGGGCGCCGGTGCTCGGCGAGGCACTTCCGCCACGTCGCATACGAAGGGGAGGCCCCGCCACGATGGCCCTCCTCCTCACAGCGAGCCGCGAGCGCTTCGCCCCTCAGCGGATATCCGTCCTCGCGGCTCGCCAGGCCGTCGACGACCGCCGCGGAGAAGGCGCTGCGGGCGCGCTCCGCCCAACCCTGGGTCTCACGGCCGCAGCCCGAATCGGCAAGGGGGCAGAGGAGCGTCGCCAGCGGGTGACCGGGAGCGGTCTCGAGCGAGAGCACCTTCCTCGCCCCTGGCGGAAAGACCACGTGCTCGCGCAGGTCGTCGACGCGGCCGAGGCGCGGCCGTTCGACGTACGAATCGAGCCACGCCTGCCCGCCGGACTCCCACCAGGTGCGCAGAGACTCGGGATGCTGGAACTCGAGCGACGGTCCTTCGCCGGCCGCGAGCCGGAAACAGCGGGAGTCGAGGAGCGAACGCAGGTCGGCGACGACGGCTTTCGTGTCCCCGGTCGAGTCGAGGCTTCGGATGCGCTCGCCCAGGCTCTCGATCGCCCCGCGCGACCGGATCGCTTCGCGGCTTCCTTCCGTCCGACACCGCAACTGGGCCTGGGCCTCGATCCGTCGGCCTTCGACCGCCATCGCCCCGCCCACGTGGATCATGGCCCGGGCGACGGTCTCCTCGAAGGTATCGGGATCACGCGCGGCCAGCGGGCCGAGCCTCCGGACCGCGTCACCGGCGGCGGCCCCGATCGACCCGAGCGAGCGGATCGCGCCGAGCCGCGCGCCCCGGCTCCGACCGGAGTCTTCGGCGACGGCGAGCAGGGGCTCGATCGCTCCGCGGGCCCGGTCGCCGAGCTTCGCGAAGATGGAGGCGACGACCGGGAACAGCCTCTCGTCGCAGTCGGGACCGCAGTGGAAGAGCGCGACGAGATAGGGGACGCCCTTCGCCCCCAGCATCTCGAAGGCCCAGGTCAGCTGGGTCTCGCTCTCGGGCTCCTTGCGCAGCTCCGCGACGAGGAACTCGATGGCTCGCGGCGAGCCGATCCGCGCGATGGCCGGCGGGATCCAGCCGTCACCCCTCAGCCGCGACGCCATGAGAGCGTCCAGGTGCTCGTCTCTCACCGCGGCGTCCCTGAGCGTGTAGGACGCCAGGTCCCGCACGGCCGCGCTCTCGTGCTGCAGGAGCGGCAGGAGCGCGGGCACTGCCGCTTCCCCGAAGGCGAGCACCGCCTCCGAAGCGGCCTGCGCCCGGCTCGAGATCCCGGGCCCCGGCTCGGCGGCCGCGACGAGAGCACCGACGCAGGAGTCCAGGGTCCGGCAGGAGGGTCGCGGGCTCGCCGCGGGTACGGCGACACTGCAGCCCGGCGCCGGGCCGGGCGCGACCTGAGCGAGACCGAGCGAGGCCGCGGCCAAGCACGAGAGGACCAGAAGGAACCGCCGAGGTGTCTCGAGTCTCACGGCCTCCCCCTTTCGCGGCTGGCACTCATCTCAGACACCGGCGCTCGATGCGGGGATCCCTCCGGGGCGTTCCCGCTCCTGGCAGATCCGACACGTGCTCGTCTAGACTGAGCTCACGCTCCGCTCGTACGCCTGAAGCCCCGCACGCCCTCCCCGGAGGAGACACGATGACCGACCTGGCGTTGCGCGTGCGCGGCCTGCGCAAGCGCTACCCGAAGGTGCTCGCCGTCGACGGGCTGGACCTCGAGGTCCGGCGGGGCGAGGTCTTCGGCCTCCTCGGCCCGAACGGCGCCGGGAAGACGACGACCCTCGAGATGACCGAGGGGCTGACCCCGGCCGACGAGGGCGAGATCGAGATCCTCGGCCTCGACCTGCGCCGGCACGGGCGCGAGATCCGCTCGCGCTTCGGCGTGCAGCTCCAGAGCACGAGCCTCTTCAACAAGATCACGCCGCGGGAGGCCCTCGACCTCTACGGGAGCTACTACTCGCACCGGCGGCCGACCGCGGAGCTGCTCGACCTCGTGCAGCTCGCCGACAAGGCCGACGCGTACCACGTCACGCTCTCCGGCGGACAGCAGCAGAGGCTCGCCGTGGCGCTCGCTCTCGTGAACGATCCGGAGCTCGTCTTCCTCGACGAGCCCACGACGGGCCTCGACCCGCAGGCGCGGCGATCGCTCTGGGAAGTGGTCCGCCGGATGAAGGCCGAGGGCCGCACCGTGATCCTCACGACGCACTACATGGAGGAGGCGGAGGCGCTCTGCGACCGCCTCGCGATCATGGACCACGGCCGCGTCCTCACGTCCGGCTCGCCCCTCGGCCTCGTCCAGGAGCTCGCGATCCCGAGCGTCGTCGAGCTGGCTTTCGGGGCGGAAGCCCCGCCCGCGGACGCGTTCGCCTCCGGCCTCGGCCAGGAGGTCGCCGTCAGGGGCGACCTCTGGGAGGTCCCGACCCAGGACCCCAAGTCCCTCCTGCCGCGTCTCCTCGACCTCGCCGAGTCGCAGGGGGTCCCCTTCGAGCAGATCCACGTGCGTCGCGCGACGCTCGAGGACGTCTTCCTCCACCGCACCGGCCGCAGCCTGAGGGACTGAGATGAACAGGATCTGGCGGCAGTTCCGGCTCGAGTGGATGCTGTTCCGTCGCGACCGGATGGCGATGTTCTGGACCTTCCTGTTCCCGGTGCTCATGCTCGCGCTCTTCGGAGCGATCTTCCGGACGAGCTCGGGACCCGCGCTGACGCTCGTCTCGGTGCGCGCGCCCGGGGCGCTCCCGGACGGAGAAGGCCTCGTCGAGGCCCTCTCCGCCGCTCCGATCAAGGTCGTCGCGCTGTCTCCCGAGGAAGCGGAGGCGCGCTGGCGCCGCGGCGAGACCGCCGCCCAGCTCGACTGGGACGGGCAGGAGTACCGCATCAAGGTGAACGCGTACCTCATGGCCCAGGGCCAGGCCGCGGCCCAGGCCGTCCAGCAGGCTCACCTCATCGCCCAGGCGAGGAAGCAGGGCGTCGAGACGCGGCTCATCCCCATCCAGAGCGAGAGCCCCGGCCACGCGCGCGCGACGAACTACGCGGCCTTCCTCCTGCCGGGCCTCATGGGGCTGAACCTCCTGACGATGGGGCTCTTCAGCGTCGGCATGGTCAACGTCTCCTACCGCGAGAAGGGCAAGTTCCGCAGGCTCGCCGTGACGCCCCTGCCGAAGTGGGTGTTCCTCGCCGGGCAGGTGCTGCACCGCCTCACGGTCGTCGTCGTCCAGTCCGTCGTGATGCTCGCCCTCGGGTATTTCGCCTTCGGCATCTCGAACAAGGGCAGCTACGTCGCGCTCGTCCTCGTCCTGGCGCTCGGCACCGCGTGCTTCATGGCGCTCGGGTTCGCCCTCGCCGGCTTCGCGGAGACGGCGGAGTCGTACGCGGCCATCTCCAACCTGGCCTTCTTCCCGATGATGCTGCTCTCGGGCGTCTACTTCACCCTCGACTCGGCTCCACGCTGGCTGCAGAACGCGGTCGTGGCCCTGCCGCTCTCGCCCTACCTGAAGGCCCTCCGCGGCGTGTTCAACGACGGCGCGGGCCTCGGCGAGCACGCGGTCGGCCTGGCGCTCGTCGGCGCGTGGGCGCTCGTCGCGTTCCTGTTCGCGGTGCGCCGCTTCCGCTGGAGCTGAGCCGTGCCGAGGAACGCGGCGAACCGGGGCCGGATGCGCTGCCCGCGCTGCTGGGTGCGGACGGAGCACTGCGTTTGCGGCGACGTGCGCCCCTTCGACACGCGAACCGAGCTCGTCGTCGTGCGCCACGACGCCGAGGTCCGGAAGGCCACGGCCACCACGCGCATCGCCGCCCTCGCGCTTCCCGGGCTCGCCCTCGTCGACTACGGCGACCAGCCCCGCCTGGCCGACGAGGCGCTCGCCCCTCTCGTCGCGGGCGAGGGCACCTATCTCGTCTATCCGGGCGAGCCCCGCGCCGAGTGGCCCGAGACGCCTCCCCGACGCCTCGTCTTCCTCGACGCCACCTGGCGCCGCACCCGCCGGATGGCGCGGCGCCTGAGCTCACTCGCGTCACTGCCGCGGCTCTGGCTGCCGCTCAAGACCGAGCAGGTGCTGCGCCTGCGCCAGTCCGCGCTGCCCGAGGGCCGCTCGACGCTGGAGGCCGTCGCCGACGCGCTGCGCCTCGTCGGCGAGACGTCGGCCGCCGACGGCCTCTCCGCACTTCACGAGCTCCACGCCATGCGCGTCCTCCAGGCCCGCGGCGTCTGGCCCAGGCCGTGCGACGCGTGGTTCACGGAGCGCCACGAGTCGCCTGGCCGGGCCGACCCTGAACCCGGCGCCGCGAGCGAACACTCCTGACTCGAGCCGCCAAGTGAACCATTGACGCTCCTTCAGTCGTGACGGACCCTCCGTTCGGGGCGTGGGTAACGCCGCGGAACCCGAAGCGCTCAGGGCGTGTCGAAGGAGCAGCGGCTGGCGTCCTCGTCGTCGCGAATGGCACCTGGAGGCGCATCAATGAGAAGGCGTCTCGGCTTCGCGGTCGTCGGCGCCGTTGCGGCCAGTGCGGCTGCGGCAGCGTGGGGAGTCTCCCGGATCGTCGGGAGCGGCGACTGGCCCGCGGTGCGACCGCCGTGGCCGCCTGCCGAGGTATCGGCGGCCGCGCTCACGGTGCCGCCTCCGCCGCCTCCGCCCGCCTGCCCCTGCATCGACGGTTACGACGACGAGCCGTTCGACGAGGCCCTCGAGCCGACCGAAGTCCCGGCGACCTTCCGGCTGTCCGATGCGGAAGGCATCGGCGAACCGGACCGAGCCGCGCGGTCGGCCGCGACAAAGGCGATGCCGCTGTCCGAGATCGACGCCGAACGGCTGCTCGCCTCGATTCCCCCGCTGCCCGCCGAGCCGGTCTCGGAGCCTGCGGCGCCAACCGGGACGGTTGGGGCTTCGCCGCCCCCTCCTGGCGAGCGCGTCGGGCCCCTGAAGTTCGACGGCGCACCGGCTCGCCCGGCAGTGGAGCCGCGCGCGCCGCTCACCGTGGTCCGCTCGTCACCGCGCGGCGAGGTCGCTGTTGCACCCGAGCTCGCGGCGGTGTTCTCGGAGCCCATGGCCGCGCTGGGCGCCACCGCTCCGGAGACGCCTCCCGTCCGGCTCGTGCCCGACGTGCCGGGGCAGTGGCGCTGGGTCGGTTCGCGCCTGCTCCTGTTCCTGCCCAAGCCGCGCTTCCCGATGGCCACCGAGTTCGTGGCACAAGTCCGAGAGGGCACCCGCGCCCTCTCGGGCGCGACACTGGAGAGTGCCGTCGAGTGGCGGTTCTCGACGCCGGCGCCGTCCCTGATCGAGCACCACCCGACGGTCGGTCCGATCCGGCGCGACGCCGTGTTCTTCCTCGCGTTCGACCAGGCGGTGGATCCGAAGTCCGTCCTCGCGTCCGTTCGTGTCGAGGCCGCCGGGACGCGTCGCCGCCTGCGGCCGGCGACGAGCGAGGAGATCCGGCGCGATCCGTCGGTGCGTCACCTGGCGCGCACGAGCGAAGAGGGGCACTGGGTCGCTTTCCGAGCCGTGGACCTGCTCCCGGGCCACTCGTCGGTCCGTGTCGCCGTCGGCCCGGGAGTGCCCTCCCGTGAGGGTCCGCGCCGCGGGATCGCTCAAGATCAGTGGTCGGTCGAGACCTATGGCCCGCTGACGGTCCGCGAGGCTTCCTGCGACTACGAGGGGGCTCGCCGTGGCTGCGCGGCGGGCGCGCCCTGGAGCATCGAGCTCAGCAACCCGATCGCCCGCGACTCGTTCCGCGAGTCGATGGTGCGCATCGAGCCGGCGCTCGAGGGAGCGTCCGTGAAGGCCCGGGGGAGCTTCATCTGCATCAGGGGGCTCCCGCGCCCTCGCACCAGGTACCGCGTGGCGGTAGACGGTGCGGTCCGAGACGAGTTCGGCGGGCAGCTCGGGCGTGAGCGGTCCGTCTCCTTCGAGATCGGCGACTACGGGCCGGTCCTGGTCGGACCCCAGACGGACCACCTGGTCCTCGACCCGGCGAGCGAGCCGGCCGTCACCGTCTACTCGGCGGCAGTCCCGGAGCTCCGCGTGCAGCTGCGGGCCGTGAAGCCGGCGGACTGGGCGCGATACAACGAGCATCGCTGGGAGGCGAACAAACTCCCCGGCCGGGTGGTTCTCGACCGTGTCGAGCGCCCCGCTTCTCCCGACGGGGCTCTGGTGGCCACGCGGATTCCCCTCGGACCGGCCCTGCGAAACGGCACGGGGCAGGTCATCGTGACCGCCACGAGCTCGAACGACAACGTCTACCCGAGGGTCGTGACCTGGGTTCAGGTCACCCGGATCGGAGTCGACGCCTCGTGGGACGGTCGGCGCGTCCTCGTCCGCACGACGTCACTCGCGGACGGCAAGCCGCTGCGCGACGTCTCGGTGCGCGTCAACGGCGCGGGCCGCGTCCAGACCAACGACGACGGCGTTGCCGACATGCCCGTCGGCTCGGCCGAGTCCCTGTTCGTGGAAGCTCGACTCGGCGACGACGCCGCGTTCCTTGCCGTTCCCTTCACGGGGCTGGACGGCCACGAGCGCGAAGAGCCGCGCCTTCGGCTCCACGTCATGGACGATCGAGGGCTCTATCGCCCCGGCGAGGACGTTCACGTCAAGGGCTGGATTCGAGAGGTCGCGGGCTACCCGGTCCGTCGAGTGGCCCCGGCACACCTCGACTCCCTCGCGTACGACCTCGTCGACGCCAGCGGCTCGGAGGTCGCGGCAGGGACCGTGCCGATCACCCGCCACGGCTCGTTCGAGGCCGTGCTGAAGCTGCCGGGGACGATGGCCGTCGGAGGCGCTTCGCTCCAGCTGCGGACACCGGATGTTGCCGGGTCGGGGCCGCCGGTTCACGTCCACGTCTTCCGCGTCGACGAGTACAGACGGCCCGAGGTGGAGCTGAAGCTGCAGGCCGACGCGGGCCCGCTGTTCCTGAACCAGCCGGCGCGCGTGACCGCGTCGGCCCGGACGTTCGACGGGGCGGCGCTCGACGGGGCCGCCATGCAGTGGTGGGCGACGTCCTTGCCGAGCGCCTTCGCCCCACCGCAGTGGGCCGGATTCTCGTTCACCCCGATCGTGTCGGAAGCCGAGCGCCGGCCCGCTCGCAGCGAGAGCTGGAGCGGGCAGACCGACGCCCGGGGCGCGCACGCCGTGGCCATCTCGGCTCTCCCGCAGGACCGGCCGTACCCACGCCGGATCCAGCTGACGGCCACCGTCCACGACGTCAACCGCCAGGCGGTCAGCGCATCCACCTCGATCGTCGTCCACCCCGCCGCCCTCTACGTAGGCGTCCGGACCGAGCGGGCGTTCGTCTCGCCAGGCGATCCGCTCGGACTCTCCTTCGTGGTCACCGACCTCGAGGGCCGGGCGGTAGCGGGGCGTCGGGTTCGGGTCTCCCTCGTTCGCGTCCCCGGAGCGGCCGGGTCGGATGAACCTCGACCGGACATGCGGGTCGCCGAGAGACGGCTGACCTCGAGCGACCATCCCGTCACGCTCCGGCTCGCGTCGCTGCCCGCCGGCCACTATCGCGCGACGGCCACGGTTGCCGACGACCAGGGCCGGTCGGCCGAGGCCGACGACGACGCGTGGGTCGGTGAGCTGGGCGTCTTCACGGCCGCGCGGTACGACGCAGAAGCCGAGAGCCTGCGCCTGGTCGCCGATCGGAGCGAGTACGGTCCTGGCGATCTCGTGCGCCTGCAGGTGCTCGCTCCCTTCGCGAGCGGGGAGGGGCTGCTGACGATCCGGCACGCCGGGGTCGTGATGACCCGCCATTTCGAAGCCGCGCCGTCGAGGACGACACTGGCGTTCCGCGTGTCGCCCGACTGGCTGCCCGGCGTGCGCGTCCAGGTCGACCTCAGCGGTCCGGGCCGGCAGTTCGCCTCCGGGCACCTGGACGTCCCGATCTCGACCGACGGACGAAGGCTGCGGGTGACGGTAGCGCCGCGCGAGCCAAGCCTCGAGCCGGGCGGACGAACCGTCATCGGCCTCGAGGTGGCCGACTCCGCCGGCGCGCCGGTCCGAGACGCCGAGCTGACCTGCGTGGTCGTCGACGAGGCCGTGCTCGCGGTGCTCGGCCACGAGTTCGGCGATCCGCTGCTGACGTTCCTCGCGCGCGTGACACCGGCCGTCATGAACCGCTCTTCCCGAATGGATGTCGGGCCTGGCGACCTTTCCCCGCGAGAGGCGGCGCTGCTCGTCTCGTCCCTCGGACAGGGAGTGGTGGGTGGCGTGGTTGGCGGAGTCCCTGGAGGCATCCTCGGCGGCACGGGCCAGGTTCTTCTCCGCACGGACCTGCGCCCGCTGGCGCTGTTCGCGGGCAGTCTGGTGACGGACGGCTCCGGACGCGCCGAGGTTCCCGTTTCGCTCCCCGACAGCGTCACCCGGTTTCGCGTGTTTGCGGTGGCCAGCGACGGCGGTGTCCGGTTCGGGACCGCCGAGTCCAGCATCGTCGCGCGCCTTCCGCTCGTCATCTCGCCCTCGCCACCTCGCTTCCTGCGGCCGGGCGACGAAGCCGAGGTTTCCGTTGTCGTGAGGAACGACGGCGACACCCCGATGGCGGTGGACGTCGGGATGAGAGCCACGCTCGTTCGCCTGGCAGCGGGCACGGGCCGCCATCTCGACCTGCCAGCCCACGGGCGCGCCGAAGCGCGTTTCCCCGTCGTCGCGAGCACGGCCGGAGAGGCACGATTCCAGGTCGTCGCACGTGCGGGCGAGGCGGCCGACGCGACGACCTTCTCGGTGCCTGTCCGCCAAGCGGCCACGACCGAGTCGGCGGCCGTGTATGGCGAGGTCGCCGATCGTCCGGTCGTCCAGCCGATCGAGGTCCCGCCGCACGCGATCGCCGGGTCCGCCGAACTCGAGATCACGACCTCGGCGACCGAGTTCGCGGCTCTCCGAGACGCCACCGTCAGTCTCGTGACGTACCCCTACGAATGCGGGGAGCAGATCGCCTCGCGGGTGCTCGCGCTCACGACACTCGGGGAGCGGATAGCGCGTCTCGGCCTCGGGTCGGTCGACCTCCTCGCGCTGCGGGGCACGGTCGAGCGCGACCTCCTCCGCCTCGGCAGTCTCCAGCAGCCTGACGGCGGGTTCGCATTCTGGCCACGCGGGGAGAGCGCGCCCGAGGTCACCGTTCACGTCGCGCACGCGCTGGCGACGGCCAGGGCGAGCCACCCCGCTCTCGCCCAGCCGATGGTCGACCGGGTTCTTCCCTACCTCAGAGCGGTCGAGACGAAGGTGTCCCTCGACGACGGCGAGGTCGCGCGGCTCGCCATCGGGGCCGAGGCCCTCTACGTTCGCAGCCTGCTCGGTGACAAGGACTCCCCGAAGGCTCGCCAGATGGCTCGGTGGGCGAAAGGGCCGCGGCCGGCCGAGGCTGAAGCGTGGCTATTGGCCGCGCTCGCCGAAGACGCGGACTCCCGGGCCGAGGCTGTGAAGCTCCGCGCTGCCCTCGAGGCGCACATCACGGAGACCGGAAGCGTCGCCCACGTCGCGACCCGGTACGAGGACCGTGAGCAGCGAGTGCTCCTGGCCAGCGAAGAACGCACCGATGCGGTCGTGCTGGAAGCGCTGCTTCGGGCAGCCCCGGAGTCCGACCTGATCCCCAAGCTGACGGCGGGACTGCTCGCCGCGCGCAGGAAAGGCCACTGGAGCACGACCCAGGCGAACGCGTGGGCGATCGTGGCGCTCGACCACGCCTTCCGGACGAGGGAGGCCACGCCGCCGGACTTCACGGCGACGGCGTGGTTGGGCGACCGGACCCTGTCGTCAGCCAAGTTTCGCGGGTTCGATGGGCGCAGTCGGACGACGACTGTCAGGCTATCGGAACCGGGCTCGGAGTCGAGCGACGTCACTCTCGCGCGAGAAGGACGAGGCGTGCTCCACTACCGGCTCGGATTGCGATACGGCATCGACCCGGTGCTCTCGCCCCCCGTGGACAGGGGCTTCATCGTCGAGCGGCAGTTCGAGGCGCTCGAGAACCCGGCGGATGTGCGTCGAGCGGCCGATGGAAGCTGGCACATCCGAGCTGGCGCGCGAATCCGGGTGCGGATCGTGGTGGTCGCAACCGTGAGGCGGGACCACGTCGCGCTCGTGTCGTCGCTCCCCGCCGGGCTCGAGCCCCTCAACCCCTTCTTCCGGAACTCTCCCCCTCCGCGGCCGCTTCGCGGAGCGTGGACGTGGTGGTGGGATCGCGTGGAGATCCGGGACGACCGGGTGCAGTTGTTCGCCTCGTCCCTGCCGGAAGGTATCTGGACCTTCACCTGCGAGGCCGTCGCGACAACCCCGGGTCGGTTCCTCGCCGGGCCGCCGAAGGTCGAGGAGATGTACTCGGACGACGTCTTCGGCCGCGGCGCGGCGGACCGCGTCGTCATCGACTGAGCAGCCTGCATCGTCCGACCCGATCAGGCCAACTCGAGGATCTCGCTCAGGCCAAATGCGATTGCAGAACGCACGCTCTCGGCCTGGAGAGCGCGATCCTGCTGTGGCCCGGAACGACGTGCACCGTGCACGGCTCGACGAGCAAGAGCTCCGGATGCCGGAGCTTCTGCGCAGTGATTCCGGACTTTCTAGCGACGGCGTCCCGCCTCCCGTCCTTGAACTCGCTGCCGAACAGCGGAGTCAGGAACTCCGCATAGAAGGCCGTGCCGCCCTCTTCTCCGAGGCGGTAGTGAATCGCGGGAGGGGGCTCGTCGCCGAACGGCTCCGCGTTGAAGCCTGCCTGCTTCAGGGCGGCGTTCACGTCGCCGGCAAGGGCGACATGAGGCGAGAACCAGGTCGGCATCGCGTGTAACGAGCGGCAGGTGCGGCGCGGGATGCGCTAGAGGGTGCAGCCTGTGAAGCCTGTGGGCCCAGCCGCCGACCACGACCAGCTCACCAAACCAGGGGCGGACGGCCTCCAGAAGAAGTGTGAAGGCCTGCCAGTCGTCCACTAGCGTCCTTCTTCAATGAGCCGATGGAGAACTCTACGTCGGATCATGTCCGCCTGCTCCTGGCCCCGCGACGGATGCGAACCGACGTCGAGCCAGACTTGCAGGACGTCACAAGCTGCCATGCCTTCGGGACGAACGAGGCCTCGAAAGACGGCTTCAGGCGCGGGCGCCCGACGCAGAATGAGGTCTGGTGGTTCGCCAGGGGCGCAGGGACGCAAGTTTCTCCAAGCCGCCAGGTTGCCAGGCCGCAGGCGCTGAAGGTACACGTAAGGCGGCACGCCGCTGACGAAGCCGAGCCCCAACGCATCTGCGGCGGCGAAGAGCGCGAGGCAAGCGCGGCCACCGGCGAGCATTCCGCGGAGCTTGCCACTGTTGTCTCCCGGCAAGACGAAACGCATCGGCACGTCCTGAGACGATCGCGAGGCGAGCGCCTGCCAGCGACCGAAGAGTTCCTGTCTTCGGACCAGGCTCAGGTGTGAAGCAGACTCATGCAGAAAGCCCTCGCGCTCGAGCTGCTGTACGAACCGGAAGGCACTCATCACGGAAACGTCGGCCGCGCGCGCGAGTTGCGATGCGTTCCGGTACCGGCCGCGCGGTGCGGCAAGGAGAGACTCAGGCAGCTCGGGAGCGAGCAGGACCTTGAGCATCCACTGGTTGAGGTCCGAGAAGAGCTGACCCGATTGACGCACGGAGTGGATGGCGACGGGACGCACGGCGTCGACGTTCAGGTTCTCCAGGCGAGGACCACGGAACAAGGCCAATCCCTCGAAGTCGATGACACCGACCGCGGCACCGGGTGCGTATCGTTCGGCGAAGGCGAGGACCTGGTCGGCGACACGCCGCGGGATGCGAGGTGCCGCGACGACGGCGAGCGGTGCCGAACTGCGACAGGCGAGTTGGGCCGCCTGGAGGACCGCCTGGGCGACGAGGGGCACGAGCCTGTCGGCGCGACCTTCGGGCGCCGACTTGGTCTCGACGGCGTACTGGACGCCGCGCTTGCGGACGATGAGGTGCGCGCCGTCGTCCCCGTGACCTTCGCGCACACGCCAGCCTTCGGCCTCGAAGAGCGCCCGCACGCGCTCCTCGGCGAAGTGTCGATGGCTCGGGGAGGCGGGCTGGCGGCGAATCGGCATGGTCGTCCCGGAGAATTCACATGGCCAAGTGAATTAACACGGCCATGTTAATTCGTCCGTCGTCCAAGGTCAGTTCTTCCACCTGCCGACCGCGGACGCGCTGCCTCAGGGGCTCGTCGCGGAAGCCCAAAGACCTCCCCTTCGTGGGACCTTCAGACGGGGAGTGACTCGGAAAACCTCTCCTGGGGGAGGAGAAGTTGGCGGGGTGGACGGGACTCGAACCCGCGACCTCCGACGTGACAGGCCGGCGTTCTAACCGACTGAACTACCACCCCGCTCGGGTGGGCGCCGGGTCCCTCTGGGAGGGAATCCTGGTGGGCGGTACAGGATTCGAACCTGTGACACCCGGCGTGTAAGACCAGTGCTCTACCGCTGAGCTAACCGCCCAGGCGGACAATCGCAAACACTATCGCAAGGGAAGGGACGCGTCAAATCGGCCGGTCGGGAACCGCGCGCGGCGGGCGGCTACGCCGTGGCGGCGCCGAGGCAGTCGGGCAGGGCGTCCCGCCAGTGGCGCAGCGGCGGCAGGCCGAGCGCGCGGTAGCGCGCGCAGGAGAGAACGGACCGCCGGGGGCGCGGCGCGGGCAGGGCGAGCTCGGCGAGCGCGATCGGCTCGACCTGCGCCGAGACGCCGGCGGCGGCGAGGGCGGCCAGGGCGAGCTCGTGCCACGAGCACGAGCCCTCGTTCGCGACGTGGAAGAGGCCGCGCGCCCTCGCGCGGACGAGGGCGATCGCCGCCCGCGCGAGGTCCTCCGCGCAGGTCGGCGCGAAGACCTGGTCGGCGACGACCCGGAGCGGCTCGCCGGCGCGCGCCCGCGCGACGATGCGGTCGACGAAGGAGCCGCCCTTCTGCTCGCTGCCGCCCCGGCCGAGGAGGCCGCTCGTCCGGACGATCAGGTGGTCGGCGCCGCTCGCGGCGACGAGCGCCTCGCCGGCCAGCTTCGACGCGCCGTAGACGCCGAGCGGCCGCGGCGCGTCCTCCTCCGTGTACGGCCGGTCGAGAGCGCCGTCGAAAACGTAGTCCGTCGAGAAGTGGACGATCGCGGCCCCCGCCTCGCGCGCGGCGCGGGCGAGGTGGTGCGGCGCCGCGGCGTTCACGGCGAAAGCCGGGCCCGGCTCCTTCTCGGCGGCGTCGACCTTGTTCCAGGCCGTCGCGTTCCAGACGACGTCCGGCCGGACGCGCGCGACGAGGGCCGCGACGGCCGCGCCGTCCGTGACGTCGACCTCGCCGCGGTCGCCGGCCCAGGCGACCTCGTTCCCGAGCTGCGCCACGAGCTCGCGGCCGAGCTGGCCGAGCGAGCCGGCGACGAGGGCCCTCATCCGCCGATCTTCGCGGCGAGGTCGAAGTCGAGGGCCGTGAGCCCGCCCGCGTCGTGCGTCGAGAGCGAGAGCGTGACCTTCGAGTAGCGGACGTCGATGTCGGGGTGGTGGTCCATCGCCTCGGCGAGCGCGCCCACGTGGTTGACGAAGGCGAGCGAGCCCGCGAAGTCCGCGAAGGCGAAGGTGCGGCGGATCTCGTCCCCGCGGCGCTCCCAGCCGGCGAGGCCGCGCAGGCGGCGGTCGATCTCTTCGTCGCTCAGTCGGTCGGCCATCGCGGACCTCCTCGGGGGCTCAGGCGTTGCCGTTCGGCTCCGCGGGCGGGCGGCGACGGCGACGACGGCGGCGGCGGCGCTTCGACGGCGCGTCGGGGTCGCGCGGCGGGCGGGGATGGGCGCCGGTCTCGGCCCCGGCCGCTCCGGCAGCCCCCGCGGCCGGCTCCGGGTCGACGGGGCCCGGACCGAGGCCGCGCCAGTGGGCGGCGAGGTCGCGGCCGCCGTCGCCGCCGTGGATCTCGAGCCAGCGGACGGCCTCGTCGAAGTAGGCGCGGGCGGCGAGCGCGCGGCGGGCCGAAGCGGGCGCGTGCGCCTCGCGCAGCCGGCGCTGGGCCATCAGCACGAGCCGCAGCCGCTCGAGGTCGCGGCGCGCGAAGGGCAGGGGAATCGGCCGGGCCAGGGCCTCGGCCCCCTCGTCTTCCTCCTCGACGCCGAGCGCCTCCATCTCCGCCTCGACGTCGTCGCGTTCGGCCGGCGGCTCCGCGCCGTCGGCGGCGCCGTCGGCCGCCGCCTCCCCGGCCTCGCGGCGCGGCGGCGGGGCCGCGGCGATGCGCTTGAGCGGCACGCCGAGCGGCTGGAGGAGCGAGCCCATGAGAAGCGCGTTCGTCAGGTCCTCGGCGGTGGCGAGGCCCGCGCGGCGGTACTCGTCGAGCCGGCTGAGGCTGCCGAGGAGAGCCGAGCCGCCCTCGGCCACGGCGCGGTCCGCCTGCGGGAGGAGGTAGGCGAGCAGGCCGCAGGCGTGCAGCATCTCGAACGTCTCGCGCGAGCGGCCCTGGCGGAGGATCTTGTAGATCTCCTCGAGGATCCGCGCGGGCGAGCTGCGCACGATCTCGCCGCGCATCGCCCGGATCGACTCGGCGGTGTGCGGGTCGATCGTGAAGCCGAGCCGGGCCGCGATGGCGACCGCGCGCAGCATCCGCACGGGGTCCTCGCGGAAGCGCACGTCGGGGTCGCCGATGCAGCGGATGACCCGGGCCGTCAGGTCCTCGAGGCCGCCCACCCAGTCGATCACGGAGAAGGTCGCGATGTCGTAGAAGAGCGCGTTCACCGTGAAGTCGCGGCGGAAGGCGTCCTCCTCCGGCGTCCCGAAGGTGTTGTCGCGGCGCACGAGGGTCTCGCCCTCGTCGGGCAGCGTGGCCTTGCGGAACGTGCTCACCTCGACCACCTTCCGCCCGAAGCGCACGTGGGCGAGGCGGAAGCGGCGGCCGACGATGAAGCAGTTGCGGAAGAGCTTGCGCACCTGCTGCGGGTGCGCGGTCGTGCCGATGTCGAAGTCCTTCGGCTGCCGCTCGAGGAGCAGGTCGCGCACGCCGCCCCCGACGAGGTAGGCGACGAAGCCGGCTCCCTTCAGGCGGTAGAGGACCCGCAGCGCGTCGGGGTCGATGTTCTTGCGGGAGACGTTGTGCTCCGACCGCGACAGGATGCGGGGAGCGTTGTGCTCGGGCGGGGTGACCTCCACGAGGTGATTATATTCGCCGCAGGAGGACTCGCCCGGCCCTCCGCTCCGCCCGGAAGCGGACGCCCTCCGGGAAGAGCTCGCCGTCCCGGAAGGGGGGCATCGGCCGCGAGGGGTCCCGCTCGTAGGCCCCGGCCTCGGCCGCGGGCCGGAGGGCGCCGATGAAGAGGAGCTCGCGCCACTTGAGGTCCGGGATCGACACCGCTCCTTCCTCACGCCGCACGTCGGCGAACGGCAGCTGCTCGTCGGCCATCAGCGCGCTCCCCGCTGGATCGCCTTGCGGGCCAGGTGCTCGAGGATCTTCTTCTCCTTCGGCGTGAGGTCGGTCCGCTGGACGAGCGCGCGCCAGTCCTCGAAGTAGCCGTCGGTGTTCGCGGGCGGCAGCGCGCCGATCGCGAGGAGCCCCTCCCGCAGGAGCGCCAGGAGGGCCTCCTTCTCGTCGTGAGTGGCGAGGCGGCGCGCGGTCGGGGCCGGACGGGGCGCCGCCCGGTACACCTCGTACGCCGCGATCGCGACCGCGTGGGAGAGGTTGTAGGACGGCTGCCCGGGGTGCGACGGGATGAAGGCGGCGCGGCCGCAGCCCGCGATCTCCGCGTTCGTGAGGCCGCTCGTCTCCGGGCCGAAGACGAGGGCCGCGGCCTCCTCGCGGCCGAGGGCGGCC
>JAXLRD010000107.1:0-19061 GCA_046331285.1 Vicinamibacteria bacterium
CGCTGAAGATGGAGGCGAAGCTCGACGGCGAGGCCGACTCCGGCAACGTCCTCGGCGAGATCCGCGGGCGCGAGAAGCCGGACGAGGTGGTCGTCATCGGCGGCCACTTCGACTCGTGGGACGTCGGCCAGGGCGCGCACGACGACGGCTGCGCGTGCATGGCGGCGTGGAACGCGCTCGTCGTGCTGAAGCAGCTCGGCCTGCGGCCGCGCCGGACGCTGCGGGTCGCCCTGTGGACCTCGGAAGAGAACTCCGGCGCCGGCGGGCGCGCCTACCGCGACGCGCTCGGCCCCGACGCCTCGAGCCACGTCGCGGCGATCGAGATGGACGGCGGCTGCGAGCGGCCGACCGGCTTCGGGGTGTCGATCCTCAAACCGGGCGAGCCTCGCCGGCGCGAGGGCGGGGGCCGCGCGGCCGGAGAGCCGGACGACCCGGCCGCGCTCGACGCGCTTTCGGCCCTGCGCGAGGTGGGAGCGCTCCTCGCCCCGATCGACGCCGACGCGGTGAAGTGGGGAGGAGGAGGCGCCGACATCGGCCCGCTGATGCGCGACGGCGTCCCCGGCCTCTCGATCGACACCGTCGGCGAGCACTACTTCGACTGGCACCACACGAACGCCGACACGCTGGACAAGGTCGACCCGTCCGAGCTGCGGAAGGCCACGGCGATGTTCGCCCTCATGGGCTGGGCCCTGGCCGACGCCCCGGGCCGGCTCGTGCCCTGAGGCGGGGCCCGCCCCCCGCCTCTGGCGGTAGAATTCCCGACGACCCGACCGCCGCAAGGAGGCAGCCCATGAGCGCACAGGACCGCAACGAGATGAGCCGTCGCCAGTTCACCGCAACGACCTCCATAGCGGCGGCCGCCGTCGTCGCCGGCCAGGCGAAGCGCGTGATGGGCGCGAACGACCGCGTCGTCCTCGCCTCGATCGGCATCCGCGGCCAGGGCAACGCCCTCAAGCAGGGCTTCGCGAAGCTCGCGGACGTCGAGATCAAGACGCTGTGCGACATCGACGAGAACCTCTTCGCCAGCCGCGCGAACGACCCCGCGCTGAAGGACGTCGCGACGTTCAAGCCCGGCTACCAGAAGGACCTCCGCCGCGTGTTCGACGACAAGGACATCGACGGCGTCATCATCGCGACCCCGAACCACTGGCACGCCCTCGCCGCGATCTGGGCGCTCCAGGCCGGCAAGCACGTGTACGTCGAGAAGCCGGCGTCCCACACCGTGTGGGAGGGCCGGAAGATGGTCGAGGCCAAGAACCGCTACAAGAAGATCGTGCAGGTCGGCACGATGAACCGCAGCCGCCCGGCCGTGCAGCAGGCGATCAAGTTCCTGCACGAGGGCGGCATCGGCAAGGTCTACATGGCCCGCGGCCTGTGCTTCAAGCCGCGCCCGCCGATCGGCAAGTACCCCGACGGCCCGATCACCGACGGCAAGGCCCACCACCTCACCGTCGACGGCGGCGCGGTGCCCGACGGCGTCTGGGACGCGGCCTACCTGCAGAAGGTCGACTACGACCTCTGGCTCGGCCCCGCCCCGGCCACGCCCTTCAACCGGAACCACTTCCACTACAACTGGCACTGGCACTGGGCCTACGGCAACGGCGACACCGGCAACCAGGGACCCCACCAGTTCGACATCGCGCGCTGGGGCCTCGGCAAGAACGAGCACCCGGTCTCCGTCTCGTCGATCGGCGGCTACTTCGGCCCGCCCGCCTCGCAGGAGACGCCCGACACCCACACCGCGATCTTCGAGTACGCCGACGGCGCGCTCTTCGAGTTCGCGACCCGCGGCGAGGCGACGAACGACGAGGGCACGCAGCGGATCGGCAACCTCTTCTACGGCACCGAGGGCTGGCTCTGGATCGACGGCGACGGCCGCAAGTGGCAGAGCTACATGGGCCGGAAGAACGAGAAGGGCAAGGGCACCGAGGTCCCCGCCTCCGAGGGCGGCAGCGACCCGATCATGCCGACGAGCCAGGAGGGCCCGCACTACCGCAACTTCGTCGACGCCATCAAGGCGGGTGACGAGAAGGTGCTGACCTGCGGCATCGAGGAGGGCCACATGTCGAGCGCCCTCGCCCACATGGCCAACATCGCGTACCGCACCGGCCGCAAGCTGAAGTTCGACGGGAAGACGGAGAAGTTCGTGGGCGATGCCGAGGCGGACAAGCTCCTGACGCGGCCGTACCGCGCGCCGTTCGTCATCCCGGAAAAGGTGTAGCCGCCAGGTGACGAGAGGGCCGGCGTGACGGGCTGGCCGGCCGCGATCGAGGTCGTCGACTCGCACACCGAGGGCGAGCCGACGCGCGTCGTCGTGGCCGGCTGGCCGCCGCCGGCCGGCGCGACGATGGCCGAGCGTCGCCGCGACCTCCTCGCCCGCCAGGACGCCCTGCGCCAGGCCGTGGTCTGCGAGCCTCGCGGCCACGACGCGGTCGTCGGCGCCCTCCTCACCCCGCCCGTCGCTCCCGGCTCCGCGGCGGGCGTCGTCTTCTTCAACAATGCGGGCGCCCTCGGCATGTGCGGCCACGGCCTCATCGGAGTCGTGCGGACGCTCGAGCACCTGGACCGGCTCGCCCCCGGCCCGGTGCGGATCGACACGCCGGTCGGCACCGTCGGCGCGGCGCTCGAGCCCGACGGCGCGGTCACGATCGAGAACGTCCCGGCCTTCGTCCACGCGCTCGAGGTGGCGGTCGACGTGCCGGCGCTCGGCCGCGTCACGGGCGACGTCGCGTGGGGCGGCAACTGGTTCTTCCTCGCCGACGCGCCGACCGGGCTCGACCTCGACCTCGCGCAGGCGCCCGCGCTCACGAACGCCACCGCGCGCCTGCTCGCCGCGCTGCGCGACGCCGGCGTCACCGGCCGCGGCGGGGAGCCGATCGACCACGTGGAGCTCTTCGGCCCGCCGCGCCGCCGCGACGCCGACTCGCGGAACTTCGTCCTCTGCCCCGGGCTCGCCTACGACCGCTCTCCGTGCGGCACCGGCACGTCCGCCAAGATGGCCGTCCTCCACGCCCGCGGGAAGCTCGCGCCCGGGCAGCGGTGGCGCCAGGAGAGCATCACGGGGTCCCTGTTCGAGGGCTGGCTGGAGGAGAGGGACACCGGCCTCGTGCCGCGCATCCGCGGGCGCGCGTTCGTCACGGGCCGGACGACCCTCTTCTTCGACGCCGCGGACCCCTTCCGGGGAGGCTTCACCGCGGTGCGGTGACCCGCCTCTCGATGAGCCGCGCGTCCGCCCCGTCCGTCATCGTCGTCGGAGGAGGCATCGTCGGCGCCGCCTGCGCCGACGAGCTCTCGGGCGCCGGCTGCGCGGTGAGCGTCGTCGAGCCGGCGTTCCCGGGCGCCGGGGCGACCGGGGCGGCCATGGGCCACGTCGTGGTGATGGACGACTCGCCCGCGCAGCTCGCGCTCAGCGTCCTCTCCCGCGCGCTGTGGGCCGAGCGCGCCCCGTCGCTGCCGAAGGGCGTCGAGAAGGAGGCCCGCGGCACGCTGTGGGTCGCGGCCGACGGAGACGAGATGGAGCACGTGCGCGCGAAGGCGTCCCTCTACGCGTCGCACGGTCTCGCGGCGGAGGTGCTCGACGCCGCGGGCGTCGCCGCGGCCGAGCCGTCCCTGCGCCCGGGCCTCGCGGGCGGTCTGCGCGTGCCCGACGACCGTGTCCTCTACCCGCCCGCGGCCGCGCGCTTCCTGCTCGAGACGGCCCTCGGGCGCGGCGCCCGGCTCGTGGCCGATCGAGCCGAGGCCGTCGCCTCTCGCCGTGTCCGCTGCGGCGGCCGCTGGCTCGAGGCCGACGCCGTGGTCGTGGCCGCCGGCGGCCGCTCGCCGGCGCTCGTCCCCGGCCTGCCGGTGACGCCGCGGAAGGGCCACCTCGTGATCACCGACCGCTGCCCCGGCTTCCTGCGCCACCAGGCCATCGAGCTCGGCTACCTGCGCAGCGCGCACACGATGACGGCCGAGTCGGTCGCCTTCAACGTCCAGCCGCGGGCCACGGGCCAGGTGCTCGTCGGGTCGTCGCGCGAGCTCGTCGGCTGGGACGACTCGGTCAACCGCGCCCTCGTCGCGAAGATGCTCCGCCGGGCCGTCGGCTACATGCCGGGGCTCGCGGCGCTGCCCGCGATCCGCACGTGGGTCGGCTTCCGCCCGGCGACGCCCGACAGCCTTCCCCTCGTCGGCCCGTGGGAGGACGGGCTCTTCGTCGCGACCGGCCACGAGGGCCTCGGCGTCACGACCGCTCCCGCGACGGGCCGGCTCGTCGCCGACCTCCTGCTCGGCCGCGCCCCATGCCTCGACCCCGCGCCCTTCGCCCCGCGGCGCGCGATGCCCGGGATCCATGGCTGAGCGCATCCGCATCCGGGTCGACGGCGAGCCGCTCGAGGCGGACGCCGGCTCGAGCGTGCTCGCGGCACTGTGGAACGCCGGCGTCCGCGCCGCGCGCGTCTCGGTCGGCGGCGACCCGCGCGGTCCGCTGTGCGGCATGGGCGTCTGCATGGAGTGCCGGATGACGATCGACGGCCTCCCGCAGCGGCGCGCCTGCCTCGAGCTCGTGCGCGAGGGCATGGAGGTGCGGACCCGTGGCTGAGCGCCTCGCGGCCGACGTCGTCGTGGTCGGCGCCGGACCCGCCGGACTCGCGGCGGCCGTGCACGCGGCCGAGGCGGGTGCGCGCGTCGCGGTCCTCGACGAGTCGCCGCGGGCCGGCGGAGAGGTCTGGCGGACGGGCGGCCCGCCGGCGCCGCCGGCGGCGGCCTGGCTCGGGCGCCTCGCCCGCGCGGGCGGCTCGCTCGTCGCGGGCGCGTCGGTCGTCGACGCGCCCGCGCCCGGCGAGCTGCTCCTCGACCGCGGGGGCGCGGCGCTCCGCGTCGCGTGGCGAAGGCTCGTGCTCGCCACCGGCGCGCGCGAGCTCTTCCTGCCCTTCCCCGGCTGGACCCTGCCCGGCGTCCTCGGCGCCGGCGCCGCACAGGCGATCGCGAAGGCGGGCGCGTCCTTCGCCGGAATGCGCGTGGTCGTGGCCGGCACCGGCCCGCTCCTCCTCCCCGTCGCGGCCTCGCTTCGCGCCGGCGGCGCCACGATCGTCGGCATCGTCGAGCAGGCGCCGCTCGCCCGCCTGGCCCTCTTCGGCGCCGGCCTCGCGGGCCGGCCGGGCAAGCTGGCCGAAGCGCTAGGCCTCGGGGCACGCCTCGCGGGGGTGCGCTACCGGGCCGGGTCCTGGGCCCGCGCGGCGGGCGGCGACGGGCGCGTCGAGCGCGTGGTCGTCGCCGACGGCCGGCGCGAGTGCGAGTGGGCCTGCGACGTCCTGGCCTGCGGTTTCGGGCTCGTGGCGAACCTCGAGCTGCCGCGGCTCCTCGGCTGCGCCGTCGCCGAGGACCGCGTGGTGGTCGACGGCGACCAGCGCACCTCGTGCGACGGCGTCTTCGCGGCGGGTGAGCTCACGGCCATAGGCGGCCTCGGCCACGCGCTCGCGACCGGCGCGGTCGCGGGCCTCGCCGCGGTCGGCCGGCCGGCGCCGACACGCCTCCTCCGCGAGCGGGCCCGCGAGGAGGCCTTCGCGGCGCGCCTCGCCCGGGCGTTCGCGCTCCGGCCGGAGCTGGGCGCGCTGGCGTCGTCCGACACGATCGTCTGCCGCTGCGAGGACGTGACGCTCGGCGCGATCGACGGCCTGGCCGCGGAGGCGGCCGGGCGGGCCGCGGTCGCGGGCGGCCTCGACGCCCGCGCGGCCAAGCTCCACACGCGCGCCGGCATGGGGGCCTGCCAGGGCCGCGTGTGCGGGCCGGCTCTCGGCTTCCTGCGGGGCGCGACCGGCCTTACGATTCGTCCACCGCTCGTGCCGGCCCCGCTCTCGGTGCTGGCCGATGGCGCGCCGGGCGCGCCCGTCGAGGAGGAGCAGCCATGAAGTGGCAGGGCGTCATCCCCGCGATCACCACTCCCTTCGAGAAGGACCTCTCGGTGGACGCCGGCGCGCTCTTCCGCGAGGTCGACGCGCTCCTGAAGGCGGGCTGCACCGGCGTCGTCGCCCTCGGCTCGCTCGGCGAGGGGGGCTCGCTCTCCTTCGACGAGAAGAAGGCCGTCCTGCGCCTGTGCCGCGAGGCGACGCAGGGCCGCGGCGCCCTCGTGGCCGGGGTCGCCGCGATGACGACGGCCGAGGCCGCGCGGCTCGCCGAGCTCGCGGTGGAGACGGGCTGCGACGGCCTCATGGTCCTGCCGCCCTACGTCTACCGGGGCGACTGGCGCGAGACGCGGACGCACTTCGAGGCGGTGATCGGCGAGACGGACCTGCCGTGCATGCTCTACAACAACCCGGTCGCCTACGGCACCGACGTGCTGCCAGCCCAGCTCGCCGAGCTCGCCGCCACGCAGCCGAACCTGGTGGCGGTCAAGGAGTCGAGCACCGACGTCCGCCGCGTCACCGCGATCCGCGCGGCGTGCGGCGACCGCCTCGCCGTCCTCGTCGGCGTCGACGACGCGATCGTCGAGGGCGTCGCGGCGGGGGCCGTCGGCTGGATCGCCGGTCTCGCCGACGCTCTGCCCGAGGAGTCGGTGCGGCTCTTCGAGCTCGCCCGCGCCGGGCGCGACGAGGAGGCGCGGGCGCTCTACGAGTGGTTCCTGCCGCTCCTCCGCCTCGACACGGTCCCGAAGTTCGTCCAGCTCATCAAGCTGGTGCAGCAGGAGCTCGGGATGGGCGCGGAGCGCGTGCGCCCGCCGCGGCTGCCCCTGGAGGGCGCCGAGCGCGAGGCGGCGACCGCCCTCATCCGCGACGCCCTCGAGCGGCGGCCGGCCGCGCCCGGTCCGCGCTGAGGCCGGGTTAACATGGCCGCGTGATCCACGAGCTCGGCTCGGACGCACGCGTCTTCGTCGCCGGCCACCGCGGCCTCGTCGGCTCGGCCGTCGTGAGGCGGCTCGAGGCCGAGGGCTTCCGGAACATCCTCACCGCGACGCGCGAGCAGCTCGACCTGCGCGACCAGGCGGCGGTGAACTACTGGTTCCGCGCGAACCGGCCGGAGTACGTCTTCCTCGTGGCCGGCACGGTGGGCGGCATCCTCGCGAACTCCACCCGCCCCGCCGAGTTCATCTACGACAACATGATGATCCACGCGACGGTGGTGCACGCGGCCCACCTCTTCCCCGTGAAGCGGCTCCTCTACCTCGGCAGCTCCTGCATCTACCCGCGCGAGTGCACGCAGCCGATGAAGGAGGAGCACCTGCTGTCGGGGCTGCTCGAGCCGACGAACGAGCCCTACGCGATCGCCAAGATCGCGGGGATCAAGCTCTGCCAGGCGTACCGGAAGCAGTACGGCTGCGACTTCGTCTCGGCGATGCCGACGAACCTCTACGGACCCAACGACAACTTCGACCTCGCGAGCTCCCACGTGCTGCCGGCCCTCGTCCGGAAGTTCCACGACGCGAAGGCCGAGGGCCGCCGGGAGGTGGTCGTGTGGGGCACGGGAAGCGCGCGGCGCGAGTTCCTCCACGTCGACGACCTCGCCGACGCCTGCCTGTTCCTGATGCGCCGGTACGACGCGTCCGAGCACGTCAACGTCGGCACCGGCGAGGACCTGACGATCCGCGAGCTCGCCGAGATGGTGAAGGACGCCGTCCACCCCGACGCGCGGCTCGTGTTCGACGCCTCGAAGCCGGACGGCACCCCGAAGAAGCTCCTCGACGTCTCGCGCCTGCACGCGCTCGGCTGGCGGCACCGCATCGGCCTGCGGGAGGGCATCGAGTCGTCGTACCGGTGGTTCCTCGAGAACCACGACCGCGCGCGCGGCGCCTCGACGGCCGCGAGCGCCCTCGCCTGACACGACCCGGGAGAAACGAGAAAGATGGCGGTCCTTGTCACCGGCGGCGCCGGCTACATCGGCAGCACCTTCGTCGAGCAGCTCCTCGACCGCGGCCAGAAGGTGGTGGTGCTCGACGACCTCTCGCGCGGCCACCGCGCCGCGGTGGATCCGCGCGCGGCGTTCGTCGAGGGCCGCACGGGCGACCGCGCGCTCGTCGGGCGCGTCGTCCTCGAGCACGCGGTGGACGCCTGCGCGCACTTCGCCGCGTTCGCCTACGTCGGCGAGTCGGTCACCGAGCCGGCCCGCTACTACGACAACAACTTCGGCCAGGCGGCCGCGCTGTTCGAGGCCCTGGTCGAGTCCGGCGTCCGCAACGTCGTGTTCTCGTCGACCTGCGCCACCTACGGCGTGCCGCGCGAGGTCCCGATCCCCGAGACCCACCCGCAGTGGCCGATCAACCCGTACGGCTGGTCGAAGCTGTTCGTCGAGCGGCTCCTCGCCGACTTCGATCGCGCCTACGGCCTGCGGTTCGTCGCCCTGCGCTACTTCAACGCGGCGGGCGCCACCGCGCGCTTCGGCGAGGCGCACGCGCCGGAGACGCACATCATCCCGCTCGTGCTCGCCGCGGCGGCGGGCCGCCGCGGGCCGGTCACGGTCTTCGGCGAGGACTACGACACCCCGGACGGCACGGCGGTGCGGGACTACATCCACGTGGACGACCTCGGCGAGGCCCATCTCCTGGCCCTGAAGCACCTGCGCGCCGGCGGCGGCTCGCAGTTCCTCAACCTCGGCAACGGCACCGGCTACTCCGTGCTCGAGGTCATCGAGTCGGCCCGACGCGTCACCGGCCGCGACGTGCCCTACGAGACGGGCCCGCGCCGCGAGGGCGACCCGCCCCGCCTCGTCGGCGACGCCCGCCGCGCGCGCGAGGTCCTCGGCTGGGTCCCCCGCCGCCCCGACCTCGACGACATGGTGCGCTCCGCCTGGGAGTGGATGGAGGCCCACCCGAACGGCTACGCCTCCTAGTCCTCGCCGGGCTCCCGCAGCCGCTTCGCGCGGATCTCTCCGCGATTGCACGAGCGGCAGCTGCAGAAGGGCTTCCGCCCCTTGGCCTCCGGGTAGTATCGCCAGCCGACGACCCGGTTCACGGCCCGCACCGCCTGCACCTCGGCGGCCTCCACGCGCCGCGGCACGAGGAGGCACGACTGAACGTCATGACGGCGTAGACCGCGACCCCGTAGAGGCGGGCCGAGCACGAGCGGACGCCGCCGCAGGACCGGCCGGACGCGCGGCTCGCCACGTAGTAGACGAGCGCGACGGTCGTGGCGATGAAGAAGTGGAGCGCGAGCCCGAGCGCGCCGCGGGCGCGCCGGCTTGGAACGCCGCGGACCCGAGAAGGCCGCCCGCGATCGACTGCAGGATGCGCACGGCGCGATGCCGCGCGGCGCGTAGGCGAGGAAAGCCCCGAGGATGTCGAGGGTCCCGGCCGCGACGCCGGCCCGCAACACGGTCCCGAGCGCGTTCTGCCGTGAGGGCATGACTGCGAGCTCTCCTAGGCCGCTGCTCCCGTCAGGCACGATCGGGCGTCCGTGCGTGATCACGACCGTCTCCTCGTGGTGGGCGGCGATGCTGCGGTCGGCCGTCCGGATGGTCCAGCCGTCGCGCTCCTCCACCGGGCGTCCCGAGCCGGCGGACACGATCGGCTCGATGGCGATGACCAGCCTGTCGGTGAGCCGGTCGGTCTGGCGCGGGTCCCACCAGTTGGGAACGGTCGGCGGCTCGTGGATCGCGCGGGCCCACGCCGTGGCCCGACAGCCCCGGACGACCGTGAACCCGTGCCGCCGCACCTCGGCCTCCACCACCCGACCGATCTCGCGTACCCACACGCCCGCCCGCGCGACGCCCAGCCCCGCGTCGAACGCCGTCTCGGCGCAGCCGACCAGCCGTCGCGCCGCGTCCGTTCCCGCACCCACGACGACGCTGCGAGCCGCGTCGGCGACGTACCCGTCCAGCTCCAGCGTCACGTCGAAGCTGACCACGTCACCCGCCGCGATCACCCGCGGCCCGGGATCCCGGTGCACGGCCTCCTCGTTCACGCTGACGAGGACGAAAGGAAGCCGTAGACGTGGGCCGGTGCCGACCGCGCGCCACACGACCGCACGAAGGCCTTCGGCCATTCGATCCAGCTCCTCGGTGGTGATGCCGGGCTCGACCGCCCCCACGAGCAGCGCCAGCGTCTGGCGGACGACCGCCGCTACTGCCCGAAGCCCGTCCCAGTCCGCCGACGACTCGATCGACATGGCACCCCCGCCTCTCCGCCTGCGTTCACGCCAGTGATGGCAAGGCTCCATTATGCGCGGCCACAGCGCCGTACCCGCCGGCCTCCAGCCCATCGCGGCGGCCACTCTCGGGTCGATCGAGTGAACGCGCCGTGACGTGCGACCATCACCACGTACCCGCAAACCAGCGAGAGGCCGGCCGCGACGCCGTACGAGAAGCAGAACGGCCGGCTTCGCACCGCTGCCCCTCAGGGCGGCAACGCACCCCGGGTCTGGCGCGCGATGAGCGCGGGTCGCCGTGCACGGAGTCGAGCGCCCCGTGCCCCGCGAGGAGCGATCACCGCCACGCCAGATCGGCTAGAGCCTACCGCGCCGGGACGCGATTCGGAACCGGACCGGGCCCGCGGCCGGGCGACACGGGCGTCCGCCTCATCGCTCGCGCCGAGGATCCGGTCCGCGCGCGGGGCCGTGCTCGCGCAGCTCGAGGGCGACGAGGACGACACCGAGAGTGATCGCCACGTCCGCCACGTTGAAGATGCCGGTTCGAAGCCCGCCCACGCCGACGTTCATGAAGTCCACGACGCGGCCGCGGCTCAAACGGTCCGCCACATTCGCCACCCCGCCCGCCCACAGCAGCGCCGGCCCCACGATCCAGCCCCCGCCGAGCGCGCGGCGGAACACCCAGATTCCAAGCCCGGCCAGCAATCCGGCCGGGCCCACTTCGAAGACCGCCACCCGAACGTCCGGAGGCAACGCGGCCCCGATCGACAGGAAGCCCCCTCGGTTCTCGGCGTACGCGAGCCGGATGGCGCCTCGGGCCAGCGACACCGCCGGGCGGCCGGCAAGATGCTCCGCCGCGGCCCGTTTCGTGACCCGGTCGCAGGCGATCGTGGCGAGGACCACGACGAGGAGCGTCGCGACTCGCGCCAGCCTTCCCGCTCCGGCCATCGTCCCCTCCCCCGCGCGCCGTCTCGTCCTGCGCCGTTCAGGCCGGCGTGAGGACGACGTCCAGCGTCTTCATCCGGCTCACTCTACCCGCGCCGGCCCGCGCCTGGCCAGCCCTTCTCTGGCGCGGCACCGCCTGCGCCACGCGGCTCGTCGTGCCGGCGCGCTCCCCCGCGGTTCTCAGGCCTCCTTGCCGTCGAGGGGCCGCCAGCGGCGACGGTCGCGGCGGAGGAGGGCGTCGGCCTCGCGGGGTCCGGCGCTGCCGGGGTCGTAGGACGCGGGCTCGTCCTGGCGGGAGTCCCAGTCGTGGAGGACGGGGGTGACGAGCGACCAGGCCTGCTCGTCGCCGTCGCGGCGGGCGAAGAGGGTCGCTTCGCCGCGCATGGCGTCGAGGATGAGCTTCTCGTAGGCCTCGCCCGGCTCCCGGTGGAAGGCTCCGGCGTAGGAGAAGTCCATGCGGACGCTGCCGACCGTGAGGTCGTCGCCGGGCACCTTGGTCGCGATCGAGAGCGCGATGCCCTCGTCGGGCTGGATCCGCAGGGCGAGGACGTTCGGCTCGATGAGCTGGCAGACGTCCTCGCGGCCGAAGAGGCAGTACGGGATCTGCTGGAAGTGGACGGCCACCTCGGTCGTGCGGCGCGAGAGGCTCTTGCCGGCACGGATGTAGAAGGGCACGCCCTGCCAGCGCCAGTTGTCGACGAGGAGCTTGAGCGCGACGTAGGTGGGCGTGCGCGAGCCGGGAAGCACACCCTCGGCGTCGCGGTAGCCGCGGTACTGGCCAAAGACCACGTCGTGCGGCGCGATCGCCCGCACCGAGCGCAGGAGCTTCAGCTTCTCGTCGCGGACGTCGTCGGCGCCGAAGGTCGCGGGCAGCTCCATGCCGACGAGGGCGAGGACCTGGAGGAGGTGGTTCTGCACGACGTCGCGCACGACGCCCGTGGCGTCGTAGAACTTCCCTCGCCGCTCGATGCCGATGTCCTCGGCCATCGTGATCTGCACGTGGTCGACGTACTTGCGGTTCCACAGCGGCTCGAAGATGGAGTTCGCGAAGCGGAAGACGAGGATGTTCTGGACCGTCTCCTTGCCGAGGTAGTGGTCGATGCGGAAGCTCTGGCTCTCGTCGAGCACCCCGGCCACGAGCCGGTGCAGGGCGCGGGCGGACTCGAGGTCGCGGCCGAAGGGCTTCTCGATGACGACGCGGCTCCACGGGCCGCCGATCGGGCGGCCGACGAGCGACGCCTCGCGGAGGTCGGAAAGGATCGGGCCGAACGACGCGGGCGGGACCGCGAGGTAGAAGAGCCGGTTGCCGCCGGTGCCGCGCGCGGTCTCGACCTCGACGACCTTGCGCCGGAGGGCGACGAAGTCCTCGGGCTTCGAGGCGTCGGCGACGGCCGTCTCGATGCACGGCGCGAACGCCTCCCAGACGGCGGGGTCGAGCGGCTCGCGCGAGTGCTCCGCGACCGCCTGGCGCAGACGCTCGCGGTAGGCCTCGGCGGAGCCGACGGACGTGCTCGTCGCGACGAGGGCGAAGGGCCGCGGCAGCTCCCCGCCGCGCGCGAGGTTGTAGAGCGCGGGGACGATCTTTCGCGCGGCGAGGTCACCCGTCGCCCCGAACAGGACCATCGTGCACGGGTCCGGCGCGCGCGAGGGCAGCGAGGCGGCGGACGGCGAGGCCTGGATGTGCAGCGGGGAGCTCATCCGCCGAGTCTACGCGAGGACGCCCTGCCCCCCCGGGGCCCCCCGCCTCCGGTACTCCGGTCCCTTGACCGGCCGCGGAGCGGGCGATAGGGTCGCTCTCCGGAGCGGGAGGAGAGCCTTCATGAAGTACGCCATCGGCGTCGACTACGGGACGAACTCGGTCCGGGCCCTCGTGGTGAGCTGCGCCGACGGGCGGGAGGTCGGCACGGCGGTCTTCGACTACCCGTCCGGGGACCACGGCATCCTCCTCGACCCGAAGGACCCGCACCTCGCCCGGCAGAACCCGGCCGACTACGTGGCCGGCCTCGAGGCCTCCGTGAAGGCGGCGCTCGCCGCGGCCGAGAAGACCGCGGGCTTCTCGCGGACGGACGTGATCGGCATCGGCGTCGACACGACCGGCTCGACCCCGATCCCGGTCGACGCGGCGTGCCGCCCGCTCGCCCTCGACCCTCGGTGGGCGTCGAACCTGGCCGCCCACGCGTGGCTGTGGAAGGACCACACCGGCGCGGCCGAGGCGGCCGCCATCACCGAGGCGGCGGCGAAGCACGCGCCGCAGTACCTCGCCCCGATCGGCGGCACCTACTCGTCGGAGTGGCTGTGGTCGAAGGTGTGGCGCTGCCTGAAGGTCGCCCCCGACGTCTTCGACGCCGCGGCGAGCTGGGTCGAGCTCGCCGACTTCGTGCCGGCCGTCCTCGCCGGCGTCTCCGACCCGAAGAAGATCCTCCGCGGCGTCTGCCCCGCCGGTCACAAGGCGATGTACTCGCCGGCGTGGGGCGGCCTGCCCGCGAAGGAGTTCCTCGCCCGCCTCGACCCGAAGCTCGCGGCGCTGCGCGACCGCCTGTACGACGCGGCCTACCCCGCGGACCGGCCGGCCGGGACGCTGTGCCCGGAGTGGGCGAAGAAGCTGGGCCTCCCCGAGGGGATCCCGATCGCGATGGGCAGCTTCGACGCGCACTACGGCGCGGTCGGCGCCGGGGTGACGAAGGGAACGCTCGTCAAGATCATCGGCACCTCGACCTGCGACTGCGCGGTCGCCCCCGCGACGGAGACGGTCGCCGACATCCCCGGGATCTGCGGGATCGTGAACGGCTCGATCATGCCGGGCTACTACGGCATCGAGGCCGGCCAGTCGGCGGTCGGGGACATCCTGCGGTGGTGGGTCGACGAGGTCTGCCTCGGCCGCGACGACCTCCACGCGGAGCTCTCGCGCGAGGCGGCCGCCATCGCCCCGGGCGCCTCCGGCCTCCTCGCCCTCGACTGGAACAACGGCAACCGCACGATCCTCGTCGACCCGCGCCTCACGGGCCTGCTCGTCGGCCAGACGCTCCACACGACCCGGGCCGAGGTCTACCGCGCCCTCGTCGAGGCGACGGCCTTCGGCGCCCGCGCGATCGTCGAACGGGTCCGGCAGTACGGTGTCCCGGTCGAGCGCGTCGTCTGCTGCGGCGGCATCGCCGAGAAGAACGACGTCTTCATGCAGATCTACGCCGACGTGCTGAACCAGCCGATGCTGATCGCCGGCTCGGCCCAGACCCCGGCCCTCGGCTCGGCGATCGCCGCCGCCGTCACGGCCGGCGCGGCCAGGGGCGGCCACGCGACCTTCGAGGACGCGCAGAAGAAGATGACGACCCTCAAGGAGAAGCGCTTCCTGCCGCGGCCGGCCGCGGCGAGGGTGTACGACGAGCTCTACGGCCTCTACCGCGAGCTGCACGACGCGTTCGGCGCGGTGGCGGGAGCGAAGTCGGACCTCGGCACGCTGATGAAGCGCCTCCTCGCGATCCGCGAGCGCGAGACGGCGGGACAGGCGTGAGCGCCGCCCACGCCGCGCTGCGCGCGACCGTCCACCGCGCCAACATGGACCTCGCGCGGAGCGGCCTCGTCATGGGGACCTTCGGCAACGTCTCCGGGGCCGACCGCGGCGCCGGCGTCATGGCGATCAAGCCGAGCGGCGTCGCGTACGAGACGATGACGGCCGACGACATCGTCCTCGTGTCGCTGTCGACCGGCGAGATCCTCGACTCGCGCCTGCGCCCCTCCTCGGACACGCCGACCCACCTCGAGCTCTACCGCGCGTTCCCCTGCGGCGGCGTCGTCCACACGCACTCCGAGCACGCGACCGCCTTCGCCCAGGCGAGCCAGGGCGTCCGGTGCATGGGCACGACCCACGCGGACTCCTTCCGCGGCGACGTGCCGGTGACGCGGAGCCTCGCGCGCGAGGAGGTCGACGGCGAGTACGAGAAGAACACCGGCCTCGTGATCGTGGAGACGTTCCGCGAGCGCGGGATCTCGCCGGAGGAGGTCCAGGCCGTGCTCGTCCGCCACCACGGGCCGTTCACCTGGGGGAAGACGGCGGCGAAGGCGGTCGAGAACGCGCAGGTCCTCGAGTACGTGGCCCGCATGGAGCTGCACGTGCGGCTCCTGGCGCCCGACGCGGCGCGGCCGGAGCGCCACCTCGTCGACCGGCACTACCTGCGCAAGCACGGCGGCTCCGCGTACTACGGACAGGAGAAGTGATGCGCGCGGCGAGGATCCACGGGGCGCGGGACGTGCGGCTGCACGACGAGCCGGCCCCGAAGGCCGGCCCCGGCGAGGCGCTCGTCCGGATCGAGGCGGTCGGCATCTGCGGCTCCGACCTGCACTGGTACGAGGAGGGCGGCATCGGCGGGACGAAAGTGAAGGGCTCGCTCGTGCCCGGCCACGAGTTCGCGGGGCGGACGGAGGACGGCCGGCTCGTCGCGGTCGACCCGGCGATCTACTGCGGCAAGTGCCTGCTCTGCCTCGAGGGCCACCCGAACCTCTGCCCCGGCGTCCGCTTCGCCGGCCACGGGCCGGACGACGGGGCGATGCGCGAGTGGATGGCCTGGCCCGAGCACGCGCTCGTGCCGCTGCCCGAGGGCTTCACCGCGACGGACGGCGCGATGCTCGAGCCGCTCGGCGTCGGCATCCACGCGGTCGACCTCGCCCACGTGCGCCCGGGCGCGAGCGTCGGCGTCTTCGGCTGCGGGCCGATCGGCCTCTTCTGCCTGCAGGTGGCGAAGGCGGCGGGCGCGGCCCGGCTCGTGGCGACCGACCTCGCCTCGCGCCCGCACCGGCTCGAGGCCGCGCGGGCTCTCGGCGCCGAGGTGTTCGTGGCCGACGGGAACGAGGGCGCGGCGATCGCCCGCGCCGTGAAGCCGCTCGGCGTCGACGTGGCGATCGAGGCGGCCGGCACGAACGCGGCGGTCGACGCGGCCTGCGAGGCGGCGCGGCCGGGCGCGCGGGTCGTGATCGCCGGCATCCCGTCCGAGGAGCGGCTGAGCTTCGTCGTCTCGCCGGCGCGACGCAAGGGGCTCACGCTCGTCCTCGCGCGGCGAATGAAGCACGTCTACGAGCGGGCCATCGCCCTGACCCTGGCCGGGCGGGCCGACCTGCGCTCGGTGGTGAGCCACCGCTTCCCGCTCGCGGAGGCGAAGCAGGCCTTCTCGGCGGCGGCGGAGCGGTCCGGGCTGAAGGTGATCGTCGAGCCCTGACCCGCGCCTCCGGCGGTCGGTCGCCGATCGAGAGGCGCGCTCGCCTATCGGCTCCCTTGCGTCCTCACCCCCGCGAGGAGCGCGCCGAGCGGCGTGCCGGCGAGCCGTTCCGCCAGGACGCCCACGCGGTGCGGCGGAATGCCGTAGCCGTCGGGCCCGGCCGCGGCCGGCACGAGGCCGGGGTGCTCGGCGGCGAGGTCAGCCAGGAAGGCTCCGCGGCGCGCGGCCGACTCGCGCGCGCCGCGCGCCGCCCGCATCGACTCGGACCATGCGAGGCCCGCCTCGGCCGCCTCGCGCAGCTGCGCCGCGCCGACGGGCTTGCGCAGGAAGCGCAGGACCTCGGCGTCGTTGATGGTCCGCAGAGCGACGTCGACGTCGGCGTCGACGGCCGTCGCCACGCGCGCCACGTCCGGGTGCACCCGCCGCGCCTCGGCGAGGAGGAGAAGGCCGCTCGGCCCCGGCCCCGCGATCTCGGCGACGATCACGGACACCGGCTCCTCCGCCAGGCGCCGGGTCGCGGCCTCGACGTTCGCCGCGTAGACGATCCTCCACGCGTCGCCCGCCAGGGCCTCGGCCGCGGCGCGGCGCGCCTCGGCATCGGCGTCGACGACGAGGACGGTCGGCCGCGCGCTCACCGCCGCGGCTCCCGGCGCTCCGGAGAGACGCGGGCGAGGGCCTGCTCGAGCACCGCGCGCATCTCGCCCGCGGAGAAGAAGCGCTCCTCCGGGTCCTTCGCGAGCGAGCGCTCGACCGCTTCGGTCAGCAGCACCGGCAGCGCCCCGTGGGGGCTCTTCACCGGCTCCGGCGCGTCCTCGATCTGCCGGCGCAGCAGCTCGACGAGCGTCTTCGCCTCGAAGGGCGGCCGGCCCGACAGCATCCGGTAGAGCACGCAGCCGAGCGAGTAGAGGTCGGCGCGGTCGTCGGTCGCGCGTCCGAGCGCCTGCTCCGGGGCCATGTAGGCGGGGCTGCCGAGGACGAGGCCCGCGTCGGTCCGCCCGCTCCGCCGCGCGTCTCCGACCAGCGCGGCGCCGAAGTCGGCGATCTTCACCTGCCCCCCGCCGGCAATGAAGACGTTCGAGGGCTTGAGGTCGCGGTGCACGACGCCGCGCAGGTGCGCGGCCTCCAGCGCGGAGAGTATGTGGATCGCGATCCGCAGCGCCTCGGCCGGGAGCAGGGCGCCCGACTCGAGGAGGCGCTGCTCCAGGGTGCAGCCCTCGACGAGCTCCATGACGAGGTAGGCCCGGCCGTCCGTCGTCTGGCCGAAGTCGGTGACGCCGACGACGCCGGGGAAGCTGACGAGAGCGGCCGCCTGCCCCTCTCGCGCGAAGCGCGTCGCCATTCCGGGGTCGTCCGCGACGGCGGGGTTCAGGAGCTTCACCGCGACCGGGGGTCCCTGCCCGTCGCGCCGCGCGCGGTAGACGATGCCCATGGCGCCGCGTCCGAGCTCGCCCTCCACCACGTAGGGCCCGAGGCGCGAGAGGCCGGGCGCGGCGTCGTCCAGGGGAAAGGACGACGCCGCGTTCGGCAGGCGCCGAAGGTCGACCGCGACGCCCTGCGGGCCGGGCGCGACCTGCACGACCACCTCACCGCGGCTGTCGCCGACGCGCACGAGGAGAGGCGCCGCCGACGGCGCGGCCGTCCAGGGATCGAGGCCGGCGAGGAGAGACAGGCGCGCGGCGACCGCGGCGCCGACGTCGCGCGGCATCAGCCATCGCCGGCCGCTGGCGCCGGCCGCGACGATGAGGGCCGCGCCGCTCGCGGTCGCCGGCTCGAGCCGGGCCGCCGTCGCGTCGCCCACGACGAGCGCGCAGAGGACGCCGTCCGCCAGATCGATCGGCGACGGCGTCACGGCCACGCGCGGCTCCCGCGACCTCTCACTGGAGAGCCATCATAGAGCGCACACGCGCTCGCAATCATCTTTCAATAGAGGGCGCGCACGGCCTCCGGCGCCACTTCGACCGCGGGACGGAACCGCTCGCTCGCCGCGTATCACAGGAGGCTCCGACGCATCTGCCGCGCGACGGGATCTCCGGCGAGGTCGCCGTCGAGGTCGATGCTGGCGACGAGCAGACGCCCGCGGCCGACCCGCGCCTCGAACACCAGGCCGAGCTTGCGGCTCGTGAACCAGTCGTCGACGACCTGCACGACGGGCCGCAGATCGCGCGGCAGGCCGTCGAGGATCATCGCCCCGGCACGCGTCACGAGGTACCACCACTGCCAGTCGCTGTGGCCGTCGGTCGGGAAGTCGGCGAGAGCCGGATGCGCCGGGTCGCAGAGGATCCCGAGCGTGTGCGGCGCCTGGCGCCCGGTCCACGCCGTGTTCCAGAAGATGCTCGAGAAGCCGAGCGCGACCGGGCCCTGCTCGTCGCCGCGGACGCGGGCCGGGGGGACGAGGAGCACCACGCTCTCGCCGCGATGCAGGGCCGCCTCGGCGTCGGCGTCGAGCGCGTGGACGACGCGGACGCCGGGCGACGGGGGCGCCTCGACGCGCCGCGGGTAGACCCAGACGTCCCAGCCGTTCTCGTTCGGCGTGCCGTCGAGGCCGGCCACGAGGCGATAGCGCGCGGGCGCCTTCAGCGCCCCGAGCGGCGCCTCGACCCGGCCGAGGCTCGCGACGCCGCCCGTCGCGACGTCGCGCGGCGGCCAGCTCCCGCGCGCGACCGTCCGCTCCGCTTCGTCGACGAGCCGCCACGACGGACGCGCCGCACCGAGCGGCGCCGGCCCGAAGTGGGCGACCTCGACGTCCGCGACGAGCGAGTCGGCCGTCGTGAAGACGCGACGGTCGAGCCGCGCCAGCAGCACCGTCGGCGAGCAGAAGCGGCGGAACTCCTCGGGCGTCACGTAGCCCTTCGAGTCCCAG
>JAXLRD010000108.1:0-18947 GCA_046331285.1 Vicinamibacteria bacterium
TCGTCGAGCAGACGCCTGAGCGCGTCGTCATCGAGGCGAGCCCCGGTCGGGTCGCGCTGCCGATGAGCCGGGTCGCGCGCGTCGTCGCGAGCCCCTCCGCGCTCGCGGAGTTCCGGGAGCGGGCGATGGCCGTCGCCCCGACCGACGCGGGCGGCTGGGCCGACCTCGCGCGTTGGGCGGAGACGCGCGAGCTGCCCACGCAGGCGCGGGAAGCCTGGGAGAAGGTGCTGGGCCTCCAGCCCGGCCATCCCCAGGCCAACGAAGCCCTCGGACGAGTCCAGGTGGACGGCCGGTGGCTCACCGCCGACGACGCCTACCGCGCGCGCGGCTACGTCCAGTACGACGGGCGATGGGTGACGCCGGAGGAGCACCAGGCGCTCCTCCGCGAGCGGGCGGCCGACGACGCCGACCGCCGGGAGCGCGAGGCGTCCGTCGCGCGCGCGAGAGAGGCCGAGGCGCGCGCGGCCGAAGCCGAGGCGCACGCCCGCGAGGCGGAGGCCGCGGCCTCCGCGCCGACGGAAGGAATCCCCTACTGGTGGGGCATCGGCGGGGGGGGCGGCCACCACCCCCGCGGCGCGGAGCGCCCGAGCGGCTCACCGGACCCGCCGCCGGCGCCGCATCGCCCGCCGGTCCCTTCGGCGCCGCCGAACAGGATCGGCGGTGGCAGCCCGCCCGCGCCAAAGCCCGCAGGCGGCCTCGGGCCGGCGTCGGCCGACAAGCCCGCGCCCCGCCCCTAGAACGACTTCCGCGCCGCCGGCGAGCGAAAGCCGTTGACTTTCGCTCATTCTTCGCCTAAGGTCCAGGCGAGGAGCGAGGAGAGTCAATGTACGTCACCCGCCGCCAGAAGGAGATGATGGACTTCCTCGACGAGTACATCGAGCGCAACGGCTACGCGCCGACGATCGAGGAGACGGCCGAGCACTTCGGCCTGCGCTCGCTGGCCACGGTGCACAAGCACCTGACGAACCTCCAGAAGAAGGGCCTCATCAAGCGGGACTGGAACCGCAGCCGCGCGCTCGAGCTCGTGCCGACCGCCGTGAAGGTGCAGGCCGTCGAGCTGCCGCTCCTCGGCCGGGTCGCCGCGGGCTCGCCCATCGAGGCGATCACTTCGATGGAGACGATCTTCGTCCCCGAGAACATGGTCGGCCGCCAGGAGACGTACGTCCTCCAGGTCAAGGGCGACTCGATGATCGAGGAGCAGATCCGCGACGGCGACTACGTGATCGTCGAGAACCGCCAGAGCGCGCGCGACGGCGAAATGGTCATCGCCCTCCTCGACGGCGAGAACGCGACCCTCAAGAAGCTCTACCGCGAGGGCGGCGGGCGCGTGCGGCTGCAGCCGGCGAACGCGGCGCTCTCGCCGATCTACGTCGACCAGAGCCGCCTGCGCATCCAGGGCGTCGTCATCGGCGTGCTGCGGAAGTACTGAGTCGGGCCGGGTCCGCCTGCCCCGCCCGCGTCCGCTGCTAGACTCCGCTCCGGGAGGGGCCATGTCCGAGGAGAAGCCTCAGCAGCTCGACTTCACGATCGTGCCCGACGAGACCGGCGAGCTGCCGCCGCGGACCTACAGCAACTTCTGCGCGATCCAGAACTCGCCCTTCGACTTCACGCTGACCTTCTGCGACATGCTCCCGCTCGGCCCGCAGCAGATGCGCGAGGCCCAGACCTCGCACACCGTGAAGGCGCCGGTGCGGGCCCGGGTGGTCGTCCCCGCCCACATGGTCCCGGGGCTCGTCGCGGCGCTGCAGGAGAACTTCCGCCTCTGGCAGCAGTCGTTCGCCCCGCCGCGGGGCCCGCTGAACTAGTCGGACCGTCCGAGGCCGACCCGCTGCACCAGGGCGGCGTAGCGGGGATCGGGGCGGATGGGGTCGAGCCGCGGGTGCACCCGCAGGAACACGAGGCCCGTCGATCCCTCCCGGATCGCCGTGTCGAGCCAGAGGAACGCGTCGTCGACGTCGCCGAGGCTCGCGTGGAGCGCGGCGATCCCCCAGGCCGAGACGACCCGGCTCCCCCGCGCCGACTTCAGCTCCTCGAGCATCCTCCGCGCCTCGTCCACGCGTCCCATGCTCGCCTCGAGATGCGCCAGCCCGAAGCTCGGCCCCGCCACGCTTCCCGCGAGACGACGCCCCTCCTCGTACCGGGCCCGGGCCTCGTCGAACCGCCCGAGGGCTTCCAGCGAGCGCGCGAGGTCGGTGTGGGCCCCGTCGAACCGGGGGTCGAGCTCGATCGCCTTGCGGTAGTAGCCGACCGACCGCTCGTACTCGCGGGCGTAGTAGTGCGAGTCCCCCACCGCCGTGTGGACGATCATCGAGAGCGGGTCGGCCTGGAGCGCCCGCAGCATGGTCGCCTGCGCCTCGGCGTGGCGCTCGGTGCAGTAGTAGACGCGCCCGAGCACCATGAGCGCCGACGTGAGGCCCGGGTTGAGCTCGATCGCCCGGGCGAGCGAGCGCTCGGCTCCGACGAGGTCCCCCGCGCGCGCGTCGAGCGAGCCGAGCTCGGCGTGCGCCTCGGCCAGCGACTCGTCGAGCTCGAGCGCGCGACGCGCGGCCGCGCGCGCGGACCCGGCGGCCTCGGCAGGCGGCGCCATTCCGCGGCTCGCGCGCACGTTGTGGCAGTGCGCGATCCCCGCCCAGGCCGGCGCGAGGTGCGGGTCGAGCTCGAGCGCGCGCGTCAGGTGCCGGAGGCTGAGCTCGATCGCCTGCGGCGAGGAGGCCTCGGCGACGTGGCGGCCCTTCATGTACTCGAGGTGGGCTTCGGGATCGACGGGGCGGTGGCGGGCCAGCCGAGTGGCCTCGCGCGGGCTCAGGCGCAGGGAGATCTCCCGCGCCACGCGGGCGGCGACGTCGCTCTGCAGGTCGAGCACGTCCACGAGGTCGCGGTCGTAGCGGTCGCTCCACAGGGTCTCGTCGCGCCGGGCGGACACGAGGCGCACGCTGATCCGCACGCGCGCCCCGACGAGGAGGGCGGAGCCCTCGAGCACGGCGTCGACGGCCAGCTCGCGCGCGATGTCGGGAACGGCCTTGTGGGCCCCCTTGTAGCGCATCGCGCTCGTGCGGGAGATGACGCGCAGGCCCTCGAGCCGCGAGAGGTCGGTGATGAGCGCCTCCGTCATCCCGTCGACGAAGTACTCCTGGGCCGGGTCGTGGGTCACGTTGCCGAGGGGCAGCACCGCGAGCGAGCGGATGGCGTCCTCCGACTGCCCCGTCACGAGTCCGGGGTCCGACCGCTCGAGCAGCCCCTGGATCCGCCGCAGCTCCTCGACCACCTCCCGGGCGGAGCGGAGACGATCGCCCGCGTCCTTCTCGAGGCAGCGACCCACGAGGCGGTCGAGGGCGGCGGGCAGGTCGGCGCGCGCGCTCGTCAGGGGCTCGGGCCGGTCGCGCAGGATCGCCGAGCCGACGTCGGCCATCGTCTCGCCGGTGAACGGCCGCCGTCCGGTCGCGAGCTCGTAGACGACGACGCCGAGCGCGAAGAGGTCGGTCCGCTCGTCGACCGGTCGGCCCCGGACCTGCTCCGGCGCCATGTAGGGCACCGTGCCGACGACCTGCCCGGCCGCCGAGAGGGGGCCGGTCATCGTGGGAAGGTGGCTCACCGCCGCCTCGGGCGGCTCGGAGGTCGACGCCAGGCGCGCCAGGCCGAAGTCCAGGACCTTCAGCCGGCCCTCGCGGGTCACCATGAGGTTCGCCGGCTTGAGATCCCGGTGCACGACGCCGCGCTCGTGAGCGGTCACGAGGGCGTCGGCCAGCGCGAGGGCGATCTCGATGAGGCGCGGCCCGGGAAGGCCGCCCGGGACCACCAGGCGGTCGAGGCTCTGGCCCTCGACGAGCTCCATCGTCAGGAATCGCACGCCGGCCTCGTCCTCGATGGAGTAGAGCGTGACGATGTTCGGATGGTTGAGGCCGGCGATCGCCCGCGCCTCGCGCTCGAAACGCGCGAGGCGGTCGGGAGACGAGGCGACCTCGGACGGGAGGACCTTGACCGCCACATCGCGGCCGAGGCGGGGATCCCGCGCCCGATAGACCTCGCCCATTCCCCCGGCGCCGAGCGGCGACAGGATCTCGTACGGCCCGAGGCGGCTTCCCGGGACGAGCGGCACGCGAGCAACTTAACCCAGGTCGGCTCCGGAGCGGACCTCGCCCGGCTCCCCCGCCCCCTAGACTGGGCGCGTGAAGGAGAGGCGCCGCAGCATCCTGCACGTCGACCTCGACCCGTTCCTCGTCTCGGTGGAACGCGCGCTCGACCCGTCCCTGCGCGCGAGGCCGGTCGTCGTCGGCGGGGACGGCACCGCGATCGGGTTCGTCGCCGCCGCGAGCGAGGAAGCCCGCGCCAGCGGCGTGCGGGCCGGGCTGCCCCTGGCCGAGGCCCGGCGGCTGTGTCCCGACGCCGCCTTCCGCCGCGGTGACCTGGACGCCTACGGTCGCGTGAGCGAGGAGGTGACGGCGGTCCTGCTGGCGGCCAGCCGCCGCGTCGAGCGGCCCTCGGCCGACGAGGCCTTCGTCGATCTCACCCCGGAGACCGGCGGCCCCGCGCCCGTCCGCGCGGCCGAGCACGTCCGCGACGAGCTCCAGCGTCGCCTCGGCCTCGACGCCTCGCTCGGCCTGGCCTCCTCACGCATCGCCGCCCGCGTCGCCTCCGGCTGGGCCCGCCCGCGGGGCCTCCTCGTCGTCCTCCCGGGCTACGAGCTCTCGTTCGTCGCCGCGAAGAGGCTCGACGTCCTCGACCTGCCTCCGCCCCTCGAGGCGGCGCTCGAGAGATCCGGCTTCGACACCCTCGGGGCGATCGCGTCCGCCGACGAGGCGGCGCTCGCCGGTGTCGTCGGCCCCGCGGCCGCGGCGCGCCTGCGTGCCGCGGCCCGTGGCGAGAACGAGGCGGCGGTCGCCGTCGCCGCGCCACCCGTCTCGGTCCAGGAGGAAGCCCCCGTCCGCGACCGCCGCAGCGACGCCGACGCCCTCGCCGTCGTGGCCGAGGGCCTCGCACGCCGGGCGGCGCGGCGCCTGAAGCCCTTCCGCCTCTCGGCCGGGGCTCTCACCGTCGAGGTCCGCCGCGCGGCCGACACCGCCCGCGCCGTCGAGGCGCTCCGTCCGGCCGTGGCCGACGAGGACGACCTCGCGGCGCTCGTCCGCCTGATCGCCGCTCCGCTCCTCGAGCCGGCCGAAGGCGTGAAGGCGCTCGTCGTCCGCCTCACGAAGCTCGAGTCGCCGACGGTGCAGGCGCCGCTCTTCCCCGCCTCGCCGCTGCGCCGGCACGCGTAGAGAGCGGCCGGGGCCCGCGCCCCGCTGCTAGAATCGCCCCGTGCCCTCCCGACGGAGCAGCAAGAGCCGGCCCACTCCCGAGCGCGTGAGAGAGATCCTCGACGTTCTCGAGCGGACACACCCCGAGGCGCGCTGCGCGCTCGACTACGGAACGCCCTTCCAGCTCGCCGTCGCCACCATCCTCTCGGCTCAGTGCACGGACGAGCGGGTGAACATGGTGACGCCCCACCTCTTCGCCCGCTATCCCGACGCGCCTTCGCTCGCGGCGGCCCCCCTCGCGGACGTCGAGGAGATCATCCGGTCGACCGGCTTCTTCCGCGCCAAGGCGAAGAGCGTCACCGGCTTCGCCCGCGGCCTCGTCGAGAAGCACGGCGGCGAGGTCCCCCGCTCGATCGCCGAGATGGTGCCGCTGCCCGGCGTCGGACGGAAGACCGCGAACGTCGTCCTGGGCCACGCGTACGGGATCGAGGAGGGCATCGCCGTCGACACCCACGTCCTGCGGGTCTCGAACCGGCTCGGCATCGCCGAGGGAGACGACCCGTCGAAGATCGAGGCCCAGCTCATGGGCCTCGTGCCCCGCGAGCGCTGGACGCGCACGACCGACCTCCTGATCTTCCACGGCCGCAAGGTCTGCGGCGCGCGCCGTCCGCTGTGCGGCGAGTGCCCGCTCTTCGCGCGGTGCGGCTGGGACAGCCGCCGGGCCCTGGGCCGCCACGGGGCCGCGGCCCGAGCGCCCGGCGCGGCCGGCCCGCGCCACCCGGACAGCCGCCGCGGCGCGGCCGCCGGCGCGCGCGACCTCCGCGGCGCGCGCGGTGCGCCGCCCGAGCGCGCGCCCGGCCCGTCCGCGGGGCCGGGGCGGGAGGGGGCCCGGCCGATGAGCCGACGCGTGCTCGCCGCCGTCGTCCAGATGACCTCGACCACGGACGTCGAGCGCAACCTCTCCGCCGCGGAGGCGCTCGTTGCGCTCGCGGCCGAGCGGGGCGCGCGCCTCGTCGCCCTGCCCGAGAACTTCGCCTTCCTGCGCTCGGAAGGCCAGGCCGTGCCCGAGCCTCAGGCCCTCGACGGCCCCTGGGTCGGCCGCATGGCCGCCCTCGCCGCGAGGCTCGGGATCACGCTCCTCGCCGGCACGGTGCCGGAGGCGGTCCCGGGCGACGCGCGCGTGCGCAACACCTCGGTCCTCATCGGCCCCGACGGCCGCACGATCGCGGCCTACCGGAAGATCCACCTCTTCGACATCGACCTCCCCGGCATGGAGCACCTGAAGGAGTCGCGCTCCGTGGCGCCCGGCGACGAGATCGTCGTGGCCGACACGCCGGCCGGACGCCTCGGCCTCAGCGTCTGCTACGACGTCCGCTTCCCCGAGCTCTACCGCGAGCTCGCGCGCCGCGGCGCCCGCGTGCTCTGCGTGCCCGCCGCCTTCACCGAGCGCACCGGCAAGGCGCACTGGGAGGTCCTCCTGCGCGCCCGCGCCATCGAGAACCTCGCCTACGTGCTGGCCCCGGCCCAGGTGGGCCACCACGGCGGCGGGCGCACCTCCCACGGCCAGGCCCTGATCGTCGACCCCTGGGGCGCGGTCGTGGCCCAGGTCCCGGACGGCGAGGGCATCGCCCTGGCCGAGATGGACTTCGAGCGGCAGGAACGGCTGCGCCGGGAGCTCCCCGCCCTCGCCCACGCCCGCCTTCTGTCTTGACTTGAGACCCGAACTGGCATAAAAATCCAAGGTTTGCGCCCCGCGCTGAAGCTGCGGACAGTGGGGCCCAGAGGTAACAACCGGATGCCTTCGACTTACATTCCCAAGGCGGACGCCCTCGAGCGCCGCTGGTTCGTGATCGACGCGGGCGGGCAGGTGCTCGGCAAGGTGGCCGTGAAGGTCGCCGACTGCCTCACCGGGAAGCGCAAGCCGATCTACACGCCCTTCCTCGACACGGGCGACCACGTCGTGGTGATCAACGCGGACAAGATCGTCCTCACCGGCCGCAAGGAGGGCGAGAAGGTCTACCGCCACCACTCGGGCTTCATGGGCGGGCTCAAGACGCGCAGCGCCCGCGAGGTCCGCGAGGAGCACCCGATCCGCCTCGTCGAGGAGGCCGTGCGCGGCATGCTGCCGAAGACCAAGCTGGGGCGCGCGATGTTCCTCAAGCTGAAGGTCTACGGCGGGGAGAAGCACCCGCACCAGGCGCAGAAGCCGCAGACGCTCACCCTGTAGCAGGAGCCAGAGAAGACTTGAGCACCACTCCTCTCGATTACTACGGCACCGGGAAGCGCAAGACGTCCGTCGCCCGCGTGCACCTCCGCCCCGGCAAGGGCGAGTTCCAGCTCAACGAGCGCGGCCTCGACGAGTACTTCGGCGGCCAGGAGGCCCTGAAGCAGATCGTGAAGCAGCCGTTCTCGGTCACCGAGACGAACGACCGCTTCGACGTGATCGCCACGATCGAGGGCGGCGGCGTCGCTTCGCAGGCCGGGGCCATCCGCCACGGCATCTCGCGCGCGCTGTGCGTGTTCAACCTCGAGCTGCGCGGCCGCCTGAAGAAGGCGGGCTTCCTGACGCGCGACGCGCGCATCAAGGAGCGCAAGAAGTACGGCCAGAAGGGCGCTCGCCGCCGGTTCCAGTTCAGCAAGCGCTAGTCGTCCAGTTCGAGCCCCTCCAGGGGGAGGGGCCGGAAAGCCCCGGGCGCGACGCGGCGGCCGGGGCTGAAAGGGAGAACGTCTTGTCCGAGACCACCGTCGCCGCACCGGCCGCCGAGGCGGCCGTCACCGCCGTCACGATCAAGGACCTCCTGGAGGCCGGCGTCCACTTCGGCCACCAGACCCGCCGCTGGAACCCGAAGATGAAGGACTACATCTTCGGCGAGCGCAACGGCATCTACATCATCGACCTCCAGAAGACGCACCGCCTGCTGCAGGACGCCCTGCAGTTCGTCCAGGAGTTCGCCGCCCAGGGCAAGTCGATCCTGTTCATCGGCACGAAGCGCCAGGCCCAGGAGGCGATCGCCGAGGAGGCGAAGCGCTGCGGCATGCCGTTCGTGACCGAGCGCTGGCTCGGCGGGCTGCTCACCAACTTCGTCACCGTGCGCCGCAGCCTCGAGCGTCTCCGCGAGCTCGAGATGACGCTGAGCGGCCCCCAGGAGACGCAGCGCGAGCGGCTCACCAAGAAGGAGCTCGCCCACCTCGACAAGGAGCGGCAGAAGCTCGAGAAGAACCTCACCGGCATCAAGGGCATGAAGAACGTGCCCGACGCCGTGTTCGTCATCGACACCCGCCGCGAGGCGATCGCCGTGGCCGAGGCGCGCAAGCTCAAGATCCCGGTCATCGGCGTCCTCGACACGAACTCCGACCCGGACGAGGTCGACGTCCCGATCCCGGGCAACGACGACGCGCTCCGCGCGATCCGCCTCTTCGCCGGCAAGGTGGCCGACGCCGTCCTCGCCGGCCGGGGCCTCCGCGAGGCGCACCTCGCCGAGCAGATCTCGGGCGGCGCCGACGCGCCCGCCCGCCGGCCCGCGCGGCCGGTCCCGTCGCCGGCGGCGCCCGTCGCCTGACGCCTCCCCGGGCCCGGGAAGGGCCCGAGCGACGTCCCGCCCCGGGCGCCGGCGAATCGGCCCCCGGGGCTTTTCACGAAATCATCGATCGCATCGAGGGAAGAGAAGGACCATGAGCATTACGGCCGAGGTCGTGCGCCAGCTCCGCGAGGAGACGGGCGCGGGGATGATGGACTGCAAGAGCGCGCTCGTCGAGTCGGGCGGCGACATGGAGAAGGCCCGCGACATCCTGCGGAAGAAGGGCCTCGCCGCCGCCGCCAAGAAGGCGAGCCGCGCCGCGACCGACGGGGCCATCGGCGCCTACATCCACCAGGGCGCGAAGGTGGGCGTCCTCGTCGAGGTGAACTGCGAGACCGACTTCGTCGCGAAGACGGCGGACTTCCAGGCCCTCGTGAAGGACATCGCGATGCACGTCGCGGCCGCCTCCCCCGCCGCGGCCCTCTACGTCACGAAGGAGGACGTGCCGGCCGAGGTCCTCGAGAAGGAGAAGGAGATCTACAAGGCCCAGGCCCTCGCCTCCGGCAAGCCGGCCGCGGTCGTCGACAAGATCGCCGAGGGCAAGCTCAAGGAGTACTACGCGACGTTCTGCCTCCTCGAGCAGCCCTTCATCAAGGACCCGAAGCTCACGGTCGGCCAGCTCGTCCAGGAGAAGATCGCCATCATCAAGGAGAACATCGTGGTGAGGCGCTTCACCCGCTACCGCCTCGGCGAGGAGTCGGGACCGAAGGCCGCCGAGTAGAAGTAGTACGATTGGCTCGGCCGGCCCGGGCTCCTCGGGTCGGCCGAGCCGCCACGCGAGGAAGGACAACGATGCCTGGCACCAAGAAGGCCCTCGTCTACAAGCGCGTCCTCCTCAAGCTCTCCGGAGAGGCCCTCCTCGGGGAGAAATCGTTCGGGATCGACCGCGACTTCGCCGACTACCTCGCGAACGAGATCCGCGAGGTCCACGACCTCGGCCTCGAGATCGCCGCCGTGGTCGGGGGAGGCAACATCTTCCGCGGCGTGTCGGACAGCGCCCACGGCATGGACCGCGTGTCCGCCGACCACATGGGCATGCTGGCCACGGTCATCAACGCCCTCGCCCTCCAGGACGCCCTCGAGCGGGCCTCCGTCTTCACCCGCGTCCTCTCGGCCATCGAGATGCAGGAGGTGTGCGAGCCCTTCATCCGCCGCCGGGCGATGCGGCACATGGAGAAGGGGCGCGTGGTGATCCTCGCCGCGGGCACCGGGAACCCGTACTTCTCGACCGACACCGCCGCGGCCCTCCGCGCGATGGAGGTGAAGGCCGAGGTCATCCTGAAGGCCACGAAGGTCGACGGCATCTACGACGCCGATCCCATGAAGAACCCGAAGGCGAAGAAGTTCGACAGCCTCACGTACCTCGAGGTTCTCCAGAAGGGCCTGCGGGTGATGGACACGACCGCCATCTCCCTCTGCATGGACAACCACCTCCCGATCATCGTCTACGACCTCAAGAAGAAGGGAAACCTGCGGCGCATCGTGCAGGGCGAGACGATCGGGACCCTGGTGAAGGAGTAGCGATGCCCCTCAAGCAGATGGTCGCCGACGCGAAGGCGAAGATGCGGCACACCGTCGACGCGGTGATCCGCGAGCTCGCCACGATGCGGACCGGGCGGGCCTCGGTCGCGATGCTGGACGGGATCCGCGTGGACTACTACGGCACGCCGACCCCGCTCAACCAGGTCGGCAACCTCGCCGTGCCCGATCCCACGCTCATCACCCTCCAGCCCTGGGAGCCCTCGCTCCTGCCCGCCATCGAGAAGGCGATCCGCTCGTCCGACCTCGACCTCAACCCCCAGAACGACGGCAAGCTCATCCGCATCCCCGTTCCCCAGCTCACCGAGGAGCGCCGGAAGAACCTCGTGAAGGTCGCCCACAAGCACGCCGAGGAGGGTCGGGTCGCGATCCGCAACGTCCGCCGCGACGCCAACGAGCACCTCAAGAAGCTCATGAAGGAGCACGAGGTCAGCGAGGACGACGAGAAGCACGCCCTCGCCGAGGTGCAGAAGCTGACCGACCAGCACATCGAGGAGATCAACGCCACCCTCAAGAAGAAGGAAGGCGAGATCATGGCGGTCTGAGCCGGCCCGGCTCACCGCCCGCGCGCCACGGGGTGTAGAGTCGCGCTCATGCGCGGCCTGCGCCCCGTTCGTGTCTCCGCCCTCTGCGCCCTCGCGGCCCTCCCCCTCGCCGCCTGCATCGAGGAACGCCTCGACGTCGAGCTCTACACCCAGGTCCACGCCGACGGCAGCTGCACGCGGCGGATCACCTACCGTCTCGAGCGCACCGATCCCGAAAAGGGCGGCGCGCGGGTCCCGATCGATCCCGGGGACGACCCCCTGCGCACGGCCTTCCGCTTCCCCGCCGGCGACTCCTGGCAGGTGCGCGACGAGGTCGAGGCCGGGCTCCACGTCGTGACGGTCGAGGGCGGCCTGCCGTCGCCCGCCGCGGCCGACGGGGACTTCCAGCGGGCCCGCGGCCGGGGGGAGCCCGCCCGCAACTACGTCTCGTTCTGGGCCGATCCCGAGCACGGGACCTACGACTTCGTCGAGGTCCTGCGCGATCCGGCGTCGCCCCTCGCGGGCGCCCGCGCCGCCTCGCGCGTCCTCCTGCGCCAGGAAGACGCCTACGCCGGCCGCGTCGTCGCCGCCCTGCGCGACGACGGCCTGTCTCCCCGCGAGAGCGACCTGCGGCGGGCGTTCCGCGAGCGGTTCGCCGTCCCGTTCGCCCGCGAGGTCGCCGCGATCGCCGAGCGGCCGGTCTACGGCCCGCGCGAACGGCGCGACCTCGACGTGCTGTTCGAGCGGCTCGACGAGCGCCAGAAGGACCTCGCGGCCGCCGTCGCCCTCGCCGCGGCCGGCGCCTCCCCGGACCGCATCGCGAAGGCGAGCGACGACGCGGTCGACGCTCTCGGTCAGGGCGTCCTCGACGAGATCGAGAAGCAGGGCCTCCCGCTCCTCTTTCCCGACGGCGGGTCGAAGGTCCGCTTCCGGGCGACTCTCGTCATGCCGGCCCCGATCCTGCGGGCGAGCACCTGCGTCTCCGGCGACACGGCAGTCTGGGAGTTCGAGGGAGAGGACCTCTTCGGCCGCGGCTTCGAGATGAAGGCCTTCGCGGCCGCGCCGTGACGGGCCTGCTAGACTCTGCGCCGTGACGATCCGCCTCTTCCTCGACGACCCCGAGCTCCTCGAGTTCGACGCCGTCGTCCGGTCGCGAACGGAGCACGAGGGCCGGCCGGCGGTCGTGCTCGACCGGACGGCCTTCTACGCCGAGAGCGGAGGCCAGCCCTGGGACACGGGAGCGCTCGGCGACGCGCGTGTCGTCGCCGTGGTGGAGTCCGGCGGCGACGTGCTGCACGTGCTCGACTGCCCGCTCGGCGACGACCGCGTCCACGGCCGCGTCGACGCCGACCGCCGCCGCGACCACGTCCAGCAGCACCACGGCCAGCACCTCCTCTCGCGCGCCTTCGTCGAGACGGCCCGCGCCGGGACGGTGGCGTTCCACCTCGGCGCAGAGGTCACGACCATCGACCTCGACCGTCCGGTCACGGCCGAGCAGGCCCGCGCCGCCGAGCGCCGGGCGAACGAGGTCGTGTGGGAGGCGCGGCCCGTCACGATCACCACGATCGCCGCGGCGGAGGCGAAGGCCCAGGGCCTCGAGGCTCCCGCGGGCGTCGAGCGGGTTCGCGTGGTCGACGCCGACGGCTGGGACCGCCAGCCCTGCGGCGGCACCCACCCGCGCTCGACGGCCGGCGTCGGCGTCGTCCTCGTCGTCGGGCTCGAGCGCTACAAGGGAGGCACCCGCGTCTCGTTCGTCTGCGGACACCGCGCGCTGGCCGCGATGGCCCGTCGTGGCGACGTGATCGAGCGCCTCGTCGGCACCCTTTCCGCCCCGATCGACGAGCTGCCCGCCGCGGCCCAGAAGGCGAAGGACGACCTCGCCGCCGCCCAGAAGGCGGCGAAGGCCTCCTCGAGCGGGCCCTCGACGGCGAGGCTCGCCGGCTCCTCGCCGAGGCGCGAGGCGACGGCCCTGCGCCGGCGACGAGCGCCCCGGCGCTGGTGGTCGCCGCCTACGACGGCTGGCCCGCGGCCGACCTGCGAGGCCTCGCGACCCGGCTCGTGGAGATGGCGCCCTGCGTCGCCCTCCTCGGCAGCCGCGCGGACAAGGCGCACCTCGTGTTCGCGCAGTCCGACGGCCTGCCCCACGACGTGCCCGCGCTCCTCAAGGCCGGGGTCGAGACGCTCGGCGGCCGCGGCGGAGGCCGCGGCAACGTGGCCCAGGGCGGCGGGGACCGGCTCGACCAGCTCGACGCCGCGCTCGCCGCCGCCGCCGCCGCGGTCGAGGCGCGCGCCTAGTCCTTGTCGCCCTGGCTGACGGTCAGCCTCGCGGTCGTCTTCGTCTCCTTCGGCGCGGTTCTCGCCCGCCTGGCGGCCGCCCCCGCGCTCGCGATCTCCTTCTACCGGGTGGCCCTCGCCTCGCTCCTCCTGCTGCCGTTCGCCGCGCGATCCGCCGCGAGGTCGTTCCCGCGGCTCGCCGCGCGGGAGCGGGCGCTCCTCCTCGCCTCCGGCGCCTTCCTGGCCCTCCACTTCGCCACCTGGATCGCGAGCCTCTCCTACACCACCGTCGCGTCCTCGGTGCTCCTCGTGAACACGGCGCCGCTCTTCGCGATCGGCCTCTCGCGCGCATTCCTCCACGAGCGCGCACCCCGCGTCGTCCTCGTCGCGCTGCCGATCGCCCTGATCGGGGCCGGCCTGATCGCCCTCGGCGACTACACCGGCGATCCCGGCTCGCTCCGGGGCAACCTGCTGGCGCTGGCGGGAGCCGCGACGGTCGCCGCCTACCAGGTCATCGGCCGCGGCCTGCGCAACGCGCTGCCGCTCGACGCCTACGTCCTCGGCGTCTGGGCGGCGGCCGCCGCCGTCCTCGCCTTTCTCGCCGGCGGCGCGGGCGTCGCGCTCACCGGCTTCCCCGCCCGCACCTGGCTCGCGTTCGCGGCGCTCGCCGTCGTCCCCACGATCGGCGGCCACGGCCTCGTCAACAAGTCGCTCCGCTCGCTGCCCGCGCCGACGGTCGGGCTGTTCCTGCTCGGCGAGCCGCTCGGCGCGGCGGCGCTCGCGTTCGCCCTCCTCGGCGAGACGCCCGGCCCGTGGACGATCGTCGGCGGCGCGTTCGTCCTCGCCGCGCTCGTGCTCGTGGTCGTCCGGCGCGGCTGAGCCGCCCGGCTCCTAGTCGACCCGGTAGAGCGCGCCCCACGGACCCGAGGCGACCGGCGGGCCCGCCTCGCGCCAGGGCTGCGACGAGTCGCGGAACACCGCCTCCTCGCGCGGTCCCCAGAACACGTAGCGCGCACCGAGGGAGCGCGCCTCCGCCCGGAAGTCGCCGCCGCCGAGCATGAGCTGTCGCAGCCCCGCTTCCACCGGCCCGGAGCGCAGGCCGTGGCTCCAGAGGTGGCCCGAGTAGCCGGCCACGATCGGCTGCCCGCACAGCGCGACGGGATGATTGTGGGCCTGCGCGGTGGCCAACCGCTCGTTCCGGCCCAAAGGACGCAGCGCCTCGCACACGCCCGCGTACTCCGCCTCCTCGAGAACCCCGAGCGGCCCGGCCTCCCCGAGGCACGCCGCGGCCACGCTCACCGCGCCCGAGAAGAGGAGGCCCGCGACGGCCGCCGCGCGCCACCCGCGGCGCACGCGCCGCAGCACGAGGGCCTCGATCGGCGGGAGGGCGACGAGGTAGCACCAGACCATCACCTTCGTGTTGTCCCACTCCCACGGCGCGAGGCGCACGAGGAAGAGCGCCGCGAACACCGCGAGCGCGGGGCCGAGGACGAGGAGCTCCTCGCGGTCGCGGCGGAGGAGGGCCAATACGAGCGCGGCGAGCGCGAGCGGCAGGAAGAGGCCGAAGTTCAGGAGGAGGAAGACGAGGGCGCCCTCGCCACCGATCATCCAGCCGGGCTTCCAGCCGACGAGCGACGCGGCGCGAAAGCCGTCCGTCACCTGCCACGCGCTCCAGGCCGCCGGCGCGAGCGCCACCGCGAGCGCGCGGGCCGCCTCCCGCCACCGGCGCCCGCCCGCCGTCCAGGCCGCGAAGACGACGGAGACGAAGAGGAAGCTGTGGAGGTGGACGAGGGGCAGCGCCCCCCACAGCACGCCTTCCACCCACGGCGCGAGGGCGGGCTCGCCCCGCAGGAGACGGCGCCGCCAGCTCCAGAGGAGCAGGAGGCCGACCGGCAGGGCCAGCAGGAATCCCCGCTGAGGCACGAAGAGCGTGAGGTACGGGTTCTTCCACGCCACCGCGTTCTGGTAGTCGTGGACGACGCCCGTCGCGAGCACCTCGAGCCCGGCGAGGCCGCCCGCGAAGAGGAAGCCGGCCACGGCCAGAGCGCCGCCCCAGCGCCGGAGAGCCAGAGCCGTGAGCGCCGCACCCGCGAGGCCCATCGCGACGAGCGCGGCGGCCACCGGCGCGCCGAGCTGCACCGGGATCGCGGTCAGCAGGTCGACGCCGAGCGGGTACTTCAGCCGGTCGCCGGTGAAGATGGGGTTGGCCGGCCAGAACGCCGCGCCGCCCGCGAGGTGCGCGACGTACGTCCAGTGCAGCGGCAGGTCGCCGTAGTTCGAGGGGAGGAGCGTCAGGACGGCCCCCTCGCTCCGGTACGCGAGCCAGCCGAACTGCCGCACCGAGACCGCCCCGAAGGACGCGAGCGCGGCCCACTCGAGCCGCGTCCAGGCCGGCCGCGACGAACCGGGCGAGGTCCCGCGGCGAAGGGCGATCGCGGCGACGACGACACCCACGGCCACCCCGCCGAGGCCCACGGCCGGACGCAGCGCGCCGGCGAGGACCGCGAGCGCCGCGGTCGCCCAGGCGGCTGCGGCCGCGCCGGCCACGGCAGCGGCCAGCGCGTCCCGCGTGTCGGGCGTGGGGCTCGGGCGGTCAGTCACTTCCCGGGGATCATGCACGCGGCGTCCACAGGATGTCCACAGGACCCCGGGGGTTTTCGACAGGAGTCGCACAGGTGCGGCCGAGTCGTTCCACAGGAGATGCGCGACGCGGGAGGCGGTTCTCCACAGGCCCTCCACAGCGGGTCCACAGGGTCGTCTCGGCTGCGCCCTCAGCGGGCGAGGTCCGAAGCCGAGGGGATCCCCGGCAGCCCGCTCGCGGCCCGCACGCCGCGAACGACCGCGCGCGCCACGGCCTCGGCGGCGAGGCTGCCCGCGATCGTCACGGCCTCGTCGACCGCGAGCGAACCGGTCGACAGCGCGAACAGCGTGTCGCCGTCCCACGGTGTGTGGACGGGGCGCACCGCGCGCGCGAGGCCGTCGTGGGCCATCTGCGCCACCTTGGTGGCCTCCGTCTTCGTGAGGCGCACGTTCGTGGCGACGACGCCGATGCACGTGTTCTGACCCGAGAGCGGCCGCCCGGGGGCTTCACCCGCGGCCAGAGCCGCGGCCGTCCCCCGCAGCGTGCGGCCGTCGGGCGCTCGCGCTCCGGCGACCGCTCTCCCGGTCTCGGGATCGACGACGTCGCCCACGGAGTTCACGGCCACGAGGGCCGCGACCACGACGCCGTCGGGCCGGCGGAGGGACGCCGTTCCGAGGCCGCCCCTCATCGCTCCGGCCGCGCCGAAGAGCTTGCCGACCGTCGCGCCGGCGCCGGCCCCGACGCTGCCCTCCGCCACGGCGCCCGCGGCCGCCACGCGAGCGGCCTCGTAGCCCGCGCGCGCGTCGGGGCGGATCGTCCAGTCGCCGATCGCGAGGTCGAAGAGCACCGCCGCCGGCACGATCGGCACCCGGCCGACTCCGACCGGGAAGCCGATCCCCTCCTCCAGGTACCGGACGACGCCCGTCGCCGCCTCGAGCCCGAACGCGGACCCGCCCGTCAGCAGCACGGCGTGCACGGCCTGCACCGAGTTCACCGGGGCCAGGAGGTCCGTCTCGCGAGTGCCGGGCGCGCCGCCGCGCACGTCGACGCCGCAGACCGCCCCGGCCTCGGCCACCACGACGGTGCAGCCGGTCGGGCGACGGGTGTCGGTGAAGTGGCCGACGCGCAGGCCGGCCACGTCGGTGAGCGACCCGCCCGACCGCGCCGCGTCGTCGCGCCCCGACTCCCCTGCGCCCGCGAGCACGGGCCGCAGCGCCGCGCCGCCCGCCAGGGCCATCGCGAAGCGGCGGCGTGAGGGGCTCTTCATCCGGGCCTCCTGATCGATCGATCGTAGCATCCGGCCGAGGCCGGCCCGGACGCGGGACGCTTCAGGAGCGCTCGGGCCCGTGGCCGGCTCGCGCCGGCGACAGCCACGCGGTCGCCACCACGAGCGTGGCGCCCGCGATGCCGGCGAGCGACGGCAGCCACGCCGCCCACGACTGCCCGGACCCGGCCAGGCGCAGCCCGATCGTGAGCGCGATCGACACGGCCACCGCCGCCCGCGCGTGAAAGGCGCCCGGGCGCCGGGAGAGGAGGCCGGCGAGGAGCGGGACGAAGAGGGCCGCCGTCATCACGCCGTAGAAGAGGGTGAGCGCCGTCGCCACGGACGGCAGGACGAGGGCGAGGCCGACGGCCAGCGCGCCGCCGAGGGCCGCGGCGAGACGGCCCACGCGCAGCAGCCGCGCGTCGTCGGCCGCGGGCCGCAGCAGCGCCTGGTAGAGATCGCGGCTCAGCGAGGTCGAGAGCATGAAGAGCACCGCGTCCGCCGTGGAGATCTCGGCCGCGAAGAGCGCGGCCAGCGTGAGCCCCCCGATCCAGGGCGGCAGGACGTCCGTCGCCAGGAGCGGGAGGGCCAGCTCCGGGTTCGCGAGGTCGGGCCGGATCGCGCGCATCGACATCCCGAGAACACCGGGCACGAACGCGAACGCGGCGAGCCCCAGCGCGTTCCACAGCACCGCGCGCCGGGCCTGCGACGGGCCGCGCGCCCCGAAGGTCTTCTGCACGAGGCCCGGCGAGACGACGAACGAGGGCACGAACACCACGACGAGGCCGAGGATCCCCGCGAGGCCCATCCCGCTCAGGCTGCCGTAATCCGGCCGTCCGGGCCCGCCGGCGGCCGCGATCGCCGGCCAGCCGCCCGCGGCACGCCAGGCGAACGGCACTGCGAGCGCGAAGCCGACGAGGAGAGTGCCGAGCTGCAGCACGTTGACCCAGGCCGAGGCGAGGAGCCCCCCGCCGGCGAAGTACAGCACGAGGACGAGCGAGGACGCGAGGGCCCCCGCTGCTCGCGGCAGGCCGGTCACGGCCTCCAGCGCCCGCGCCATCGCGATCAGCTGGCCGGCGAGGAGCGACAGGGTGCCGAGCCAGAGGATGCCCGAGACCAGGACGCGGACCGACCGGTCGAAGCGCCACTCGAGGAAGTCGCCCACGGTGAAGAAGCCGTGCTCGCGGGCGAGGCGATGGAGCCGCGGGGCGACGAGCGTGCCCAGCACGAGGCAGCCGAGGGCGGCCGAGCCCGACCACCACCACGCGGAGAGGCCGTGACGGTAGCCGAGGCCGGTCGCCCCGACCGTGGACCCCGCCCCGATGTTCGCGGCGAGGAGCGTTGCGAACACCGCGCCCGTCGGGAGAGCGCGCGACGCGACGAAGAAGTCCCCGGACCTCCGAACCCGACGGGCCACCCAGGCTCCCGCGGCCACGAGCAGGCCCGCGTACGCGAGGAGCAGCCCGACGGTCGGGCTCACGCGGCCCGCGGCCTCAGACGCGCACCGTCGGGTCGAAGAGCTTGCGGTGCTCGTGGACGGCGAAGCGGTCGGTCATGCCCGCGATGTAGTCGCAGACCACGCGGTGGACGCCGTCCTTCTCGATCTCGGCCTGGAAGTGCGGCGGCAGCTGGCGCGGCTCGTTCACGTACGACTCGAAGAGGTCGCGCAGCAGCCGGCCGGCCTTGTCGCCCATCCGCACGACCCGGTAGTGCCGGTACATGTGGACGAGGAGGAACTCCTTCAGCTCGCGCACCGCGGCCGCCATCGGCTCCGAGTAGGACACGAGGCGCCGCCCCACCGCCCGGACCTCGGCCGCCGAGCCGATCCCGCGCGACTCGAGCGCCTCACGCGTCGTCTCCATGAGGTCGAGCACGCACCGCTCGATGATCACCCGGACGACGTGGTGGCGCGCGATCCGCTCGTCGAAGCCCCGCCGCCGCGCGTCGTCGTGGGCC
>JAXLRD010000109.1:0-18538 GCA_046331285.1 Vicinamibacteria bacterium
GAAGGTGAAGCCGCGGCGGTCGCTCGTCTTCATCGCATTCACGGCCGAGGAGTACGGCCTCCTCGGGTCGAAGCACTACGTGCAGCACCCCACATGGGACCTCGCGAAGACCGCCGCGGTGCTGAACCTCGACGGCATCGGCACCGAGATCATGGGTCCCGTGAAGAGCATGGTGGCCTACGGCGCGCCGCTCACCTCGCTCGGGCCGCTCTTCTCGGAGGTCGCGCGCGCGTACGGGATCCATCCGATGGACGACCCGATCCCCGAGCAGGGCGTCTTCGCGCGCTCCGACCACTTCTCGTTCGCGGAGCGGGGCGTGCCCGGGCTGATGCTCGTCGGCTCGCCGGTCGACGTTCCCGCCCAGTTCAAGGAGAGGTTCGAGGCGTTCGAGAGCACGAAGTACCACCAGCCGTCCGACGACGTCTACCGCGACTGGTACTGGAAGGGCGCCCGGAAGGTGGCGGACATGATGGCGCTCGTCGGGCACCGCGTGGCCCAGGCGGACGCGATGCCGACGTTCAACGCCGGCACCGAGTACGCGGCCCTCGTCCGCGGGCAGGCTCCGAAGGCCGAGGAGAAGAAGTAGCCGACGTCCGGTAGCATGGACCGGTGATCTCTCGGAGCGGCGCGCGCCTTTCCGCCCCGGGTCTGGCCGTGGTCGTCCTCGCGTTCCTGGGCTGCGGCGCGCCCCCGCAGGATGCGGCGGTCGCGGCCCGCCCGTCGCCTTCGGCATCGCTCTCCGCCGTGCCGGCGCCGGCCTGGCCGCCGTTGCCCACGAGCGGCTTCCTGTCGGGCCGTGCGGCGACGCTGCGCGACGCGCAGGAGGGCACCGCCGTGTTCGTCGCCGAGTCGAACGGCAGGGCGCTCGGCACGCCGCTCGCGATCGACGTGCCGCAGTACGCGCTCCTCGCCTCGAGGAAGACCGGCCGGAAGATCCGGGTGATCGTGATCCAGGCCGAGCGCGCGGCCGGCACCGACACGGTCGGCTATCTCGATCTCGAGACGGGCCTGAAGGGCGTCACCACGCTTCCCGAGATCACGCTGCTCGGAAGGAAGCCTCCCGAGTGACCTCGCCGCGAGCGGCGCGGGCCGCCCGCCGCCGGGTTCGATAGAATCGCCGCCGTGATGCGTCGCTGGATCGGGGGGCTGCCGTGGGCCGGCGTCGTTCTCGCCTGCGCGACCCTCGGCCTCGCGCCGTTCGCGCCGCCCCACGTCGTCGAGAAGCTGGGGATGCTCGCCCGTGGCGAGCTCTCGCGGCCGATCGACGTCTTCGACCTCTTCCTGCACGGGTCGCCCTGGCTGCTGCTCGTGGCCCGCGCGGTGGTCGCCTCTCGGCCCCGGGCCGGCGCGTGACGCGACCGCGCCTCGCCCTGACGGTCGGCGATCCCGCCGGGATCGGGCCGGAGATCGTCCTGAAGGCCCTCGCCTCGCCTCGGCGGCCCGACGCGGAGTGGATCGTCTACGGGAGCCGGCTCGCCCTCGACGAGAGGGCGCGCCTCCTCGATCTCGCCACGCCGGGCTCGCCGGGTGTCACGTTCGAGGACACCGGCGGCGGGCCGTTCACGCTCGGCGCGGTGTCGCCGGAGGCCGGCCGATCGGCGGCCGAGTCGGTGCTGCGGGCCGCGCGGGACTCACTCGCCGGCCGCGTGGCCGGCCTCGTCACCGGCCCGCTCCACAAGGAGTCGTTGCGCGCCGCCGGCTATCCCTGGCCGGGGCACACGGAGCTCCTCGCCGAGACGGCCGGCGCCGCGGACGTGGCGATGATGTTCGTCGGCGGCGGCCTGCGGGTGGCTCTCCTGACGATCCACCGATCGCTGCGGTCCGTGCCGGACGCCGTCACCGGGGACGTGGTGCGGCGGATCGTGCGGCTCGTCGACCGCGAGCTGCCGCGTTTCGGCGCCGCGCGGCGGCGCATCGCGCTGTGCGGCCTGAACCCGCACGCGGGAGAGGGCGGGCTCTTCGGGAGCGAGGAGCGCGACGTGATGCGGCCCGCGGTCGAGGTGCTCCGCGCCGAGGGAGTGGACGTCCACGGTCCGCTGCCGGCCGACACGCTCTTCCCGCGCGCCGCGCGCGGCGAGTGGGACGCGGTCGTGGCCGCGTACCACGACCAGGGCCTCGTCCCGGTGAAGCTCGCCGCGTTCGGCCACGCGGTGAACGTGACCCTCGGCCTGCCCTTCGCCCGAACGTCCGTCGACCACGGCACGGCGTTCGACATCGTGCGCGCGGGCCGCGCCGACGAGGGGAGCCTGATCGAAGCGATGCGCCTCGCCGTCGCGCTGGCGTCGACACCAAAGCCCTGACCCTCCCGGGAGAGACACGACCTTGACCACCACCCGACAGCCGTCCTCGCGCTCGTGCTTCGTCTGTGGCCGGGAGAACCCGGTCGGCCTGCACATCCACTGGGACCAGGACGAGGCGGCGGGGGAGATCCGCGCGAGCGTCACGATCCCCGACGCCTTCAACGGCTACCCGGGTGTGACCCACGGCGGGATCGTGGCCGCGATCCTCGACGAGACGGCCGGCCGCTCGATCCTCGTGCAGGGCGGCTTCGAGGAGCTGATGGTGACCGCGAAGCTCGAGGTGGCGTACCGCCGCCCGACGCCGACCGGCGTGCCGCTTGAGGCCGTGGGCCGGCTCGTCAGCCGGACTGAGACGCGTGCCGAAGCGCGGGCCGAGCTCCTCCTGCCCGACGGCACGGTGTGTGCGCGGGCGACGGTGCTCCTCGCCCGGCCGCCGGCCGCGATCACGGAGCGCTGGCAGCACGAGCGCCAGCACTGGCGGGTCGACCCCGACTAGGCTCCCGCCGCGGCCTCCGCCTCGTGCCGTCGACGGCGGTCCGCCACGCGGGTCGGCCCTTGACTGTGATTCCGATGTCTCATCAGAATGGAGGCGAATAAAAGGCGAAGAGATGCCCGTTGAGCTGCACGCCGCTTCCGCGTTCTCGTTCCTGCGCGCCTCCTCGCTTCCCGAGGAGCTCGCGGAAAGGGCGGCGGAGCTCGACTACTCGGCCGTGGCCCTCGTCGACCGCGACGGCGTCTGCGGCGCGCCCCGCTTCTACAAGGCCGCTCTCGCGAAGGGGGTTCGCCCGATCGTCGGGGCGGAGCTGACCCTGGAGGGCGGCGGCGTCCTGCCCCTGCTCGTCGAGACGCCGCGCGGCTACCGCAACCTCTCGAGGCTCGTCACGGCGATGAAGGCGGGCGTGCCGAAGGGCGAGGGCCGGCTGCGCCTCGGCATGCTCGAGGGGCTCACCGAGGGCCTCGTCGCCCTGCCCGGCGTCGAGACCCTCGTGGCGGCGCCGCCTTCGGGCCCGCGGCGCGCGCCCGCCCTCGACACCGACCGCCTCGCGCGGCTTCTCGAGGCGTTCGGTCCCGGGAACGTGTACCTCGACGTGCAGCGGCACCGGCGGCGCGAGCAGGAGGCCGTGAACCAGGCGATCCTCGACCTCGCCGAGGCGCTCTCGCTGCCCGCCGTCGCGACGAACGGGGTCCGCCACGCGACCTCGAAGGGCCGCGCGCTCCTCGACGTGCTCACGTGCATCCGGGAGAAGCGGACGCTCGCCACGGCCGGCCGGCTCCTCGCCGAGAACGCCGAGCGCCACCTGAAGAAGCCCGCGGCGATGGCCGCGCTCTTCTCCGACCGCCCGCGGCTGCTGCGCAACGCCGAGGCCCTCGGCGAGCGGCTCGCCTTCACCCTGAAGGACCTCGGCTACCGCTTCCCGGACTACCCGGTCCCCGGCGGCGGCTCGCAGTTCGAGTACCTCCGGCAGGTCACCGACGAGGGCGCGCGCGTCCGCTACCGGCCGTACCACGAGAAGGCGCGAAGGCAGATCGAGCGAGAGCTGGCTCTCATCGGCAAGCTCGAGCTCGCCGGCTACTTCCTCATCGTCTGGGAGCTCGTGAACTTCTGCCGGCGCGAGGGGATCCTCGTCCAGGGCCGCGGCTCGGCCGCGAACAGCGCCGTCTGCTACAGCCTCGGCATCACCGCGATCGACCCGGTGGGGATGGAGCTCCTCTTCGAGCGCTTCCTCTCCGAGGAGCGCGGCGAGTGGCCCGACATCGACCTCGACCTGCCGAGCGGCGACCGCCGCGAGCGCGTCATCCAGCACGTCTACGAGCGCTACGGCGCGGCCGGGGCGGCGATGACCGCGAACGTCATCACGTACCGCGACCGCAGCGCCTCGCGCGAGGTCGGCAAGGTCCTCGACATCCCGATGGAGGAGATCGATCGCCTCGCGAGCCACATGCGGAGCTTCGAATACGTGGACCCCCAGGACACGCTCGAGTCGCGGCTCTCCCGCGCCGGCTTCGACCGCGGCGACCGCCGGGTGTCCCTCTTCGCCCGCCTCTTCGAGGAGATCCAGGACCTGCCGCGCCACCTCGGCCAGCACTCGGGCGGGATGGTGATCGCCCAGGGGCGGCTCGACGAGGTCGTGCCTCTCGAGCCGGCGAGCATGCCCGGCCGCGTCGTCGTGCAGTGGGACAAGGAGGACTGCGCCGACCTCGGGATCATCAAGGTGGACCTCCTCGGCCTGGGGATGATGGCGACCCTCCAGGACTCGCTCGCGCTCCTCCGCGACGAGGGGATCGAGGTCGACCTCGCGCACCTGCCGGCCGACGACCCGAAGGTCTACCGCATGATGCAGGAGGCCGACACCGTCGGCGTCTTCCAGGTCGAGAGCCGCGCGCAGATGGCGACGCTGCCGCGCATGAAGCCCGACCACTTCTACGACCTCGTGGTCGAGGTCGCGATCATCCGCCCGGGGCCGATCGTCGGGAAGATGGTCCACCCGTACCTCGCGCGGCGGAACGGGGAGGAGCCCGTCACGTACCCGCACCCCTCGCTCGAGCCGATCCTGAAGCGGACGCTCGGGGTGCCGCTCTTCCAGGAGCAGCTCCTGCGGATGGCGATGACGGTGGCCGGCTTCACCGGCGGCGAAGCCGAGGAGCTCCGGCGGGCGATGGGCTTCAAGCGCTCGGAGAAGCGCATGAAGGCGATCGAGGGGCGCCTGCGGGCCGGCATGGCCGAGCGGGGGATCACGGGCGAGACGCAGGACGCGGTCGTGCGGTCGATCACCTCCTTCGCCCTCTACGGCTTTCCCGAGTCGCACGCGGCGAGCTTCGCCCTCATCGCCTACGCCAGCGCCTACCTCAAGGCGCACCACGGGGCGGCGTTCCTCTGCGCGCTCCTCAACAACCAGCCGATGGGCTTCTACCACCCGTTCACGCTCGTGAAGGACGCGCAGCGCCACGGCGTCCGCTTCCGGCCGGTCGACGTCACGCGCAGCGGCGCCTTCTGCACCCTCGAGGAGGGCGAGGTGCGCCTCGGCCTCGGCTACGTGCGGGGGCTGCGGGGAGAGGCCGCGCGGCGGATCGAGGACGAGCGGCGGAAGGCGCCGTTCGCGTCGCTGCAGGACTTCGTCGACCGCGCCGGGCTGCGGCGGGACGAGCAGCGGAAGCTGGCCGAGGCGGGGGCGATGAACGCCTTCGGCCTCACGCGGCGGAGCGCGCTGTGGCAGGTGGAGAAGGCGGGCCGGCCACGCGGGCCGCTCTTTCAGGAGGATGTCGTCGACGTCGCCGAGCCGTCGCCGGTGCCGGACATGGACCTCTCGGAGCGGCTTTCCAGCGACCTCCTCTCGACCGGCGTCACGACCGGCTCGCACCCGATCCGCCTCCACCGCGAGGCGCTCGCGGCCCGCGGCGCGCTGCGGGCCGCGGACCTGCGCGGCCGCGCGGACGGCGAGCGCGTGCGCGTGGCGGGAGCCGTCATCTGTCGCCAGCGGCCCGGCACCGCGGCCGGCTTCATGTTCCTCACCCTCGAGGACGAGACGGGCCTCGCGAACGTCATCGTCCGCCCCGACCTCTTCCACGCCGAGCGCGCGGTCCTGGTGGGCGCGCCCCTCCTCGAGGTCGACGGCATCCTGCAGGCGAACGACGGCCTCTCGGTCCGCGCCTACGCCGTCCGCCCGGCCCTCGTCGCAGCCCCCGCCCCCCCGGCGAGGCAGTTTCACTAGCCCCGACCGAATCTCGACCCGGCCGGCAGGAGTCGAGATTCGGTCGGAACGCGTCACTACCGCCCCATTGCCCTGGTCCCGTTCGTTCCGTTCCCGTTTCCGTTTCCTCGTGTCCGTTGTTGTCCAACCCCAAGGCCGATCTCCGTTTCTCCGCCCCTCGTGCACGGGGTTCCCTCGCACGTTGTCCCCGCCCGCAGCGATGGAGTAGTCTCCCCACACACCCGAAGAAGCCCGGAGGCCCCGTGGCGACGACACCCAAGCGCCGGCCGACCCCGAGACGTCCCACGAAGACGGCGCCGGCCCCGGCCGCGAGGCGCGTCCGCTCGCCGCGCAAGCCTCGCCCGGAGCGCGCGCCCGAGGCCCCGAAGGCGCCGGTCGTCGACATGTCGCCCTCGCAGTACATCGTCAAGGTCGACCGGGCGACCGGCGAGGTCCTGGCCGACCCGATCGACCCCGCCGAGCTCCTCGTCCACGCCCACCGCGACCGGCACCCGGTCGAGATCACCGCGCAGTTCGTGGCGAGCCGGCTCATCGGTGTGACCGGCAACGAGGGGCTCGTGATGCGCGGCCTGCGCGTCGTCGAGTCGGCCGGCCGCAGCGTGGGCCGGGTGGCCGCTCACCTCACCGGCGACCCGAGGCAGGAGAAGCGGGTGAGCCGGCTGCTCGGGGTCACGACCCGGGACTTCCAGTTCCGCTTCCGCGAGTCGACCCACCTCAGCGAGAAGGAGGTGCGGGCGCGGGTGAAGGAGCTGCAGCAGGAGGCCCAGCGCAAGCTCGAGGCGCTCGGCAAGCGGCCGAAGTTCCGCGTGCTGCTGACCGGCGCGACGGGCTTCCTCGGCAAGGAGATCCTCGCCCAGGCCGCCGCGCACCCGCACGTGGCCGAGGTCGTGTGCGTCGTGCGGAAGGAGACGATCCGCGACCGCAAGACGAAGGAGGTCGTGAAGGTCCTCTCGGCCGAGGAGCGTGGACGGCAGCTCCTCGAGCGGCTGCACGTGGGCGCGGCGGGCGCCCACAAGTTCCGCTTCGTCGAGGGGGACATCGAGCGCCCGGGCTTCGGCATCTCGCCGGCCGAGCTCGAGGACGTCGCACCGTCGCTCACCCACGTCATCCACTGCGCGGCGAGCGTCTCGTTCGACGACGCGTACGAGAGCTCGTTCCTCGCGAACGTGCTCGGCTGCCGCAACGCGCTCGCGTTCTCGGAAGCGCTCCAGGCGCGGCCGGACGGGGCGTTCGTGGCCCACCTCGCGATCGAGACGTCCTACATCCACGGCCGCCGCAAGCGATCGATCGCGCAGGAGGACGCCCTCGTCTTCCCGCGCCACTTCTACAACAACTACTACGAGCTCACGAAGGCGATGGCGTCGCTCGAGACCGACCGCGCCCTCGTCGAGCGCGGGCTGCGGGTCACGCAGCTCCTGCCGTCGATCGTCATCGGCCACTCGCGCACCGGCAACAACCGCGGCGACACGAAGGTGGTGAACGCGCCGGTGAACGCGTTCGGCCGGGCGAAGGAGGCGCTCGAGCAGCTCGGGGCGGACTGGGCCGGCCGGGCCCGCGCCTGGCTCGTGAACCTGATCGCGACCACCTTCCCGGCCGACCGTTCGGCCGAGCTCAACCTCGTGCCGGTCGACCGCGTGGTGGCCGGCATCCTCGCCTCGCTCTCGGCCCCCGGCGCGATCGGCGCGCGCATCCACCTCGCGACCGACAACCGCATCAAGTCGGAGGAGGTCGTGCGGATCACCCAGGAGGAGCTGGGAGTCAACGTGCGCATGGCCGACCCCACCCTCACCCGGAACGTGACGCTGCCCCTAGTGAAGGCCGTGCTCCTCGCGATGGGGGAGGGCAGGCTCGCGAACGTGCTCGAGCGGCTCGGGGCGATCTTCGGCGTCTACGGCGAGTGGGGGCAGCCGGTCCACGACGTGGGCAACGACGTGCGCCTCCTGGGCCTGCCGATCCGGCGGCCCGACACCGCGGCGAGCTTCCGGATGCTGTGCCGCCACAACAAGTACGTGCAGGGGTTCGGGCAGGTGCGCGACCTCGACGAGGTCGCGCGGCGGGAGAGCCTGTGGGAGCGGGCGATCGACGAGATCGAGTACGAGACGGGCCGGCAGGTGGCCTCGATGGCCGCGGCGGAGTTCCGCGAGCTGCTCTCGGACCGGCTGGACCTGCGGTCGTTCCGTCCCCGCTGAGAGCCCCGCGGACGTCCGTTGCCGTCGAGCCGGGCGCGGGCGTATGCTCGCGATGACGCCAGGTCCGGCGGCCGCCGGAGGGAGCCCATCATGACCATCGATCGTGGTCTCATCGGCAGGATCCGCGCGCGGGGCGAGGAGGTCTTCGGACAGATCTCCGGCGAGCTCATGAACAACCCGCGCTTCATGAAGGCCATGGAAGGCGCGATGCGCGGCCGCGAGAAGGTCGAGGAGGCCGTCGGCTCCGCCCTCAAGCAGATGAACGTGCCGAGCCGTGGCGAGCTGAAGCGCGCGGTCGGCCGCATCGAGAGCCTCGAGCGCGAGGTCGCCGGCCTGCGGGCCGAGCTCAGGAAGAAGGCGGCCGCGGAGAAGGCCGCCCGCGCGAAGGCGGCGAAGGCCTCGCCGAAGAAGGCCGCGGCGAAGGCGAAGCCCGACAGCCCGACCGCGTAGGAGGCCGCCCGTGTCCCGCGTCGCCCTCACCGGGGCCGCCTCCTACCTCGGCGGCCGGATCCTGCGGCGTCTCGTGGAGACGCGCGGCCGCGAGTCGGTGGTGGCCGTCGACATCACGCCGCCCCCGACCACGCTCCACGGCGTGCGCTACCGGATGCTCGACCTGACGCTCCCGGGGGCGGACCGCCGGCTCGTCGACGTGTTCCAGGAGGAGCACGTCGACACGGTGGTGCACGCGGCCTTCTTCACGAACCCGCGCCGGGACGCGGCGTACTCCCACGAGCTCGAGTCGATCGGGACCATGCACGTCGCGGCGGCGGCGGCGGCCGGCGGCGTGCGGCACCTCCTGATCCGCTCGTTCACCGCGGTCTACGGCGCGCGGGGGCAGAACCCGAACTTCCTGACCGAGGACCGCCGCCCGGACGGCGGCGCCCGCCTCGCCTGGGTGCGGGACAAGGTCGAAGCCGAGGAGCACGCGTTCTCCTTCGCCCGACGCTACCCGTCGCTCGGCGTCACGGTGCTGCGCTTCGCGACCCTCATCGGCCCCGGCTGCCACACGTTCTACACGCGCCTGTTCAGCAAGCGCGTCGTCCCCGTGATCCTGGGCTACGACCCGCTCGTCCAGCTCCTGCATCCGGACGACGCGGTCGAGGCCACCGAGAAGGCCCTCGCCCGCGGACCGAGCGGGGTGGTGAACGTGGTGCCGCGGGGGACGATGTCCCTCCTGACGATGCTGCACCTCGCGGACAAGCTGACGGTCGCCGTGCCGCACGTGGCGGCCTACCCGCTCGCCGAGCTCTGGTGGGGGGCCGGCGTCGGCGAGGCCCCCGGCGGGTTCATCGACTACGTCCGCTTCCTCTACGTCGCCGACGGCGAGAAGGCGAAGCGCGAGCTGGGCTTCGAGGCCCGTCACTCCACGCGCGACGCGCTCATGGCCTTCCTGGAGTACCGCTACCCGGACGCGGCCCGGCTCGCGCGCGAGCACGGCGAGCGGGAGAAGGCGATCGCGCAGGAGAAGGAGAAGGCGCGGGAGGCCCAGGCATGAGCGCCGGCGGCAAGATCGTCCCGATCGCGGGGCGCGCGCGGCGCCGCCGCGTCCCGGCGCCCGAGGAGGAGGCCCTGCGGCAGCGGCTCGCCGAGCTCGAGAAGGAGCTGGCGGCCACGCGGAGCGAGCGAGAGCGCGAGGGGCTCGTGGTGACCCTCGCGCGGGTGGCGCAGGCGGGGACGCGGGGCCTGAGCTGGGCGAGCCTCGCCCGCCTGCAGCGCGCGATGTACTTCGCCTGGCACTCCGAGGAGAACGACGAGTTCGGCGCGGACAAGCGCTTCGCCGAGACGCTCGAGCCGATCCTGCAGTTCCTCTACGCCATCTGGTGGCGGGTGGAGACGACGGGCACGGAGAACGTCCCCTCGACCGGGCCCGGGCTGATCGTGGCGAACCACTCCGGCGTCCTGCCGTACGACGGCCTCATGGTGCAGCTCGCGGTGCGGCACGAGCACCCGGCCCGCCGCACGTGCCGGATGCTCGCGCTCGACATGTTCGCTCTCCTGCCGGTGCTGGCGCCGCTGCTCGCGAAGTCGGGCTCCGTCCGCGCGAACCCCGAGAACGCCGAGCGGCTCCTGCGGAAAGGGGAGCTGCTCGGCGTCTTCCCGGAGGGTGTCAAGGGCGTGGGGAAGTACTACCGCGACCGCTACCGCCTCGCCCGGTTCGGCCGCGGCGGCTTCGTGCGCATCGCGCTGCGGACGGGCACGCCGATCATTCCGTGCGCGGTGGTCGGGGCCGAGGAGATCCACCCGATCATGGCGAAGGCCGACTGGGTGGGGAAGCCGTTCGGGCTGCCTTACTTCCCCCTGACCCCGACCTTCCCCTGGCTCGGGCCGCTCGGCGTGCTGCCCCTCCCGACGAAGTGGTCGATCGACTTCAGCGACGCGATCGACCTCTCGGCCTACGGCCCGGAGGGCGCCGAGGACCCGATCCTGGTGAACCGCATCTCCGAGGAGGTGCGGTCGACGATCCAGAAGATGGTCGACGGCCGCCTGGCCCGCCGCCGCTCCGTCTGGTTCGGCTAGGCCCGGGCCGGCCGCCTCAGGCGCGGGCCCGCGCCGCGCCGGGCCGCGCCCGTCGGGCCCCGGCCCCCGGATCGCGCAGCCGCGACTCGAGACGCTCGAGCGAGGAGTCGAGCGCCCGCGCGATCGACGAGCGGTGGGGGTGCTCGGGCGGGGTGTCCGGCATCCGCCACGGGTCGCTCATGCGGATGCCGTGCTTCGCGAACAGCCGCCGCGCCCGCGCCTCGTGCCGCCGGAAGTACTCGACGGCCGTCTTGTAGCCGTGCTCGGCCACCACCCGCCGCGCCCCGTAGCGCATGATGTGGTAGCCGAACATCCGCAGGTCGTCGCGCGTGGGCTCGATCAGGAGGATGTCGACGTCGGGGTTCTCGCGCCGGTAGCGCTCGAGGCCGTACTGCATGCGGCCGTGGAGCATGATCCGCATCACCTGGTCGAGGACCCACGTGATTCCGCGGTTGCTGAGGTGGCCCTTCAGCGGGCCGCGGGCCGTGTCGTTGAGGAACGGGACGATCGGGTTGATGCAGACGACGAGGTCCGCACCGTTCTGGATCGCCAGGTTGATGTGCGCGGTCTTCTTCACCCCGCCGTCGACGTAGTCGCGTCCGCCGATCCGCACCGGCCGGTACAGGCCGGGCAGGGCGGTCGAGGCGGCGACCGCCTTCGACACGGGCACCTGCCTCCAGCCGGGCGCCCCGAAGGGCACGGCCTCGCCGCTGTCGAGGTCGACGGCGACCACGAAGAGCTGTCGCGCCAGGTCCTCGAAGCGGTCGCCGCGCAGCCGCGCGCGGAAGAGGTGGTGCAGGAAGCGCTCGATGCCCGAGGTGTCCATGAGCCCCGGCGGGAGCAGCTCGAAAGCGGCGTAGGCGACGTCCTCGAGGCTCCGGCCGTCGCCGCCGAGCGCGGTCACGATCGCGTCGCGGAAGACGCGGGGGGCGCGCGCGTAGCGCTTCAGGTACTCGGCCGGCCCGAGGTGGTAGATCGGCGCCGCGGTGATGCCGAAGGGCGTCCGCGTGCGGTTGGTGGCCTCGTCGTAGAGCTCGCGGGGCGAGACTCCGGCCGCGAGGACCGACGCCACGAACGCCCCGCCGGAGATGCCGACGTAGAGGTCGAGGTCGAGGACGCTGCGGTCGACGAGCTCGTCGAGGGCGCGGAGGCAGCCCATCTCGTAGACGGCGCCGGTGACGCCGCCGCCGGCGCAGACGAGCGCCACCTTCCCGCGGGCCCGCCCGTTCTTCCGGCCGCTGCCGCTCGCCACGTGATCTCCGACGACGGGAGTGTACGCGAGGCGGGATCCCGGGGCGAGCCTCGCCGCCCCGGGGCCGCCTTTCCCCGGCGAGCCTAGACCGCGGCCGCGCGCGGCGCCGGCTTCGGCCGCGGAGAGCGGCGGAACCCGTCGATCTTCCGCGAGAGCTCCTCGACGCGGCGGGTCAGCTCGTGGACCTCGTGACGGCTCGGGATGTTGAGGGCGGCGAGGGCGGACTGGACGGCGTCGTCCACCATTCGGGAGACCGCGCGCCGCTCTTTCTTCGCCCGCGCCTGCAGCGTGGCGATCTGCGCCTCGACCCGCTTCTTCGCGTGACGGCGCTCCTTCTCCGCGCGGTCGCGCCACGCCTGCAGGAGCCCGGCCGCGCGCTTCGTGTCGACCCCGCTCTTCTTCACCAGGGCGCGCACCTTCTTCTGGACCGTGGCCTCGGCGGCGCCGAGGGCGTCTCGCGTGTCGTCCCAGGTCCGGACGATCCGCGCCGTGGCCTTCTGGATGTCGGTCGGCTTCGCCCGGCGGGCCGTCTTCTTCTTCGCAGCCATCGCTTGGTCTCCCTTCTCACTTCCTCTTGGCGGTTCCGCGGGCGGCCCGGACGGGCCGCCCGGCCTCGCGGGCAGGCTTCGCGGGCTTGTCCAGGTAGCTCTCGAGCCGGCCCTTCAGGGCCGACAGGGACCGGCCGGCGACGTCCTCGCCCCGCTCGACCAGCGCCCGCAGGCGGCTCTCGACGCCGGACTGCGCCTCGCCGACCAGGCGGTGGACCATCTGGCCGAGGTCCTGGCGCAGGGCGACGGCGTCGTCGAGGGTCAGGCGGCCGCGGCCGATCAGCGACGTGACGATCTTCTCGGCCTCTTCCCGCGCCCGCCGCGCCGCCTCGTGCGGCTCCGGCCAGCTCGCCCATCCCGAATCGGGACCGGCCGCGAGCCGGATGAGGCGGGTCAGGACCTGGCGGGGGATGCGGTTCTTCCCGCCCTTCACGGCCTCGAGCAGCACCTGGACGAGGGTCGGGTTCGTGAGGTCCTCGCCGGTCTTCTGGTCGAGGACCGTGACGTCGTGGCCGGCCGCGACGAGGCCCGCGAGGTCCTCGAGGGTGACGTAGCGCCGGGCCTCGGTGTCGTAGAGCTTCCGGTTGCCGTAGCGTCGGACGACCCGCGCCCCGTCTCTCGCCGGTCTCACCCGGCCACGATAGCGCAGTGCGTCACAAACGGCAAGGAAATAGCGCGAAGCGTTAGGTCGCCGAAGCGGGTGGCCGACGGCTCACGCGGCTCGCGTCCCGGGCCACGCTCGCTCCACGAGGACGCCCGCGCTGGTTCCGTCGGCTGGAGAAGGCTCGCTCAGCGTCCCGCGTGCGTGTCGAGGTGGAGCGAGACGTCGTCGAGGGGCCCGCGGTGGGGGCGGCGCCGGGAGAGGATGAGGCTCGTCCCGAAGAAGATCCCGAGGGCGAAGGCGAGGCCGAGCAGGAAGCCGGCCAGCTGGAAGGAGCCGAGGACGACCCCGACGAGGTCGAACGTCGGCTTCTCGACCTTGACCCAGGTGATCGCCGGCTCGAGGTGGACCATGCTCAGCGCGTCCTGCCGCTCCCCTGGGCCACTGTAGAGCGCCGGGCCGCGTCGGTCAATTGCCGGCTCTGCGTCCGGTTGAGGGAGTCGAGGTAGCTGCGCACGCCGGTGAGGAGGCTGCGGGCGATCGTCTCGCGGTAGTCGCCGGTGCGCAGGCGCCTCTCGTCCTCGGGGTTCGACACGAAGGCGATCTCGGCGAGGATCGCCGGCATGTTCGCGCCGATGAGGACGTAGAAGGGCGCCGTGTGGACGCCGCGGTCGGGGGTCGGGTGCTCGTCGCGCACGCCACGGACCATGCCCTCCTGGACCGCCGCCGCGAAGTCGCGGCTCTCGTCGATCTTGCTGTTGAGGGTGATCGCCTTCACCAGGTTCTGCAGGTCCTTGATGGTGGCGGGGGAGATGGCGTTCTCGCGGGCCGCGACCTGCTCGGCGTGGGCGTTCTTCGCGAAGTTGAGGAAGTAGGTCTCGATGCCGCGGGCCTGGGGGTTCCGGCTCGCGTTGGCGTGGATCGACAGGAACAGGTCGGCTCCCCGCTGGTTCGCGATGGCCGTCCGCTCCTCGAGGGGGATGAAGACGTCGGTCGAGCGGGTCATCACGACGTCCGTCCCGAGCTCCTGTCGGACGAGGCGCTCGAGGCGGAGGGCGACGTCGAGGACGAGGTCCTTCTCCTGCAGCCCGCCGCGGCCGATCGTCCCCGGGTCGTGGCCGCCGTGGCCCGCGTCGATGACGATGCGGCGCGCGCCGAGGCCGAGCTGGCGGGCGAGGCTGTACGAGCCGGCGCGGTTCGCCACCGGTTCGGCCGGCGGGGCGGCCGCGACGGCCGGCGCGGGAGCCGGGGCGGACGCGGTCGAGGGCGGCGGCGCCGAGGCCGCGGCCTTCTCGCCCCGGCGTCCCCTGGCGCGCGAGTCCGCCGCCTTCGTCGGCAGCTGGTCGACGCCGCTCAGCGCGATCGGCTCCTCGGCCCGCGCGCCGGCCGAGGGGGCCGCAGGCTCGGGCGCGGCCAAGCCGTCGAGGCGGCGCGAGGGCAGCGGCTGGGGCCGCGCCTCGGGCGCGGCCTGGGCGACGGCCGGTCCGCGATCCGTCGGCAGAGGCGCCGGCTGCGCCGTGCGTCCGCCGCCGGCGAGCGGCGCGGGGCCGCCGCGGGCCTGGGCGGGAGCCTGCCCCTGGCCGCGGACGTCGATGATGAGGCGCGTCGGGTTCTCGAGGTAGAAGACCTGGTGCTCCCAGACGTCCTTGAAGTCGAGCACCACGCGAACGACGTCCTCGCGGTTCTTGCCGATGCGGACCTGCTCGAGGAGGCCGTCGCCGACGGGGAAGACCCGCTTCGCGAGGTTCGGGTGGAGCCGCGTCCCGACGAGGTCGACCCAGAGGCGATCGGGGTTGCGGGCAACGTCGGACTGGATGGGCACCTTGCGCTCGACGTCGATGACGACGCGGGTCGACGAGTCGCCGCTCCAGGCGCGCAGGTCGAACACGCGGGCGAGGCCCCGCGGCGGCGCTATGGGCAGCTCGGCCTGGGGCTCGCGCTCGCGGAGGAGAGCCCGGGCCCGGGCCGCCCGGTTCCCGTCCGGGTACGTCTCGAGGTACGCCCGGGCCACCTCCTCGGTCCGGCGCCGGTCGCCCGCCTCGCGCGCGAGCTCGAGGGCGGACCAGAGCGCCTCGTCGCCCAGGCTGCTCGACGGGTACTCGGCCACCAGCGAGCGGTAGGCGCCGATCGCGTCCTCGCGGTAGTGCGCTCCGCCGAAGCGCTTCGCCATGTCGCGGTAGAGGTTCCCCACGGCGGCCAGCGCGTTGTCGCAGTAGCCGCTGCGGGGGAAGCGGGCGATGACCTTGCGGTAGCGGAGGACGACCGCCTCCCACTCGGCCCTCTTCGCCGCGCGGCGGGCGGAGGCGCGGAGGGCCGCCTCCGACGCCTGGGCCTCCTTGTAGAGCGCGGCGTCGGGGCGGGCGGGCGCCGAGGCGCGGGCGCGCCGGGCCGCGGCGGCCTGCGCCGCCGGCGGCAGGGTGGCCGCCGCGAGGCCGGCGGCGAGCGCGATCACGAGCGTCGGCTTCATCACCGGGGCCAGCTGTCCACCGTCTCGTAGTAGTCCTTCGCGACGAGGATCTCGCGCGGCTTCGACCCGTCGGCCGGGCCGATGATGCCGTCGCGCTCCATCATGTCGACGAGCCGGCCGGCCCGCGAGAAGCCGATCCGGAAGCGGCGCTGCAGCATGCTCGTGGACGCCTGGCCGCTCTGCACGACGAAGCGGACCGCCTCGTCGAAGAGCTCGTCGCGGTCCTGCACCTCCACCGCCTCGGCCGACTTCTCGGGCTTGCCGACCGACTCGTCGAAGGCGGGCTTCCCGAGCTTGCGCAGGTACGAGGTCAGGCGGGCGATCTCGTGCTCCGTCACGAACGCCCCGTGCACGCGGGTGAGCCGCGCGCTGCCGGGGGGCAGGAAGAGCATGTCGCCGCGGCCGAGGAGCTGCTCGGCGCCGATCGAGTCGAGGATCGTGCGGGAGTCGACGCGGGCGGCCACGCGGAACGAGATGCGGGACGGGAAGTTCGCCTTGATGAGCCCGGTGATGACGTCGACCGACGGGCGCTGGGTGGCGAGGATGAGGTGGATGCCCACCGCGCGCGCCATCTGGGCGAGGCGGGTGATCGACTCCTCGACCTCGTGGGCCGAGACCATCATGAGGTCGGCGAGCTCGTCGATGACGATGACGATGTAGTGGAGGGGCTTCAGCTCCTCGCCGCTCTCGTCCTGCCGCTCGCCCTTCTCGGCGCGGAGGATGTTGTTGAACTGCTCGATGTTGCGGACGCCCTCGGAGGCGAGCATCCGGATGCGGCGCTCCATCTCCGTGACCGCCCACTTGAGGACGTTCGACGCGATCTTCGGGTCGGTGACGACGGGCGTCAGCAGGTGCGGGATGTCCTCGTAGACGCCGAGCTCGAGCCGCTTCGGGTCGATGAGGATGAGCCGCACCTCGTCGGGCGTCGCGCGGAAGAGGACGCTCGCGATCATGCAGTTGAGGCCGACACTCTTGCCGGTGCCGGTCGAGCCGGCGATCAGCAGGTGGGGCATCGACGCGAGGTCCGTGATCATCACGTCGCCGTTCACGGCCTTGCCGAGGCCGAGGGCGAGGCGGCCGGACGAGCGGCGGAAGGTGTCCGACTCGAGGATCTCGCGCAGGTAGATCGTCTCGCGGACCTCGTTCGGGATCTCGATGCCGACGTTGCCCTTGCCGCTCACGCGGTCGATGCGGATCGACTCCGCCTCGAGGGCGAGGGCGAGGTCGTCGGAGAGGCCGACGATCTTCGAGTACTTGACGCCCGCGTCGGGCTTGAACTCGTAGGTCGTGACGACGGGGCCGGGGTGGATCTCCTTGATCGCGCCCATGACGCCGAACTCGCTGCACTTGCTCTGGAGGGTCCGGCCCCGCTCGAGCAGCCGGTCGTTGTCCATCGGCGCGCCGCCCTTCGGCTCGTCGAGGATCGTGATCGGCGGCAGCACGTAGCCGTTGCGCGAGGCCGGCGGGTTCGGGCTGTCGTCCTTCGGGGCGCGGCGGCGCCTCGCGACCTTCGGAGGAGGCGGCGGCTCGTCGGCCTCGTCCTCGAGGTCCTCGTCCGGCTCGGGGGCCGGCTTCGCCACCAGCGGCATCGGCCGGGGGCCGGGCGCCTTCTTCGAGGTCGGGGCGGCGGGGGCCGCGTGGAGCGGCAGGTCGTCGTCCTCGCCGTCCGCGTCGTCGCCGTCCGTCGCGGCCTCCTCGGAGGCGGTCGCGGCCTTCACCTTGCGGATGCGGGGGAGGCCCGCCACCTCGATCTCGCGGGCCTGGGCGTGCTTCTTCACGACGTCGCGGCGCAGCTTCTCCTTGCGCCGGGTCTCGCGCCAGTGGGCCCACGCGGTGCGCAGGGAGCGGGCGCGCTCGCCCGCGCGGGCGCCGACGACGGCGAGGAGCCGCGAGAAGGAGAACTGTGTCGAGAGGATGAGCGCGACGAAGAGCGTCGTCGAGACGACGATGAAGGCCCCGGTGCGGCTGAAGTCGCGGACGAGGGCGGAGGCCACGAGCTCGCCCACGGCGCCGCCCGCCCGCACCGGCTCGCCCTCGTAGCCGACCGTGCCGAGGGCGAGGGCGAGGAAGCCGGCGAGGGACAGGAGGAGCCCCGTGTTGCCGACCGCCTTCGTGTAGGGCGAGTCGATGGGCCGGCACCAGAAGAGCTTCCAGCCGACGAGGCCGAGGACGAGGGGCAGCAGGATCGCGGCGAGGCCGAACAGCTGCGGGATGAACAGCTCCGCGAGGAACGCGCCGAAGGGGCCGATGAAGTTGCGGGCGGGTCCCTCGGCGCCGGCCTTGAAGAAGGGCGCGGGGTCGCGGGGATCGAACGTCGCGAGCGCGATCAGCAGCATCAGCGAGAGAGCGAAGGCGACGAGCCCCATCAGCTCGGCCCCCCGCGTCGACTTGCGTTCGGCGCTCACGGCTAGACCTCCATCACCACGGGGATGACCATCGGGCGGCGCTGCGTGCGCCGCTTGAAGAACCGGCGGAGCTCGCCGCGCACCCGCTCGCGGGTCGCCTCGACGTCCTGGCGCTCCTCGGCCGGCCGCTCGGACATCGTGCGCTCGAGGAGGCGGGCCGCCTCGTCGACGAGCTCCTGCGCCTCCTCCGGGGCCACGATCCCGCGCGTCACGATCTCCGGCGCGGAGCCGAGCTGCCCGGTGGCGCGGTCGACGACCACGATCGGGACCACGATCCCCTCGGACGAGAGGTGGCGGCGGTCGCGGATCACGAGGTCCTCGATCTCGGAGTTGCCGCCGCGGTCGAGGAGCACCCGGCCGGCCGGCGTGCGCCCCTCGCGGACCGCCCGCGCCGCGGAGAGGCGCAGCACGTCGCCGTCCTCGGCGAGGAGGACGCTGTCGGCGGGCCGCCCCGCCGCGGCGGCGAGCCGCGCGTGCTGGGCGAGCATGCGGTACTCGCCGTGGACGGGGACGAGCCAGCGCGGGCGCACCCGCCGCAGCAGCTCCACG
>JAXLRD010000110.1:0-18245 GCA_046331285.1 Vicinamibacteria bacterium
CGTGACCTCGAACCACCCCGCGACCTCGTCGGCCGTGAGCCTGCCCGCCTTCGCCAGCCGGCGGACCTGCGCCTCGCTCAGCTCCGCGAGCTGCTCCAGGCGCCTCGCCGCGCGGTGCTCCTCCTCCCGCTTCGCCCTCGCCTCGGCCGCCGCCTTCTCGGCCGCCGCCCGCTCCTGGCGCTCCTGGTCCAGCAGCCGGTCGAGCGCCTGGACCGGCGACTCCTGCTTCTTCGACTGCGTGCCCTTCTTCGTCCTCGGCTTCATGCCTACCCCCTCGTGGTCCTGTAGGTCGGCCCCGTCGACGAGCGCGCCAGGATCGCGTTCACGCCGACCGCCACCAGCGCGTCCCGCAGCCGAGCCGCCTCCGGGTGCGCCGCGATCCGCTCCAGGAGTCGGTCGCCCTCGGCCGCGGTCAGGCCGTGCCCGAGTTTCCGGATCTCCACGACCGCCGCCGGGAACGTCGTCGCCTTCGCCTCCATCTCCACCTCCGTCGCGTCTACCAGAGCACCGCGAAGCGGCTCGCCTTCGGCGCGAGCGCCTCGCCCACGAGCACCGTCGCGGCCAGGCCGAGCACCGCGTTCGCCACGTCGTCCGCGCCGTTCGGCGGGTGGTCGATCGAGTCGCGCCCGCCCCGGCCGACGCGCCGCTCCAGCCCGACGATCTGCTCGACCAAGCGCCTGTCGGCCGCCAGCTCGACCCGCTCGCCGTAGAGGAGCGCCAGCGCGTCGCCGTAGAGGTCGGACTTCGGCTTCGCCGCAGGGACGTAGGTGATCCCGCAGCGCTTGAACGCCTCCTCGGGCCAGCTGCCGCCGTAGCGGTCGCCCGTGACCTGGTCGACGCCGTACGACCGCAAGAGGACCGAGTCCTCGGCGACTGCCTCCGTCGGGTTGAAGGGCGAGCGCAACTCCCGCGCCACGTCGACCACGAGCACGTCGCTCCCGTCGTCGGCTCGCTCCACGTGGCCGATCGCCAACGTGAAGCTGTCGTGCCGGCCGCCGCTCGGGTCGACGAAGGCGTGGTAGCGCGTGCCCCTCGCGGGCGGCAGCTCCAAGGGCCGCGTCGGGTCCACGCACCGCTCCAGCGCCTCCCGCGTGACGAAGGACTCGACGTCGCTCCGGAACTCCGCCAGCCACTCCGCCCGCGCCGCCGCCGGGTCCGCCGCCAGCGCCGCGTCGACGAGCGCCTGGGGCACCGTCGGGTTCAACGTTCGCGTCGCCCCCTGGACGACGAGCACCGGGTCCCCGTCCTTCGCGAAGTGGGCCTCGTGCGTCCGCCACGCCTCGCCGACCCTCGCGTGCGGCGAGGAGAGGCAGACCAGCAGCGCGTCCGGAACCGTCGCCGTCGCCGGCCGCAGCGCCGCCAGGACCTCGCGGTCCGGGTCCGCCGAGTCCTCCGAGGCCCAGAAGGCGATCTCGTCGCAGATCGCGGCGACGACGGTGTAGCCCCGCACGCTCCGGTAGCTCGACGTGTGGATCTCGATCTCGATCCCGTTCTTGAGGACGATCGCCTCCCGCGTCTGCCGATCCACGAGCGCCGCGAGCACCGGCGTCGACTCGAGCAGTCCGCCGACGTAGCGCCGGATCACCCGCGCCTGCCGTCGGTCGCTCGCCAAGACCATGAGGACGCCCCGCTCGCCGGGCGCGAGCCGGAACGTCCTCGTCGTGGCGATGTAGGTCGCGACCAGCGCGGCCGTGATGCTCTTGCCCGAGCGCCGGCCGGCGATGACCCACGCCTCCTTCGCCGGCTGCGTCGGCGCCTCCGTCCGGCCAGTGAGCGCCTGGAACGTGGCGAGTTGCTCCGCGTCCATCGGCAACGCGAACGTCGCACGCAGGATCGTGCGCCACGCGTCCCACGACGGACCCGCGAACGCCGGGAAGAGCGACATGAACTGGAGCACGTCGAGGCTCACCGATTCCTCCCCGCTCCGGCCGCCTGGGCGCTCGCTAAAGACTCGCCCCGGGAGGTGGACGGCCCCGAGGTCGCCCGCACCTCCGCGACGTGCCGGCAGCGCCGCCTGAAGGCGAAGGACGGGCAAGTGCAGGTCAGCTCCCCGCGCTCGTCCGCCCGGACCTCGTGGTGCGCGCCCCGCCTCGACCGCGACGATGCGTGCCATGTCCCGTGGAGCGGGCAGTAGAGCGGCGCCCGCGTGGGCAGCTCCAGGCCGACGAGCACGCAGACCTCGCCGCCGCTCACGGCTGCCCCTCGTTCGCCCGGCGGACCGCCGCCTCGATCGCACGCAGCGGGTCGACCTCCCGCTGCCGCCTCTCCAGGCCCAGCGTCGAGAGCGCCGAGACCTCGAGCTTGAGGAAGCGCGCCAGCCCCGAGAGCAGGTCTTGCTGCGCCCGCTTGATCGTCATCGCGCCGTCCCGCGGGTTGGGGAAGGACACCGTCGCGAGATCCGCGGCCAGGCCCCCCGGCCGCCTCGCCGCCTCGGCCAGGAGGAGCACGGCCGCCGCGCGCGCGAGGGCGGCCGCCTCGGCCACGCGCCGCTCGCCCGCGCTCGCGTCGGGCTTGTCCCCGAGCAGCTCGCCGAGGTAGTCGGCGATGACGGGCTTGAGCCACGCGTCCCTCGGGCCGAGGATGCGCTTCTGCCAGAGGTTCCTCGCCCTGGTGACCGGGCTCTTGAGCGCGTTCATGTTGTTCGCCAATGCGCCGGGCCGGCGCTTCGGCGGGCGAGCCGTTCCCCGCGCGAATTTGCCATCCGAGCCGGCGCAGGACCGGCCGACGGACGGGATTCCACGGCCTCCGTCGCGGGCGATCCCCCCGAGGCCCCCTCGGGGGCCGCCTCGCCGCGTTCCTCGTGGGATCAGCACCTACCTCACCTCGCCGGTTGGATCGGAGCCAAGAGGTCCGCCGCCCGCGCCGACCTCGCGCACCAGAGGCGGCCTCCGAGGGCGTCTCCGAGGTGGGTGGTCACAGGGGGGGCCTGTGGCTGAGGTCGGCCGCGCGCTGCCGTGCCCTGCCGAGGGCGCGCGGCGACCACCGTCTGCTGATGCCCTCGGCCCGCGGGTCCGCGAAGCCCGCCACGCCGGGGCGGCCGTCTCCGGCGGGATCGCGGACACCTCCTGGACGACCTTGGTCATCGAGGTGTTCGTCGCCGTGGCGATGGTGCGCAGACGTTCACATTTCCTGGCGCTCGTCGACGACGGGGGAGTTTGGACGGGCGGGGTGGTTTCCGAGGAGACCCAGCGTCCGGCGTCTGGCGCAGGCGCAGGCGCAGGCGCAGGCGCAGGCGCAGGCGCAGGCGCCGCGGGCTTGAGGCAGCCTCAAGGCTCGGCGAAGCCGGCCCAAGGCTAGCCTTGCGGAGCGGGAGAGGCCCCCGCCAGCCGGACTCGGCCTGAGCCGCGCGAAAGGCAAGCTCCCCTCGACTTCGCGTCGGACCCGGCGGTGGAAGATGCGGCCGTCCTCCTCGACGAGCTTCCCGCGGTCGAGCCAGATGGCCAGGCCGCGGTCGACAGGCGCGACGCGGCATCCCGAGCACGGCGGCGAGCCTGTCGCGCGCGGCGGGAGGTCCCCGCCGGCTCGGTGGGAAGCCTGGAGGACCATGAAGTAGACGGCGAGCGAGGCCGCATCCCCCCGAGCGCGACGAGCTTCACGACCTCGTCGTCGAGGAAGTCGGCCGTGTTCACCGGCCCCAGAGGTGGATCGGCGTCGCGCCGCCCTTCACGGCCCGGTCCTCGCCGGCTCGGGGGCGGCGTCTCGGCGGAGGCGCGCCGGGCCTCCTCGTGGCGGGTCTGGAATCGGCCGGGGTTCCAGCCCTGGAGGTCGTGCTTGTCGGTGCAGACCTCCGCGCCGAGCACGTTCGTCCAGGGGATGAGGTGGTCCCAGTTCGAGAACGCGCCGGTGAGCCAATCGACGAGTGTGAGGCGCAGCCCGAACTCGTCGAGCGTCTGGATCTCGCCGACGTAGCAGGCGAGGCCCGCGACGGGCTCGCGGAGGGCGACGGCCACGTGCCAGCCGACCTGGAGGCCGTGGAGGGTGGCGGGCTTCACGGGCGCTGGTCCTCGGCCGCCTGGCGTCGCGCGCCGGCGCGCCTGTCCGCCTGCGCCCTCGCCGTCCTTCCGGGGACCACGCCGGCCGGCAACTTCTCCAGCGCGATCACGACCTCGGTCATCAAGAAGAGGGCTCGGCCGCCGAGTGCGCGCGGCTGAGCAGGGTGCCGTCCCGGACGGCCGGTCGAGCGTGGCCGGCGAGATACCCAGCAGGGCCGCCAGCTCGGGGCGACCTAGCGCCAGCGGTGGGGTCGAAGTGAGCCACGCGTTCCCTCCAATGACGAGATTGGAGGGCAAGCGCTGCTCGGATGCGAGCGAGAAACCCGCGAAATCGGGAGGGGTTTCTCGCTTATCTTCGCGCGCTTCAGCGCGCTGGGGTTTTATGGAGGCCCGCCGCGTCGAGCAGCGCGTTCCACCGCCGCAGAGCGGCCGATGCCGAGCGAGGCGAGGTCGCGGTGATCACGCGCCGCCAGGGGGAAGGAGGGCGGCCGACGCGCGCGCCGTGCGCCAGCGCCTCGTAGGCAGATCGCAGGCGACGCGCCTTGCGGGCGAAGCGGCTCCGCCCGGGCCAGCCGGACGCTCATGACGGCGAGGCGGGCCGCACGCCGCCGGGCTTCGCCGGGCGCGCGCTGCGCCGAGCGCTGCACCCTCGCCGTAGGCGACCGCGTGGAGGACGAGCGCGCGCTCCACTCGGGTCAGCTCGAGGCGGTCGAGGAGGAGCGCCGCCATGCTCGGCCTGCTCGGGGTCACGCGCGGCGCCCCGCGATCGAGACGACCTTGCCTTCGGCCTGGCGGCAGGTCCTTGCCGTCGCGATGCGGGCCACCATGCTCCAGGACTCGAGCGCTTGCCGCATCTCGCGGAGCGGCCTGCGCCTTCGACCAGGTCCGGACCAGCTGCGAGGAGGTGGCCCAGGGACGCCTCGGCCACGTGCACGGGGACGCCGGCGTCGGTCATGCGCTGGCGAACCGTCCTCCTCAGGTGATGCGGCGAGAAGTCGTCGACGCCGCTGAGCTGCCGGCGAACGACGAGCTTGCTCGCGCTCCATGTGGCCGGACTGCGTCATGGCGGGGTGCACAGCGTCGGTCGTGCCCCTTCAGCTCCTCCAATACGGCGATCGCGCCCGACGAGGGCGGCACGCGGTGCTGGGTCGCGTTCTTCGACTTGATCGCGGGGATCGTCCAATTCGGGTCTTGAGGTCGATGTCCGCCCACTCGGCACTGCGCGCCTCGCCGCCCCGAGCGGCGGTGTAGAGGAGCCAGGGGACCAAGAGGCGCAGCGGGCCCGCGGCGGACGCGGCGATGATCGCCAGCAACTCGTCGTCGCCGTAGGCGCGGCGCCTGCTCACCTGCGCCCGCGCAACCAGCCCCTGGGCGTCCAGGCCGCCGCACGGATTCGCGCCGACCTTCCGCCGCGCGACCGCCCACCGGAAGGTTCTTCCTTGTGACCTCGAAGCATCGCGCCACGGAGACGGGCCCGCGCTCTCGCTTCAAGGTCTCGATGAACCGCACCACGTCGTCTGCCGTCACCTCGTCCGGGACGCGCCGGCCGGTGCGGGGCTTGATGTCCGCCTCGATGAAGCGCGTCCAGCCGGAGAGGGTCGAGGGTCGCCACGTCGGGCCCTGGTCCGCCAGGAAGGCGTCGAGCAGGTCGTCCATCTTCGGCGCGGCGCGGCGCCTGGCGGGCCTCGCGCTTGGCGCGCTTCTCCCCTGGGGGTCCTTCCCGCGCTTGGCGTCGACGATGACCTCCCGCGCTCGGGCTCGCGCCCTGCTCAGCGTGATGCCCGGCGGGTTCGTCTTGGCGGTGCCGAAGCGGCCGAGCTGAGTACTGGCGCGAGCCGCCGTCGGGCAGGAGTACCAGACCGACCACCGCTTCGCCCCGTTCGGCCAGACCCTGATGCACAGGCCCTGCGCGAGCGCGTCCCCGATCTCGGGAAGCGCGGCGCGGCTTCAGGCCTTGACCCCGCGTCCGTCAGGCCTGTCGGCATGGCACGCTCCTCCTCGATTCGGGGACGCGGCAGGGGGGCGAGGGGAAGCTCAGTGCGAGTCTAGGGGGATCAGGGGGGACTCGCGGCCCGGGAGGCTCCACCGCGCGTCAGGGCGAATATCGCAGGAGCATCTGGACGCGGGATCAAGGAGTTGCGGCAAGGGGGAATGCTCGCGCCTTGGAGTCGCCGATCTGCGGTGAGGATGCCGAATATGGGTTCGGGACCAAGAGGTCGGAGGTTCGAATCCTCTCGCCCTGACCAGCTCTATCCTGGCGGTATATACGGGGACCCCGGAGCGGGTCCTCTTCACTTTTGCCGCCGCGCTGCTACCAACTCTCGCCGGAGGCGGCTTTCTTGGCGGGGGCGGACACGGCGTCGAGGCTGTCCACGGCGTCGGGGTTGTCGACCGGCAACCACTTGCCGTAGAGCGTGGCGGTCAGGCGAGGGTCCGCGTGCCCCAGCATCCGCTGAACGTGCGCGAGGTTGATGCCGTTCTCGGCAGAGCTGCGAGGGCGAACGTGTGCCGGTAGATCGTGGGGCGTGTGGTCGGTCGGGAGCTTCGCGGCCTGAGTGCCCGACTGAACGCCCGTCGCACGTTCGCCGGGTCGAGTAGGCCCCCACCTCCGACGCGAAGACCAGCGCGGGCCGTCGCGCTTCGGCCGCTCGTTCCTCGGGCGTCCTTCTCGGGCTTGCGCTTCAGCCAAGCGGCCTCTGCCGCTTGACGGGAGTCGTGATGCTGGAGGACGTCGCGTAGGGCAAGGCTCATGTCGACCGACCGGCCCCGCCCCGACTTCGGCGTCTGGATCTCGCCGAGGGACACGTTGCGCGCGACGCGCACCTTGCGGCCCACGAAGTCGAAGTCGTCCCATCGGAGACCGATCGCCTCGCCGAGCCTCACGCCCGTCCGCGACATCGTGAAGAAGCGCCGATGCCGCCGCTCGGCCGTGTCGAGGAGCGCAGCCGTCAACCGGGCGAGTTCGTCGCGCGTGAACGCCTCGACTCGCTCCTCGATCGCCGCCGCCGCCCTCGGGGCGACGAGCGGGCGAGGGAGCGCTATCCCGCGTCGACGCGACGTTGTGCCCTACGACTTCTTCCTCGACGGCGGCTTCGAGCAGCGAGTGCAGGACGCCGACGACGCCTTCGCCGACTTCGGCTGAAGAGTCGACAGGAGGTTCGTGGCGAATGCCAGCGCGGCCTGCGCCAAGCCGCACCTGAACGCGCCGAGGTTGTGGACGATGTGCTTCTCGGTCGCCTACGTGCTCGCCTGCGTCGCGGCTTCGTCGTGGCTTCGACCGTCGGCAGGAACCGCTCGCGGGCGAAGTCGGCGACCGTGATGCTGGTGATCCGCCGCCGGTCGCTTAGGACCAAGCCCCTCGGCGATGAGGCGGGGGAGTTCGCGCTCGGCCCTGCCTTCGTCTCGCAGGTGACCCATCGGCGGACGCCGAAGACATCGCGCCCGTCAACGACGTACTTTCCTCGCCGCTTGCGGATGCAGGCCACGTTCAGTTGGCCTGTCGCGCCGGGGCCTGCGCGGGGCGTGCGCCTTCGCGACTATCCCGCACGAGCCGTGCGACCGGCTCCGAAATCCCGTACTCTTCGCGCTCCTGATAGGCGAGCGAGTTCGGCGTGATCCCGACCTCGGCGGCGAGCTGAGCCCGAGTCCAGCCGAGGCGTCGCCGGAGCCGCCGGAGTTCGTCTCCTGTCACGAGTCGGACTATGCGTCACAGATAGTGAGAGTCAACCGGATTCCTGGCGGCCGGCAACGAAGGTGGTGAGGTCGTCCTGAGCGGACTCGGATGTAGCGCCTGAGCTTGACCACGGGCAGTTCGCCGCGGCGCCCCAGCTCGCGGGCGGCTTCCGTCGGGATACCGAGGCGGCGGGCGACCGGGGCATATCGAGGAGCGCCTCCTCGTCGGCGCAATGCTGGCGCTCCGGGGCGCAGCGAGCCGCAGAGAGGACGAATCGTCCCACGGAGCGATGGGCCGCAAGGTCTTCACGAGGACCGGGCGAATGCAGCGGCGGGGCGTCTTGTCGCTGCGCGCGGGGCGCGACCCCTCGACCTCCGGATCACGATCGGCAGCTTCGGGCTGCGACCTCGCGAGGGCAGGCGAGAGTCTGATTCGGAGTCGCCACTCCTCGCCGGGCGCAGCCTCGGTGCTAGACTCGTCGCCGACGCGGGAGGCTAGTGTCGACTTCCCGCAAGGCCGCGTTCGTCGTCCTGCTCGCTTCTGTGTCGGCCGGATCGCCGCCATCTGCGAACGCTGATATCCGTCATGAAGGGGGCTCTGTGTTTGCCCTTGACGGAATGATCCGACCAGGTGACACGGCACGCCTCCAGACTCTGAGCGGGAAGAAGGACGGCATCATGCTGCATCTCAACAGCGCCGGAGGTGACGTTGACGAGGCGATGCGCCTTGGTCGCTATCTGAGGTCGGTTCGCGCCAGCGCGATGTTCGGCGACAAGGGCGAGCTTTGCGCCAGCGCATGTGTACTCGTCTTGGCCGGTGCGACTTGGCGGATGCCGTTCCACGTGGGGCAATACGGGCCTACTGATCCACCGCCCCTACTTCTCGAGCGCGCACCAGCGACGGACGTTGAGACCGCATGGAAGGCAGTGAAGGAGTATTGTTCGCCCGCGTCTCGATGAGATGAACGTCTTCCAGCGCTAGCGGACGCAATGATGGCGACCCCGCCTTCGAGAACGCCTACAGCCTAACGTACGACCAATGCGTCCAGACGATGCTGTGCCAAACCGATCCCGCTGAGGACGAAAGGCGGGCTGCTAAGGACGCAGCAATGGTTGGCCTCAGTTCGGGGGAGTATCGGAGACTGTTCCCGACCTACTCGAAGGAGTGTTTCGACGCCTTCCCCGCTCGACAGTTTCCCTACCGACTCGGGTCTTCGCACCTGTCGCTCTAGAGCTTCGAAATCCGCATGTCTGCGAAGTTCCTCGGCATTTCAATGGGAAGAAGCAGGGCGGCTGTGGGCAGCAGCGGACAGTGCCTGCCGGGAGGTGCAGACCAGCCCCTCCCAACTCGAGGAATGCCACCTCCGCCTATTCCGTGCAGGAAGCCAACAGGGCTCGATCGTACGGTGCCGCAATGGCCACGAGTTCCCGCGGAGTGCCGGCTACAGGTTCTGCCCGAAGGACGGGCTGCCGTTGCAGTAGCTGCGTCTCCGCTCCGAATCACGCCCGGGCGCGCATGACGACAGACGGACTTGTCGAGGCAGACCCATGATCGTCGACGATGATCTCTTGCGCGAGTTGGCGTGGCACGAAGCCGGCCACGCCGTGCGGCGGCTGATGGTGGTTTTGACCTCCGGTCCATTGAGATCGACGCCGAGGGGTTCGGCCGAACCGATTCGTCAGCCTGCGACGTTCGCCCGCAGGATCCTGATCGTGACCGAAGGTTTCGTGCTGCAGTCGTAGCGATGGCTGGCAGAGCGGCGCGCCGTCTTGTCAGTTCCAACGATGACTTGTGGCGTGAGCTAGAGCGGGAAGAGGACTGGCCGATGCGTTGCGTCTTGTGGCGGACGTGACAGCCGGCAGGTCCGCTGCCGCCGAGGCGGTGGTCGCAGCGAACCGTGCCTCCATCGAACGCCTCGCTACTCGCTCTTGTTGCGCGACGAACCCGGTTCGCGTCGGAGGGCGGAGGGAACTGCCATCATTCGAGGCGAGTGATCGAGTGGCGAGGGATCGCCGCTGGCTGCCGCGCACGCGGAGCGTCAGCGAACCTCTCGACGCCCGGCACGTCCTCCGCGCGCAGGAGCGCCTTCCCGATGGCGAGTGTGTCCGGCACCAGCCCGAGGTAGGCGGAGGGGAGCGCCTCACGGTCGACGACGCGCCACAGCCTCCGTGGACGCCTCCTGCCCTCGGTCAACCGCGGATGCTTCGCGGTCCCGACGCCCGAACCCGGCATCGGTCGGAGCAGTACCGGCGAGGCTTCCCACCACGCCCCTGCTTGGGGGGAATTCAAGTGCCGCACACGCACGCAACGGTGCCTCCGGGACCGCAGCAACGTTCTCGGAGAGGCGGGCGGGAGGTCGACCTCGGGTCGTCCGGGCGTCCGGCGTGAGGCTGTGGCGGCGTCGGTCTTGGGGACGAGAGCCGCCTCGGATCCTGCTACCGCGCTGCTACCACTTGCTCCCATGTCGGCGGGCCCCCAGCGGGTCTCGCCGTCTTCGGGTTTCTTTGCCTGAGGCTCACTGGCCGCCCGGCTGGGCCGGCTCAGGCTCCCCCTCGGGGGTGTTCGGGACCAAGAGGTCGGAGGTTCGAATCCTCTCGCCCCGACCATACTCATCAGTACCCCGCGGCCGCCCGAAAGGGCGGCCGATTCGCTTCTAGGCCCCGAGGATTCGGGCGCAAGGGCAGACGACCGGGCGGTGTTCGGAGCGGATTCAGTCCCCGCCGTAGTAGCCCTTGCGGGCCCGCGCGGTAGCGTCGCCGCGGTCCACCTCCACGCGGATCGTTCGCCACTGCTGCGGAGCGGAGGGCGGCGGCTCGTAGCCGAGCAGGTAGCGGTGACGGAGGATCGAGGCGATGGACTCCACGGCGGCCTGGAGCTTCGCCCGACCGGGCGGCTCGTCGCTCCCGGGCGTGTAGTGCCCGAAGCCCTTGACGATCTCCGCCGTCGCGCCCGTGTCCTCCGCGAGGTCGGTCAGGGGCTTCGCGTCGAACGTGGCCGGACGCGAGCGCGCGCGCCCACCGCCGGGGAATCCGCCGCCGCCCCAGCCCCCGCCGCCTCCGGGCGGACCACCGCCCGGAAACCCGCCGTGCCCGCCCGGGCCGCCTCCGCGCCCCGCGCCGTGGCCGCCGGGCCTCGGGGAGGAGCCGTAGTCGAGACGGCGGTCGACGTCCAGGCCGATCGAGAAGACCGGGACCTCCGCGCGGCGGGCCGTCTCGCGCAGGTCCTTGAACGCGACGGCGCTCGCCGTGTCGACGCCGTCGGTGACGAGGACGACCGCCTTGCCCTCGGCCGGCCCCGCGGCGACGCGCTGGATGGCCTGGAACGCGGCGTCGTAGAGCGCCGTGCCTCCGCTCGTGTCGAGCTCGTCGAGCGTCCTCTCCAGCAGAGCGCGGTCCGCGGTGAAGTCCTGAAGCACCCGGACGCGGTCGGAGAAGGTGAGCACGCAGATCTCGTCGGCCGGCTCGAGGAGGTCGATGAAGTGGCGCAGGGCTTCCTCGACCTGGCGGATCTTGTCGTCCATGCTGCGGCTCAGGTCGAGGGCGAGCGCGAGGCGCAGCGGGCGGCGCTCGCGGCTGAAGAGGGTGATGGCCTGCCGCCGGCCGTCGTCCACGACACGAAACGCCTTCTGGTCGAGGTCGAGGACGGGGTGACCGGCGCGGTCGAGAACGGAGACGGGCACGCGAACGGTGCGGGTGTCCGCCGCGAAGGTGGGGCGGCCCGCGCCCGCGGGGCCGGTCGCGGCTCGCGACGCGGGCAGGCGGGGCGGCGCCGCGCCGCGGACGGCCTCGATCACGGTCTCGCTGGCGCCCGCGGCTCGAAGCGCGGCCTCGGCCGTCTCGTCGAAGGGCTCGGCGATGCCCCGGCCCTGGATCTCGAGGAGGATCGTGTGCTCGCTGACGCCCGCGCCCAGGAAGCGGACGAGGTCCGCGACGCGCAGCGCGCCGTCGGCCCGCGCTGGCCCGGCCAGGGCCAGCCCGAAGGCGGCCAGGACGACGAGCGCCGCCGTGGCGCCGTGCACGCGACCGCTCGCTGTGCGTATCATCGAACCCTCGCCGCCGGTGAGAGCGCGCCCCGACCGCAGGATCGAGCGGTCGACCCGCCCTCGTCAACGGTGCGCGTCGTCATTTTGCGTAGGGCTTACGAATCGAACAGCGAGCCGGTGGCGATCGACTCCAGGGTCGATGACGCGCCCCGGGGCCGCGCGACGGAGGAGAGACCGATGTCCCTGAGAGCGATTGCGGTGAGCGGCTTCATCGTCGCGTGCGGCCTGGCGGCGACGGCATGGTCCGCCCAGGCGCCGGCGGCGGCGAGCGTCGACGTGAGCGGAAAGTGGCGACTCAACGAGGCCCTCAGCAGCGGCCTGACGACGGACGCGGCGCCTGGGCCCGCGCCGGACAAGAACGTGCCGAAGGGCGTGCAGAAGGCCGAGTCCGCCCCCGCGGGCGAGGCGAAGCCGGAGGGCGAGAAGAAGCCGACGGAGCTCACCGTGACCCAGACCGCCGCCGAGGTGGCGCTCGTCGAGAGCCCGGGAGGCAGCCGGAGCTACTGGCCCAACGGAAAGACGTACAAGGCCGACGAGGGCCAGTCGGACATCCGTTCGAGCTGGCAGGGCGGGCGGCTCGTCTTCGAGAAGAAGAACGCCCAGGGCTGGAAGCTCACGGAGACGTGGACCCTCTCGGCCGACCGCGATCGGCTGACGATCGACCAGGTCTTCGAGGGAGGGCACCGTCCCAGGACCGTCGTGAAGCGGGTCTACGACCGGATCCCGTCGCGCTAGTCGCGAGCGCGCCGCGGCCGCCGGGCCGCCGAGCGGTCAGGCGGGCCGACCCGACGACCGTGCCCGCCGCGCGGGGGAGACGGGACCTCGCCGACGGCGTTCGCGCGGGGCCGGCTCCTCGCGCGCGATCTCGCGGATGCCGGCGAGGGAGAAGCGCGTGATGTGGGCGGCGAGGCCGTCCGCGTCGGCCGGCGTCGGCGCGAAGCCCAGCCGGCGCGCGATGGGGTTCGGCGTCACTGCGAAAGCCTGAGCCTGCACGCTCAGGATGCACCGGCGCACGCGCGGATCGTCGGGGGCGCAGCCGATGATTCTCGAGACGATGCCCGAGAGGTACTCGATCCGCGGGCGGACGCCTTCGGTGACGATGCGCTCGAGGTGCACGCTGGGCTCGGTCGTCTCCCGCTGGAAGAGGCGATGGATGCGCGGGTGGCCGCGCTCGCCGGCTTCGAGCAGGCGCCTCACGAACGTGCGGACGAAGATCGCCAGCTGCTCCTCCGGCGGCCGCCCCTCGCCGAGCCGACGCGACTCGTCGGTCGTCCCGCGCATGGCGTCGAGGGCCGACTGCACGACCTCCCGGTAGAGGGCCGCCTTGTCCCCGAAGTGGTAGTTCACCGCCGCGACGTTGACACCCGCCGCGCGGCAGATCGCCCGGACCGTGACGCGGCGGAAGTCCTGCTCGGCGAAGAGGGCCGTCGCCGTCTCGAGGATGCGCTCGCGCGTCCCCGCCTCGGGCGGGTTCACAGCGACCGCCGGAACAGGCGCGTCGCCGCGGCCATCGTCACCGCGGAGAAGAGCAGGAGGAACGCGAGATCGAAGGCGATCGCGCCGAAGCCCGTGTTCTTGAGCAGGAGGCACTTGAACGCGTGGACGGCGTAGGTGAACGGGTCGATCGCGGCGAGGGCCTGCATCCAGCCGGGGAATCCCTGCTGCGGGTAGACGGCGCCGCTCGGGAAGTAGAGGAGGGTGTTGAGGACGCCGAAGGTCGCCCGCGGGAGGAGCGGGTCGGTCACCCGCACCATCATCAGGAACATCATGCTGATGAGGGCGAACGCCGTCACGACGATGACGACGAACAGCCGAGCGAGCCGCAGCGGGTCGAGGGCGTTCGGGATCCCGGCCACGAGCGACCCGACGACCATCAGGACCGTCCCCGAGAGCACCGCCTTCAGCGTCCCGGAGACGTTGAACCCGGCGATGAGCTCGAGCTTCGAGATCGGCGTCACGAGGTACCCCTCGTGGAGGCCGCGGGCCTTGTCGTCGATGTAGATGATGCCTCCCCCGATCATGACCATCATGAAGATCGACATCACGATCGAGCCCGGCAGCAGGTACTGGATGTAGGGCACGTAGGGGTAGACCTCGACGACCTCGAGGGTGGGGACGGGGGACACCCGGGCGGGCGCGGCCGGGCGGCCGTAGGCCGACACGAGGCCGTTCATCGTCGCGGCGAGGGTCGCCGAGACGAAGTTGTCGGTGTTGTCCTCGATGAGGGCGACGCGCGGGTCGTCCTTCGCGAGCACGCGCCGCGAGAACTCGGGCGGGATCGTGAGGACTCCGTTGATCCGGCCGTCCCGGAGGTCGCGCAGCGCGAGGCCCGGATCGGTGTAGGCGATCGTGTCGATCGTCTTCGCGCCGGACGCCACGGCTCCCGCCATCTCGCGGACCCGGACGGCGGGCACCCCGTGGTCCTGGTCGACGACGCCGAGCTTCAGGTGCTTGACGTTGCCGCCGAAGGCGTAGCCGAGCACGACGAGCTGGACGACGGGGAAGACGAGCGACACCACGATGAGGGTCGGGCTCCGCCGGAACCGGCGCAGCTCGCGCTCGACGATGGCCCAGGCGCGCTCCACTTCAGTCCCTCCTCACGAAGGGCCGGCGGTCCATCGGGTTCGGCTCCTGCAGCGCGTCGCGCAGGCCGCGGCCGGTGTAATGGACGAAGACGTCGTCGAGGGTCGTGCTCTGCACCGACAGCGACTGCACCGACAGGCCGGCGCCGGCCGCCGCCTGCATGAGGGCCATCGTCGTCTCGGGGCCGTTGCCGGTCGACAGTCGGAAGACCTCGTCGTGGCCCGTGACGCTCTCGACGTGGGGCAGGGCGGCGAGGGTCGCCAGCCACGCGTCGGGGACCGAGCCGAAGCTCACGTCGAGAACCGTGCTGCCGGCGATCGACGCCTTCAGCTTGAGCGGCGAGTCGAGCGCCTTCAGCTCCCCGTGGTCCACGATCGCGATCCGGTCGCACAGCCGGTCGGCCTCGTCCATGTAGTGGGTCGTGAGGAGGATGGTGAGCCGCCGCTCGGCCTTGATGCGGCGCAGCATCTCCCACACGGCGACCCGCGAGACCGGGTCGAGGCCCGTCGTCGGCTCGTCGAGGAAGAAGATCTGCGGCTCGTGGACGAGGCCGCGGGCGATCTCGACCCGGCGCCGCATGCCGCCCGAGAGGTTCTTCACCGGGGCCGCGCGCCACTGGGTGAGCTCCACCGCGTCGAGGAGGGAGTCGATGAGCCGCTCGCGCCGCGGGCGGCCCACGCCGTAGAGCTTGGCGTAGATGAGGAGGTTCTCCTCGACGCTCAGCTCGAGGTCGCTCGTCATCGCCTGGGGGATGACCCCGATGGCGCGCCGCACCTCGTTCGGCTGCGCCACGACGTCGAAGCCGTTCACGCGGGCCGTCCCCGACGTCGGGGGCAGGAGGGTCGTCAGCATCCGGATGAGCGTCGACTTGCCGGCGCCGTTCGGCCCCAGGAGCCCGAAGATCTCGCCCTCCTCGACGCGGAAGCTGACGCCCTTCACCGCGACGAACGTCCCGAAGGACTTGAAGATCCCGTCGACCTCGATCGCGCTCATCGGACGGGGAAGAGGACGTACGCGGTCATGCCGACGGCGAGACGGCGGTCGGCGTTGTCGGCCCGCAGCCGGACCTCGAAGGTGCGGATGTCGCGCTTCGTCCGGCTGACGTCGCGCTGCGTCGCGTAGCCCGCGTCGACGCCGCGATGAAAGACCGTGCCCTGGCGCTCCTGCCCCGACGGGAGGCGGATCGTCATCCGGTCGCCGAGAGCCACGCGGTCGATGTAGCTCTCCTCGACGTCGACGCGGACCCAGAGGTCGTCGGGGTTGACGAGGGTGAGGACGGCCTGGCCGGCCGCCACGTACTCCCCGGCCCGGGCGGCGCGGACGTCCACGACCCCGTCGATCGGGGCGTGCAGCTCCGTGTACCGCAGCCTCACGTCCGCCCGCGCGCTCTGGGCCGCGGCGGCCTGCTGGAGGTGCTCGTTCGTGCGAAGCTGGCTGCGCTTCACCTGGACCTGCTCGGCCGTCGCCCGGGCGAGGGCGAGCGCGGCGCGCTGGGCCTCGATCGAGCGCTCGAGGGCCTCGAGCTTCGCCTGGCCGGCGTCGGCCGCCGCCTTCGCCTGGTCGAGGTCCTGGGGAGACACGACGCCCTGGCCCGAGAGCCCGCGGGCCCGCTCGTAGGTGAGACGAGCCTGCTCGCGCTCCGCGGCGGCGGCGGCGGCCTGGGCCTCGGTGGCGGCCAGGTTCGACCCGGCCTGGCGGATCTGCTCCGCGCTCTGGCGCTCCTGGAACCGGAGGTCGGCCTCCGAGGCCTGCACCTGGGCCGACACGGACGCCGCGCTCTGCGCGTAGTAGGCGTTCTCGGCCCGCAGCTCGTCCGGAGCGAGGACGGCGAGGAGCTGGCCCTTCTTCACCGCGTCGCCCTCCGCGACGAGGAGCTGCGACACCTGCCCCCCGACCTGGGGGCTGACGACGACGTCGTTCGTCGTCACGACCCCGGTGAGGACGAGGGTTCCGCCGCGAGCCTGGACGAAGGCGAGGACGGCGCCGCCGGCGAGAAGGACGGGCACGAGGAGGCCGAGGATCTTCTTGCGGGGCATGACGCTCCTTCAAACAGCAGTATCAAACGCTTGTTTGACACCTGTCAAGAGGCGCGCCCCGGCGCCTCAGCGGTAGGCGGCCGCCTGGATCGAGTAGGCCTGGGCGTAGGGGCCGCCGCGGGCCATCAGCTCGTCGTGGGTCCCCGTCTCGGCGACGCGGGCCCCGCCGAGGACGACGATGCGGTCGGCCATGCGGACCGTGCTGAAGCGGTGGGAGACGAGGAGCGTCACGGCGCCGTTGCCGCCGGGCCCGCTCGCCGCGCGTGCGGCCGCGGCGTAGCGCTCGAAGAGGGCGTGCTCGGTCTCGGCGTCGAGGGCCGCGGTCGGCTCGTCGAGGACGACGAGAAGGGGCCGCTCGCGCATGAAGCCGCGGGCGAGGGCGAGCTTCTGCCACTGCCCGAAGGACATCTCGACTCCCTCCGGCCAGGTCGGCCCGAGCTGGGTGTCGAGGCCGCGCGGCAGCCGGTCGACGACGTCGGCGGCGCCCGCCCGCTCGACCGCGGCGCGGACGGCCCGCTCGTCGCCGATGCGCGGCACGTCGCCGACGCCCACGGAATCGCGGGCCGGCAGCTCGAAGCGGAAGAAGTCCTGGAAGGCCCCGGCGAGCCGCGCGCGCCACTCGTGGGCGCGGATGCGGGCGAGCGGCTGCCCGTCGACGAGGATCGCGCCCGACGAGGGCTCGTAGAGGCGGGCCAGCAGCTTCACGAGCGTCGTCTTGCCCGCGCCGTTCTCGCCCACGAGCGCGACCACCGACCCGGCCGGAAGGTGGAGGTCGACCGAATCGAGGACGAGCCGGTCGGTGCCGGGATAGGCGAAGGACACGCCCTCGAAGCGCAGGCCGTCGCGGAGAGTCTCGGGCGCGGGCTCGTCCGCGGCCGCCGCCTGAGCCGCCGCATAGTCCTCGAGCCACGCCAGACGCCGCGATCCGTCCAGCCAGATGCCGCGCAGGAAGCCGATCTCACCGACCGTGGCGCTGAGATAGAAGGAGATCTGGCCGCCGGCGGCGAGGACGAGGAGCACGTCGCCCGTCGGAGCCCGGAGCCCCGTCGCGACGAAGACGACGGCGCCGACGTAGGAGGCTCCGAACACCGCCCATCCGACGGCGTGCCAGGCCGCGCTCACCGCCCGGGCGCGCGCGACGGGCGCGTACCAGCGGTCCCACGCGGCGCGCCGCTCGCGGACGAGCCGGGAGCCGATCCCCGTGACGCGGACCTCCTTGCCCGGGGCGGCTGTCGTCGCGATGACGAAGAGGTGCCGGGCGAGCCGGCCCGAGGCGGCGACCTTCTCCTCGGTGGCCTGCTCGACGCCCGGCCGCCAGCTCGAGCTGAGCACCGTCGGGACCGCGCCGAGGACGAGGAGGGCGAGGGCCGGGTGGACCGAGAGGAGGAGGCCGGCCGCGACCCCGAGCCGGAGGATCCACGCGGCGGTGGAGAAGAGCGACATGTACATGTGGTCGAGGACGAAGATCTGGTCCCGCAGCACCGACAGCCGGTCGAGGTAGGCCGGCCGCTCCTGGTGCGCGATCGTCGGGATCGTCGCCTGGAGGCGGGCCACGTGCGCCTCGAGGGCGATCGTCACCCGGTCGCGGAAGCGCCGCTGGACGCGCCCGTAGACGACGCCGAGGAACCAGGTGAGGGTGGCCGTCACGCCGATGAGGAGGGCCGGGAAGAGGGCCCGCCGGGGATCCCGCGCGAGGACGCCCTCGCCGAGCCACTTGATCCAGAGGGCGAGAAGCGCGGCGGGGACGGCGGAGACGAGGGCGAGGAGGCCGGAGGCCAGGATCATCCCGGGCTCGTGGCGATAGCCCAGCTTCAGCAGCCGCCACATCGACGGCAGAGCGGGCGGGAGGCGGTCAGGCGAGGTGCTCGTAGGCCGCTCCTTCCTCGTCGGTGTCCGCGGTGAATCGGCGCGCCTGCAGG
>JAXLRD010000111.1:0-18133 GCA_046331285.1 Vicinamibacteria bacterium
TCCGCCGGCCGCTCGCGCTCGAGGTCGTGCCGAGCGCGACCTACGCGTGGAACCAGGACCGCGCGACCCCGGCCTCCTTCGCGAAGGCGGAGTCGGAGCCCCAGCTCGGGGCGAGCGTGAAGTACGGCGTCACGTCGACGGCCACCGTCGAGGCCACGGCCAACCCGGACTTCAGCCAGGTGGAGTCGGACGCCTTCCAGGTCGAGGTGAACCAGCGCTATCCGGTCTTCTACTCGGAGAAGAGGCCCTTCTTCATGGAGGGCCTCGGCACCTTCGAGCTCGCGGGGACCGGGGGCGACGGGAACATGCGGACGGCCGTCCACACGCGGAAGATCGTCGACCCCGTGTGGGGCGCCAAGAGCTCGGGGACGGCCGGACGCGTCTCCTTCGCGACCCTCGCCGCCGCCGACGAGGCGCCCGGCCGCGCGCTCGACGCCGATCCCCTCGTGCAGGGGAAGCGCCAGACGTTCCTCGTCGGCCGCGCGACGTGGGGCCTCGGCAACGGCAGCTACGTCGGAGCGATCGCCACGGACACCGAGCTCGCGGCGGGGCACAACCGCGTCCTCGGCGGCGACCTCTCCCTCAAGCGGGGCGCCCACAGCCTCAGCGGCACGTTCCTCGCGTCGCGGTCGCTCTCGCCGGACGGCCGGGACGCCTCGCGCGGCGTCGCGGCCCAGGCCTTCTACGTCTACGACACGAAGCGCTTCACCGCGGCGAGCCAGACCGAGCACTACGACCGCGACTTCCGGATGGACACCGCCTTCTACAACCAGACCGGGACGACCGCGAACTGGTCCTTCGCCCAGGTGAACCTCTACCCCGACGAGAAGAAGCACGGCTGGATCAAGAAGGTGCAGCCCTTCGTCTTCACCCGCGTCGGGCGCGACCGGGTGCAGGGAGGCGACATCCGCCTCGGCCTCGTGGGCCTCCGGGCGAACTTCACCCGCCAGGCCTACTTCCGCATCGACACCTTCCGGGCGATCGAGCCGTGGGCCGGGCACGAGTTCCCGACGCGCCAGACCCGCGTGATGACCGGCGGCCAGCTCCTGCGTTGGCTGAACGTGGAGGCCCGGGCCGAGCTCGGCCGCAGCGTCTACTACGACGCGGAGGAGCCCTTCGTCGGCCCGTCCTGGTCGCACTCGCTCGGCGTGACCGTGCAGCCGGGCGCGAGCTTCAGCCAGAACGTGTCCTGGGAACGCTACCAGCTCGACCGCGACGGAAGCGGGCGCGTCTTCCGGGTCGACGTCCTCAACCTGCGGACGACCTACCAGTTCGACCGCCGCTTCGCGCTGCGCGGCATCGTGCGCTTCGACTCCGACGCGAAGCGCGTCCTGACCGACGTCCTCGCCTCCTTCGAGCCGGTGCCGGGCACCGTCGCCTACGCCGGGTACGGCTCGCTCGTCGAGGAGCGCGGCTGGGACGGGACGGGCTGGCTCCCCGGCCGGGGCGACTACCTCACGACCCGCCGCGGCCTCTTCTTCAAGGCCTCCTACGCCAAGCGCTTCTGACCGCCCGCGCGGTCTCTCCTCGCGGGGCCGGGAGACTAGATGTAGAAGAACGCGATCGCGAGGACCGTGTAGATCGCGAGGAGCTGCGCTCCCTCGAACCAGTTCGTCCGCCCGTCGTTGGCGAGCTGCGCGACCGCCATCACGGAGAGCATCACCGCCGCCACCTCGAGGAGGGTGAACTCGAGGCCGAGGGGCCGGCCGATCAGGTGGCCCGCGATGACGAGCACCGGCGCCACGAAGAGGGCGATCTGCATGGACGAGCCCATCGCGATGCCGAACGCGAGGTCCATCTTGTTCTTTGCCGCCATCAGCACCGCCGTCGAGTGTTCCGCGGCGTTGCCGATGACCGCGATCACGACGACGCCCATGAACACCTTGCCGAGGCCGAGGGCCTCGCCCGCCTCGTGGATCGCGCCGACGAGGAGCTCGCTCACGAAGCCGACGAGGACGGCGGCGGCGAGAAGGACCACGAGGCTCCGCGCGAGCGACCACGGCTTGCCGGCGGGCGCCTCGTCGGCCCGCTCGTGGCCCTCGGGCGGGGCGAAGAGCTTCTGGTGCGTCCACAGCGAGAAGAGCAGGCTCGCGACGTAGGTGAGGATCAGCACGATCGAGATGTCGAGGCTGATCGACTCGAGGTGCTCCGGCTCGCGGTGCTCCGTGACCGCGGCGTAGATGGCCGGGATCACGAGGGCGACCGTCGCCAGCACCATCATGCCGCTGCCCGTCTCGGCGGCCATCCGGCTGAAGCGCAGCTCCTTGTGCCGCAGCCCGCCCACGAACATCGCGAGCCCGAGGACCATCAGCATGTTGCCGAGGATGGAGCCGGTCAGCGAGGCCTTCACGATCTCCGTCTCGCCGGCGCGGAGGGCCATGAAGCCGATGATCAGCTCCGCCGCGTTGCCGAAGGTCGCGTTCAGGAGCCCGCCGACCGCGGGGCTCGAGTGGTGGGCGAGGTGCTCGGTCGCCTCGCCCATGAGGCCCGCCAGGGGCAGGACCGCGAGGCACGAGACGACGAAGACGGCCGTCGGCGAGGCGTGGGTGAGCCCGAGCCAGAAGCTCACCGGGACGAAGACCAGCATGGCGTAGAGGAGGGGCCGGGCGTTCATGGGCTCGTGGGTCTCCTTCCGGGACGGGCCGCCCCCGCCGGCGCGGCCGGTGTATTCTGCCCTCCTCGCGCCCGCGCCGCACGGCGCCCGCTAGAATCGAGACCGGTGGCCTTCCGAAGCCTGACGACGCGGCTCATCTTCTGGACCGTTCTCGCGAGCGGCGCCGTCCTCGTGGCGACGCTCGTCGTGTCGAACGCCGTCGCGCGGCGCACCGCGTTCGACGCCGCCGAGCAGCAGGCCGGCCAGGCGGCCGAGCGGCTCGCCAACCGGATCCGCGTCGTGCTCTCCGCGGTCGAGGAGTCGGCCGAGCTTCTCGCCGCCGCGCTCGAGACGCTCGAGCTCAAGCCCGGCGCCACGGAGAGCCTCCTCCGCCGCTTCGTCGCCAACGAGCAGGACATCTACGGCGCGGCCGCGGCCTACGCCCCGGACGAGGCGCACGGCCGCGAGCTGTTCGCGCCGTACGTCTACGGCCGCTCCGAGCGGCCCGAGGAGCTGAAGGCCGTCGACCTCGCCGCGCCCGGCTACGACTACGTCAAGCGCGACTGGTACACGGTCCCGGCCCGGGCCGGCCGCCCGGCGTGGTCGGAGCCGTACCTCGACACCGGCGCGAGCGACGCCGCCCTCGTCACCTACGCGGTGCCGTTCTTCCGCGGCGAGGGCCCGACCCGGCGGCTGCGCGGGATCGCGACGGCCGACGTCCGCCTCGACTGGCTGGAGGCGATCGTGCGCGACGTGCGCCTCGGCCGGACCGGCCGCGCCCTCGTCCTCTCGTCGGAGGGGCGGATCCTCGCCCTCTCGCACGACCAGGGATTCCTCGGAGCCCGCCGCCCCCTCGTCGAGCAGCTGCCCGCCGACCAGCGCCCGCAGCTCGAGCCGCTCGTCCGGCAGATGCTCTCGGGCCAGCGCGGCTTCCAGCCGATCGAGATCCAGGGCCGCCGCGGGCGGATGCTCTACCAGCCGATCGGGGCCGCCGGCTGGTCGCTCGGCGTCTTCTACCCGGAGGAGGAGCTCATGGCGGGCGTCGCCCGCCTGCGCGAGATCCAGGCCGCGCTCGGCCTCCTCGGCCTCCTCCTCCTCGCCCTCGTCGTCGTCCTGCTGTCGCGGCGGCTCACCGCGCCCCTGCGGCAGCTCGCCGACGCCGCCCGCGGCCTCGCGGCCAACCTCGAGGCGGACCTGCCGACACCGCGCGGCGCCGACGAGCTCGGCGCCCTCGCGAGCGCCTTCCGGGAGATGCGCGACGCCCTGCGCCGCTACGTCCACGACCTCGAGGCGACGACCGCGGCGAAGCAGCGGCTCGAGGGCGAGCTGCGGGTGGCGAGGCGCATCCAGATGGACATGCTGCCCCACCCGACCGACGGGGGCCCGGCCGACGGCTACGAGCTCGCCGCGGTGCTCGAGCCGGCCCGGGCGGTGGGCGGCGACCTGTACGACCACCGCCGGGTGGGGGACCGCGTCTTCTGGCTGGTGGCCGACGTCTCCGGAAAGGGCGTCGGGGCCGCCCTCTTCATGGCGCGGGCGAAGGCCCTCTTCGAGGCGTGGTCCGCGCGCCGCGGCGATCCGGCCGAGATCCTCGTCGAGGTGAACCGGGGCATCGTGCGCGAGAACGACGCCGGCATGTACGTGACCGCGGTCTGCGGCTGGCTCGACGTCCCGACCGGTGATCTCACCTTCGCCTGCGCGGGTCACGACGCGCCGCTGCGGCTCGCGCCGGGCATGGCGGCCGCGCCCCTCCCGGCCGAGGGCGGCCCCGTCCTCGGCCTTCTCGAGGACGTGGCCTTCCCGGTGAACGCCGTCCGCCTGGCGCCGGGCGAGGCGATCCTCGCCTACACCGACGGCGTCGGGGAGGCGTTCGACGAGGGGGGCGACCTGTTCGGCCTCGAACGGCTGCTGGCGGCGGTCGCCGGCGTGGCCTCGCCCTCGCCGGCCGACGTGAACGCCGCGGTACGCTCGGCCGTCCGCGACTTCGCCGGGAGCGCGCCGCAGTCGGACGACATCACGATCCTGACCCTGCGCTACGGCGGCCCCCGCGCGGCCTGAGACGGACCCGCCCGGGGCGGGCGCGGACGGCTAGATCCCGTTCACCGACGCGAGGCTCTCGTCCCCGAACGGCCACTCCTCCGGGCGCCGGAAGAGGAAGCCCTGCATGAGGTGGCAGCCGAGGTCGACGAGGACGTCGCGCTCCTGCGGCTGCTCGATGCCCTCGGCGATCGTCGACAGGCCGAGGTCGTGGCTCACCTGGATGAGAGACCCGACGAGCTTCCGCTTGATCTGCTCCTCGTGGATTCCGCTGATGAGGCCGCGGTCGAGCTTCACGAACTCCGGCTCGAGGGCGGCGAAGCTCGTGAGCCCGGCGTAGCCCGCGCCGAGGTCGTCGACCGCGAGGCGGAAGCCGAGGTCGCGCAGGCGCGCGATCCGCTCGCGCACGTCGCCGATCGCCTCGATCGAGCTGCGCTCCGTGATCTCGAGGACGATCTCGGAGGCGCACTCGGTGAGCGGCGCCTTCGGGTCGTAGAGGGCGAGGTCGAGGAGATCGTCCGGGTGGAGGTTGACGAAGAAGACGGTGCCCTTCGTCTGCGCCGCCGCGTGGGCGACGCTCGCGCGGATGCGCCGGCCGAGCTCGCCCAGCCGGCCGAGCCGCTCGGCGAGCTCGAGGAACGCCTGCGGGCCGGCCACCGCCGCCTCCCGCGTGCGCAGGAGCGCCTCCCACGCGAAGACGGAGCCGTCGCGCGTGCGGACGATCGGCTGGTAGACCATGTGCAGCTGCGCCAGGGCGCGCCCGAAGACGGCCTCGAGCCCGGCCCGGTCGCCCATCGCGCGGGCGTCGCCGAGGTAGCGCAGCGCCTCGCGCTTGGCGGTGGCGAGCTGCTTGAGCCGCGCGGCGTTGCGGATCGAGCGGACGAGGTCGGCGGTGGCCACCGGCTTGAGGAGGTAGTGCAGCGCCCCCATCTCGACGGCCTGGACCGCGGTGTCGATCGACGGGCTCCCGGTGATGAGGAGGACCGGCAGGTCGAGGTCCTTCGCCCGCACCGAGCGCAGGAGGTCGACGCCGGTGAGGCCCGGCATGACGACGTCGCTCAGGACGACGTCGAAGGAGCCCTTCTCGAGGGCGGCGAGGGCGCTCGTGCCGTCGACCGCGGTCTCGACGTCGAACCCGTTGTCGCGCAGGGTGTCGCCGTAGACCTCGAGCAGGCCGAGGTCGTCCTCGACGACGAGGACGCGGGCGGTCATCGAGCGTTCGCTCGTCGCGGAGGGGGGACGCTCGGGCTGATCTTTCTCGTGGGCCATGGATCCTCCGGCCGGCGCCCCGGCCGAGCTCCTCGGCCGTCGCCTCGAAAGTGTACTACTCGCGGCCCGGACCGAGCGCGGCGCGGCCCGTCGCGGTCGACCGCGCTAGCCGGCGCGGAACTTGAAGACGAAGGGCGACTCCTGGCTGCCGACCACGATGACGTCGTGGTCGCGCAGGGCGGCGCGGCCCCCCGTGCGGTCGCCGCCGACCAGCCGGCCCTCGACGATCGTGCCGCACGCGCTGGAGCGGTCCACGAGCGTGTGGCCCTCCGACCCGTGCTCGATCTGAAAGTGCTCGCGCGAGACGTCGATGCCGTTGCGGCCCGCGTCGTCGAGGTAGACGTCGTTGATCCCCTGGGCGTCCGGGCTCCGGCGCTCGGGGCGGTCCCGGGAGCCGCTGCCACCCGGGCGGCGGCACTCGCGTCCGACGCGGAACGGGTAGCGGGCGATCTCGCACCGGTCCCCGCCGAGGGCCCGCCTCGCGGCGGGGGTGAGGGCGATCAGGCAGGCAGGCACGATCGTGGGGTCCTTTCGACGGGGAGCGGGTCAGGCGGCATGGCGGGAGAGAGACGCGACGAGCGTTCCGAGCTCGCGGAGACGGACCGGCTTGGCGAGGTAGGCGCTCGCGCCCGCCGCCAGGCAGCGCTCGCGGTCCCCGGTCATCGCGAGCGCGGTGAGGGCCACGATCGGCACCGCGTCGAAGCCCGCGATCGCCCGGATGCGGCGCGTGGCCTCGAGCCCGTCGACCCGCGGCATCTGCACGTCCATGAGGATCACCGCCGGCCGGCGCTCGACCGCCAGCGCGACGGCCTGCTCGCCGTCGCGGGCGACGATCACGTCGAAACCGACGCTGCGCAGGTAGTCGCCGAAGGTCTGGACGTTCGCCTCGCTGTCCTCGGCGAGGAGCACGAGCGGCCGGCGCGCCGTCGGCAGGAGCGTGTAGTCGCCTCCGGCGGCCGGGCCGGCGGGCGACGGCGGCAGGGCCGCGGGCGGCATCGGGGCCGGCGCGGTCGCCTCGCCGAGGCCGGCCGGAAGCCGCACGGTCACGCGCGTGCCCCGGCCGAGCTCGCTCTCGAGGCTCGCCCCGCCCCCGTGGAGCTGCGCGAGGCGCCTCACGAGCGCGAGGCCGAGGCCGGTGCCCGTCGCCTCGCGCGCGAGGCGGCTGTCGAGCTGGGTGAAGGGCTGGAAGAGCCGAGGCACGTCCTCGGAGGCGATGCCGACGCCCGTGTCCCAGACGGTGAAGCGGACCCAGTCCCCGTCCGTGGCCGCCTCGAGTCCGACCCGGCCATCCCGCGGCGTGAACTTCACGGCGTTCGAGAGCAGGTTGACGAGCATCTGCTTGAGCCGCCGCGAGTCGGCCCGCAGGGCGAGCCCCGGAAGGACCGCGCTCTCGAGTGCGATGCCCTTCTTCAGGGCCGACTCCTTCACGAGGCGCAGGGCCGACTCGCACACGGGCGCCGCCTCGAGCGGAGCGACGTCGATCGTCAGCTTGCCCGCCTCGATCTTCGAGACGTCGAGCACGTCGTTGATCAGCGAGAGCAGGTGGCGGCCGCTCTCCTCGATCGTCTGCAGGGCCCGCGCCTGGCCCGTGCTCTGCGGACCGTAGACGCCCTCCTGGATCGCCTCGGCCAGCCCGAGGATCGCGTTGAGGGGCGTTCGCAGCTCGTGCGACATCGAGGCGAGGAACTCGTCCTTCATGCGGCTCGCCCGCAGGAGCTCGGCGTTCACCTCGCGCAGCTCGGCCGTGCGCTCGGCCACGCGCTCGGCGAGGGCGTTGCGCTCGGCCCGCAGCTCCGCCTCGGCCCGGGCGCGGCCGAGGAACTGCCCGACCGGCGCGTCGAGGCTCTCGAGGACCGCCGCGACGTCGGCGTCCGGCGCCCGCCGCGCCGAGGTGAAGAGGGCGAGGTAGCCCAGGGTCTGCGACTCGCTCACCAGCGGCACGGCGACGCAGGTCGAGATGCCGCAGGCGAGCGCCCGCTCGACGATGCCCCGGCTCCTCTCGGTCGCGAGCTCGGCGACGTCCTCGACCCAGGTCACCGCGTGGCCCGAGAGGCGCGGCGCGACGGGGCTCGCCTCGAGCGGGGTGTCCGCGGCGAGGGCGTCCGCGAAGCGCCGCCCCCGCTCGCTCCCGTCGTGCCACCGGCCGGTCGTGCGCAGGACGCGCCGGGATGGGTCGAGCGTGCGCAGGACGCCGACCTCGAAGCCGAGTCCCGCGCCGAGGACGGCGAGGAGCGCCTCGACGCCGGCCGCGGTGTCGGCCGCGTCGGCGACCGCGCGCCGCGCGTCCTGCTCGACGCGGTGGCGGGCGGCGAGCCGCTCGCGCGCCGCCTCCGCGTCGAACGACGCGAGGGCGAGCCCGAGGCCGGCGACGAGCTCCTCGTAGAGAGCCGCCTCCTCCTGGCCGAAGAAGGCCGCCTCGCCCGTGCCGACCGTGAGCGCGCCGGTGACACGCTCGCCCGTGCGGAGCGGGAAGGCGGCGACGCTGCGCAGGCCCGCCTCCCGGTAGCGCTCGCGCCACGAGCCCGGCTCGACCGCGCTCCCGTCGTCCTGGTGCACGACCGTCTCCCCGCTCGCGACGGCCCGGGTCGTCGGGCTGCCGGCGAAGACGCTCTCGCCGCGGGGACCAACGGGGTGGCTCGGGTCCGTCCCGGCCGCGGCCACGATCCGTCCGCTCCCGTCCGCGTCGACCGTCGCGATCCACGCGAGCGTCGCCTGGCCCGTCTCCACGAAGATCGAGCACACCTCGTCGAGGAGCGGCTGGCGCGCGCGCGCGCGGACGATCGCGGCCTGCACGCGGTAGAGCGTCGTGAGCGCGCGGTTCAGCCGGCGGATCTGCGCCTCCGCCCGGTGCCGCTCGGAGACGTCGCGCACGATCGCCACCACCGCGTCGTCGTGGCCCCAGCGCGTGATCCTCGCGCTGACCTCGACCGGGAACTCCGTTCCGTCGGCTCGCCGGTGGACGGCCTCGAAGACGAGGCCCCGCGTCTCGACGATCCGGCGCAGGGCGGCCGCCGCCTCCCTCGCGTCGCCCGCGGGGCGCAGGTCGACGCTCGTCAGCCCGAGGAGCTCCGCCTCGCTGCGGCCGTAGGTTTCCTGCGCGCGGCGGTTCGAGCCCACGATCCGCCCGTCGAGCGTGAGCACGAGGATGGGGTCGTTGGCCTGCTCGAGCAGGACGGCGACCTGGGCGTTCCTCTCGGCGAGCGCCGTCGACTGCGAGACGCCGACCGCGCGCACGAAGAGCAGCGCGCCCAGGCCGAGGACGCCGAGGAGGGCGGCGTAGAGGGCCGCGGAGCGGCGGAGCTCCGTCCGCAGCGGGGCGAGCGCCTCCGCCGCGTCGACCTCGACGACGAGCCCCCACGCGCCGCCGTTCAGCGACCGGGTGGTCGCGAGCACGGGCCGGCCGTCCTCTTCCTGGTACTCGCCGAAGCGCTCGACCCCCGCGACCGCGTCCGCGGCGGGGCTGCGCGCGGCGTCTCTCGGGCGCCCGCCGCCGCGCGGAGCGAGGCGTCCTCCGGCGAGGGGCGAGAGGGGAACGAGGGCCGCCCTCGGCCTGCGCGAAGAGCTCGGCCTCGCCGCTGCCGCCGCGCGGCGACCGCGCTCGCGAGGATCGGGTAGACCCACACCGCCGCGATCCCGGGTGAGGAGGCACGCGCCGACTCCGACCGCCCGCGCCGCGCAGGGGCGCGACCGCGTATGCGACGACCGCTCCGTCCGCTCCGTGCGCGAAGCAGACGGCGGCCGTTCCGTCCGCGATCGCCCGCGTCGCCGCCTCCGGCCAGAAGCCGTCGGCCCCGCGTCCGGCGTGGGCGATGAGGTCGCCACGGGCGTCGAGGAGCGCGGCCGAGCGATAGCCGAGCTGGCGAACCGCGACGGCGAGCTCGTCGGCGAGGTGCGACTCGCTCGCCCGGGACGGGCGTCCCGCGAGGCGCGCCTCGGCGGCGGCGAGGGCCCCGGGATTGGCGGCGATCGTCCGCGCCGTGCCCACGTCGCCCGCGATCCACCTCTCGAGCGACAGCCGGCGGATCTCGGCCCGCGCCCCGAGCTCGCGCTCCCACGACGCGAGGGCCTGGCGATGGAGCGCCGGACGGTGAGAGAGGAGGAGCCAGGCGGCGCCGGCGGCGTACGCGGCGGCGGTCCCGAGGAGGGTCGCCGCGATCCACCGCCGAGGCAGCCGCTCCGCGCCGCGCTCCGCCGTCGCGCCCACGGTCAGCTCGCCCGGCCCGCGAGCGAGTCGACCAGGGCGCCGAGCTCTCCGAGCCGCACCGGCTTCGACAGGTACGCGTCGGCGCCCGCCTCGAGGCAGCGCTCCTTGTCGCCCGGCATCGCGAGCGCCGTCAGCGCCACCACCGGCGTCCGCGCCGTCCCGGGGTTGGCGCGGATGAGGCGCGTCGCCGCGAGCCCGTCCACCCGGGGCATCTGCACGTCCATGAGCACGAGCGCCGGCCGCAGCTCGGCGGCCATCGCCGCGGCCGCCTCGCCGTCGCCCGCCACCGCGACGCGGTAGCCCCGGGCCTCCAGGTAGTCCCGGACCATCCGAACGTTCGCCTCGTTGTCCTCGGCGAGCAGCACGAGCGGCGGCTCTCCCGGCGCCCGTTCGTCCGCCTCCGTCGGCGCCTCGGCCCGCCGCACGGCGACGCGGCCCAGGACCTCGGCGAGGTCTCCCCGCCGGATCGGCTTCGTCAGCGTGGCGAAGGCACCGTAGCCGACGGCCCGGGCGTGGTCCTCCACGACCGAGGAGATCACCACCGGAATGGCGCGCGAGCGGCTGTCCGCCTTCAGCGCGGCGAGCACCTCCCAGCCGGACACGTCGGGCAGGAGCAGGTCGAGGAGGATCACGTCGGGCCGCCACTCGATCGCGGTCGGCAGGGCCGGCCGGCCGTGGTCGATCGTCACGACCTCGTGGCCGGACTCCTCGAGGTACCGCGCGATCTGGGCCGCCGTCGCGGGCTCGTCCTCCACCACCAGGATGCGGCGCAGGGTGCGCCGCGCGGCCTCCGTGTCCGGTCGCGGCGCGCTCGGGCTCGTGGTGGCCCCGTGAGCCGGCAGGCGCACGCTCACGCGGGTGCCCTGGCCGGGCTCGCTCTCGAGCGAGACGCCGCCGCCGTGCAGCCCGGCCAGCCGCCGCACGAGGGCGAGGCCGAGGCCGGTGCCGGCGTGCTGGCGGGAGAGCCGGCTGTCGAGCTGGGTGAACGGCTGGAAGAGCCGCGGCAGGTCCTCCTTCGGGATGCCGATCCCCGTGTCCCAGACCTCGACCCTCACCCAGGCTTCCCCGTCTCGCCGCACCTCGAGGCCGACGCGGCCGCCCTCGGGGGTGAACTTGACCGCGTTCGACAGGAGGTTGACGACGATCTGCTTGAACCGCCGCGGGTCGACGTGCGCCTCGATCTCTTCCGGCACGATCGCCGTCTCGAGGGCGAGGTGCTTCTGCTGCGCCGCTCCCCGGACGAGCCGCAGCGCCGCCTGGCACGCGGGGCCGAGCGGGGTGTCGGCCGTCTCGAGGACGAGCTTGCCGGCCTCGACCTTGGAGAGGTCGAGGATGTCGTTGATCAGCTCCAGCAGGTGGCGCCCGCTCTCCTCCACGGTGCGCAGGGCCTCGCTCTGCCGCGGCTGGAGCGGGCCGTAGACGTTCTCCTGGAGCGCCTCCGAGAGGCCGAGGATCGCGTTGAGCGGGGTCCGCAGCTCGTGGGACATGGACGCGAGGAACTCGTCCTTCATCTGGTTCGCGCGGGCGAGGGCCGCGTTCAGGCCTCGCAGCTCGCACGGTGCGCTGGCGACGCGCTCGGCGAGCGCACTCTCGGCCTGCAGCCCGCCTGCGCCCGCGCCCGCGCCAGGAACTGCCCGAGCGGCGCCGCGAGGCTCTCGAGGACGGCCGCCGCGTCCGGGTCGGGCTTCCCGCCGAAGCGGCTGAACAGCTCCAGGGTGCCCAGCAGCTCCCCTCCGCTCGACAGCGGTACCGCGGCGCTGCGGACGAAGCGCCCGGCGAGCACGGCCTCGCCCCAGGGTTCGCCATCTGCCGCGCGACGGTTGGCAGGTCGTCGGTCCACACCGTCGCCGGCGACTCGGCGAAGCGCGCGAGGTGCGGGTGCGCCGCGATCGGGAGCGGCGGCCCGCAGGCCTCGGCGAGCCGGGCCGCCTCGGGCGAGCTGTCGTGCCACGCGCCCGCGGTGTCGAACATCGTCTTCCCGGGGTCGACCACCTGCACGAGGCCCGCCTCGAAGCCCAGCCCTTCGCCGAGGATCCTGAGGACCGCCGGGGCGGCGTCCTCGACCCGCACGGCGACCGCCACGGCGCTGCGCACGTCGGACTCGACGCGTCGGAGCGACTCCCGGTGCCGGGCCTCGTTCTCGGCCCGCCGTCGCTCGGAGATGTCGCGGCTCACCCCGAGCATCGCGGTCGGCCGCCCCGCGTCGTCGGTCAGGAGCGTGGTCACCACCTCGGTCGGGATCACCGAGCCGTCGCGGTGGAGGTGGTCGTACTCCGCGGTCTGGGTCCGCGCCGAGGCGTCGCCCCGCGCGAGCGCCTCGATCCTCGCCCGCACGGACCCCGAGGCGCGGGCCCAGGACTCCGGGCTGAGCACGTCCTCGAGGCTCAACCCGAGAACGTCCTCGGGGTTGAGCCCCCGCACCGCGCGCACCGAGGGGCTCACGTAGGTGAACCGCTGCGCGGCGAGGTCGTAGAGCCAGATGATGTCGCCCGTGTTCTCGGCGATGAGCCGGTAGCGCTCCTCGCTCTCGCGAAGGGCCTTGTCGGCCCGCTTCCTCTCGGTGATGTCCGTCCACACCGCCGACATGAACGCCCGGTCGTGCAGAGCGAGCTGGCGGGCTCGCACGTGGGCGTCGCGCAGGGAGCCGTCCTTGTGGCGGTGCCGGGTCTCGAAGGATGCCTGACCGTGCTCGCGGATGGCCTGGACGTTCCGCGCGATCTGCTCGGGCGAGTGCTCGCCCTGGATGTCGCCGACGCCCATGTTCGCGAACTCCTCGCTGGTGTACCCGAGCGAGCGGTGGGCGGTCTCGTTGAACTCCACGAAGCGTCCGGTCGCCGGATCGAAGAGCGCGACGGCATCGGCGGACTGGGCGACGATGGCCGCGAAGATCTCCTCGCGCTGCCGCAGCGCACCCTCGACCTCCTTGCGCGCGGTCACGTCGAGCCAGCAGCCGACGAACTCCGCCGGACGGTCGACCGTGCCGGGGACGAAGTGCAGCTCGTCCTGCATCCAGCGGTAGGTCCCGTCGCGATGGCGGAAGCGGTACTCGCGCACGACCGGTCGCTCGGCGGTGAGGTCGTTCGCGGCGGCGAACGCGCCCTCCCGGTCGTCCGGGTGGAGCGTCTCGGCCCAGAACTCGGCGTGGTCGATGAACTGCTGCGGCGCGTACCCGAGGATCGACGCGACGTTCTCGCTCACGAACGTCGTCCGGAAGTCGCTCGCCCGGCAGGTGTAGATGATGGCGGGCGTCGCCGAGACCAGGTAGCGCAGGCGTTCCTCGCTGTGCTGCCGCGCGACTTCAGCCGCGTGCCTCTCCTTGTCGCGCGCGAGGACGTCGAGGGCGAATGCGAGGTCGCTCGCGGTCTCCTCGAGAAGCGAGATCTCCGTCTCCTTGAAGAAATCCTCCTGGTCCGAGCCCACCACGAGGACGCCGACGAGGGCTCCGCGCACACGCAGGGGGAGGGCGGCTGTCGAGCGCAGGCCGTTCCGCGAGCCGTGGTCTTCGCCGCCGACAGCCGAGGTGCCGTCGGGGAGGCGGTTCTCGACGCGCGTCCGGCCCTCGCGGATCGCGCTCGCGGTCGGCTCGCCACACTCGTCGCGGTCGCCGTCGAGGCCGTTCATCGGCCCGTCCGGGCGGGGGATCTCCCCGCTGAAGGCGCGCGTGACGAGCCTGCCGTCGGGGTCGAGATCCGCGATGCTCGCGAGCTTGAAGCCTCCGTCCTCGACGACGATGCGGCACACCTCCTGCTTCAGCGCCTGCGCGTCGCTGGCGCGGACGAGCGCCTCGTTGACCCGGCTGAGCGCGAGGTACATCCGGTTGAGGCGCTCGAGCTGCGCGGCCTGGGCCTTCCTCTCCGAGATGTCGCGGAGGATCGAGAAGCGGAACGTCCGGCCTCCCTTCTCGATCGTCCGCGAGCTGATCTCCACGGGGAAGGTCGAGCCGTCGGCGCGGCGGTGCGTCGTCTCGAAGACGGTGCCCTCCGGCGTCGCGCTCTGCGCGAGCTGGTCCGGCATCTGTGCCATGGTCTGGGGGGCGCGCAGGTCGGCGATCGTCAGGCGGAGGATCTCCTCCCTGCTGTAGCCGTACATCGACCTCGCGCGCTCGTTCGCCTCGGCGATCCGCAGCGAGTCGTCCACCAGCAGGATCCCGTCGTTCGCGTGGCGCATGCCGAGCGCGAGGCGCTCGTCGAGCGTGTGCTGCTGCTGTCTCCAGAGAAAGGCTGCGGTCAGCAGGCCGAGGGCGGTCACGAGGGCGACGCCGAAGGCCAGTTGACGCACGTCGCGGACGAGCGGTCGGAAGGCCTCGACCGCGCCGACCTGGGTGACGACGATCCAGCCGGTGCCGGGCACGCCGCGTGCGGCGGCGAGCACCGGGAGCCCCCGTTCGTCGAGGCCCATCCTCGAGCCCCGGCCGACGCCCTTCACCGCCTCGACCAGGGCGAAGCCGGGCTGCTCGGCCGGCAGCCGCAGCGACGACATCCGCGGGCGGTGCCGCAGAGGGCTCAGGACCACGATCTCGCCGGAGTCCCGGCGGACGAGGGCGGTGTCCGCGCTGTCGCTCGGCATCGGCCATCCGGAGACGAGGGGGAACAGCTGCTCGGCCGCGTTCACGCGCAGCCACGCCGCTCCGGCGACGTGACCGTCCACGGCGATCACCGGTGCGGCCACGTCCAGCCGCCCCGCGGTCGCTCCCTCCGCCCGCAGGTCCGACAGGACGACGTCCCGCCGCGCGATCGCGAGCCGCGCGACAGCGGCGGCGTCCGCGTCCGGTCGTGCGCCGACGACCGGGTCCCCCGCCGTGTCCACCAGGGCGGCCGACTCGCCGCCCTGGGCCGCGAGGACGCGGGCCGCCTCGGTCCGCGCGGCGGGCGTGCGCCCCGCGGCGGCCGCCGCCGCGAGACTGGGGACGACGCCGAGCGCGCGTGCCTGGGCGATCCGTTCGCGGCGCCACTCCGACACCTGGCGGCTCTTGCTCTCCGCCACGACCAGCAGCCGCGCCCCGGCGTCCATCCGTCGGCGGTCGACCTGGCTCCGGAGGTACCACGCTCCGCCGCCGAAGAGGGCCACGGCCAGCAAGACGAGGCTCCACGTGAGCTGTCGTCGAAGCCGGCGCTCCTGGGGGGTGACGGCTCCGCCCGACGAGGCGCCGAATACGGCGCGCGCCACGGCGTCCCCGACTCCGTGGGCCAGAGCGAGCGCGCATCCCAGCAGCGCGAGGGCGGCTGCGGTCCACGGGGACATCGGCCGCATCGCCGTCACGAGCACCTCGTGGAGCCCGGCGGCGTACCCGAGCGCCATGGCGAGAGCGCCCAGCGTGGCCGCGAGAGCGAGTGCCCCGCCGACTCGACGGGGGATGACTCTCGGCGGGCTCGCCGCCACGAGCGCGACGAGGCTGGCCGCGAGCAGGACGAGGGCGGCGGCCGTGGACGGGGCGGGTGAGGCGGCAGAGACGCGGCCGAGGAGCGCCGCGGTCGCTCCGACTCCGATGGCGACGACACCGCAGGCGGCTCGGACGTATCCGCGCCGTCCGGCCGTCAGGGCCACCAAAGTCGCGAGGCCGAGCAGCGCCACGAGCGCGGCGGAAGGCGCCGACATCGGGCGCACGGCGCCGGTGTGCATCAGCCGGGAGCCGCTCGTGGCGAACACCGCGACCCATCCGCCCGAGAGGGCCACGGCTGCGGCGGCGCACAGTACGCGGCTCCGCCTGGTCACTGCCTCCAAGTAGCTTGCCGGTCTTGGCACGGAGCCGGCCTCCTGTCGTGCCGGATCATGATACTCCCGAGGCAGTAACGATTCTGACTACCTCCATGAGCCGTAGTAATAATTGGCTCGCCGTAACTCCTTCCGCATGAACGCTTGCAACCCAGTCAGTGTCCGGCGCTATAGTGGACGGACGGTCGGTCGGAGGCCTCCTTGTCCAGCCGGCGTGTGCTCTCTCTCGCCATCGTCCCGCTGGTGGCCGCGGCTCTCGTGGCCGCGGCCGCGGGCTGCGGCCGTGTGGCGGCCGGCGCTCCGCCGGGGCGCGGCGAGGCGCGGGTCGTGACGCGCGCGGTCGAGGACGTCTTTCTCCTCAGCGGCGAGCTGCGTTCGGTGCGCTCGGTCTCGCTCATCACGCCGCGGGGCGAGGGCGAGCTGCAGATCCGCTGGATGGCGGACGACGGGGCCGAGATCCCGGCGGGCGGGCGCGTGGCCGAGTTCGACGCTTCGCGCCTCATCCAGACGATCGAGGAGCGGCGCCTGCGGCTGCGGCAGGCCGAGAACGACCGCGAGAGCCGCGAGCGGCAGGCGGCGGCGGAGACGGAGCGGAAGCGCGTCGCGGTCGAGAAGGCCGACGTCGAGTCCGAGAAGGCCCGCATCGACGCCGTCGTCCCCCGCGAGCTGCGGCCGGCGGTCGAGTGGGCGCGCTACCAGGCGGCGTGGCACGAGAAGCAGGCCGCGCTCGACAAGGCGCGGCTCGAGCGCGAGGCGTACGTCGTGTCTTCCCGGTCCGACATCGCGGCCGCCCGCGCCGTCGAGGAGAAGGCGCGGCGGGAGGTCGAGGCGGCCGAGAAGTCGCTCGGCAGCATGTCGCTCCTCGCTCCGCGCGCGGGCATCTTCCTCGTCGGCAACTTCTGGCAGTGGGGGCCCGAGGGCCCGCGCAAGCTCCAGCCGGGCGACACGGTGTGGCCGGGCTACCCGATCGGCTCGATGCCCGACCCGACCGAGATGGAGGTCCAGGCCGCCCTCGCCCACGCCGACCACGGCCGCATCGCTCCGACGATGCCCGTGCGCTGCGTCCTCGACACGTACCCCGACCGGGTGTTCACCGGACAGGTCGAGGAGATCGGCTCGGTCGCGGTCGAGAGCAGCGGCCGCGGCTTCTTCGCCTCGTCCACGAGGCCGGGCTTCGCCGTGCGCGTCTCGCTCGCGAAGACGGATCCGCTGATGCGCCCCGGGCTCTCGGTCCGGGTCGAGGTGGTGCGGCGGAGCTGGCCGCGCGCGCTGAGCGTCCCCCGCGGCGCGGTCCGATTCGAGAAGGCGGGCCCGCTCGTGCGACGGCCGGGCGGGGCGGAAACGAGCGTGCGGCTCGCCGCCTGCACGCCGGTCGAGTGCGTCGTCGAGTCCGGCCTCGCGGAGGGCGACCGTGTCGCGCTCGACTGACCTCCGCGCGGCCCTCCGACGCGCCTGGCCGGTGCTCGTCCTCGCCGCCGCCGCGCTCGTGTTCCTCGCGCTGCGCGCGCCCGGGGGCTCGACCGGCACGCCTCCGATCGAGGTGAAGAAGGCCGACCTCGTCCTCTCGGTCGACATCGAGGGCGAGCTCGCGGCCGTGCGCTCCACCGAGATCGGCGTCCCGCCCGTCTCCGAGGTCGACTTCAAGATCGCCTTCCTCGCCCCCGAGGGGAGTGCCGTGAAGAAGGGCGAGAGCGTCCTGCGCCTCGACACCGAGGCCGTCGAGCGGCAGCTCGCCGAGAAGCGGGCCGAGCTCGCCGAGGCCGAGAAGAAGCTCGAGCAGAAGCAGATCGACCTCGGGATGAAGCTCCTCGACCTCGATCAGCAGAAGGCCCAGGCGCAGGCCGACCTCGGCCGCGCGGCCCTCAAGGCCGACGTCCCGCCCGAGGTCCAGCAGCGCATCGAGCTCGAGAAGGCGCGGCTCGACAAGCAGGGGCGCGAGCGCGACCTGCAGAACCTCGACGCGGAGGGGCGCGTCACCCGGGCCCTCACCGACGCGGAGCTTCGCTCGCTGTCCCAGCAGCGCGACCGCGCGCGGGGGCGGGTCGAGGCCCTCGTCGACACGATCGAGCGGATGAACATCCGCGCGCCGCAGGACGGGATCGTCGTCTACCGTACGAACTGGCGCGACGAGAAGAAGAAGGTGGGCGACTCGGTGTGGTTCGGCGAGGTCGTGCTCTCCCTGCCCGACCTCACCGAGATGCAGGGCGACGGCTTCGTCGACGAGGCGGACGGCGGGCCGGTCGTCGAGGGCCAGCCCGTCACCGTCCGGCTCGAGGCCCGCCCGGACTTCGACCTCCAGGGCCGGGTCGCGCGGATCG
>JAXLRD010000112.1:0-17146 GCA_046331285.1 Vicinamibacteria bacterium
GTCGCGTACATGTCGGCCGAGCAGGTCCGCGGCGGACGACCCGACGGGCGCAGCGACCTCTTCAGCGCCGGCACGGTCCTCTGCGAGCTCCTCACCGGGAAGCGGCCGTTCGACGCGGACGACCCCGGCCGCACGCTGTACCGGATCGCCAACGAGGAGCCCGACATCGTCTTCGCCTCGGACGAGGACCGCCGGCGGTTCCTGCCGATCCTCCGGCGCGCGCTCGCCCGCGACCCGGAGGAGCGCTACGCGTCCGCGGCCGAGTTCGCGGCCGAGCTGCGGGCCTGCCTCGTCGAGCCCGCTCGACCCGGCCCGGCCGCCGCGCCGCCCCCGCCGCGGCGCGCGGACGACCCGAGCCGCCTCTTCGAGCTGCTGCGCGAGGTGTTCGTCCGCGGCAAGACCGGCCAGCTCCACCTCTCGTGCGGGGGCAGCTTCAAGAGCCTCACGATCCTCAAGGGCCAGGTGCTGCACGGCACGAGCGACGTGCAGGGAGAGCACCTCGGCGACGTCCTCGTGCGCTACGGCCTCCTGTCACACGACGACATGCAGCGCGCCGTCGCCGTCGTCCTCGGCGAGCGCCGGCGCCTCGGCGACGTGCTGGCCGGGATGCGCCTCCTCGACGCGGCGTCGATCGCGGAGGCGGTGGGCATCCACGTCCGCGAGATCCTCTTCAGCGCCCTCGACCGGGCCGACGCCTCCTTCTCGTTCGAGGAGCTCGCCGAGTCGAACCTCGACGACGACCTCGCCTGCCCCCAGTCGATGGGCCAGGTGATCCTGGAGGCGACCCGGCGCGTCTTCGATCCCGAGCTCGTTCGCCGCCTGCTCGGCGACACGAGCCGTGCCCTGACGCTTTCGCCGGACCCGCGGCTGCGGGCCCAGAAGATGACGCTGACGCCGACCGACGGCTTCGTCCTCTCGCGGATCGACGGGACGCTCAGCGCGAGCGACCTCGTCGCCCTCATCCCGCTGCCGCCGGAGGACACGGAGCGCAGCCTCTTCAGCCTGCTCTGCACCGGAGTCGTGAGCTACCGCGAGGACCCGCCGCGCAGACCCGCCGCCCCGGTAGCGGCACCCTTGCCCACCCTGCCCGTACCCGCTCCAACTCCGGCTCCGGTCACGCCGCGCGCGGCCGAGCCCGCACCCCTGCCGCCCGTGTCCCCCTGCCCGCGCCCGCGCGGGCGCCCGCCGCCCGAGCCGGCGTCGAACCCGTACGCCGCGGCGCTGCCGCCCGCGGCGCCGCCCGAGGCCGTCATTCGCGTGGCCAATCGCGCGCTCGAGGCCGGCGACACCCGCGAAGCGGTTCCGCTGCTCGAGCCGCTGCTCGAGAGCGCGGAGGGCGGCGCCCTCGTGGCCGCGGCGACGCTTCTCGCCCAGGCCTACGCGCGCAACCCGAAGTGGAAGAAGCGCGGAGGCGGTCCTCCTCGGGCTCGTCGAGCGGGTGCCCCGCTACGTGCGCGCGCACCTGATGCTCGGGGAGATGTATCGCGCGGCCGGGCTCGCGACGCGCGCGAAGGCCGCCTACCAGAGAGCCCTGGCTCTCGACCCGGAGAACAGCGACGCCCTGGACGCCCTCGCGGCGCTCGAGCCTCCGCCGCCCGCAATCCCGCCGCCGGCGCGCTTCGGCGGCCTCTTCAGGCGCCGCTGAGCTCGGTCGCCTGGCGCTGCGCTTCGGCGTGGCCCGGCGCCAGCTCGAGCACCCGGCGGAACGACTTCAGCGCGCGGGCCCGCAGGCCCTGACCCCGGTAGATGAGGCCGAGCTGCAGGTGCGCCTCGACCTCGGCCGGGTCTTCCTGAGCCACCGCGACGAGGAGCTCCTCCGCCTGCTTGACCCAGTCGGGCGTGCGCGCGTAGGCCCGCGCGAGGAGCAGCCGCCCGCGCCGCTTCAGGGGACCCTCGGCGCGCGGCACCGCCTTCTCGAGGATCTGGATGACCTCCCAGTAGCGCTCCGCGGCGAAGCTGGCCGCGGCCCGTTCGACGGCGGCGTCGGGCGCCTCGAGGATCACGGTGACCGGGCCGCTCGCCTCCGCCGGGGGGCGCGGCTGGCGCGCCAGGTTCTTCTCGTAGACGACGCGGATGCGGGGATTGCGAAGCACCTCGTAGGCTTCCCCGAGGCGGCGGAAGATCTTCTCGAGCGCGTCGCGCGTGGCGCCGAGGTGCTCCTCGTGCTGCCCGTCCGGGTGGAAGCGCTTGGCGAGACGGAAGTACGCCTCGCGCACCTGCGCCTCGGTGGCGTCGCGTGGAACGCCGAGGAGCTCGAAGTGGGTCCGCGTCTTCAGCCCCTGGTACATGTCCAGGATCTCGAGACGGCGCAGGTCGGCCGGCGCGAGCTGCGGCACCTCGCGCAGGAACACCGTGCGGTCGGCGGTCGGCGCCGGGCCCGGAGCGGGAGCCGGCGCGGCCTGCGGCTCCGGATCGGCGCGCCGGGGCGGCGCGACCGGGGCGTCGAGGATGACGGTGGGATCCACCGGCAGGCGGGCGTTGAGCGTCGCGGGATCGAGGACGACGGTGGGATCGACCGGAGGGCCCTCGACGAAGCTGGGCGCGTCGAGGATCACGGTCGGCTCGCCCCTCGGCGTTTCGACGTCGACCTCCGCGAGGGCGAGATCCGGCCGATCCGCGGGCGGGACCGCTTCGGGAGAGGCCAACCGCGGCTCCTCCTCCGGCCTGGCTGCCGGTTCCGACGCCGCGACCGGAGCCGCCTCCTGCGCGGGCGCGGTGGCCGGTTCCGCCGGTTCCGCCGGTTCCGCGGACTCCGCCGACGCGGCGGGCGCCTCCGCGGCGGCCGGGGCCGCGAGACCGCCGGCGAGACGCCGCTCGCCCCGGTACTCGATGATCCCCGTCGACAGAAGGCCGAACAGGCTGCGCTCGACCTCGGCCTTCGGCGCGGGCACCAGCCCGACGACCTGCCGGGCCGTGAGCGTCCCGTCCACGCGCGACATCACGTAGCCGTCGAGCGTCGTGAGGCGGATCCGCTGGAAGCGCAGCAGCGGATCGCTCGACGCGACGAGCGCGCGGTCGAGGCTGCCGAGGTTGTAGCGCACGACGTCGGGGTCGGTCACGCTGTGCGCGGCCTGGAGGATGACGTCGCCCGTCGACACGCGCAGAGTCATCTCGTCCGCGAGCGGCAGCTGCGCGTAGTGGCGGAACTCGTAGCGGCCGTCGGGCCAGGCGAAAACCCTCGAGAGCACCGCGTCGACGTGGAGGGCGAGCGCCTCCTCGAGGCCCGACCGGTCGAGCAGGCCCATCTCCACCAGCACCGAGCCCAGGCGCCGGCCGTCGCGCAGGGCGAAGCCCTCCGCCCGCTTGCGGTCGGCATCGCTCAGCCGGCCCGCTCTCTGGAGCACCTGGCCGAGGCGGTCGTCGCGGACGTCGGTGTCGGCGTTCACGATGCAGCCGCGCCGGAAGTGCACCCCGCGGTGCTCGCCGCCCCGCTCGAAGGTGAGCGTGCCGGTGCGACGGCCCACGTAGAGGCCGCGCAGGATGCCGGGCACCACGCCCTCCCAGATCTCGCCGCTCTCCGTGACCTGCCCGTCCTCGACCGCTGCCTCGGCGCTCATCGACCGCCGCATTGTACGGCTGCGGCGCCCGGTCGCGGGAGCGGGGACGTGCTACGATCCTCTCGAGTGGGGGCGTCATGGTTTCGACGGGAGCCACGACCCCGAGAGACGCAGGTCGAGCGTGCCTACCGGCTCGCAAATCCGGTGGGAACACCATAGCTGCCAACGACAACTTGGCGCTGGCTGCCTAACTAAACCCTAGGCAACCCGCTCTGCCGGCTGCCCGCCCACGGCGGCTGGACAGAGCGTCATAAAGGTGGGCTGGCCGCGAGCTCTCGGTCCGGGGGCAGACGGCGAGATCAATCGGACTAGCCTCGGCCGGTTGTGTCCGGCCTTCACGGCCGGGGCGAAACTCCAGGTCGGACTAAGCCTGTAGGGTCTCTCGCAGGCGTGCTTCCGGACGCGGGTTCGACTCCCGCCGCCTCCACCAACTCCGCGCAGCGGAGTGGGTGGAGGCGCCGCTCGTTCGGCGTTCGCGGCGCGACCACGGTCGCGCCGCTCGGCTGCGACTCCCGCTCGGCGTTGCTCGTCGCGCGCTTCGCGCGCGACGAGCCGCCGATCTGGCCAGCTCGCGCGCGACGAGCCGCCGATCTGGCTCAGCCTCTCGCGCGCGGCTCGCGTGAACGCCGCCTCGGGAAAGAGCGACAGGCGTCCAGGGTCCGGGGGCCGCGACGCCTTCCCCGGCGGGGTCCCAGGGGCAGAGCCCCTGGATCAAAGAACGCGGTCGACGGCAGCAGCCACAGCGACAGCTGACCGCGCTCGCTTTCCACGACCCTTCCCGCTCGACTCGAACGCAGACGTGACGTGTTCGGACGTGTGAACGACAGCTGCCGCGAGCGCGATCAGCGACCCCGCCCGAGCTCCCGGAGGTACTTCTCGTCGCCGGGCTTGTTGAGCTGCCAGTAGGCGAGGCGGGTGGAGCCCGTGAGCTCGAGCCGCTCGCCGTCCGGGCCCGTCTGGCGCAGGAGGCGGAACGGAGGCGCCGTCTCGACGGCGAACGACAGGCGTCGGCCGTCCGCGACGACGACGTCGTACGTCGTCGCCTCGAACGTCCCGGCCGGCACGCCCACGCGCGACGTCGCCTTCGCCCGGGTCAGCGTCGCCGTCGCCCACGCGAGCGGCCGGTGCTGCAGCCGCACCCACAGGAGCGACGGAAGGAAGCGAACGTTCCGCGTCTGGCCGGGCTCGACGAGGACGCCGTTCCAGCCCCGGACGAGCACGGGCAGCGCGTCCTCGACGACGCCTCCGGGCGGCAGGTCGAGCGCGTCGCTGCCGTCCGCCTCGCCGTCGAAGTAGCTGTGGAAGAGCCCGGCCAGCTTCCCGCCCCGCGGCACGAGCTGATGCCAGACGTGGCCGCACCACTCCTGGCTGGAGAAGCTCACCTTCGCGAGAGGCCAGCCCGGCGCGACGCGCAGGAACGTCGACGTCATGACGGCGTAGTCGTAGATGCCCGTGCCGAATCGACGGACCGCGTTGAGCTTCAGGACCGGGTAGACGTCGGCCGACGGGTGGCGGCCGGGGTCCGCCTTCACGCGGAGCGAGTCGGAGAAGTCCTCCGTGACGTAGACGTACACGGCCGTGCCCTTCCGCGGCGCGCCGTAGCGGGGCTGAACGAGGGAGTAGCCGTCGAGCTCGGCGCGGCCGTCGCCCCAGTGCTTCCAGAAGTCCTGGGCCGAAGCCGGCGCGGCGAGCAGGGCGGACGCGGGGAGGAGAAGGGCGAGGCGCCGGAGTCGCATGTCCCGATCTTAGCGCGCGGTCGCGGGACGGCTCCCCGCTCGCGCGACGCCGCGGCGCGCGCACACGGCCGCGAGCGGGCAGCCCGGGCACCGGGGCCGCGGACGGCAGAAGTCCTTGCCGAGCGCCACGAGCTGCGCGTGGAAGTCGTTGTAGAGAGCCGGGTCGCGCGGCAGGCGCCGGTGGAAGAGCGCCTGGAGAGCGTCGTAGGGCTCGTCGCCGCGCGCGAGGCCGAGCCGCGCGAGGATCCGCCGCGTGTAAGCGTCGATCACGAAGAGCGGGTGCCCCGCCGCGTAGAGGGCGATCGAGTCGGCGGTCTCGCGGCCGATGCCGTGAACGCCGAGGAGGGCCGCCCGCGCCTCGGCCGCGTCCCAGGCCCGCATCGCCTCGACGCGGCCGCCGCACCGCTCGCCGATGAAGTCGAGGAGCGCCCGCAGCCGGCGCGCTTTCACGCGGTAGACGCCCGAGGAGCGGACGAGCGGCGCGAGCCGCCGCTCGTCGAGCCGCGCGAGCGCTTCGAACGAGAGCAGCCCGCGCCCGCGCAGGACGGCGAGCGCCTTCTCGACGTTCCGCCAGGAGGTGTTCTGGACGAGCACCGCGCCGACGCACACCTCGAACGGGCCGTCTCCCGGCCACCAGCCGGCGTGCCCGAAGCGCGCGCGCAGGAGCTGGTAGAGGGCGGGAAGCGGCAGGCGACGGGGTCGGGAGCGACGGATCACGTTCGTTCGTTGACAGCCCCGCTTCGAGTGCCAGATAATGCGCGGGGACTTAAGTCGGTATTTTCCTGCATTTTCGGCGCATCTGCCGAAGGGGAACGATGGGCCTCGAAGACGATCTCAAGGCACGCACCTCAGCCCTCATCAGTCAGCAGATGGCCAACTGGGTAGTGGAGATCCAGCGGGCGATCCAGGGTCACCAGGCCTCTCTCGTCCGGGCTCTCGACGAGCTCGGCGAAACCGTCGCGCGCTACGACGAGAAGGTCGACGAGGGCGCGATCGGCGCCGCCGTGGCCGAGGTCCTCTCGCAGCAGCCGCCGGCCGCGGCCGCCGCGGACTACTCCGGGCTCAAGGCCTCCGTCGCGGCGATCGAGAAGGGCGCGAACCTCTCCGAGGTCCTGACGACGCTCGTCAACGAGGCCACGAAGCACGTCCCGCGCGCTGCGATGTTCATCCTCAAGAACAATGCCGCGGTCGGGTGGTTCGCGCGCGGGTTCGACCACAACGACGTGGTCCGCTCGCTGTCCGTGCCCCTCACCGCCGACACGATCTTTCGGATCGTCCACTCGTCGCGCCACGCGACGCGAGGCCACGTCACGCACTCGCCGGGCACGGCCCAGGCGCTCGCCCGCCTCGGCGGCGACCCGCAGGGAGTCCTCGCGGTGCCGCTCATCCTGCGGGACAAGGTCGCGGCCGTGTTCTACGCGACGACCTCGGAAGACGAGATGCCGGGCGCCGCCGCGGACGCGGCGGAGATCCTCGTCTCGTTCGCCGGGAAGGTCATCGACGTGCTGAGCTCCGCGGGCAAGGCGCCCGCCGCCTCGGCCACGAGCCCCGGCGTCGGCTCGGGCACGAGCCCGGGGATGCGCCCGGTCACCGGCCCGGTGCCCGTCGCCGCTCCGGCTCCCCCGCCGGCCCCGCCGGCCGCGCCCGTCTCGAGCCCCGACCTGGGCGGGTCCACCGTCATGTTCGCGAGCCCGCCCCGCACGACCGGCGCCCACGCGCCCGCCCGGCCGGCCCCCGCTCCGTCGTTCCCGCCGCCGTCGGCGCCGTCCTTCCCTCCTCCCTCCGCTCCGTCCTTCGCCCCGCCCGCGGCGCCCTCGTTCCCGGCCGCCCCGGCGGCCCGCGCGCTCGCGCCCGAGGACCAGAAGGCGCACGACGACGCGAAGCGGTTCGCGCGGCTCGTCGTGAGCGAGATCAAGCTCTACAACGAGGCGAAGGTCGCCGAGGGGCGACGCACGAAGGACATCTACGAGCGGCTGAAGGAGGACATCGAGCGCGGCCGGCAGATGTACCACGACCGCGTCCCGGCCGCGGTGCGCGACGCGACCGACTACTTCCACGACGAGCTGGTGCGGATCCTGGCCGGGGGCGACGCGGGCGCTCTCGGCGCCCTGTAGCCTTCGGCGAGCCCCGGCTTGCTCGCCACGGTCGCCCTGATCGCCGCCGCCGCGGCGGCGTCCGCGCAGGGTCCCCTCTGGCGCTACTCCGCCGAGCCCGAGTCCACCGCCGAGTCCGCGCTGCGCGACGCGGCGGCACGCGACGGGGACGCGGGCCTCGCCGCGCTGGCGGCGGTGGCGGCCGAGAACGCGGACACCCCGACCGGCGGCCTCGCCCGGATCGCCGCCGGCCTGCGGCTCGAGGACGCCGGCCGGCACGCCGATGCGATCGCCCAGCTCACCCACGTCGACGTCCTCCGCACGTCCCTCCGCGACCACGCGCTCCTCGCGACCGCCCGGGCGCTGGAGGCCATGGGCCGCGCGGACGAGGCGGCACGCTCCTATCTCGCCGCCGCCGCCGAGCCGGCGAGCGCCGTGGTGTGCGACGCGCTCCCCGCGCAGCCGCGCTCCTCCTCACCCTCGCCCAGCCCGACGCCGCCGTCGAGGCGCTCGGCCGGGCCGAAGCCGCGTGCCCGCGCGAGCGCCCCGCGGTTCTCCTCGCGCTCGGCGACGCGCACCTGCGCCGCGGCGACCGCGCGGCGGCGGCCGCCGCGTTCGACCGCCTGGAGCGAGGCACCCCGCGGCCGCTTCGGCCCGCGAGGCGCGATCGCGCCTCGCCTCCCTGGCGGACGCCCGGCCCGCCCGCGAGGCCGCCGAGCGCGCCCGCGACGAGCTCAACCGCGGCCTGGCCCTCCTCGCCGCGGGACGCAGCGCCGACGCCGCGGAGGCCCTGCGCGGGGTCTCGCTCGCCGCCGGACTGACCCCGGAGGAAGCCGACCTCGCGCGCGTACGCCTCGGCCGGGCCCTCGTCGCGCGCGGCCGAGTCGCGGAAGGCGTCGCGCTCCTGCGGCGGGTCGCGCCGACGTCGGCCTCGGCCGCGGAGGCCGCGTTCTACCTCGCGCGCGAGCAGGCGAAGCGCTCCCGGTCACCGGAGCCCTACCAGGCGGTGGCCGACGGCCACCGCGGCACCGAGTGGGGCGAGGAGTCGCTCCTCTCGCTCGCCAACCACTACCAGAAGGACGCGCTCGACGACGGCGCTCTCCCGTGGTGGCGCCGGCTCCTCGCCGAGTACCCGCAGGGACGCTACGTGGAGCGCGCGGCGTGGCGCGTCGGCTACGCGGACTTCCGTGCCGCGCGCTACGAGCAGGCGGCGACGACGCTCGAGTCAGCGGCCCGCTCGCGGCCGCCGAGCAGCGCCACCGCGGGCCTCCTGTACTGGGCCGGCCGCTCGCGCCTGGCGATGAACGACGTGGAGCGCGCGCGCCGCCTCTTCGACGAGACCGTCCGGCGCTACAAGAACGCGTACCACGGCCTGCGGGCGCGGGAGGCGCTCGCCCGCATGGGCGCGGCCCCGGCGGCGCGGCCGGCGCTCCTCGCCGCCGCCTCGGGGACGGAGACCCTCGTCGAGCCGCGGGGCACGCGGCTGCGCCAGCTGCTGCTCCTCGACCGGCTCGACGAGGCGGCCGGCGAGCTCCGCCTCGTCGGCGACTCGCCGCGGGCCCTCGCGACCCTCGCCTGGATCGAGTGGCGCCAGGGCCGCTACCGCCCGGCCATCGTGGCGATGAAGCGCGCCTATCCGGACTGGGTCGGCGAGGCGGGCGACCGCCTCCCGGCCGAGGTCTGGCGGATCCTCTTCCCGCTGCGCTTCGACGCGGAGCTGCGCGCCGCCGCGCAGGGCGCCGGCCTCGACGCCGCCCTCGTCGCGGCCGTGATCCTGCAGGAGTCGACGTTCGACCCCGGCGCGCTCAGCCGGGCCGGCGCCCGCGGCCTGATGCAGGTGATGCCGTCGACGGGCCAGAAGATCGCGCGGGCGAAGGGCCAGCGCTTCCGCCGGTCGGCCCTCCACAATCCCGGCACGAGCCTCGACTTCGGCACGCACTACCTGCGGCAGATGAGCGACCTCTACGACGGCTCCGTCGAGAAGGTGCTGGCGGCGTACAACGCGGGGCCGCACCGCGTCGACGCGTGGGTGAAGGAGCGGGGCGAGCGCCCGTCCGAGGAGTTCATCGAGACGATCCCGTTCTCCGAGACGCGCACCTACGTCATGATCATCCTCGCCGCCCGCGAGCAGTACCGCCGCCTGTACGGCCTGGGCCGGGCGGCGGCCGGGCCGGCGATCGAGGGACCGCGACCGTGAGCTTCCGACTCGGCGACTTCAAGGGAAAGATCGACCCGGCCGTGCTGAAGCGCGACGCCGCCGCGCGGCACGACGGACGCCGGCCCGACCAGCTGCGCCCGGTGCGCATCACCCCCGGCTTCCTCAAGCACGCCGAGGGCTCCTGCCTCGTCGAGGTCGGCGACACGCGCGTCGTCTGCGCCGTCAGCCTCGAGGACAAGGTGCCGCCCTTCCTGAAGGGCAAGGGCGAGGGGTGGGTCACCGCCGAGTACGGCATGCTCCCCCGCGCCACGAACACGCGCTCGCCGCGCGAGACCGGCCGCGGCGGCCCCTCCGGCCGGACCCACGAGATCCAGCGGCTCATCGGCCGCTCGCTGCGGGCGGTCGTCGACATGAAGGCGCTCGGCGAGCGCACCGCGTGGGTCGACTGCGACGTGCTGCAGGCCGACGGCGGCACGCGCTGCGCCTCGATCACCGGCTCCTTCGTGGCCCTCGTCGAGGGCCTGCGGAAGCTGAAGAAGCAGGGCACGCTGCCGGCGGTTCCGGTCCGCGACTTCGTCGCCGCCGTCTCGGTCGGCCGGGTCGGCGACCGCATCCTCCTCGACCTCGACTACGAGGAGGACTCGAACGCCCACGTCGACATGAACGTGGTGAAGACGGGGGCCGGCCGGTTCGTCGAGATCCAGGGCACCGCGGAGGGCGAGCCGTTCGGCGACGACGAGATGCTCGCGCTGCTCGCGGCCGCGGACGCGGGCATCCGCGAGCTCGTCCTTCTCCAGAAGAAGGCGCTCGGCGACTTCGAGCCGAAGCCCTAGGCCGCGCCGGCCGGATAGCGCTCCAGGAAACCGCGCAGGCGGGCGAACGCCTTGCCGCGGTGGCTCACCCGGTCCTTCTCCTCCCGCGGCACCTCGCCGAACGTCCGGCCGAACGGCGGGTAGAAGAAGAGCGGGTCGTAGCCGAAGCCGTGCGGACCGCTCATCGCCTCGGCGATCCGTCCCTCGACGTGCTGCTCGGTCGCGAAGAGCACGTCCTCGCCGCGCGCGGCCACCACGGCGCTCGTGAAGCGGGCGCCCCGCCGCGCCGGCGGCACCCCGCGGAGCTTCTCGAGCAGGAAGAGGTTGCGGTCCAGGTCCGAGGCGCCCTCGCCCGCGAAGCGGCTCGAGTAGAGCCCGGGAGCGCCGTCGAGGGCGTCGACCGACAGCCCGGAGTCGTCGGCCACGGCGAGGAGCCCCGACTGCCGCGCGTAGTGGCGCGCCTTGATCGTCGCGTTCTCGATGAACGTCCGCCCCGTCTCCTCGGGCGAGTCGTGGATGCCGATGTCCCGCGGGCCCACGACGCGGAAGGGCAGGCCCTCCACGAGCCGCCTCATCTCGTCGAGCTTGCCCGGGTTCTGGCTCGCGAGAAGGAGGTCGATCATCGTCCGCGCATTCTACGACGGCCCGCTTGAGCGCTCGGCCGTCGCGGTGTAGCGTCGCCGGCATGAAGGCTCACCCCTCCGCCCTCCGCCTCGCCCTTCTCCTCGCCGCCGCGGGCCTCGCCTCGGCTCCCCTGGCGGCCTCCCGGACGGTGCCGGCGTACCCGATCCGGAGCGTGCCCTTCACGCAGGTCCGCCTTACCGACACGTTCTGGTCCTCGCGGGTGGCGACGAACCGCACGGTGACCATCCCGTTCGGGTTCCGCAAGAGCGAGGAGGAGGGTCGCCTCCGCGACTTCGAGCGGGCGGCCGGCCGGCGGACGGGGCCGTTCGAGGGGAAGATGCCGTTCAACGACACCGACGTCTACAAGCTCATCGAGGGCGCGTCGTACTCGCTCCAGACGAACCCCGACCCGGAGCTCGAGCGCTACCTCGACGGCATCATCGCCCTCGTCGCGTCGGCCCAGGAGAAGGACGGCTACCTCACCACGTACAAGACGATCGACCCGGACCGCAGCCCGGCGGACTGGCTCAAGCCGGGGCCGAAGTGGGACCTCGAGCTCCAGGGCAGCCACGAGCTCTACAACTCGGGCCACCTGTTCGAGTCCGCCTACGCGCACTTCCGCGCGACCGGGAAGCGCTCGCTCCTCGACATCGCCCTGCGGAACGCGGACCTCCTCGACCGCACGTTCGGCCCCGGCAAGCGCCTCACGCCCCCGGGGCACCAGATCGTCGAGACGGGCCTGTTCAAGCTCGCCGAGGTCACGGGCGAGGAGCGGTACCGGAAGCTCGCGCGGTTCTTCCTCGACGAGCGCGGCAACGCGGCCGGCCACGAGCTCCACGGCGACTACAACCAGGACCAGGCTCCCGTCGTGAAGCAGGACGCCGCGGTCGGCCACGCCGTGCGCGCCGCCTACATGTACTCGGCGATGGTCGACGTCGCGACGCTCGAAGACGACCCGCTCTACCGCGAGGCGACCGAGCGGATCTGGACGGACGTCGTCGGGACGAAGCTCTACCTCACCGGCGGCCTCGGCTCGCGCCACGAGAACGAGGGCTTCGGCGAGCCGTTCTCGCTGCCGAACCGCACGGCGTACGCGGAGACCTGCGCGTCGATCGCGAGCGTCTACTGGAACCAGCGGCTCTTCCTCCAGTCGGGGGACGCGAAGTACGTGGACGTCCTCGAGCGCACGCTCTACAACGCCGCGATCGCCGGCGTGTCGCTTTCCGGCGACCTGTTCTTCTACCCGAACCCGCTCGAGTCGGACGGGAAGTACAAGTTCAACCAGGGAGCGCTGACCCGCAAGCCGTGGTTCGACTGCTCGTGCTGCCCCACGAACCTCGCGCGCTTCCTCCCGTCGCTGCCCGACTACGTCTACGCGACGCGCGGCGCCTCCGTCTACGTGAACCTCTTCGTGGCGAGCGAGGCGTCCTTCGACCTCGACGGCGGCAAGGTGACCCTCGCGCAGGCGACCGGCTACCCGTGGGACGGCCGCGTCACGCTTCGCGTCACGCCCGACCGGCCGCGCGCGTTCGAGGTGCGCGTGCGCGTCCCCGGCTGGGCGCGCGAGCAGCCGGTGCCGAGCGCGCTCTACCGTTACGTGGCCTCCTCGCCCGGCGCGCCGAAGCTGGCGGTGAACGGCCAGCCGGTCCCGATCGCCCTCGCGAAGGGCTACGCCGTCCTCTCCCGCACGTGGAAGCCGGGCGACGTCGTCACGCTGGATCTGCCGATGGCGCCCCGGCGGGTGCTCGCCGACGACCGGGTCGAGGACGACCGTGGCCGCGTGGCTCTCGAGCGCGGACCGATCGTCTACTGCGCCGAGGGAGCGGACAACGGCGGGAGCGTCCTCGGTCTCGCCCTGGCCGACGACGCCGCGGTCCAGGCGAAGCCGCGGCCCGACCTGCTCAAGGGCCTGACGGTGCTCGAGACGACCGCACACGCGGCCGACGGCACGGCTCGCCCGCTCGTCGCCATCCCCTACTACGCCTGGTCGCACCGCGGCCCGGGCGAGATGGCGGTCTGGCTGAAGCGCGACGCGAAGCGGTGAGGCGGGCTAGGGTTGCGGGGGCGCGGAGCGGAGCTCCCGCAGCCGCGCCTGATTGAGCCTGATCCAGCCCTCGGCCTGGTTCGCCAGGTCTTTCGCGGCCCGCGACCACGAATCGCCGACGCCCTCGATCACCTTCTCGTAGCGCCCGGCGACGAGCTTCACGTAGACGACGCGGCTCTCCACGGCGTGGTTCACGGTCACGGCCTGCCCCGTGCGGCTGTTCCGGCTGACGTAGGGCGAGATGGCCCCGCGGACCTCGTTCGCCCGGCTCTCGACCTGCAGCACCACGTCGGCGGCCTTCTCGTCCACCGTCACGGCGAGAACGTCGCGGCCCCGGAGGGCCTTGGCGAGATCCTTCATCGAGTCCTCCGCCCCGGGCGCCACGAGCCCGCCCGCGACGCCCGTGCGCAGGTGGACGCGGATCGGGTCGGGCTCGGCCGCGCGCGCGACGCCGCCCCACGCGAGGGCCAAGGTCAGGAGCGCTCCGAGACGCCGCATGCCACCTCCCCGCCGCCGCATCCGCCGGCGACTCGTCCCATCCTCCGGCAGATCGGCCCGCGTGTCACGACCCGCCCGCTTGGCACCGCCCCGCGGTCCGTGTGATAACCGTTCCCGACGGAGGCCGCCATGGAACCGCCGGTCCTCATGACAGCCGTGCCGGCCCGACTGTTCGGGCACGACGTCGAGCGGAGCGCGAAGTGGCTCCTCCTCGTCCTCGGTGCGCTCGTCGCGTACGTGCTCGTCGCCTCGGTCGTCGTCTCGGCCGTCGAGATCCTGCCTCCCCCTCCCGGCCCGCAGCTCGTGGCGCAGGAATCGGCGCCCGTGCACTGGCCGTTCTTCCACGCGTGCTACTTCACGATCACGAACGTGACGGGCGTCGGCCTCGGCGACGTCGTGCCGCGGTCGACCGCCGGACGGGCGATCGCCGCCGTCAACTCCGTCGTCGGTTTCCTGCTGCTCGCCTCGCTCGTGGCCGCCCTCGTCCTCGCGCTCTCGCCGGGAGCGTTCCGACGGTCGGCCGAGCACGCCGCCGAGAAGCCCGAGGCGCCCCGGGAGCCCCTGGGGAACGACGACGCGCTCGCCCTCGCCCTCTCGGGCCTCGGGTACATCCTGCGGGAGTCGGCCGTCGCCGACGCGGAGCGCCCGCGCGGCGCCGACCGGCGAGTGGCGCGAGCGCAGCTTCGCCTACGTCATTTCCGACCACCAGGAGATCGAGATCATCGTCCGCTCCCGGTAGCTCCGCGCGGTTGACGCTCCCGCGGCCGACCGCGTAGAGTCCTCCCTCTCGGGCTCTTCGCCCCCGGGGAGTAGCTCAGCCTGGTAGAGCACGAGCCTTGGGCGCTCGTGGCCGCGGGTTCAAATCCCGCCTCCCCGACCAGACGCGACACGGCTACTCCGTCTCCGACTCCCCCGCCGAGAGCCACGCCACCGCCTCGCTCTCGTCGGTGAACATCTCCAGGCGGAAGCCCGGGCGCAGGCGGGCGGCCTCGGCGCGGAAGTACTCGAGGGTCGCCCGCCAGCGCTCGTTGACGAGCACGCCTCCGCGGCGGACGACGCCGCGGGCGGCGAGGGCCGCCACGAGGTCCATCCTCCAGTGGAGGTCCTCGGTGGAGAGCGGGGTCTGGGAGTCGCGGGCGTCCCAGAGGAGGCCGAGGCCGCGGGCGGAGCGCGGGTCGGCGAGAGCGGCTTCGAGGGCCTCTTCGATCTCGTGGCGCTCCACGAGCCCGGTGAAGATCAGCCGCAGCACGAAGCCGCGGAGCTCCCAGTCGACCGGCACGCTCGGGATGGTACTCGCCGGCCAGGCCGGCCGCCATCGAAGTCCCGGCGCGCCGGACGGCCGTGCGGTACTATCGTCGGGTCCGGCCGCGCGCCTGTAGCTCAGTTGGATAGAGCGGCAGCCTTCTAAGCTGCGGGTCAGGGGTTCGAATCCCTTCAGGCGCGCCAAGACCCCGAGCGAGGGCCGCCATCGCGCCCGCGCCGGTTGGGCGCCCGCGCGCGATTGATGTAGAATCACGCGTTCGCCGGTGGTGGCTGTAGCTCAGCTTGGTTAGAGCGCCAGGTTGTGGCCCTGGAGGCCGCGAGTTCGAATCTCGTCAGCCACCCCAAACCTCTTCTGAAGGCCGGGGCCCCGTGCCTCGGCCTTCGGCGTCTCGGGGCGGCCCCGGTCAGCTTCCCGCGGTCAGGTACTTCAGCCAGCGCCCGATGATCTCGCGGTTCGGGCCGCTGCCCTCCACGTAGGCCCGGGCGAAGCGCACCAGGCGCGCGCGCTCGGCCGTGTCCGCGGCTCCCGCGGCCTCGCGCGAGAAGCCGTCGAAGAGCACGGCCAGCGTCGTCATGAGCGCCTCGTTGTCCTCGGGGTGCTGCTCGACCCAGGCCGTGAGGAGCGGGAGCGCCTCCCGGCGCTGGCCCGCGGCCGCGTGGGCCAGCGCCAGGCGGCGGCGCAGGCCGGCGTCCTCCGGGAACGCCGTGAGGCCCTCCCCCAGGATCTCGACCGCCTGCTGCGGCTCCTTCACGCGCGTGAGCGCGTCGGCCAGCACGGCGTAGACGACCGGGCTGCCGCCGGCCTCGCCGACGAGCGCCGTCTGCCACGCGCCGATCGCGTCCATGTCCTTGCCGAGGGAGGCGTAGCACGCGCCCATGTAGACCGCGGCCGGGAAGAGCTCGGAGCTCTCCCGGAGGGCCGCCTGGAGCTGCGTGAGAGCGACGGCGTGCTGGCCGCGCGCGTGCAGCGAGACCCCGCGGACGAACGACGTCCGCGCGTCGTCGCGCCCGGCCTGCGACAGCTTGTCGAGCGCGGCCTCGGGACGGCCGGCGCGCACCTCGGCGAGCGCGGCCGCGAGCGCCGGCGAAACGGCGCCGGGAACGGCCTGGAGGACCCGGTCGGTGAACTGGCCGAGCGGGCCGGACGCGAGCAGTTCCGACGCCGCGAACGGGCGCGGCTCGACGAGAAGGGCGGCGAGCGGCGCCGACGCCTCCGCGCCGCGCGCCGCGGCGATCCGGAAGGGCCGTGCCACGGCCGCGACCGCCTTGCCGTCGAGCGACACCTCCGCTCGCGCGGCGTAGGCGCCGGGAGGCAGGAGGCCGGCCGCGACCGACACCGTGGCCTCCCGCGAGCCGTCGGGCCGCGGGGGGCCGAGGATCACCGGCACGCGCAGGAGCGACGGCGCGTCGGCCGCGTCGGCGAGCTCGAGCGCGACCTGGGCCTTCGCCACCTTGTCGGCGTCGCGCCCGCCCACCTCGACGAGCGCGCTCAGGCCGCCGCCCGCGAGCTCGAGGTCGACGGCCGGCCGCAGCCCGCCGGCTCCCCCCGAGGCGGCCAGTACCAGATCCGACACCTCCAGCCCGCCGGCCGACACCGGGGTCGCCTTGACCGGATGCTCGACGCTGCCCCGCCGGCCCTCGGCGTCCACCGCGGCGAGCCGCAGCGTGTAGGCGCCGCCCGACTCGACCACCGCGTCGCCGACGAACTCGACCCGCTCGCCCGCCCCGCCGGCGATCCCCTGGTACAGGCGGCTCGCGACGACCTTGCCGGCCGGGTTCGACAGGGTGAACGCCACGGTCAGGGGCCGCCGCGCCCGGCCGACGGTCGCGGCGACGAGGAGGCGCGCCTTGCCGGGCGGCCCGGTCAGCACGTAGGCCGTCGCACGCAGGGGCAGGCCGCGGTCGACGAGAGGCGAGCGCAGGGCGGCCGCGAGCATGGCCTCGTGGCTCGGCGGCGTCGCCGGGATGCTCAGCAGCGACCGCGCGCGGACCGCCGCCCCCGGACGCGACACGGACACCCGGACCTCGTGCGTCTTGCCGTCCCGGTCGGCCGACTCCGGCTCGAACCCGAGGAGGTAGTAGCCCATGAGCTCGCGGCCGATCCGCTGGAACGCGTTGTCCGGGTTCGCGACGGCGTTCAGCACGAGGCCGCGGGTGAGGCCGGCCAGCGCGAACAGGCCGCTCGTCTCCTTCTCGCGATCCTCGTTGAGCGCCGTCGTGGGGTTCACTCCCCCGACGCTCGCCTCGACCCACGTCCCCTGGGTGTTCAGGAGGACCACGTAGAGCGTGATCTGCGCCTCCGACGCGAGGGTCGCGAGGTCCCTCATCTCGTCCTCGGTCCGCGTCCCGAGGCCTTCCGTC
>JAXLRD010000113.1:0-14824 GCA_046331285.1 Vicinamibacteria bacterium
CGCTACCTGATCATCGGCGGTCTGGCCTTCATCTTTCACGCCAAGCCGCGCTTCACGAAAGACATCGATGTCTGGCTCGATCCCCTGCCGGAGAACCTCGAGCGGGCCAACGCCGCTCTTACGGCGTTCGGCAGCCCCTTTTTGCTCGACTCGAAGGATAGCGGTGAGATCCTGCAGCTTGGCGTGGCCCCCAACCGCATCGATCTCTTGCGAGAGGCTGCGCCGCTCGACTTCGGGGCCGCGTGGGAGCGCCGCGTGGAGGCCCGCTATGGCCGGGCGCGAGCCTTCTGGGTCGCCATCGAGGACCTCCTGGCGATCAAGGAGCGCATCGACCACCCGCGGCACCGCGAAGACGCTCGCGTCCTGCGCCTCGTGATCGAGCGCCGCCGCAGTCGCCGTCCCTAAGCCGCCGAGCCTCCGTCCTCCACCTCCGCGACCACCGCCGCGGCCAGCTCCGTGAGCGACCTGTAACGCGGGCAGTCGGCGCTCGGGTACAGGTCCTCGGGGTCGATGAGGGCCGCGCGGAGGCCCGCGCTGCGCGCGCCCGCGACGTCGACGTGGTAAAGGTCGCCGACGTGGAGCGTCGTCTCCGGCTTCGAGCCTGAGCCGTCGAGGGCGATCCGGAAGAAGCGCGGGTCGGGCTTCTCGACGCCCTCGATCTGCGAGTCGAAGATGCGGTCGAAGTACCGCGCGAGCGCGAGGCGCTCGAACATCTGCGCGACGGTGCCGTTCGCGTTCGAGACGACGACCATCGTCAGGCCGGTGGCGCGCAGGCGCTCCAGAGCCGGCCGCACCTCGTCCGGCACGTACTCCCAGAGGTTGTGCTCGCGGTGGTAGGCGGAGAGCTCGGTCAGGGCCGCGTCCGTCTCCTTCGAGCGGGCGATGCCGGCCTTCTCCAGGAGCAGGTTGAAGTAGATCCAGCCGCGGTCGGCGTCGCTCGCGACCTTCGGCGGCTCGGGCGTGTCGAACGCGCGCTTGGCGTGGAGGTCGGCCGTGGCGAGCGCGGCGGGCGAGACGGCCACGCCGTAGCGGGCCAGCGTCTCGCTGGCGCGGGCCCAGTTGGGGTGGACGAGGACGCCCCCGGCGTCGAGGAAAAGGGTCTTCAGCACGGGACAAGGATACCGGCTGTCGCCCTTGACATCATGACGCTATGACATCACGATGACTCAATGATCGCTTCAAAGCGCACGACGGTGTATTTCGATGCGGACGTTCACCGGGCGCTGAGGCTCAAGGCGGCGGCCTCCGATCGTTCGCTCTCCAAGATGGTCAACGACGCGGTGCGGGCCGCCCTGGCCGAGGACGCCGAGGATCTCTCCGCATTCAGCGACCGCGTCCGCGAGCGGGAGGTGCCGTTCGAGGCTTTCGTCAAGGACTTGCGGAAGCGTGGACGCCTATAAGCTTCGGCTCAAGGCCTCCGCGGCCAAGGAGATCGACGCGCTTCCCACACGCGCGGACCGTCAACGGGTGGTGTCGCGGATCGCGGAACTGGCTGTCAACCCCCGGCCGGTGGGTTCCGAAAAGCTGGCCGGCCACGCGGACCGATACCGAATCCGCCAGGGCAACTACCGCATCGTCTACGCTGTCGACGACCAGGAACGCAGCGTCGTCGTCTTCAAGGTTGGCCACCGAAAGGACGTCTACCGATCGACGTGATCGCGGCGGAGGTCCTCCCCTCTACGAGACGGACACCTCCAGCCCACGCGTGCTGAGGGAGAAGTCGACGAGGCGGGCGCGCTCGTTCTCGAAGCGGGAGCGGAGGAGCGAACGCACCGCGTCGGCCTCGCGGAGGTCGGGGGAGACGAAGAGAGCGTAGCCGCCGCCGCCCGCGCCGAGGAGCTTCACGCCGCGGTAGTGGGGGGCCGTGGCCGCGAGCACCTCCTCCACCTCCTCGTTCGAGGTGCTGGCGTGCACCCTCTTGTTGGCCGCCCACGAGAGGGCGATCACGTCCCCGAGGGCGAGGCGGTCGCGCCTTTCGATCGCGTCCTTCGCGTCGAGGGCAAGCTGGGCCATGTGGCGCAGCGTGAAGAGGTAGCCCTTGCCCGCGCCGTTCACCTCGTCGACCACGTCCGCCAGGATGTTCTTCGCGAGGCGCGTGATGCCCGTGTAGAAGAGCGTGAAGCAGGCGAGGCTCGCCGGGTCCTGGAAGAGGAACGGGTCGAGCTGGTGGACGACCGGGTGCGGCCGCAGGCCCAGGCGGCTCTCGACGCACTTCACGCCCGGCACGAGGCCGCCGATCTGGTCCTGCCAGCCGCCGCCGGTCGTGAGCATCTGCTCCACCTGCAGGACCTGGCGCATCAGCTCGTCGGCGACGACCGGACGGCCGAAGAAGCGGGAGAGCCCGGCGAGGATGACGCCGCCGAGGACGGACGAGGTGCCGAGGCCGGAGCCCTTCGGCACCGCGCACAGCAGCGTGATCTCGAGGCCGCAGCCGAGGCCGTCGAGGAGCGAGCCGAGCGTCTCGCCGCGCGCGTGCTCGTGGTCGAGGCCGAGGAGGCAGAGAGCGGCCTTCGGCAGGGCGAACGGCGAGAGCGGGTCGCGGTAGTCGAGGAGCTGCTCGAGGCGCGTGAAGGTCTCGGTGTAGCCGAGGTCGATCGAGTGCACGCGCACGTGGCGCTCGGCGGTGCGGCGGCAGAAGACCTGGATCGGCGGCTGGCCGTTGAGGTCGACCGCCACGTTCACGACGCGGCCGCCGTAGCGCAGCGTGTAGGGCGGCGTGTCCGTCCAGCCGCCGGCGAGGTCGAGGCGGATGGGCGCGCGGGCCCAGACGATCTGGTCCTCCTTGAGCGCCGGCCGCAGCGGCGGCCGCTCGCCCGAGGGCGGCGAGACGTAGTCGATCTCCGGCAGCCGCGACGCCCCGCGCGCGGCGGGGGCGATCGCGCGGAAGAGGCGCTCGCGGTAGGCCCGCAGGAGCGGGTCGTCCGTGCGGTCGAGCCAGGCCTCGAGCGGCGCCCGCCACTCCGGGCCGTCGAACGTCGAGGCGAAGTCGATGACGCCGACGTCGCGCCAGCCGCGCTCGGCGCGGAAGCGCTCGCGGAGCCACTCGCGCCGGCGCTCGACGCGGCGGTCCTCGCGGCGGACGGGGTCGTCCTTCTCCTGGATCTCCCACAGCGAGAGCCGGCGGGCGTCGCGGAACGCCTCGCCCCACTCCGGCCCCGGCCGCTCGACGAACCCGCGCAGCATCTCGGGCGTCGGGTCGAGCGGGAAGAGCCGCGCGGCGAAGAGGTCGGCCTTGTCGCCCGGCGCGAAGACGTCCTCGCGCCGGAGCCGGCGCGTGGTGAGCCACTCGTCGAGAGGCTTGTCGCAGAAGACGAGGAGCGAGGCGTCGGCCTCGGCCTTGAAGCTGTCGCGGGTCGACAGGACGACGACGACCTTCCCCTCGGGCAGCTCGCGGCCGTCGAGCAGGAAGCCGCGCGGCACCGTGAAGGGCAGGTCGAGGCCCTCGAGGCCGACCGCCACGTTGTCCCCCTCGAGCACGAGGCGGCTGCGCGCGCAGCTCTCCACGAGGACGGGCGCGGGCCCGGCGACCCGGAGGTCGACGGCCACGCTGTCGTGGACGATGCGGTCGGGGCCGTCGACCGGGCGGATCTCCCCGCCGTCCTGCTCGTAGAAGGGCTTCGCGCCGAGGGCGAGGAGGGAGCGGCTCGCCTCGGGCAGCTCCGCCAGCGTGCCGACGTGCTCGAACACCGTCCGCCGCGTCACCATCCCGCCGAGGCCGAAGCGGTGGAAGGCGTCGTACACGCGGAGGGCCAGCTCGCGCGGCAGCGCGCTCTGGGCCCGCACGCGGTCCCAGAAGGCGTCGCGCGAGAGGCCGCGGAGGCCGGCGGTCAGCACCTCGAGGTAGAGGTCGAAGCGGACGGCGCCGCGGGCGAGGCCCTCCTCGAGGGTGCCGCCGTCGAGCGGGGAGCGGCCGAGCTCGAGGAACGCGAGCGCCGCCTCGGGGGCGAGGGAGACGAGGCCGATGTCGAGGGCGCACTCGCTCGTGCCCTCGATGAGGGCGGTCGCGGCGAGCTGGTGGGCCGGGGCCTTCTGCAGGTAGTCGACCACGTGCTCTCGGTGCGGGTCGAAGCGGAAGACGCCGTGGCGCGCGCCCTGCTCGACCGTCGCCGGCTTGGCGAAGCCGAAGACGGGGCCGCGGTCCTCGGGCACCTCGTCCGTGTCGAAGTCGATCACCACGTCGCCCGAGGACACGACGATCTCGCCGCGGCGCCACGGGTAGTCGAAGAAGAGGCCGAGCTGGGCGTCGAGGACGACGGGCGGCAGGAGCGCGCTCGACGGCAGCGGCAGCGGCGCGAACAGCTTGCCCTCCGGGCCGTAGCAGGGGAGCCGCCGGCTCTCGCCGCCGGCGTGCAGGAGCAGGATCCGCTCGCGCGCGAAGAAGGCGGCCGGGTCGGCGGCCGCGCCGCGCGACTCGACGAGGCGGGCGAGGGCCCACAGCGTGCCGCCGCCCGTGCCGACGCGGCCGCCGGGCGGGTCGGCGACGACCTCGAACGCGAGCTCGCGCGGGTAGAGGCCGTGGGCACGGCGGCGCTCGAGGAGGGCGCGGAAGGCCGCGGCCTGGCGCTCGGAGGAGGCGGTGACGAGGACGGTGTCGAAGAGGTGCATCGCAGGGCCTCAGAGGGCGAAGGCGCCGAACGCCCAGCACACGAGCGCGTTGCCGATGATCATCGTGACGTCGTCCGTGCCTCGCGGCGACAGGAGCTCGAAGGCGGTGCTCGATACCGCCACCGCGAGAGCGAGGGCGTACCAGGGCGCGGGCAGGCCCTGGGCGGCGGCGATGCCGGCGCAGAGGGCGAACGCCGCGAGGAAGCACGCCCAGGTGCCGGCGACGGACTTGCGGTTCACGTCGCCGATGCCCCAGACCCGCAGCTTCTGCCGGCCGAAGAGGGAGCCCACCACTTCCGAGGCCGCGTCGCCCGCGACGTACGACAGCCAGACGAAGGCGAAGACCGCGGCGTACTCCGACGGGGGGTAGACCCGGGCGATCTGCCCGCCGATCGGGATGATGACGAACCGCGCGACGCTCCACAGCGTGGTGATGAGGAGGCAGTTCGCCCGCGCGAGCGTGCCGTCCATGATCCGCATCTGGGCGCCGTAGAGCAGCCGGCCGAGGAAGCCGTTCGAGCGGTAGATCGCGAGCATCGTCCACGACAGCGCGACCGCGTCGATGAGCCCCTCCTGCATCCCCGCCGAGAGGAACTCGGGCGTCGGGCGCTCGAGGATCCTCGCGTAGATGTAGCCGAAGCCCATGCTGGAGATCGTGATGAAGCGGCCGCGTCGGCCGATCATGTCGACGATGCGGATGCGTCGCTCGGAGTGCCGCGCGAGGAGGCCCGCGAGGTCGAACGTGCCGTCCATGCGGGACCGGAAGACTGTGCGCCGCTCGTCCTTCGAGAGGCCGACGACCCTCGCGAGGAGCAGCGACCGGATGCCGTACCAGAGCCATCCCCACAGGAACCAGACGACCGTGATGCCGACGGCGATCCGCGCGACGGCTTCGAGGCCGACCCGGGGCGTGCCCGGGATCGCACCGCCCCCGCCGAGGGCCGACCAGGCCGCGGCGGCCGTCAGCGCCAGCGTGGCCGCGAGGCAGCCGCGGTAGACGCGGTCGGCCGCGGGCCGGCGCCGGGCCCAGGCCTCCGCCGGGCGGTCCGGCGCGGGAGCGGGAGTGCCGCCGTCGGGCGGCTCAGGGCCTCCGGCCACGCCCGATCTCGTAGTGGTCGAGGACTTCCTGCCAGCGACCCTGCGCCTTCAGCAGCAGCTCGACGGTCTCGCGGATGGCGCCCTTGCCGCCCTCGACCGTCGTCACGTAGTGGGCCTCGGCCTTCACCTCGGGCTTGGCGTTGGCGGTGGCCACCGCGAGGCCGACGCGGTGCATGATGACGACGTCGGTGAAGTCGTCGCCCACGTAGCCGATCGCCTCGGGGGCGAGCCCGCTCTTCTCGAGGATCTCCTCGAGGATCGGGATCTTCTCGACGTGGCCCATGTAGACGTGATCGAAGCCGGCCGAGCGGGCCCGCTCCTCGGTGGCGACCGAGAGCCGGCCGCTGATGACGCCGCCCTTGAGGCCGTAGCGGCGCATCCACTGGAGGGCGATGCCGTCCTGCGAGTCGAACCGCTTCGTCTCCGCGAGGCCGCCCTGTCCGTCCGGCACGTGCCAGTACGTCCCGTCCGTCAGGACCCCGTCCACGTCCATCAGGAGCAGCTTCACGCGCGCGGCGCGGGCCAGGACGTCCTCGTCGAAGCTCATGGTGCCCTCTCCAGCGAGCGATCCTCTCACACCGCCGGTATCGTTTGGGCCGGGATCGGGTAGCATCGGGCCCTCGCAGGGAGGTGGGGATGGGCCGCACGTTCAGCCGTCGGGAGTTCGCGCGCACGAGCCTCGCCGCCGCGGCGGTCGCCGCCGCCGGCGCCCGCTCCGCCCGGGCCGCCGGGTCGCTCCACCTGGGCCTCGTCACCTACAACGTGGCGAAGGACTGGGACCTCGACACGATCCTGAAGAACCTGCGCGGGGCGTCCTTCCAGGGCGTGGAGTTCCGCACGACCCACGCCCACGGCGTCGAGCGCGCGCTGTCGCCCGCCGCGAGGGGCGAGGTCCGCGCGAAGTGCCGTGACGCGGGCCTCCTGCAGGTGAGCCTCGGGAGCGTCTGCGAGTTCCACTCGCCGGACCCGGCGGTCGTCCGGAAGAACGTGGACGACTGCCGCGAGTGGGTGCTCCTCGCGAAGGACCTCGGGGCGAAGGCGGTCAAGGTGCGGCCGAACGGCCTGCCGAAGGACGTGCCCGAGGAGAAGACCCTCGAGCAGATCGGGAAGTCGCTCGCGGAGTGCGGGAAGTTCGCGCGCGAGAACGGCGTCGAGATCTGGTGCGAGGTCCACGGGGACGAGACGCGCCTGCCCGTCCGCATGCGGAAGATCATGGACGCCTGCGGTCACCCCGCCGTCGGCGTGACCTGGAACTCGAACGACACCGACGTGAAGGACGGCACGCTCGAGGAGTCGTTCGGCCTGCTGCAGCCGTTCATCCGCTGCTGCCACATCACCGACATCGGCACCGCACCGCCGGCCGCCACCCCGCCCTACCCGTACCGGGAGCTCTTCTCCCGGCTCTCGGGGGCGGGCTTCACGGGCTTCACGCTGTGCGAGTACCCGCAGCCGGTGCCGGCCGACGCGGGCGCCGCGTGGCTGCGGACGTACCGCGAGCGCTGGCTGGAGCTCCAGTAGGCCTTTCGCAGTCCAGTGGTCTGACCGGTAGGGCCTGGCCTCGGCACGGAGGCCACTCTCGCATCCTGCAAACGCACGGTTCTGCTCGATCCGGCGACCCAAAGCTCAACAATATCAACGATTTATCAGCAAGTGAGCGCTTGCGCTGTGTCGGCGATGGGACTGATCCCTCGTCGGCAGACATTACAGGAATTGTGGTCAGACCATCTGGTTGACAATTGCTGCAAACCCCCTAGACTCCGAAAACGTTTTCGAACAGGACCTCGGGGCCGATTCCCGCCGGGGCCCGCTCACCACACCCCAGGAGGCTTGACCATGGCCAAGACCATGTCGCGGCGAGGGCTGGCGCGCGTGATCGTCACGACCGCCGCCGCGCTCGTCGCGCTGACGGGCTCCGCGAGGGCGCAGGCCGTTCGCGGCACGCTGCTCGGGAACATCAACGACGCCCAGGGCGCCCCGGTGCCCGGCGTCACGGTCGTCGCGCTCGAGACCCAGACGAACATCTCGCGCTCGGTCACGACGAACCCGGGCGGCCACTACGTGTTCGCCAACCTGAAGGACGGCGTCTACAAGGTCGAGGCCGAGCTCTCCGGGTTCAAGAAGGTCGTTCGCGACAACGTCGTCGTGAAGGTGAACACGACCGTCCGCGTCGACCTGACGCTGGAGGTCGGCGCGATGACCGAGACGGTCGAGGTCGTGCAGGAGACGCCGGCCCTGCAGACCGACCGCGCCGACACCGGCCGCCTGATCGAGGGCCGCCAGGTCCAGGAACTGCCCCTCGGCCTCGGCCGCAGCTTCCAGGGCATGTGGGCCACCGTTCCCGGCTCGGTGACGCTCAGCCGCCCGCACTCGCAGTTCTTCAACCCGCAGGACAGCCAGGAGACGAAGTTCAACGGCCAGTCCCGCCTGTCGAACAACGTCCAGATCGACGGCCTCGACAACAACCACAAGACGGGCCTCCTCACCGTCCTCATCCCGTCCGCCGAGTCGATCGACTCGGTGAACGTGACGACGTCGAACTTCGACGCCGAGTTCGGCCGCGCCGGCGGCTCCGTGACGACGGTCGTCATGAAGTCGGGCACGAACGAGTTCAAGGGGAGCGTGTTCGCCTTCGCCAACACCGAGTCGACGCAGGCGCGCAACTCGTTCGCGTCCGCGACCTCGGTCAAGCCCGAGACGAAGTACCAGCAGTTCGGCGCGACCCTCGGCGGCCCGATCGTGAAGGACAAGCTCTTCTTCTTCACCGACTACCAGCGCACCGTGGACAACCTCGGCCAGCTGCGCCGCGTCGTCATCCCGCCGTCGCAGTGGCGCAACGGCGACTTCTCCTCCGCCTCCACGACCATCTACGACCCGGCCACGGGCAACGCCGACGGCACGGGCCGCACCCCGTTCCCCGGGAACGTCATCCCGGCGAACCGCATCAGCCCGATCGCGAGGGCCATCCTCGCCCAGATCCCGCAGCCGAACATCCCCGGCGCGGCGTTCGGCCAGGTGAACTACGAGCTGCCGACGAGCGAGCGCGAGAAGACCACGAACCAGTTCAACGTCAAGCTCAACTACAACCCGACGACGAGCGACCAGATGTCGCTGCGCTTCAGCTACCAGCGGCCCGAGGTCTACGTTCCCGGCACGTTCGGCGTCCTCGGCGGCGCCGGCGCCGATTTCGCCGGGACCGGCTACCAGAACACCTACAGCAGCGCCCTCACCTGGACCCGCACCCTCAGCCCGACCCTGATCATGGAGTGGCGGGCCGGCTTCGTGAAGTACCACAACGAGGCGCTCTCCGAGGGCAGCGGCATCGAGTCCTCGACCGAGGTGGGGATTCCCGGCGCCAACTACGACGAGTTCTCGAGCGGCATCAGCCGCATCACCATCGGCAACGGCTTCACCGACCCGCTGGTCGGCTTCTCGTCGAGCATGCCGTGGGACCGCGGCGAGACGACCGCGAGCGTCGTCGGCATGCTCACCAAGATCACGGGCAACCACACGGTCAAGGTCGGCACCGAGGTGCGGCACAACGAGGACTTCCTGCTGCAGATCCAGGACGCGGGCGGCGTGCGCGGCCAGTTCCAGTTCAACGGGGCGCGCACGTCGATCCCCTCGAACAGCGCGTCGACGAGCGGTTTCGCGAACGCGTTCGCGTCGTTCCTGCTCGACGCCCCCTCGCTCGTCCAGCGCGACATCAAGGTCATCGACCGGCCCGGCACCAAGCACTGGGGCGTCTTCGCGTTCGTCCAGGACAAGTGGCAGGTGACGACCAAGCTGACGCTCGACCTCGGCCTGCGCTGGGAGTACTACACCCCGCTCGTCGGCATCGCGGACCAGGGCGGCCTGTCGTCCTACAACCCGTCGAACAACACGGTCGAGGTGGCCGGCTACGGCAGCATCCCGCAGAACATCGGCGTCAAGAGCACCTGGACCAACTTTGCCCCGCGCCTCGGCGTGTCCTACCGCTTCGACGAGAAGACGGTGTTCCGCGCCGGCTTCGGCACCACGATCATCCCGTTCCCGGACAACGAGTACGCGTTCAACTTCCCGGTCAAGCAGAACGAGCAGTTCAACGCGCCGAACGGCTTCGCGCCGGCCGGCCGCATGGCCGCCGGCTTCGGCGCGCCGACCTTCTTCGACATCCCGGCGAGCGGGGTCGTAGACGCCAGCATCCCGCAGCTGCGCAACGCCCAACTCGTCAACGTGCCGACCGACCTGAAGGAGGCCAAGCTCCACTCCTGGAACGTGGCCTTCCAGCGCCAGCTCCCGTGGAACCTCGTCGGCGAGATCGCCTACGTCGGCAACCTCGGCAAGGGCATCGTGGTCCGCGGGTGGAACATCAACGCCGGCATGGTCCTCGGCGCCAACAACGCCGGCCGCCCGCTGTTCTCCCAGTACGGCCGGACGGCGAACGTCCGCTCGTTCTTCGCCGGCGACACGCACTACCACTCGCTGCAGGCCAAGCTCGACCGCCGCTTCCGCAACGGCTTCATGGTGACGACGTCCTACACCCTGAGCCGCGCCGAGAACTACGCGGACGAGGCCGACATCGCGACCCCCGCCGACCTCTCCCGCACGTACGGCCGCGCGGGCTTCGACCGCACGCACGCGTTCGCGGCCAGCTTCATCTGGGACATGCCGTTCTTCAAGGAGTCGAGCGGCGTCGCGCACTGGGTGCTCGGCGGCTGGCAGTTCAGCGGCATCTTCACCGCGTACTCCGGGACGCCGATCAACTTCACGGCCTCGGACGCGACGCTCGGGGCTCCCGGCAACCAGCAGCGCCCCAACGTCAGCGGCGAGCCGGAGATCCTGGGCGGCATCGGCCCCGGCCAGAAGTACTTCGACGTGTCCGTCTTCTCGGCGGCGCCGGCGGCCACGTTCGGCAGCATGACCCGCAACGACTCGATCAGCGGCCCCGGCTTCTGGAACCTCGACGCGTCGCTCGTGAAGCGGCTGACCTTCGGCCACCGCGTCAACGTCGAGCTGCGGGCCGACGCCTTCAACCTGACGAACACCCCGCACTTCAACAACCCGAACGGCAGCTTCGGCTCGTCGACCTTCGGCGAGATCAACAGCTCGTTCGGGCAGCGCCTGGTGCGGTTCGGCGCCCGGATCCTGTTCTAGCCCCTCCCGGCGTCGACGGCCGGCGGCCGCTCGTGCGGCCGCCGGCCGTTTTCGTCTAAGCTCACGCCCCATGTCCTCGGAGCCCGTGGCCGTCGCGGAGAGCGCGCCGAGAGGCGCGGCCGGCATCGCCCGCCAGCTCGGCCCCGGCCTCATCATCACGGCCGTCATCGTCGGCTCCGGCGAGCTCATCGTCACGCCGAAGCTCGGCGCGAGCGTCGGCTTCCGGATGCTGTGGTTCATCGTCCTCGGCTGCCTGCTGAAGGTCTTCGTGCAGGTCGAGCTGGGGCGCCACGCCGTCGTCCACGGCCGGACGACCCTCGCCGCCCTCGACACGCTGCCGGGGCCGCGCCTGCGCGTCTCGTGGATCCTCTGGCTGTGGCTGCTCATGTACCTCGGCCTCGTCTTCCAGGTGGCGGGGATGGTGGGCGGCGTCGCGAGCATCCTCGACCTCGCGGGCCTGCCGCTGTCGCCGGGGGCGACGGCCGTCCTCGTCGGCGCCTCCTGTGCCGTCCTCCTCGTCGTCGGCCACTACCGCCTCGTCGAGGCCGTGTCGACGGCCCTCGTCGCGGCCTTCACCGTCACGACGATGGTCGCGGTGGCGGCGCTCCAGACGACGCCCTACGCGGTCACGGCCGGCCAGCTCCTCGACGGGCTGCGCTTCCGGCTCCCGCCCTCGTTCAACGTGGCCTTCGCCGCGTTCGGGGTGATCGGGGTCGGGGCCTCGGAGCTCATCTACTACCCGTACTGGTGCCTCGAGAAGGGCTACGCGCACCGGGTGGGCCGCGGCGACGGGTCGGCCGCGTGGCTCGCGCGGGCGCGCGGGTGGCTCCGCGTCATGAAGATCGACGCCTCGCTGTCGTTCGTCCTCTACACCTCGGCGACGCTCGCGTTCTACGTGCTGGGCGCGGCCGTCCTCCACGGCAAGGGCCTCGCGGTCGAGGACGCGCGCATGATCGAGACGCTGTCGCACATGTACCGCGAGACCTTCGGCCCGTGGAGCCTGTGGGTGTTCCTGGTCGGCGCCTTCGCCGTGCTCTACTCGACCGTCTTCGGCGCGACCGCCTCGAACGCGCGGCTCTTCGCCGACGCCGTCGAGCTCTTCGGCCTCGTCCGCTACGCCGGCGGCCGCCCGGGCTGGATGGTCCGCGTCGGCTCGGTGGCGCTGCCCGTGGCCTTCACGTCGGTCTACCTCGCGTTCGGCAACCCGGTGTCGCTCGTCATCGTCGGCGCGGTCGGCCAGGGGCTGATGCTGCCGTTCCTCGCCGAGGGCGGCCCTCTACTTCCGCCGGTACGAGACGGACCCGGCCCTCGCCGGCAGCCGCGCGTTCGGCGATGCTCGTGCTGTCGGCCGTCGCGATCGCCGCGGCCGGCGTCTACCAGGTCGTCCAGCAGGTGAGGAGCGCCTTCCTGCCGTGAGGGCCGCCCGGAGCGCGTGCTAGGCTCGCCCATGGCCGCCGAAGAGCCGACCGTCCGCCCACGATCCGCCTGCACCCGGACGACGACGTCGTCGTCGCCCGGGTCGACCTCGAGCCGGGCCGGGAAGTGCCCGGCGGGCGAGTGGCCGTCCGCGGGCGGGTTCCGCGGGGCCACAAGGTGGCGACGCGCGCCGTCGCGGCCGGCGCGCCGGTGAGGCGCTACGGCCAGACGATCGGCTTCGCGTCGCAGGCGATCGCGCCGGGCGACCACGTCCACACGCACAACCTCGCGATGGGGGAGCTCGGTCACGCCTACGAGTTCTCGACCCTCGCGCGCCCGACCGCCCCCGTCGGGGCGCCGGCCACGTTCCAGGGGATCCGCCGCGAGGACGGCCGGGTCGCGACGCGGAACTACGTCGGGATCCTCACGTCGGTGAACTGCTCGGCCACGGTCGCCCAGCGGATCGCCGACGCCTTCCGCCCTCGTCCGGGCTCGCCCGACGACCCGCTCGCCGCCTGGCCGAACGTCGACGGGGTCGTCGCCCTCACCCACAAGGGCGGCTGCGCCCTTCCCGGCGAGGGCGAGGCGATCGACGTCCTGCGCCGGACACTCGGCGGCTACGCCCGCCACCCGAACTTCGCCGCCGTGGTCGTCGTCGGCCTCGGCTGCGAGACGAACCAGATCGGCCCCATCGTCTCTACCCAGGGCCTGAAGCTCGGGCCGAAGCTCCACGCCCTGACGATCCAGGAGGAGGGCGGGACGCTCCGCACGGTCGAGCGCGGCGTGGCGCTCGTGAAGTCGCTCCTCCCCGACGCGAATCGCGTCGTCCGGCAGCCGCTGCCGCTCGCGCACCTCGTGATCGGCCTCCAGTGCGGCGGGTCGGACGGCTACTCCGGCATCACCGCGAACCCCGCCCTCGGCGCGGCGTCGGACCTCGTGGTGCGCCACGGCGGGACGGTGATCCTCTCGGAGACTCCCGAGACCTACGGCGCCGAGCACCTCCTCACCCGCCGCGCGGTGAGCCGCGAGGTGGGCGAGAAGCTGCTGCGGGTCTTCGACTGGTGGAAGGACTACACCGCCCGCAACGGCGCCGTGCTCGACAACAACCCGTCGTTCGGCAACAAGGCGGGCGGGCTCACCACGATCCTCGAGAAGTCGCTCGGGGCGGTGGCGAAGGCCGGCACGACGAACCTCGTCGACGTCTATCGCTACGCGGAGCCCGTGCGCGAGCGGACACCGTCTTCATGAACACGCCGGGCTGGGCAATCCTCGGCCACCGGCCAGGTGGCGGGCGGCGCGAACCTCGTCGCCTTCGACCGGCCGCGGGTCCGTCTTCGGCTGCGTGCCGTCGCCCTCGATCAAGCTCTCGACGAACACCGCCCTCTACCGCCGGATGGAGGACGACATCGACCTCGACTGCGGCGGGATCGCGGACGGGAAGGAGACGGTCGAGGCGTGCGGCCGGAGGATCTTCGAGCGGATCGTGCGGGTGGCCTCGGGAGAGCGGTCGAAGAGCGAGGCGCTCGGGTTCGGAGAGGCGGAGTTCGCGCCCTGGACGATCGGCGCGACGATGTGAGCCGGGCGAGGCGCCGCGGCGGCGCCTCTAGCTGACGGGCTCCTCGTCGTCCCAGGGCAGCGGCTGCGGGCCGGGGACGATGCCGGCGATGTCGGGATCGTCGGCGCCGGCGTCCGGGCCTCGCTGCTTCTTCTCTTCGGAGCGCTGCGCGCGGCGCTCCGCCTTGGCCGCCTGCTTCTCTTTCTTGCTCGCCTCGCGGAGGCGCTTGTTGACCGAGGGTCGGGAATGCGCTGCCATCGGGCTCCATTCTGTCCGGTCCCGGCCGGGAAGTAAACCGGGGCCCGGGAGGCGGCCGGGGTTAACTCAATGTCCCTGCGGAGTTGCGGCCGCCGCCGCGCCGCCCCGGTCGCCCCGGGGGAGGAAGGCGACGGAGGCGGCTCCGACGACCGCCAGGCCGACCAGGAGGGCGAACCCGGGGCCGTAGCTGCCGGCGTGGTCGCGGATCGCCGCCACCGCCATCGGCGCCGTCGCCTCGGCCACGTTGTCGGCCGTGATCACGATGCCCATCACGCGGCCGAGGAGGCGCACCCCGAAGAGCTCGGCCGCCATCAGCGGGATGATCATGTAGTCGCCGCCGAGGCCCACGCCGAAGACGAACGCGGCGACGCGGACGAGGGCGGGCGTCGGGGCCAGCACGAAGAGCGGCACCGACAGGGCCACGATCAGGTAGATGAGGAGCATCACGTGCTTCTTGGCCCAGCGGTCGGCGAGCCAGCCCATGACGACACGGCCGACGAGGCTGCCGACGAGCACCAGCGAGAGCACCTCGGCGACGCTCGCCTGCGGCATCCCGCGGTCCATGGCGAGGTACAGCTTGAGGTTCTGCATCGTGCCGCCGACCGCGCCGATCGACGCCGACGAGCCGATGGCGAGGAAGTAGAACGCGGGCTTGCGGAGCACCGCGCCGATCGAGCCGACGGCGCCGGGCGCGGCGGCCGCGGCCGCGAACCCCGCCGGCGCCTCCTTCACGAGGAGCGCCGTCGGCACCGCGATCGC
>JAXLRD010000114.1:0-13889 GCA_046331285.1 Vicinamibacteria bacterium
CCCGTTCACGAACCACGCTCCGGCGGCCGGGGGCACGCGTGGCTGGACGCGCGTCGAGACGCTGTTCGTCGCGACGGCTTCGAGCGACCGCGTGCAGCTGCAGCTCGGGAGGAACGGCACGGCCACGGGACGCGCCGCGTTCGACGACGTCGAGCTCGCCGAGCTCGGCGACGTCACCGAGATGATCCCGCTCGAGCGCGTGCGGTGGTCGGGGCCCGCCTTCCGCTACGAGGACCGCGGCTGGATCTTCGTCCACGTCGAGGGTGCGCCCTACGCCCGCGGACGGCAGTTCGGGTCGCTCGTCGCCGAGGAGCTCGTCGCCTACGTGCAGAAGCTCTCGATCCGGCGCGACGCGAAGGATCCCGCGCTCGGCTGGCGCGGCCTGCGGACGCTCGCCGACGCGCTCATGCTCCGGCGCTACGACCCCGAGTACCTCGAGGAGATGAAGGGCATCGCCGACGGCGCCGCGGCGGCCGGGGCCGAGGTGCACGGCCGAAAGGTCGATCTCCTGGACGTCGTGACCGTCAACTCGTCGATCGACCTCGACTCGATGGAGGGCGCCCTGCCCGTGACGCCGAGCGCGGTGAGCGGCCGGCGCTTCTCGGCGGAGGACGACCTCGCGACGCCCGACCGCGTCCACAAGTGCTCGTCGCTCTCGGCGACCGGCCCCGCGACGCGCGACGGCCGGCCGGTCTTCTTCCAGATCTTCATGTGGGACGGCTACACCGGCCTCCACTTCAACGTGATCCTCGACGTCGTGCCCGAGAAGGGCCACCGCTTCGTGATGCAGACCTTCCCGGGCGGGATCCACTCGGGCACCGACTTCTACATGAACGACGCCGGCCTCGTGATCGGCGAGACGACGGTGCTGCAGACCCCGTTCGACGCCGAGGGCACGCCCCAGAGCAACCGCATCCGCCGGGCCGTGCAGTACGCGGGCTCGATCGACGAGGCGAGCGCGATCCTTCGCGAGCGCAACAACGGCATGTACACGAACGACTGGACGATGGCCGACGTGAAGACCGGCGAGTCGGCGGTCCTTCTCCTGGGGACGAAGGAGTCGAAGCTCTGGCGGTCGAGCCAGACGCCCGCGCCGTTCGGGACGCCCGGCTTCCTGTGGGCGAACAACAACGCGCGCGACGCGGCCGTCCGGCGCGAGGTGGCCGCCCAGCCGGAGGACGCGCCCTACGACTCGACCTTCACTCCGGCGAACCGCGACGTCGCCTTCAACCGGTTCTACCGGGAGAACGCCGGCCGGATCGACGTCCGGGCGGCGGTCGGCCTCATGGCCTCCTCGCCGATCAACCGGCCGCACGCGTGCGACGGCAAGGTCACCGACGCGGCCATGGCCGAGAGGCTCGTCTTCATGGCCCACCAGGGCAAGGTCACCCTGCGCGAGAAGTTCCCCGCCGCCGGCAACCGCCGCATGCCCGACCTGCCGGGGGCGGTCCCGCACCTGACCTACGGCTACGCGACCTTCAGCCCGATCGTCATCGCGGAGCAGCTGAAGGCCGCGCGCGCGACGCGGGGCGCGGAGAAGCCCGCGCCGGAGACCGACGCGAAGGCCGTCGCCGACCGGTACGCCTTCACGCGCGAGGACCTGTGGCACGGGACGATCTTCCCGGCGACGGACGGCGACAACTGGCTCGTGGCGGGCAGCGCCGCCTACTGGCAGATGCTCCGCAGCCTGCCGGAGAAGGAGGCCGAGCGGCCCGAGGCCCTCGCGCGCCAGCTCGCGACTCTGCGGAGCCGCCTGGCGTACGTCACCTCGCGCGAGGCGGATCTGCCGGCCGCGCAGGCGGCCGTCGCCTACGACCGCTACGCCCCGGCGCTCGTGCCGCGCATCAAGGGCGTCTTCGCGCTCCACCAGCTGCGGCTGCTCTCCGGCACGAAGCCGTTCCTCGCGCTCATGCGCGACTTCCACGAGCGGAACCGCGGCCGCGAGGTGACGACCGCGCAGTTCGTCGAGGCGGCCGGCCGGGCGCTGAAGCGCGACGTCGCGGCCGACCTCGCGCCATGGATCGAGCGCTCCGGCGTCCCGGCGCCGACGCCGGGCGCCTCGGCGGCGCGCGAGGGAGCTTCCTGGCGGGTGACCGTCCGCGCGACCCAGGCCGGCGCACCCTACCGTCTCGCGTCGACCGTGGCGGTGGAGACGGCGACCGCGCGACGGCTCTTCCCGTTCACGGTGGAGGGCCCGTCCTCGAGCGCATCCTTCACCGTGACCGAGAAGCCGGTGCGGGTCGTCTTCGACGCGCTCTCCGACTTCCCCTCCCCGACCGCGCGGCATCACGCGCTCTCGAGCTTCGCCGAGGACTTCTCGAGCACGCTGATCGTCTACGGCACCGGGCGGCAGATCGAGGCCGCCCACACGCTCGCGCTGCGCTTCCAGTCGACCCTCGCCGACGCCTTCTCGGAGATCCTGCCGCCCGTCGTCCCGGACGCCGAGGCCGACGAGGCGACGCTCGCGAGCCACGACCTCTTCGTCCTCGGCGAGCCGCGCGACAACTCCCTGCTCGCCCGCCTCACGCCCGGCCTCCCGGTCGAGGCCGGCGCCGGCTTCTTCCGCTTCCAGGGCCGCACCTACGCGGACGAGCGCGACGGGCTCTACCTCGCGCTGCCCAGCCCGTTCGCGCGGGAAAAGGTGCTGCACGTCGTGCTCGCGAACAGCCCGCTGCAGCTCCACGAGATGACGAAGGCGTACCGCGCTGGACTCCCGGCGTGGGCGGTCTTCCGCGGCGAGAAGGTCGAACGCGAGGGGCACTTCGCGCCCGAGGGGTTCGAGATCCCCCTGCCGTGAGCGCGGCCGGGGTTGTCAGGGCCGCCGACATTCTGTAGAAACCGCTCAGGAGGCGACAGTGCCCTACATCCTCGCGCTGGACCAGGGAACGACGAGCTCGCGGGCCATCCTCTTCGACCGCGACGGGCGGATCGCGAGCGTCGCGCAGCGGGAGTTCCGCCAGATCTTCCCGCGCGCGGGGTGGGTCGAGCACGACGCGCACGAGATCTGGACGACGCAGGCCGGCGTCGCGGTCGAGGCCCTCGCCGCGGCCGACGTCCAGCCGAAGGACGTGGCCGCGATCGGCATCACCAACCAGCGCGAGACGACGATCGTGTGGGACCGCGAAACCGGCCACCCGATCGCGAACGCCATCGTGTGGCAGGACCGGCGGACGGCCGACGCGTGCGACCGCCTGCGGGCCGAGGGGGCGGAGGACCTCGTCCGCGAGAAGACCGGCCTCGTGATCGACGCCTATTTCTCCGGCACGAAGGTCGCGTGGCTCCTCGACAACGTGCCGGGCGCGCGAGAGCGCGCGGAGAAGGGCCGGCTCGCCTTCGGCACCGTCGACACCTGGCTCGTCTGGCAGCTCACGGGCGGCCGCCTCCACGTCACCGACCCGTCGAACGCCTCGCGCACGATGCTCTACGACATCCGCGCGCAGCAGTGGGACGACGAGCTCCTCCGCCTCCTGCGCGTGCCCCGGAGCGTCCTCCCCGAGGTCCGCTCGTCGAGCGAGGTCTACGGCGAGGTGACGACCAACCTCGGCCTCGCCGGGGTGAAGGTGGCCGGCATCGCCGGCGACCAGCAGGCCGCTCTCTTCGGCCAGATGTGCGTGTCGCCCGGCCTGACGAAGAACACCTACGGCACCGGCTGCTTCATGCTGCAGAACACGGGGGAGGAGGCGCCGGCGTCGCGCCACAAGCTCCTCACCACGGTGGCGTGGCGGCGCGACGGGCGCACGGAGTACGCGCTCGAGGGCAGCGTCTTCATCGGCGGCGCCGTCGTGCAGTGGCTGCGCGACGGCCTCGGGATCATCCGCAGCGCGCCCGACGTCGAGGCCCTCGCCCTCTCCGTCCCGGACAACGGCGGCGTCTACCTCGTGCCCGCCTTCGCCGGCCTCGGCGCGCCGCACTGGGACGCCTACGCGCGCGGCACGCTCGTCGGCATCACCCGCGGCACGACCGCCGGCCACGTGGCGCGGGCCGCCCTCGAGGCGATCGCGTACCAGTCGGCGGACCTCCTCGACGCGATGCACAAGGACGCCGGCACCGGACTCGCCGAGCTGCGGGTCGACGGCGGCGCGGCGAAGAACGACCTCCTCATGCAGTTCCAGGCCGACATGGTCGGCGTGCCGGTCGTCCGGCCCGAGGTGACCGAGACGACCGCCCTCGGCGCGGCCTACCTCGCCGGCCTCGCCACGGGCTTCTGGAAGTCGACCGACGAGACGGCGAAGCAGTGGCGCGCCGAGCGCCGGTTCGAGCCGAAGATGAAGAGGGCCGACGCCGAGGCCCTCCGCGCCCGGTGGACGCGCGCGGTCGAGCGGGCCAAGGGCTGGGAAGCCGAGAGCTGAGGCGGCCATGAACCGCGCGGAGATGCTCGAACGGCTCCAGGCCGAGCGCGAGCCGTGGGACATGGTGGTGGTCGGCGGCGGGGCGACGGGCGTCGGGATCGCCGTCGACGCGGCGTCGCGCGGCTACGACGTGCTCCTCCTCGAGCAGAGCGACTTCGGCAAGGGCACCTCGAGCCGGTCGACGAAGCTCGTCCACGGCGGGGTGCGCTACCTCGAGCAGGGCAACATCTCGCTCGTGATGGAGGCGCTCAAGGAACGCGGCCTCCTGCGCCAGAACGCGCCGCACCTCGTGAGCGACCTCGGCTTCGTCGTGCCGAACTACGAGTGGTGGGAGGCGCCCTTCTACGGCGTCGGGCTGAAGGTCTACAACCTGCTGGCCGGCCGCTACGGCTTCGGCGAGTCGCAGATCCTCACGAAGGAGGAGACGCTCGAGCGGCTGCCCACGATCAAGACCGAGGGACTCCGCGGCGGCGTCGTCTACTTCGACGGGCAGTTCGACGACGCGCGCCTGCTCGTGAACCTCGCCACGACCGCGGCCGAGCAGGGCGCGACGCTCCTCAACTACGCTCCGGTCACGGCGCTGACGAAGGACGCCGACGGCTTCGTGAGCGGCGTCCTCGCCCGCGACCTCGAGAGCGGGCGCGAGCTCGAGGCGCGGGCGCGCGTCGTGATCAACGCCGCGGGGCCGTTCTGCGACGCGGTCCGCCGCATGGCCGAGCCCGACGCGGCCTCGCTCATCGCGCCGAGCCAGGGGATCCACCTGGTGTTCGACGGCTGCCTCCTGCCGGCGGGCAGCGCGATCATGGTGCCCCACACGAGCGACGGCCGTGTGATGTTCGCGATCCCGTGGCACGGCCACACGGTCGTCGGCACGACCGACACCCCGATCGAGGTCGCTCCCCTCGAGCCGCGGCCGCTCGAGGAGGAGATCGAGTTCGTCCTCGAGACCGCGGGCCGCTACCTCCGCAAGCCCATCACCCGCGCCGACGTGAAGAGCGTCTTCGTCGGGGTCCGGCCGCTCGTGCGCTCGGGCGACGCCAAGAACACCTCGGCCCTCTCGCGGGACCACACGATCCACATCGACGCCTCGGGCCTCCTCACGATCGCCGGGGGCAAGTGGACCACCTACCGGAACATGGCCGAGGACTGCGTGAACCAGGCGGCGATGCTCGCCCGCCTGCCGGAGAAGGAGTGCCCCACCCGCAACCTCAACGTCCACGGCTTCCACCGCCAGGCCTCGAAGTTCGGGCCGCTCGCGGTCTACGGCTCGGACGCGCTCCTCATCCAGGACCTCGTCCGCGCCGAGCCCGTGCTCGAGCGCCGGCTCCACGAGGCGCTCCCGATATGCGAGGCCGAGGTCGTGTGGGCCGCGCGCTTCGAGATGGCGCGGACCGTGGAGGACGTGCTCGCCCGCCGGACGCGCGCGCTCTTCCTCGACGCCCGCGCCGCGATCGAGATGGCGCCCCGGGTGGCGGAGCTCCTCGCTCGGGAGCTGCGGCGGGACGGGATGTGGATGGAGCGCGAGGTGGCGGCCTTCCGCGAGCTGGCGCAGGGGTACCTGGTCGCGTGAGCCGCGAGGCACGGCCGGTCTACGAGACGGGCCGCGGCCGGCTCTGCCCGAAGTGCGGCTGGCCGCAGGACGACTGCCGCTGCTCGAAGGGCGGCGCGGAGGCGGTGCCCGCCCGGATCACCTGCGCGCTGCGGCTCGAGAAGAAGGGCCGTGGCGGGAAGAGCGTGACCGTCGTCGCGAACCTGCCGAAGAACGCCGCGTTCCTCGCCGCCCTCGCGACCGAGCTCAAGAAGGCCTGCGGCACCGGCGGCACCGCGACGGACGAGGCGGTGGAGATCCAGGGCGACCAACGGGAGCGCCTGCGGCCGCTCCTCGCCGCGAAGGGCTGGCAGGTCCGCGGCTGACGGCGGCGGCCCGCGCCGGTTGCCCCGGGGCCGCGGCCGGACGTAGGCTGCGCGGCCATGGAGCACACCCCGGCCCCCGACTGGCGCGCGGCCCTCGCGCGCGCCCTCCCCGTTCTCGGACACCGCAACTGCGTCGTCGTCGCCGACGCCGCCTACCCGTGGCAGTCGAGCCCGGGCCTCGACACGGTGGCGACGGGCGCGCCGCACCTCGAGGTGCTGAAGGCGGTGGTGGAGGCGATCGACCGTGCGCCGCATGTGCGGGCGATCGCGCTCGTCGACGCGGAGCTCGCGTTCGTCTCCGAGCGCCACGCGCCGGGGATCGACGCCCTGCGCGGCGGCATCACCGCGGCCCTCGCGGGGGTGGAGACGCGCTCCGTGCCGCACGAGGACGTGATCCGCGCGCTCGACGAGGCCGGCCGGGCGTTCCACGTCCTGCTCCTGAAGACGACGCTCACCCTGCCCTACACGTCCGTCTTCCTGCAGCTCGACTGCGGCTACTGGACGGGCGAGGCCGAGGCGGACCTGCGGCGCCGGATGGCCGACGCCGGCTGAGGCGCCCGGCCGCCCCGCTCCCGGAACGCCTCCGGGCTCGCGCCGTAGACGCGCTTGAAGGCCTTCGAGAAGTGGTACGGGTCGGGGAAGCCCACCCGCTCGGCCGCCTCGCGGACGAGGAGGCCGCCCTCGAGGAGCAGCGACGCCGCCCGCGCCATCTTCAGCCGGAGAAGGGTCTGGTGGGGCGACCGGTCGCCGTGCCGCCGGAACAGGCGGCAGACGTGCGCGGGGCTGAGGCCGCAGGCCCGCGCCACGTCCGCGAGCGACGCGACCCGCGCGACGTGCGCCTCCATCTGCTCGCGGCAGCGGCGGTAGGCGGCCCACGAGCGCGAGTCGAGGAGGCTCGCCGGCAGCGCCTCGTCGGCGACGAGCAGCACGAGCTGCTGGAGGAGGAGCGCGGCCATCCGCCGCGCGCGAGGCGTGTGGCGCGAGCCGACGCGCTGCAGCTCGTCGTAGATCGCCTGCGCGCGGGTCGGGTCCGCGAGCTGCCGGGGCGCGGGGTCCGTCCAGGGCCCGCTCCGGAAGAGCCGCCCCACCCCGCTGCCCGTGAAGTCGACGAAGTACTTGACCATGCGCGAGCCGGGCTCGACCGACATCCGGTGGGCGACTCCCGGGCCGTAGCGGAAGAGCGTGCCCGGCTGCAGGCGGTGGACGGCCCCGTCGAGAGTGACCCGCCCGCGCCCGCTCACCACCAGCTCGACCGAGTGGTAGGGGAAGTCGCGCCGGTCGACGCGGTACCGGGCGCCGCACACCTCGCGGCCGCCGCAGACGACGACGAGGGTCGCGCGCGCGGGGGCGCCGGCGTCGAGGAAGTAGTACTCGCCCTTCTCGACCTTCTTCGAGATGAAGGGCGGCTCGGTCGGGAGGGCCATCGGACGGTCAAGAATCTACATCAGCGGACGCTTTCGTCCATTCCCGGGCGATCCGGAACGGACTACCCTGCGGGCGACGCGCGACAGAAACGACATCCGGGGAGGACGCGATGACCACCAGGCCCGAGCGGATGACCGGGGCCGTGCTGCCGGGAAACAGCACGGTCGAGCTGCGGGAGTTCGAGGTGCCCGTCCCCGGCCACGGCGAGGTGCTCGTCCGCACGAAGAGCACCACGATCTGCGGCTCCGACATCCGCTGCATCTACCACCAGCACCTCGGCAAGGGGCCCGAGGGCTACCAGCCCGGGCTCATCGCCGGCCACGAGCCGTGCGGCCAGGTGGTCGAGGCGGGGCCGGGCTGCCGGCGGTTCAAGGCCGGCGACCGCGTCGTCGTCTACCACATCTCCGGCTGCGGCCTGTGCAACGACTGCCGCCGGGGCTACATGATCTCGTGCACGAGCCCGTGGCGCCGCGCGTACGGCTGGCAGCGCCACGGCGGCATGGCCCCCTTCATCCTCGCGGAGGAGAAGGACCTCGTGGCCCTGCCCGACGAGCTCAGCTACTCGGACGGCGCCCAGGTGGCCTGCGGCTTCGGCACGGTCTACGAGGGCCTCGAGCGCGTCGGCGTGAGCGGCAACGACGCAGTGCTCGTGACGGGCCTCGGCCCGGTCGGCCTCGCCACCGCGATGCTCGCGAGGGCGATGGGGGCACAGAAGATCCTCGGCATCGACGTGCTGCCGGAGCGGCTGGAGCTCGCGCGGTCGCTCTCCCTCTTCGACGACGTCCTGCCGGCCGGCGCCGACAACGTCGCCGCCGTCCGCGCCCGCACCGGCGGCCACGGCGTCGAGCGCGCGTTCGACTGCTCGGCCCACGCCGACGCGCGGCTCACCTGCATCCAGGCCGCGCGCAAGTGGGGCCGGATCGTCTTCATGGGCGAGGGCGGCACCGTGGGCTTCCAGCCGTCGCCCGACATCATCCACGACCAGAAGTCGATCCACGGCTCGTGGGTCACGAGCCTGTGGAAGATGGAGGAGCTCGTCGAGCGGCTCGTGCGCTGGGGCCTCCACCCCGACCGCCTGGTGACGCACCGCTTCCCGCTCGAGAAGGCCTCCGAGGCGTACGCGCTCATGGCGAGCGGCCGCTGCGGCAAGGTCGCGGTGGTCTTCGACGAGGAGCTGCGGTGACGGGCGCCGGCCGGCCGTACCCGCTCGCCGACGATGCGGTCGACCCCGACCTCGTCCCGAAGGCGCCCCTCGCGACGGGCGCGGCGATCCCCGTGGTCGGCCTCGGCACGTTCGGCTCCGACAGCGTCTCCGGCGAGACGGTGGCCGAGGCCGTCCTCGAGGCCGCCCGCGTGGGCTACCGCCACTTCGACTGCGCCTCCGTGTACGGCAACGAGCACCTCGTGGGCGCCTCGCTCGAGGCGATCCTCCGCTCCGGCGTGCGCCGCGAGGACCTCTGGGTCACGTCGAAGCTCTGGAACGACAAGCACGCGGAGAAGGACGTCGCCGCCTCGTGCGAGAAGAGCCTGCGCGACCTGCGGCTCGACCACCTCGACCTCTACCTCGTGCACTGGCCGTTCCCGAACTTCCACCCGCCGGGCTGCGACGTCACGTCGCGCAGCCCCGACGCGAGGCCGTACGTCCACGAGAGCTACATGAGGACCTGGCGGGCGATGGAGAAGCTCGTCGAGCGCGGGCTCGTCCGGCACATCGGCACGTCGAACATGACGATCCCCAAGCTCGAGCTCCTCCTGCGGGACGCCGCCATACGCCCGGTCGCGAACGAGATGGAGCTCCACCCGCACTTCCAGCAGCCGGAGCTGCTGCGCTACGTGGTCGCCCACGGGATGGTGCCGATCGGCTACTCGCCGATCGGCTCGCCCGGCCGGCCCGAGCGCGACCGCACGCCGGAGGACACGGTCGACACCGAGGACCCGGTGGTGGTGGCGATCGCGGAGCGGCTGGGCGTGCACCCGGCGGTCGTCTGCCTCAAGTGGGGCCTGCAGCGCGGGCACGTCGTCATCCCGTTCTCGGTGAAGCGCGCCAACTACCTCGCGAACCTGAAGGCCGCCGTCACCCCGCCGCTGTCGGCCGACGACATGCGGGCGCTCGCGGCGATCGACAAGAACTGCCGGCTCATCAAGGGCCAGGTGTTCCTCTGGCGCGACGGCCAGAGATGGGAGGACCTGTGGGATCTCGACGGACGCATCGCGCAGTGAAGGCTCTCGCCGCCGGTCTGGCGCTCGCCGCCGCACTCGCCGTCCCGGCCGCGGCGGAGGACCCGAAGGCCCAGGCGATCCTGAAGGCGGTCGACCAGGGCGTCGCCGCGGGCCCGTTCGCGCCCGAGTGGTCGTCGCTCCAGAAGTTCGAGGCCCCGGCCTGGTACGTCGACGGCAAGTTCGGGATCTTCATCCACTGGGGCCTCTACTCGGTGCCGGCGTTCGGCAACGAGTGGTACCCGCGGAACATGTACCGGAAGGGCTCGCCCGAGTTCGCGCACCACGTCGCGACGTACGGCCCGCAGTCGAAGTTCGGCTACAAGGACTTCATCCCGCAGTTCACCGCGGCCCGCTTCTCGGCCGCGGAGTGGGCCCGGCTCTTCAGGGACGCCGGCGCGAAGTTCGTCGTGCCGGTGGCCGAGCACCACGACGGCTTCCCGATGTACGACTGCGGCCTCACCGAGTGGTCGGCCGCGAAGATGGGCCCCAAACGCGACGTGATCGGCGAGCTCTCGCGCGCGGTGCCGGCGGAGGGCCTCGTCTTCGGCGTCTCGTCGCATCGCGCGGAGCACTGGTGGTTCTTCGACGGCGGCAACGAGTTCGACTCCGACGTGAAGGACCCGCGCTACGCGGGCCTCTACGGCCCGGCCCGCTCCCAGAAGAAGGCCGAGGACAAGAGCGAGCCGCCGACGAAGGAGTACCTCGACGACTGGCTCGCGCGCACCGGCGAGCTCGTCGACAAGTACCACCCGCAGCTCGTCTGGTTCGACTGGTGGATCGAGCAGCCGGCCTTCTCGCCCTACCTCCAGCGCTTCGCGGCCTTCTACTACAACCGCGGCGCGCAGTGGAAGAAGGGCGTCGCGATCAACTTCAAGAACAAGACGTTCCCGGCGCACACCGCGGTCTTCGACGTGGAGCGCGGCCAGCTCGCCGGCATCCGGCCGGAGTTCTGGCAGACGGACACCTCGATCTCGAAGAACTCCTGGGGCTACGTCGCGAAGCAGGACTACAAGACGGCGGGCGAGATCGTGGGAGACCTCGTCGACATCGTGAGCAAGAACGGCGCGCTCCTCCTCAACATCGGCCCGCGCCCGGACGGCACGATCCCCGAGCCCGAGCAGGAGATCCTGCGCGGGATCGGCCGGTGGCTCGCGACGAACGGCGAGGCGATCTACGGCACGCGGCCCTTCTCGGTGTTCGGCGAGGGCCCGACGCAGGTCGTCGAGGGCAGCTTCAACGACACGAAGCGGAAGGCCTTCACCGGCGAGGACCTCCGCTTCACGACGAAGAACGGCGTCCTCTACGCGATCGCCCTCGCGTGGCCGGGGAAGACGCTCACGGTGAAGACGCTCGGCGCCGGGCACGGGAGGGCCACGGCCGTGCGCCTCCTCGGCCACGACGGCCCGCTCGCCTTCACGCAGGACGCGGCCGGCCTCCACGTCACGCTGCCCGCGAAGGCTCCCGGCGAGCACGCGTTCGCGTTCCGCATCGAGGGCGTGTCGTAGCGCGGCGCGCGGGCCTCGTCGCACCGGCCGCTAGAATGGGGCCGATGCTGGACCTCGCGGCACGCAGCCGCCACTGCCGTCGGCGCGCGGCGGCGATCGTGATCCTGGCTCTCGGAGCGGCGCTCGAGCCCGCGACGGCCCGGGCCAGGACGGCGCTCCGGCGGCGGTGCCGGAGTCCGCGCGCATGCCGGGCGTGCCGTTCGAGGAGCTGTCGAGGCGCGCGCAGGAGGAGTGGAACGCCGGCCCGAGCCACGCCGCCGACGTTTGCGGTTCTACCGGGCGGGCGTGGCGAGGCGAGAGGCGCTCGCCCGGCGCGGGCCTGGCCTCGCCGCGCAGCTTCGCCTCGAGCTCGGCCCAGCGCGCGTAGAGCCGGTCGGCCTCGGCCTGCGCCTCGGCGAGCGCCGTGAGCCGCCGCTGCAGCTCGACGTGGTCGGCCGACACGACCGGGTCGCCCGCGGCCTCCCGCGCCGCGTCGAGGCGGCCTTCGGCCTCGAGGATCCGGCCCTCCATCTCGTCCCACTCGCGCTGCTCGAGATAGCCGAGCTTCTTCGGCTTCGCGGCAGCGGCCGCTCCCGGCTCGGCGGCGGACCGCTCCGCGGTCTTCCCCGCGCGGGACGCCGGCGCGCCCGCCACGTCGCGCTGCGCCGCCTCCCACTGGTCGTAGTCGGCGTACGGCACCGCGCCGCCCCGTCCGTCGAGCGCGAGGATCCGCGTCGAGACACGGTCGAGGAGATAACGGTCGTGGGTCACGAGGACGAGGGCGCCCGGGAACTCGAGGAGGCTCTCCTCGAGCACCTCGAGCGTCGGGATGTCGAGGTCGTTCGTGGGCTCGTCGAGGAGGAGCAGGTCGGCCGGCTCGAGCACGAGCCGCGCGAGCACGGCCCGGGCTTGCTCCCCGCCCGAGAGGCGCCCGACCGGTGTCTCGAGCTGCTCGGAGCGGAAGAGGAAGCGCCTCGCCCACCCCGCGACGTGCACCGAGCGGCCCTGGAACACGACCGAGTCGCCGAAGGGGGCGAGCGTGCGCTTGAGCGACACCGCAGGATCGAGCCGCGAGCGGTGCTGGTCGAACATCACGACGCGCAGGCCGTCCGCGTGCGTCACCGCACCCTCGTCCGGCGCCTCCTGGCCGGCGAGGAGGCGCAGCAGCGTGCTCTTGCCGGTGCCGTTGGCGCCCATGAGGCCCAGGCGGGTCCCCGGCGAGAGCACGAGGTCGAGGCCGCGCACGATGTCGCGCGGGCCGTAGCCCTTGCCCACGCCCTCGGCGACGACGAGCCGCTTCGTCTTCCGCTCGGTGGCCGCGAAGTCGATCGCCACCGCGCCGCCGCGCGAGCGCGCGTCGAGGTCGGACAGCTCGGCCTGGAGCCGCTGCGCCTCGTCGATGCGCGCCTGCGCCTTCCTCGTGCGCGCCTTGGCCTTGCGCGAGAGCCACTCGAGCTCGCCGCGCACGCGGTTGCGCAGGGACTCCTGGTAGGCGGCCTGGCCGGCGAGCAGCTCGTCCTTCGTCTCGAGGTAGTCGCTGTACCGGCCGCGCACCTCGAGCAGCCCCGCCGCGAAGGCGCGATTCAGCTCGACGACGCGCCCGGCCACCGCCTGCAGGAAGTAGCGGTCGTGGCTGACGGCGACGAACGCCTCGGGCTCGCGCGGCAGGAGGTCCTCGAGCCAGAGGATGCCCTCGACGTCGAGGTGGTTCGTGGGCTCGTCGAGGAGCAGCAGCTCGGGCTCGCCGACGAGGGCGCGCGCGATCGCGAGACGCTTCTTCCAGCCGCCGGAGAGGACCTCCGTCCGCTGCCCGCCGTCCGTGAAGCCGGCCTTGCCGAGGGCCACCGCCACGCGGCCCTCGGCCTCGTGGGGATCGAGCCCCGAGCCCTCCAGCGCCGAGGCGAGCACCGCGGCGACGGTCGTCCCTTCGTCGAACACCGGGTCCTGCGGGACGTAGCCGACGCGCAGGCGCTTTCGGGCGGCGCGTTCGCCGGCGGTCGGCTCCTCGAGGCCCGCGAGGATCTTCAGGAGGGTCGACTTCCCCGAGCCGTTCGGGCCGACGAGGCCGACGTGGTCGCCTTCGTAGACGCCCAGCGAGAGGCTCTCGAAGAGGGGCGCCGCGCCGAACGCCATCGACGCGGCGCGGAGCGAGACGAGGAGGTCGGCCATCAGCGCGCCGCCCTCGGCCGACCGTCGATACGCCACGCCGCGCCGGCGACGAGCCGGTCCTTCTCGGCGCGCGTCAGCTGCTTGAGGCGGTACTCCGTGCGGAGCGCGTGGCCCCACGTGCGGACGCGCCGCGACCACACGAGGCGCACGGGACGCCGCGCGCGCGTGTAGCGCGACGCGGTCCCTTTCTCGTGCTGGCGGAAGCGCGCCGCGAGGTCCTTCGCGGCCCCGCTGTAGAGCGAGCCGTCGCGGCAGCAGAGCATGTAGACGAAGGGCAGGCCGGTCTCTCCTCGATGCAGTCGCTCATCCTCTCACGAGCCCGGCGTCG
>JAXLRD010000115.1:0-12928 GCA_046331285.1 Vicinamibacteria bacterium
ATCCCGAGGTACTCCCCGGCGAAGACGACGTTCGGGTCGCGCGGGTCGGGGACGACGTGCCCGGCCTCGCCCCCGCCGACGCCGTACCAGTCGTCGAGGGTGATGCCGTTCGTACGGAGGCTGTGGCTCGGGCCGGAGGCGGTGCCGAGGTCCTGCATGGCGCCCATGACCCGGTACGGCACGGAGGCGTCGGCGGCCACGTGGTAGAACTGGCTGATCGGCAGCGGGGGAGCGAACCAGGTCGCGCCGCCGTCCGTCGACACGTCGACCCCGCCGTCGTTCCCGACGATCATCCGCCGCGGGTCGGCCGGGTCGATCCACGCGTCGTGGTGGTCGCCGTGGTGCGTGCCCTTCACCCGCTCGATCGTCCGCCCGCCGTCGATCGTGCGCAGCAGCGGCACCTGCGGAAACCAGACGACGTCGGCGTTCCGCGGGTCGACGGTGAGCGTCGAGTAGTACCAGGCGCGCTGGCGCAGCGCGCGGTGGGCGCTCGCGAGCCTCCACGTCTCGCCGCCGTCGTCCGAGCGGAGGAGCCCGCCCGCCTCGGCCTCGACGAGCGCGTAGACGCGGCGCGGGTCGGAGGGCGCCACCGCGACACCGACCTTGCCCCAGACGCCGGCCGGCAGACCGTGCCCGGCGAGCCTCTTCCAGGTGTCGCCGCCGTCGCGGGAGACCCAGAGGCCGCTGCCGGGGCCGCCGCTCACGAGCTCCCACGGCCGCCGTCGCGCCTGCCAGGTCCCGGCGAAGACGACGCGGGGGTTCGTCGGGTCGAGCGCGACGTCGGAGGCGCCCGTGTCGGCGTCCACGAAAAGGACCTTCTGCCACGTCGCGCCGCCGTCGCGCGTGCGGAAGACGCCGCGCTCGGCGTTCGGGCCGAAGGGCTTGCCGAGCACCGCGGCGAACGCGACGTTCGCGTCGCGCGGGTCGACCGCGATCGTCCCGACCTGGCCGGGCTGGGCGAGGACGCGCTTCCAGGACCGGCCCGCGTCGGTCGAGCGGTAGAGGCCGTCGCCCTGCACGACGTTGCCGCGGATGTTGGCCTCGCCGGAGCCGGCGTAGACGACGTTCGCGTCCGAAGGCGCGACGGCGATGGAGCCGAAGGTGCTCGTCGTGAGGCCGTCGGCCACCGGCTTCCAGCGAACGCCGCCGTCGACCGACTTCCAGATCCCGCCCGAGGCGGTCGCGGCGTAGTAGGTGAGCGGGTCGCCGGGCACGCCGGCCACGCGGCACACGCGGCCGCCCGCCGGAGGGCCGACGAGACGGTACGACAGCCCGTCGAGCTCGCGCGGCCCCCCGCGCGCGACGTCCTCGTCCTCGTCGGCCCCCGCGATCGCGACGTGGAGCACCGAGGCGGCCAGCAGGGCGAGAAGGAGGGCGGGGCGCTTCGGGACCATGGAGGACCTCTCGGGAACCGAGCCGGAGAATACCGCCCCGCTTCGCGGCGGCCAAGCGAGGCGCGCTACACTGCCCGGGCCAGACGCAAGGAGACCGCATGCGACGCCTCTCTGCCGCAATTCTTCTCGCCGCGACGCTCGGATGCCGCACGGCCGGGCCGGCCGCGACGCCGCAGGTTCCCGCCCCGCCTCCGGGGCCGACGCCCACCGCCGCGACGCCCACGGTCCCGGCCGGTCCGACGCCCGCCGCCGAGCCGATGCCGCTCGCCATCCGCTGGTCCCGCGAGTCGGCCGAGCACCGGGCGGTCTTCCTCCAGGTCTTCGCGATGGCCGCGGCGCGGATCGAGCGCGAGGCGCAGGCGCGGCCGGCCGGCACGTGGGCGATCGTCTCGGACGCGGACGAGACGCTGATCGACAACTCGACCTACCAGCTCGAGCAGGCCGAGCGGGGGAAGGGCTTCGAGCCGGCGTCGTGGCGGGCGTGGACGGCGAGGAAGGCGGCCACGGCCCTCCCGGGCGCGGCGGCTTTCCTCGCGCGGGTCCGGGCCCTCGGCGGCCGGATCGCGATCGTGACGAACCGCGCGGCGTCGGAGTGCCCCGACACGGAGGAGGTGTTCCGGAAGGAGGGCCTCGCCTACGACGCGATGCTGTGCATGGCCGAGGGCGGTCCGAGCGACAAGAACCCGCGGTTCGAGGCGGTCGCGAAGGGCACGACCCCGGCCGGCCTGCCTCCGCTCGAGGTCCTGGCCTTCCTCGGCGACAACATCCGCGACTTCCCCGCGCTCGGGCAGAAGGTGAAGGACGAGCCCGACTCCGCGTTCGCCGCGTTCGGCACGCGCTTCTTCGTGCTGCCCAACCCGATGTACGGCAGCTGGGAGCCCCGGAAGTAGGCCCCGGCTACTCGACCTTCTGCAGGACCTCGCCGGTGCGGCGGTCCTTGAGGATGAGCTTCGTCCGGCCGTCGGGCATGTGCTCCCGCTTGATCAGCCAGTACTGCTCGTCGTGGGCCACGAGCTCCATCGTCGCGGACGACTCGACCGAGCCGCGCCAGAGCTCGAGCCGCACCGGCTCCCAGCGGCGGGACTCGATCGAGCGGTAGCACGCGTCCGTGATCGCGTTGACGACGTAGCCGTCGTAGAAGGTCTCGACCGGCTCGCGCTTCGTCTCGAACGAATCGAGCATGTCCGTGAACATCGCCTCGTAGCCGAGCGCGGCCACCTCGTCGCCCACCGGGAAGATCCAGCCCGACTCGGTCTCGGCCTTCTCGGCGACGTAGCCGCGGGCGCCGGGCGCGGAGAAGACCTCGATGCCGGTGCGCAGCCAGTGGTTGAGGAAGATCGTGCCGTCGGTGCCCGACACCTCGTCGCGCAGGTCCATGCCGCCGCGGAAGGTCCACGCGACCTCGAACTGCGCGATGGCGCCGTCGGAGTACTTCACGAGGCCGACCGCCGAGTCCTCCGCGTCGATCGGGTGGACCTGCGTCGCGCCCCAGCACATCGCCTCGACCGGCCGCACCGTCTTGCCGATGAAGCTGCGCCCGATCTCGACGCAGTGGCAGCCCATGTCGATGATCGCGCCGCCGCCCGAGAGCTCGCGGGTCCAGAACCAGCTGCTGTGAGGCCCCGGGTGCGCCTCCCGCGACCGCGTCCACAGCACGCGGCCGATCGTCCCCGCCCGCACGGACTGCAGCGCCTTCAGCGTCTTCGGCGTGTAGACGAGGTCCTCGAGGTAGCCGTGGAAGACGCCGGCCCTCTCGACGGCGTCGAGCATCTCCCGGGCCTCGGCCGCCGTGCGGGCGAGCGGCTTCGTGCACAGGACGCCCTTGCCGGCGCGGGCGGCGGCGAGGACCGCCTCGCGGTGGAGGTGGTTCGGGAGGCCCACGACCACGAGGTCCACGTCGGGGGCGGACACCGCCTCCTCGAGGTGGGTCGTGAAGCGCGGGATCCCGTGCTTCCGCGCGAACGCCTCCGTCTTGGCGGCGTCGCGCCCCTGGACGACGACGACCCGGTCGCGGGAGCGCTTCCCGGAGAGGGCCATCGTGTAGAAGAGCCCGATGAGGCCCGTGCCCAGCATCGCCACGTTCGCCATAGAAGCTTCCTCCCGGGAAGGCGCGGCCCACGCCGACGCCGCGCGCGCCGGCATGCGGCGGGATTCTAAGCCCGCTTGACGGCGGATGAGCGCCGGGCTTACGGTCCGGTCATGGGCGAACCCATCCGGATCGCGAGAGGCATCCTCGTCCCCGACGCGGCGATCGAGTGGCGCGCCGTGCGCTCCTCGGGCCCCGGGGGCCAGAACGTCAACAAGGTGGCGTCCAAGGTGGAGCTGCGCGTCGACCTCGACGCGGTGAGCGGCCTCGGCGACGCGGCGCGGGCGCGGCTGCGCTCGCTCGCCGCGCCGCGGCTCGACGGGAAGGGCCGGCTGCTGCTGACGAGCCAGCGCACGCGCGACCAGCTGCGCAACCTCGAGGACGCGCGGGAGAAGGTGAAGAAGCTGGTGGAGAGGGCGCTGCGGCCGCCGCGGCCGCGTCGGCTGACGGCGCCGAGCCCGGGAGCCGTGCAGCGGCGGCTGCGCGAGAAGAAGGTGCGCGGGGTCGTGAAGCTCACCCGGCGGACCCGGCCCGAAGAGGACTGATCCCGCCGACCCCCGAACGAACGAAGCCCGGAGCCCTTCGGGGCTCCGGGCTTCGTGAGGCGATGCGCTGCCCTCGAGCTAGGCCTTGGTGACGTTGGCGGCGCGGGGTCCCTTCGGGCTGTCGACCACCTCGAAGCGGACGCGATCACCCTCGTTCAGCGTGCGGAAGCCCTCGGCCTTGATCTCGGTGTGGTGGACGAACACGTCCGGACCACCCTCGCGCGAGATGAACCCGAAACCCTTGGACTCGTTGAACCACTTGACGGTACCTTCGATCATCGACGTACAGGCCTCCCTGGCCCTTGCGAGCAGCCCCGTCGCCTGTGCGCCCCCGAAGGAACGTCCCCGCCCCCCATTGAGCGGGCCCCTGAACGCCAGCCAACCGGCAACTCGACACGTTCTTTTACATCAACTGCCCGGGGGCCGCAAAGACGGCGAAGGCCGTCAATCGGACCGCGAGCGGGCCACGGTTTCGAGGATCTGACGGCCGTACCTTTCGGCCTTGGCCTCTCCGATCCCGTGGGCCCGGACGAGCTCCGCACGGTTCCGCGGCCGGAGAAACGCGATGTCGCGCAACGTTCTGTCGCTCGCCACGACGAAAGCGGGGACGCTCTCCTCGCGGGCGAGCTCCAGGCGCAGCGCGCGAAGCGCCTCGAACACCGGCTGAGCCTCGGCCGGAAGCTTGTCGGGCGTCTCCTCGCGGCTGCGGCCGCGCGAGCCGGTCCGTCCCCGTCCGGGGGCGGGCGCCGCCTCCTCCTCGCGGGGGAGGACGAGGCGCGGCGGCCGATCGCCCTTCATCACCGCCCGGCCGCTCGGCGTGAGGACGGCGAGGGGCTTGTCGCCGGCGGTGAAGTCGACCCAGCCGGCCGTGACGCAGCGGCGCAGCAGCTGGGTGATCCACGGCTCGGGGTGCTCGCGCAGGGCGCCGAAGGTCGGCGTCCGGTCGAGGCCCGCGCGGGCGAGGCGCGGGTCGGGCAGGCCCGCGAGGAGCTTCACCGCGGCGCCGAGGCCGAAGCGCCGGTCGACGCGCGCGACCGCCGAGAGCGCCTTGCGGACGACGAGGGCGGCCTCGGCGTCGTCCATGACGTCCTGGTCGATCTGGCGGCAGACGTCGCAGCGGCCGCAGCCGGAGAGGGTCTCGGCCTCGTCGCCGAAGTAGCGCAGGATCGCGTCGTGGCGGCAGCTGCCGCCCTCGGCCCACCGCATCAGGTCGAGGAAGAGCGCCCACTTGTGCTCCACGACCTCGGGCCGCGGCGGCTCGTCGCCGCCGCCCGCCTCGATGAGCCGGCGCCGCAGCGGCAGGTCGCCCGGGCCGTGGAGCAGGAGCCCGATCGCCTCCTCGCCGTCGCGGCCGGCGCGGCCGACCTCCTGGTAGTAGGCCTCGACCGACCCGGGCGGCGCCAGGTGGACGACGGCCCGGACGTCGGGCCGGTCGATGCCCATGCCGAACGCGTTCGTGGCCACCGCGACCTCGAGCGCGCCCGCGGAGAACGCCCTCTGGACGCGAGCCCGCGTCTCGCCCGGGAGGCCGGCATGGTACGCGTCGGCCTTCCAGCCCCGGCCCGCGAGGCGCACGGCCTCCTCCTCAGCCGCGCGGCGCGTCGGCGAGTAGACGATCGCGGCGCCGCGGGCCGCGCCGGGCCGGCCGAGGGCCTCGGCGAGGACGCCGTCGACCGCGCGGTCGCGGTCGCCCGGCGAGAGGACGTGTCGGGCGCGCAGGGCCAGGTTCGGCCGCGCGAAGCCGCGCACCACCTGCGGCGTGTCGGCGCCCAGTCCCAGGCGCACGAGGATCTCGTCGCGCACGATCGGCGTCGCGGTCGCCGTGCAGGCCAGCACGCGCGGCGGCCGGAGCTCCTCGAGCAGGGTGCCGATCTGGAGGTAGTCCGGCCGGAAGTCGTGCCCCCACTCGCTGATGCAGTGGGCCTCGTCGACCGCCACGAGGGGCGGGGCGAGGCTCGCGGCGAGGGCCCGGAAGCCGGGGTAGGCGAGCCGCTCGGGGGCGACGTAGGCGATCCGGAAGGCGCCCGAGCGCAGCCGCGCGAGCCGGTCGCGCATCTCGTCGGCGGAGAGGGTGGCCGCGAGGAACGTGGCCGGGATGCCGCGCTCCTCGAGCGACCGCACCTGGTCGTGCATCAGGGAGACGAGGGGCGAGACGACGAGGGTCGTGCCGGGCAGGAGTGTCGCCGGCAGCTGGTAGATGAGGCTCTTGCCCCCGCCGGTCGGGGCGACGAGCAGGAGGCGCCCCCGCTCGAGCAGCGTCTCGATGGCCTCGCGCTGCCCGGGCCGGAAGGAGGGGTGGCCGAAGCGCGCGAGTCCCGCGTCGAGGTCCAGCGTCGGCATGAGGGCCTCGATGTTACGGGAGGGCGCGGTCGCGCCGGGTCCCCTCGGCCCCGTGTATTCTTGACCGATGGGCCGCCGCCGCGCCGCGCTCGCTCTCCTGCTCGCCGCCGCGGGCTCGGCCCTCGCGGCGCCCGCGCCCACGCGCTTCGCCGAGACGCTCCCCCCCGGGGTGGCCGACGTGTCGCGCTGGGAGCTGGTGGCGGGGGACTTCGAGACGGACCGGCTGAGGGGCGGCTACCGCTTCTACGTGAACCCCGAACGCCTCGCCATGTACCAGGTCATGCGCTACCGCGTGCAGCGCCTCGCGCGCGACGGCCAGGCCGGCGACGCCGAGCTCGGGGCCGAGCGCGTGGCCTTCATCCGCCACCCGGGCGTCCGCGAGCCGATCGAGTGCTGGGAGCGGCAGGCCCCGGGCGCGGGCGCGGGGTGGCGGACGCTCGCCCCGGGCACGACGGAGTACCGGACCCAGATGCTGGTGCTCACCCAGGTGCTCGCCGTCCACCGCGCGGCCCGCCTCGGCCGCTGAGGGGCCGGCGGGCTCAGGCCCGCGCCGGGGGCTGGAAGGCCGCGGCGATCGAGCGGATCTTCGTGATCAGCATGTCGACCGCGACCGCGTTCTCGCCGCCCTCGGGCACGATGACGTGGGCGTACCGCTTGCTCGGCTCCACGAACTCGAGATGCATCGGCCGGACGGTCCCGAGGTACTGCTCGACGACGGACTCGTTCGTGCGGCCCCGCTCGCTGACGTCGCGGGCGAGCCGGCGGATGAAGCGCAGGTCGGCGTCGGTGTCGACGAAGATCTTGATGTCCATGAGCTCCCGCAGCTCCGGCTCGGCGAGGACGAGGATCCCCTCGACGATGACGGCGGGCCGCGGCTCGGCCGGCTGCGTCCTCGGCGTGCGGGTGTGCGTCGAGAAGTCGTAGACGGGCACGCGCGCCGGCCGGCCGGCGACGAGCTCGCGGACGTGCTCGACGAGCAGCGGCGTGTCGAGCGCGTCGGGGTGGTCGTAGTTGACGGCCGCGCGCTCGGCGGGGCTGAGCCCGCTGCGGTCCTTGTAGTAGGAGTCGTGCTGGACGAGCGTGACGTGCTCCGGCCCCAGCGCGCGCACGATCTCGCGCACGACGGTGGTCTTCCCGGACCCCGAACCGCCGGCGACGCCCACGATCACGGGGCGTGACGACGGCGCGCTCGTGTCTCCCATTCCGGCCTCCCTCCGCTCGCCGCGGCCGGGCGGAACGCTACAGGAGAAGCCGCGCGGCGTCGAGAGGCGGCCTCAGGCCCGCACCTGGGCGAGGACCCCGTCGATCTTCGCCGGCCAGTGCCCCCCGCACGACGGGTGGGCCCGGGCCCTCTCGTACCGCGGTCGCGCCCGCCGGCCGTCCCCGGCCTTCCACAGCACGTCGGCCGAGCGGACGAGGGCGAGGAAGCCCTCCTCGGTGTGCGGCGACGCGTCCACCACGCGGTCGTAGAGGCCGATGGCGCCGTGGCCGTCGCCCGCGCGGTCGTGGAACGCCGCCGCGGCGAGCATGAAGCGCGGCCCCGCCACCTCGGGGTGCTCGCGGACGGCCTCCTCCAGGAACTCCAGCGCGAGCGGGACCTCGCCCGCCCGCCCGTACAGGTCGAGCAGCCGTGGCGCGCAGCGCTCGAGCTCCCGCGCGTCGCCGGAGGCGAGGGCGATCTCGCACGCCTCCCGCCACGCGTCGAGGCTCGAGGGGCTCTTCGCGAGGGCCGAGCGGATCTCGCGCCGCGCGGCGGCCCAGTCGCCGGCTGCCCGCGCGTCGACCGCCCGCTCGAGGGCGGGGTCCTGCACGAGCGAGACCTCGCGTTCGATCGAGGGCGCGATGAAGCGCTCCTCCACTCTCGCGAGGCGCACGATCCCGGCCACGACCATCCCGAACGCGAAGCCCCCCACGTGGGCCCAGTAGGCGACGCCGGCGCCGCCCGAGGCCTGGCGCGCGAGCCAGTGCTGGCCCAGGAACCAGAAGGGGAGCACGACGAAGGCGGGGAGCAGCAGCTTCACGCGGAAGAACGGCAGCGGGAAGATCGGCAGGAACAGGAAGCGGATTCGCGAGGCGCCCAGGCGCACGAGGAACGCGCCCATGATCCCCGCCACCGCTCCCGAGGCCCCGACGAGGGGCACCAGGCTTCCCGCGGAGTAGATGGCGTGGGTCGCGACCGCGACGAAGCCCGAGACGACGTAGAAGGCCGCGAACAGCGGGCGCCCGTAGGCGTCCTCCAGGAACGGGCCGGTCGCGAAGAAGAAGAGCATGTTGCCGACGAGGTGCAGCCAGCCGACGTGGACCCACATCGACGTGAACGCCGAGAGGATGCCGGGCCTCGCCGGCACGAACCCCCAACGCATCCACGGCAGCGCGTCGCGGGCGCGCAGCAGCGCCCGGCCCCGATCACGCAGCTCCTGCTGCTCCTTGTCGAGGATGTCGAGCGGGGGAAGCCGGCCGAGCTGCGTCGCGCGGGCGCGGATCTCGGCGAGCTGGCCGAGGACCTCCGGCGGGACGAGCGGCATGAGCTCGGTCGGCACCTCGAGGTACGGGTGCTCGACGACCTGCTCCTCGAAGCGCTGCTCGGCCTCCCGGATCGCCGACTCGCGCGCCGGCTCCAGGAGGAACACCGGCGCGGCGACGAAGATGTTGACCAGGATGATGGAGTAGGCGACCCACGGAATGCGCCTGACGACCGCGTTCTCCTGCCCGACAGGGATGAGCATTGGCCCCCCGCACAGTCATTACAGGATGCGACCCCGGACCGCGGCGGAGTCTAGCACCGGGCGGGGGAAAGTGTTAGCCTCGCGGCGCATGGTCACTCGAACACTGCCTCCTTCGGGACGGCGCAGGGGCCTCCTTGCCGCGGGAGTGATACTCTTTACACTGTCCGGGCTCTGCATCGTCCGGGCTCTGCTTCCCGCCGATCTCGTCGTCGACGAATGGGACACTGGCGCGGCGCAGTTCGCGGCCTTCTACCTGACCCTCCTCGGCGTCGGCCTCCTGCAGTCAGACGAGGCGGCCCGGCGCTTCGTCTGCGTCGCGGCCGCGCCGGTGGCGCTCCTCGGCGTCGCCATCCTGGTGACCGGCGCCGGCTACGAGCGGGCGGCCGGCGGGGCGCTCGTGGCCTTCGCCGGCGGGCTGTTCCTCGCCCTGCTCGGCCGCGAGGCCTCGACCGGCCGCGCCGCCGCGGGCGTCGTGCTGGCCGCGGCGGGCAGCCTCCTCTTCTTCCCGGCCGAGATCGCGGCCGCCCGCGCCCCGCGCGAGGAGGCGCGCCGACGCCTCGCCGAGTGGAAGGCCGCCGAGCCCTCCTTCGAGCGGAAAGACGTCGGCGTGCGCGTCGCGCCGCCCGAGGGCTGGGTGGTCCTCCGGCCGGGGAGCCCGTTCGTCCCTCCCGACTCCACGGACCTCGTCGCGCTCCTCCACGACGCGAGCGGAACCCGGGCCGTCGTGCGGCTCGACACCGAGCTCCGCGGCGGCGAGAGCCTCGACGACGCCCTCGACCGCCACCTCGGCCTGTGGCGCGCGCGCGAGCCGGAGCTCGAGGACGGGGGCCGGGCCGACCTCCGCCTCGGCGACGTGCCGGCGCGACGCGTCTTCGTGAAGTGGAAGCGGGAGAAGGTGGCGTGGGCCGGCCACCTCGTCGCGTGGAAGGACGCGAGCCGCACGCTCGTCCTCGCGACCTGGTACGAGGCGGCGAGGCTCGAGTCGGCGCTGCCGGAGGCGGAGAAGGCGATCGCCGCCCTGGCGGTGAGCCGTCCGCTCGCCGCGCGCATCGCGGCGGCGGCCGCGACGGCGGCCGGCCAGATGCCGCAGATGACGCCGGCCACGGTCGAGCTCCTCGTGGCGCGACGGCCCGAGGCCGACGCGCCCTCGCTCTTCCGCGAGGGCCTCGCCACGGCGAGCCTCGGCTTCGAGCGGCTCGAGCGCGACCAGGTCCGCGACATGGGCGAGATCAACAACGTGCTCTACGGCCGCATGTCCGCGGCGGACCGGGAGTGGATGGCGGACTACGTGCGCCGGGTCCGGTCCGCGCAGCCGACGGCCCCGGAGGAGGACGCGCGGGCCATGCGCGCGATGGCCGCGGCGGTGGGCCAGCTGCCCGAGGCCTCGCGCGAGCGGCTCCGCGCGATCCTGCACAACGCGGTAGCCGCCGCGCTGCACGGCTGAGGCGGCCCGGCGGCGCTGACGCGCCGGCGGAGCGCGAGCGGCCGCCTCAGGCGTGGACGCCCGGGGCCTCCCGGCCCGTCCGGGCCACGTACTCGACGTACGAGCCCGGGTAGAGGTGGGGCTCGGTCTCGGTGCCGCTCTCGCCCCCGAGCTCCAGCACGCGGCTGCCGAGGCCGCGCAGGAACGTGCGGTCGTGCGACACGAAGAGCATCGTGCCCTCGAACTCGTGGAGGGCCTCGACGAGCATCTCCTTCGTGGCGAGGTCGAGGTGGTTCGTCGGCTCGTCGAGGACGAGGAAGTTCGGCGGGTCGAACAGCATCCGCGCCATCGCGACCCGCGAGCGCTCGCCGCCCGAGAGGGCGCGGATCTTCTTGTCGACGTCGTCGCCCGAGAACTGGAAGGCGCCGAGGAGGTTGCGCAGGACGCCGACGCCCTCGTGGGGAAAGTCCGACTGGAGCTGCTCGAGGACCGTGAGGTCCGCGTCGAGCACGTCGAGCGCCTGCTGCGCGAAGTAGCCGAGCTTCAGGCTCGCGCCGAGCCGCACCTCGCCGGCATCGGGCGCGACGACGCCCGCCACCATCTTGAGGAGCGTCGACTTCCCCGCCCCGTTCTTTCCCATGACGCACCACCGCTCGCCGCGGCGGATCATCAGGCTGAGCCCGTCGTGCACGACGCGCTTTCCGTAGGCCTTGCGGACCTTCTCGAGGGTCGCGACCTCGTCCCCCGAGCGCGGGGGCCGCCGGAAGTCGAAGCGCACGACCTTGCGCGTCTTCGGGGGCTCCACCCGCTCGATCTTCTCGAGGGCCTTCACCCGGCTCTGCACCTGCGCGGCCTTGGCGGCGTGGGCCGAGAAGCGCTCGATGAAGCGCTGCTCCTTCGCGAGCATCGCCTGCTGGCGCGCGTAGGCCGCCTCGCGGTTCGCCTCGCGCAGCGCGCGCTCGCGCTCGTAGAAGTCGTAGTTGCCGGAGTAGGCGGTGATCTCGCCGTCGTCGATCTCCGCGATTCGGGTCACGATGCGGTTCATGAACTCGCGGTCGTGCGAGGTCATGAAGAGGGCGCCCTCGTGGGACTTCAGGAAGCTCTCGAGCCAGAGGATCGACTCGATGTCGAGGTGGTTCGTCGGCTCGTCCATGAGCAGCACGTCGGGGCGGCCGAGGAGGACGCGGGCCATCGCCACGCGCATCTTCCAGCCGCCGGAGAGCGCCCCCACGTCCCCGTCGATCCTCTCGTCCTCGAAGCCGAGGCCGTGGAGCACCTCGCGGGCCTGCGCCTCGAGGGCGTAGCCGCCCTTGTGGTCGTACTCCTCCTGCACCTCGCCGAAGCGGGCGAGGATCTTCTCCATCTCGTCCGCGCGGTCGGGGTCGCCCATCGCGTGCTGCAGCGCCTCGAGCTCGTGGTGCAGGTCGCCGAGCCGGCCGCTCCCGGCGATCGCTTCGTCGAGGACGGAGCGGCCGGACATCTCCTCGACGTCCTGCCGGAAGTAGCCGATCGTGAGGCGCTTCGGGACGGACACCTCGCCCTCGTCGGGGGACTCCTCGCCGACGATCATGCGGAAGAGGGTCGTCTTCCCCGCCCCGTTCGGCCCGACGAGGCCCACCTTCTCGCCCGGATTGAGCTGGAACGAGGCGTCGACGAAGAGCACCTGGCGGCCGTACTGCTTGCTGACGCGCGTGAACGAGATCATGGCAAGAGGGCGAGCGTAGCACGGCTACAATCGCCGGCCATGCGCCTCACGCTCCTCCTCGCCGCCCTTCTCCTCGCCGCGCCTTCGGCCCGCGCCGCGGATGCGCCCGTCGCCCTCGCGAACGCCGGCTTCGAGACGGTCGGCCCTTCGTCGCTGCCGGCCGGCTGGTCGGCCGAGGCGGGAGCCGCGGGCCGCGTGAGGCGCGTGGCCGAGGGGCGCTCCGGCGCGGCCGTGGAGCTCGCGGCGACGGAGCCGGCGGCGCTCTCGATCCTCTCCGAGCCGGTGGCGCTGAAGGTCGGCCACGCCTACCGCCTCTCCGCCTGGGTGCGCACGGAGGCCGCCAGGGCCGATCCGCTGGCCCGCTACCCCACCGCGGTTCCGGCGACGATCGCGATGGCCTCGTTCCCGTTCACGAACCACGCGCCGGCGGTCGGCGGCACGCGCGGCTGGACGCGCGTCGAGACGCTGTTCGTCGCGACCGCACCGAGCGACCGCGTGCAGCTCCAGCTCGGGAGGAACGGCACGGCCACGGGCCGCGCCGCGTTCGACGACGTGGAGCTCGCCGAGCTCGGCGACGTCACCGAGATGATCCCGCTCGAGCGCGTGCGATGGTCGGGCCCGGCGTTCCGCTACGAGGACCGCGGCTGGATCTACGTGCACGTCGAGGGAGCGCCCTATGCGCGCGGACGCCAGTTCGGGTCGCTCGTCG
>JAXLRD010000116.1:0-12856 GCA_046331285.1 Vicinamibacteria bacterium
CCTCGCCCAACCCGACCGCCGCGAGGCCGCGCGGCGGGAGCTCGGGCGGCTCGCGGAGCGCGGGGGCACCCTCGTCCGCTGGTGGCTGCTCGGCGACGGCCGGGCCGGGCTCCGCGAGCGCGCGGGCGAGGTCTCTCCCGACGAGCGGCTGCTCGAGGACGTCGACTCCGCGGTCGCGCTCCTCCGCGAGGCGGGCCTCCGCGCGCTCCTCGTCCTCACGGACTTCCTGTGGTTCCGGCCCCGGCAGCAGGACGGCGCCGTGGCCCTCTTCGGCCGGGCCGGGCTCGTGCGGGACGCGGCTCGGCGCGCGGTCCTCGTCGAGCGGGTCTTCGGCGCGCTCGCGGACCGGTTCGGCCGCGAGCCGGCGGTCTTCGCCTGGGACCTCCTGAACGAGCCCGAGTGGGCGACCCTCGGCGTGGGGACCCTCGACCCGCGGTCGGCCATCGCGCCCGGCGAGATGCGGGCCTATCTCGGGGAGCTCGCCGCTCTCTTCCACGCGCGCGCCACCCAGCCGGTGACCGTGGGCCTTGCCTCGGTCCGCGGCCTGCCCCTGCTCGAGGGCCTCCCCGTCGACTTCCACCAGGTCCACTGGTACGAGCAGAACGACGACGTCGCGAGCCTCTCCCGCCCGGTGGCGACGCGCGACCTCGGCGGGCGCGAAATGCTCCTCGGCGAGTTCCCGACCCGCGGCTGCTCGCTCACCCCGGAGGAGATCCTCGTCCGCGCGCGCGACGCGGGCTACTGCGGCGCCCTCGCGTGGTCCCTGCTCGCGACGGACCACGCCACCGACGGGGCCGCCTGCGCCGCCGCCCTCGGCGACTGGTCGCGCCGCGGCGACGGCGAGTCGCTCGCCTGAGGATGCCCGTCTACCGCCTCGACGACCGCCTGCTCTTCCCTCCGCCCGAGCGCGGTCCGCGCTGGGGACCGATCGCGGTCGGCGGCGACCTGCGGCCCGAGCGCCTCCTTCTCGCGTACTCGATGGGCATCTTCCCGTGGCAGGGCGAGCCGCTGCACTGGCACTCGCCCGACCCGCGCATGGTGCTCCTCGCCGAGGACCTCCTCGTGACGAAGAGCCTCGCGAAGACGCTGCGCCAGGGCCGCTTCTCGTTGACCGCCGACCGCTCGTTCCGCGAGGTGATGGTCGCCTGCGCCACGGTTCCGCGGCCGGGCCAGGACGGGACCTGGATCACGCCCGGGATGATCGAGTCCTACGGCGAGCTCCACCGCCGGGGCCTCGCCCACTCCGTCGAGGCGTGGGAGGACGGCCGCCTGGCCGGCGGACTCTACGGGATCTCGCTCGGCGCGGCCTTCTTCGGCGAGTCGATGTTCTCACGGGCCCGCGACGCATCGAAGGCGGCCTTCGTCACCCTGGTTCGCCAGCTCGCACGGTGGCACATCCCTCTCGTCGACTGCCAGGTGTACACGCCGCACCTCGCGTCCTTCGGCGCGACCGAGTGGCCGCGGCGGGAGTTCCTGGCCGCCCTCGCTCGAGCTCTGGAGGGCCCCACGCGGGCCGGGCGGTGGTCGCTCGACGACGATCTCGCCTCCGGGGGCGGGCCTAGCCCCGGTCCGTCCTCAGGGCCCTGAGGAACTCCGCCATGTCGGGAGGCAGCGGGCACTCGATCGACAGGGCGTGGCCCGTGACCGGGTGGACGAGGGCCAGACGGGACGCGTGGAGCATGAGGCGCGGCGCCGCCTCCGCGACACCGTAGAGCGGGTCCCCGAGGATCCCGAGGCCCGCGTGGGCAAGGTGCACCCGGACCTGGTGCTTGCGCCCGCTCCGGGGCCGCGCTTCGACCACGAGCGCGGCGCCCGGCGCCTCGAGGACCACGACCTCCGTCTCCGCGGCGCGCGCCCCGGGGCCGCCGACGCGGACCGGCCGCCGGGCCGGCCCGCCCTCCGACAGCGGGCGTCGACCACGAACGACGCCGGCGCGGCCGCGCGGGCCGCTCCGTGAAGGCCACGTAGCGCTTCTCCGCCTCGCGCCCGCTGGCGAACGCCGCGCCAGCCCCGCGTTGGCCGCGGGATCGAGCGAGAAGAGCACGACGCCCGACGTGTCCCGTCGAGGCGCTGCGCACGGCCACGCGGGCGTCGACGCCGTCGGCGGCGAGGAACCGCTCGACGTGCCCCACGAGGCTCGGCCGCGACGGATCGGCGGTGCCGCGGGTCGGCAGGCCGAAAGGGCTTCGCCACGGTGAGGAGCCATCGGTCGCGGTACAGGACGGACGACGCGAGAGAGAGAACGGCCGGTCGGTCGTCTCGGTCTTCGCCCGCAGCGACTCGACGCGGGCGAGGCCGTCGACGACCTGGCCCGCGCGCAGGCGCCGCGCGGCCGAGCGGACGACGAGCCCGTCCACCCGGACGACGCCGGCCGCGATCATCGCCCTCACGCGCGAACGCGGCGGCACCCGTCCGACCACCGGCTCGAGCGCGCCGCCGAGGACCTCGGCGAGGCTCCGCCCGTCCTCGTCGCGCGCCACGCGGTGGCGCACGCGGCGCGCGGGACCGCCCTCGGGCTGCCTCACGAGCGCAGGCTAGCACCCTGCGGCCCGGCCCGGCTTGCCCTATCATTCCGCCCCATGGCGGCTGCCCGTCTCTTCAAGATCACGTTCCTCAACCAGGGCCAGGTCTACGAGGTCTACGCGAAGAAGGTCTCCCAGGGCGGGCTCCTCGGCTTCGTCGAGGTCGAGGGCCTCGTGTTCGGCGAGAAGACGCGCGTCGTCGTCGATCCCGCCGAGGAGCGTCTCCAGCGGGAGTTCGAGGGCGTGAAGCGCTGCTACCTGCCCATGCACTCCGTGGTGCGCATCGACGAGGTCGAGAAGCAGGGGCCGAGCCGGATCACGGACGCGGCCAAGGGCAACGTGGCCGCCTTCCCGGTGCCCTACTTCCGGCCCGGGGGCCGCGACTCCGAGTCCTGAGGCGGCGCGACGGCGGCCTCCGGCACCAGCTGCCGGAAGAGGCTCGACTCCCGCCGGAAGAAGCCCTCGGTGTGGAACGACTCGCGCAGCTTCAGCAGCTCGTAGTCGAGGTGGTGTCCGACCTCGTGGAGCAGCGTGCGGAGGAAGGTCCGGAACGCCACGACGCGCTTGTGGCGGACCGTCCGCATCCACAGCTGGATGCGCGCCCTTCGGTCGGCCTCCCGGGTGTAGAGGCCGTGGAGCTCGCCCCAGCTCGACGACGGGCGCACCGCCAGGACCGCGATCGCGACCGGCGGCACGCCGAGAGCGCGCGTCATCCCGAGCGCGAGGCGGCCCGCGGCCGCTTCCACCGCCGCGCGGTCCTCCCCCGCCAGCGCTTCCCTGAGCTCGTCGACCGCCGGGTGGAGAGAGGCCGCCCCCGGCAGCGACACCGACGTCACGGCGTCGCTGTCGCGATAGACGGCCCGGTCGCGGGACGAGAGGCGGTCGTAGTACGAGAAGGGCATCGCCTCCACCGATTGTAGCGAGCGGGGGCGTGCTATCGTCGCGCCGATGCGTCGACTCGCGGCCGCCGTCGTCCTCGCCGCCGGCGTCGCCTCCGCCGGGCCCGGCCACGCGGCCGTCGCGCGCCGGGACCTCGGCCGCGACGAGAGCCGGGGCGGCCACACCCTCGCGAGGCACGTCGGCCGGACGGACGACGAGCTGCGCGCGCGCCTCCGACGCGAGACGCGGATCGCGGCCGCGTCCACGTTCGACGACAGGGCCACGGCGGAGGAGGTGGTGGCGGCCACCCTCGGCGCCGAGAGGGGCCGGGTGCGCGAGTGGTCCCGCCGCGAGCCGCCCCGGCCCAACCTCGCCCTGGACTATCGGGGCGATCGACCGATCGGCCGGTCCCTCCGTCGGGATCGCAGCCGCGTCGAGCTTTGCCGGGACGCCGTCGTCGTCCTGAAGTGGCGGAGCGGCGACCCCGACTTCTTCGTCCTGACGGCGTACCCGGAGGTGCGGCATTGAGCGAGCGCTACCCCGCCCTGAGCGCCTTCGCGCGGGCGTACCTCCACGAGGACCTCGAGGCGGAGCACGGCACGGCCGAGGCGGCCCTCGACGCCTTCCTCGCGGCGACCCGGCCCGCCGAACGCAAGGCGCTCGCGGCCGAGGCGGTGCGGCTCGGCCGTCGCATCCGGCGGACTGGCCCGTGCCGCGCGTGCGGGCGCTCCCCTTCGCGCCGAGCTCGGAGCGGCCTGGTGGCCCGAGCGCGCCGCCGAGGTCCGCCACCTCCTCGCGCGGGCGGCTCTGCTCGCCGGGCGGATCGGGGACGCGGTAGTCCAGCTCCGTCTCGATCCGGTCGTGCGCTCCGCTCACATCGCTCGAACGACTCACGTTCACGACGTCATCACGCCGTTTTCCGTTGACGCCCCGGCCGACCGGGGCCTACCTTCTCTCCGACGGGCGTGTCGCGGAGCGCTCTCCGGCGACGAAGGCCGAACGACTCTCGACGGAAGTGCGGAGGTCGGCCATGACGAAGGCGCCTTCGGTCAGCCGCGCGGCGCGCGCGGCCGTCGACGAGCACCTGCAACTCCGGCGGCTCGTCGGGCAGGTGGAACAGGCCTTCTCGCGGCCTGAGCCCCACGAGGCCGTCGGCCCGGACGTGGTCGCGGCGCGGCTCGACGAGTTGCGCGGCCCCTCCGCGCGCACTTCGACGAGGAGGAGAGGGCCGGCCTCTTCGAGCAGATCGAGATCGACGCGCCCGAGCACGCCAGCCTCTGCGCCCGCCTGCGGGGAGAGCACGAGACGATCCTGCGCCGTCTCGACACGCTGCGATCGACCCACCCGATCGAGCGCCGGCGTCCGCTCTGGATCGCCGAGGTCCGGCATCTGCTCGACGAGGTGCACGGGCACGAGTCGCGCGAGACCGAGCTCCTGACCCGCGCCCTCGATCGCGCGACCCCGGCCGGCGACTGACCCGGCCGGGGCCTTCCGCCGCTCTCCGCCTCAGCGCGCGGCGCGGTGCTCCTCGATCAGGCGCTCGACCACCTCCGGCTCGGCGAGCGTCGTCAGGTCGCCGAGGCCGTCGTACTCCGAGGCGGCGATCTTGCGCAGGATGCGCCGCATGATCTTCCCCGAGCGCGTCTTCGGCAGGCCGGACGCGATGTGGATGACGTCGGGCGCGGCGAAGGCGCCGATCACGTGACGCACCTGCTCCTTGAGGGCGCCCTGCAGCTGGTCCTTGTCCGCGCCCGCGTACTCCGAGCCGACGAGCACGTAGGCGTAGATCCCCTGGCCCTTGATCGGGTGCGGGAAGCCGACGACCGCGGCCTCGGCCACCGCGTCGTGGGCGACGAGCGCGCTCTCGATCTCCGCCGTGCCCAGCCGGTGGCCGGACACGTTGAGGACGTCGTCGATGCGCCCGGTGATCCAGTAGTAGCCGTCCTCGTCGCGCCGGGCCCCGTCGCCGGTGAAGTAGTAGCCGGGGTACTGCGTGAAGTACGTCTCCTTGAACCGGTGGTGGTCGCCCCACACCGTCCGCGCCTGGCCGGGCCACGGGCCGCCGAGGCAGAGGGCTCCGGAGACCCGTTGCCGTCGAGCACCTTGCCGTCGGCGATGTCCATGATCATCGGCTTGACGCCGAAGAACGGGAGGGTGGCCGACCCGGGCTTCGGCGGGGTGACGCCGGGAAGCGGCGAGATCAGGATCCCGCCCGTCTCGGTCTGCCACCACGTGTCGACGACCGCGCAGCGGCTCTCGCCCACCACGTCGTGGTACCACTTCCAGATCTCGGGGTTGATCGGCTCGCCGACGCTGCCCAGCACCCGCAGCGAGTCGCGGCGGTACCGTTTCACCCACTCGTCTCCGCCGTGGGCCAGCGCCCGCAGCGCCGTCGGCGCGGTGTAGAAGATGTTCACCCCGAGGTCGTCCACGATCCGCCAGTAGCGGCCGGCGTCGGGATAGGTCGGCGTCGACTCGAACATCACCGTCGTCGCGCCGTTCGCGAGCGGCCCGTAGACGATGTAGCTGTGGCCGGTGACCCAGCCGACGTCGGCCGCGCAGAAGTAGACGTCGCCGGGGTGGTAGTCGAAGCACAGCTTGTGCGTGTAGGCGGCGTAGACGAGGTAGCCGCCGGTCGTGTGCATCAGGCCCTTGGGCTTGCCCGTGCTGCCGGACGTGTAGAGGACGAACAGCGGGTCCTCGGCCCCCATCCACTCGTTCGTGCAGGTCGAGCGCTGCTTGTGGGTCTCGTCCTCGAGCCACAGGTCGCGGCCGGGCTGCATCGGCACGTCGGTGTCGGTGCGCCGCGCGACGAGCACGGTCTGGACGAGGGACATCCCCTCGATCGCCTGGTCCACGGTCTTCTTGAGCGGGATGCGCTTGCCGCCGCGGAGCCCCTCGTTGGCCGTCACCACCATGCGGCAGCGGGCGTCGACGATGCGGTCCCGGAGGGCCTCGGAGCTGAAGCCGCCGAAGACCACCGAGTGCACCGCCCCGATCCGCGCGCAGGCGAGCATCGTGTACACGAGCTCCGGCATCATGCCCATGTAGATGCACACGCGGTCCGCCGCGCTGGATGCCGTGCGAGAGGAGGACGGTTCGCGATGCGGCAGACGTTGTGCTTCAGCTCGCGGTAGGTGATGTGTCGGTACGCCCCCGGCTCGTCCTGGGCCCAGACGATCGCGGTGCGGTCGCCGAGGGTCGGCAGGTGGCGGTCGACGCAGTTGAACGACGCGTTCAGCCGCCCGCCGGAGAACCACGCGAAGTCGACCTCGTCGTAGTCCGCGTCGAAGACGTTCTGCCAGGGGTGGAACCAGCTGACCGCCTTCGCCTGCTCCGCCCAGAACCACTCCGGGTTGTCGAGCGACAGGCGGTAGAGCCGCTGGTACTCCGCCATCGAGTTGACGTGCGCCCTCGCGGCGACCTGGGGCTTGACGGGATACATGTCGTCGGACACCGCTCGCCTCCTGCTCCTGTGGTCTCGGATGAGAGCGGGATTCTAGCTCACCACCCGCCGCCCCGAGCGCTCGCTCACGCTCCCGCGCGCAGCCGCCGCGCGATGAACACCGTGCGGTGCACGGCCGTGGCGAGCGCCCCCGCCGCGACGAGGGCCAGCACCCAGAAGAGGACGGCGCCCTCGGGCCGGCCGATGGCCCGCGAGACGGGCGGGTCGAGGAGGCACCCGAGGAGCGTCAGGACGAGCCGCTCCGCCTGCTGCATCAGGCCGCCGGAGCCGGACACGTTCACCGTCTCTCCCCGCGCCTGCGCGTAGCTCACGAGGAGCGAGCCGCCGAGCCCGGCCGCGACCACGAGCGGCCCCCACGGGCGCGAGGCGAAGTAGACGGCGAAGCCGAGGAACGCGAAGGTCTCGACGAAGCGGTCGAGCGTGCTGTCGATGAACTTGCCGTACGGCGAGGCCAGGCCCGGGCCCGGGCGAGGCGTCCGTCGAGGATGTCGCAGACGCCGGCGAGGGCGATCGCCCACCCGCCGAGCTCGAGCCGCCCGAGCGCGATCGCGACCCCGCTCGCGAGGCCGAAGAGGAGGCCCCCGGCGTTCATGTGGTCGGGCGTCGCCCCGGCCGCGGTCAGCGCCCGCTCCGCCGGGCCGATCGCCCACATGAACCAGTGGACGAGGAAGTCGCCGGCGCCGAGCAGGAAGCGGGAGCCCTTGCGCGCGGCGTCCGCGTCGCGTCGGCCGCGGTGGAGGACGGCGAACGCCGCCATCGACGCGACCGCCAGGGCGAGGACGGCGAGGAGGACGGCGAGGCTCGTGGTCACGGGCGCGGGTCCTTTCCATCCTTCCGGCGCAGGTAGCGGAACACCCGCCCCCAGAGAAAGACGAGCGGCCAGCGGCGTTCCCGTTCGGAGAGCTCGATCGTCTCGCCCGTGTGCCGGCTGGCCTTGCGAACGATGTAGTCGAGCCATCCCTCGAAGGACAGGATGTGCTTGCCCCAGCGGGCCGTGGCGCGCAGCATCGACAGGCTGAAGTAGAACCGGAGCCGAAGCTTCTCAAATGAGCCTGGGATTTGTGTAATCGACCAAGCCTCGGTCTCCGAGCCGGAGCTTCGCAGCGCCCCTGCGCCCGCCAGCTCGTGAAGCAGCACGTCGTAGACCGGCGCCTGGATCGACCGCTGGGCCTCCCACAGCGCCGCGGCGCGCCCCGCGGGTTCCGGCCGCACCTCCCACGACATCGACACCTCGAGCAGGCGACGGCCGTAGGACTGGGCGTCGAACGACTCCGGCAGCCACGGGCGGGACCACTTCCAGGTCTCCGCGTGAGCCGACACCAGCGCGCCGAGCAGCTCCTCTCGAGCCTCGTCCGTCCGCGCCGCGAGGATGCGGCTCGGCTGGAAGAGCCGCCCGATCGTGAAGTGGTCGCGCCGCCGGGCGGACGTCTCACGGGCGAGGACGTCCCTTCTCACGACCGAGACCTTGGCCCGCAGCTCGGGCTCCCGGAAGACGACGGAGACCTGCGTCGGCGGGAGCAGGCGGCTGATCGCCGCGAGGAGCCCGGGGCTCTTGCCCGAGAGGCCCGCCCGCCGGAGCGCCTCGTAGAACGGGCGGTAGGCCTCGACCACGGCGAAGAGGTCGTACGCGCTGAAGGCGTTCGCGTTCGCCGCCCGCGTCCGGCGCGAGCCGAAGAAGATGCAGCCGACGAGCGTGTCCCCCGCTGCCTCCCGGAGTCGGGCCGTGGCCGCGAGGAGCGCCGCGTCCGTCTCGGGCGACAGCGCCGGCCGCGCGACGGCGTCCCGCAGCGCGGCGGTCGGCGTCGCCCTCATGGAGCCGGGGCGAGGACCCGCAGCGCCTTCGGCACGGCCTCGATGACGATCTCGTTCGACTTCGCCTGGTTCCACTCGCCGTCGGTCTCGTAGGCCGGGGGCTCCGCGAAGCGGTAGACGAGCCGCCGGGCCCGCGCGGCGCTGACCTTCGGGTGGCGCAGGTGCGTGCCGCGCAGGAGCCGCACGAGCGCGCTCACGCGGGAGCCGAGGCCCATGTTCTCGAAGGACACCGCGTCGAGCAGCCCGTCCTCGACGTCGGCCGCGGGAGCGACCTGGAAGCCCCCGCCGAAGACGCGGGCGTTGGCGACGATCGTCATCAGCTGGTCGGTCCTCCGCGCGGGAGAGCCGTCGACCGACGCCTCCACGGCGAAGCCGCGGTAGCCGCCCAGCTGCCGCAGGGCGCAGAAGAGGTAGAGCGCGCCGCCCTCGAGATAGCCGACGCTCCACGAGTCCTCGAGCACCGCGACGTCGTAGCCGAACCCGGCGATGTTCAGGAAGTGCCGGTCCTCGATCCGGCCGACGTCGATCGTCCGCGTGTGGCCGGCCAGGATGATCCGGCAGCACGCGTGGATGTCACGGGGCGGGACGCCGATCGTCTTCGCCAGGTCGCAGCCGGTGCCGCCCGGAACGAGACCCAGGCGGACCGGCTCGCCGGTCGCGAGGATCGCGTTCCCGACGTTGCTCCAGGTGCCGTCGCCGCCGACGGCGACGATCGTCCGGAAGCCCCGCGCGACCGCCTCGCGGGCCAGCCGGGCCTCGTCACCCGGCCCCGTCGTGAGGCCGTGCTCCACCCGCGCGGCGGGAGCCAGGCCCTGGAGGACCGGGCTCACGAACGAGGCGCCCCGCCCCTTGCCCGACTGCGGATTGAAGACGACGTAGATCGGCTCGTCCACGCGGGAGGGGCGGGGCGAGGCCGCGGCTAGCCCGGGAGCTGGACGAGCGGGTCGAACAGCTGGCAGCCCCGGCGCATCCAGAGCTCTCGGAAGGGCGTCTCGTACACCTCCGAGAGGACGATGTCCTTGTTGAACGCGTTGTCGTGGAGGACGATGCGGCCGCTCTCCTCCTCGTGCTCGCTCTTGTCGCCCTCGAAGAGGATGTTCGCGAGGTAGGCGCCGGAGTCGTCCTTCTGGAACGACTGGTAGAGGTGCGAGACCGGGTGCCACTGGTGCTCGGTCACCGTCAGCTCGAGCGCCGGGGCGCCGTCGGCCTTGACCCGCGCCGTGGTCCGCCCCGCCGTGCGGCGGTCGAACTCGATCTCGACGTCGTCCATCCAGTGCGGCAGGCGCCACCGGCCGATCGCGTGCTCGCGCGCGGCCTTCGTCGTCGTCGCGACCTGCCACGGGAAGAACGCCGACTTCGGCAGGCGCGCGTCGCGGACGAGCGGGGGAACGATCACGGCGTAGACCACCTCGCCGTACTCCCCCACCTCGCTCTCGTCGAAGTCGAACACGGTCACCGCGAGGATGCTCGTGCCGTGGTGCGGCTCCACCGGCTCGAAGCCTCTCGGAAGGATGCGGCGCGCGTTGTCGGTCGGGAACTCGAAGAACCCGCTGATCGCGTCGCGGTAGCCGTAGCGGGTTATCGACAAATCCCCTCCTCGCGCAGGACGCCGGCGATCGTCTGCACCGCCTGCTCGAGGTCCTGCTCCGTGTGGGCGGCCGAGACCGAGATGCGGAGGCGAGACTTGTGCTTCGGGACGGCCGGGTACGTGACCGGGTTCAGGAAGAGGCCGCGGTCCTGGATCTTCTCGGCCACCGCGAACACCTTCGCGTCGTTGTTGACCATCACGGGCATGACCTGCGAGTTCGACTTCCCGATGTCGACGCCCTCCTCCGCGAAGCGACGGCGCAGGTACGCGCAGTTGCTCCACAGCCTCGCCCGCAGCTGAGGCTCGGCGGCGGCGATCCGGAGGCCGGCCAGGAGGCCCGCGGTGAGCACCGGCGAGAGGTTGCAGGAGAAGAACCGCGAGCGGCCGAACGCGTTCACGTAGTCGACGAGCTCGCGCGAGCCGGCGACGAACCCTCCCTGGCCGCCGAGGCTCTTCGAGAACGTGCCGAGGTGGAAGTCCACCTCCTTGTCGAGCCCGAAGTGCTCCGCGACGCCGCGACCGTTCGGCCCGAAGAGGAACGTGGAGTGCGCCTCGTCGATCAGCATCCGCGCGCCGTGGCGCTTCGTGACCTCGAGGATCTCGGGCAGCGTGCAGATGTCGCCGTCCATCGAGTAGACGCCCTCGACGACGACGAGCTTCTTGCCCTTCACGTTCGCGATCTTCCGCTCGAGGTCGAGCGGGTTGTTGTGGCGGAAGAAGACGGTCTTCGCCTTGGCCAGGATCGCCCCGTCGACGATCGACGCGTGCGAGTACTGGTCGAGGAAGACGGTGTCGCCCGAGCGCATCAGGGCGGAGATGAACCCGACGTTCGCGCTGTAGCCGGTCGGGAAGACGATGCAGGCTTCCTTGTCCTTGAACTGCGCGAGCTCCTGGGCGAACTGCTCGTGCACGTCGAACGTCCCCGAGAGGATCGGCGAGCCGGAGGCGCCGAGGCCGTACTTCTCCACCGCCTCGATCGCGGCCTGCTTCACCTCCGGCCGGTACGAGATGCCGAGGTAGTTGTAGGACGCCAGGTTCAGGAGGTCCTGCCACTGGCCGGTGCGCCCGTTCTTCACGCGCACGCGGGTGGTCGGGGCCGAGGCGAGGGCCTCCTGGTAGAGGTAGTACCCGTTGGGCCGCGCCTCGCGGTACCAGTCCGCGTAGGGGCGCAGCAGGTTCAAGGGGTCGTCGCCGGCGCCGTAGTAGAAGTTGCTGTAGTCGTACTCAGCGAACTGGGACGACTTCTCGGCCGGGCTCTTCTGGGCGGCCTCCATCGTTCTGCTTTCCTCTTTTCTCTTCCGTTCCCTCGCGGGCGCGCGCCCGGAGGCCCGGGCTCCCGCCCGGACGAAAAACCACGAGATGATATCAGCTTACGTCATCCCTGCGAAGGGATTCCGGCTCTCCCCCGACGAGCGCGGGCGTCCGAAAGGCCGCTGGCGAGCCGGTCGATCTGCGGTCCCCCGCGGAAGGTCCCACGTGCGCCGTGGATGGGAGCAATCGCCATAAAGGACAGCAACTTCGATAGCGTCAACTCGTCTCCGACTTGATCGTATGATCCTTAACTCTCACCCACTGCTGGGCCGAGAAACTCCACCCGCAGCTACCGCTCCGCCCTCAGGCTCTCCAGGATCGCCTCGAGCGTCCGGATCACCTCGTCGCGCTCCACGTCGCCCTTTCGGAACTGAAGCGCGAGAGAGAACTCCTTTCCGCGCGGCTGGAACTTGAAGATGTAGTGCCTGGGCCGTCCGCGCCCACGCCTGGCCTCCGGTTTCGCCAGCTTGCGGGCCTCGGCACGGGTCGGCCCCTGCTGCTGCAACTTCTCCAGCAGCGCGACCATTTTCTCAGGCTCACCCTGCCTAACTATCTGCAAAAGAAGAGACTTAGCCTGAATGTCGGCCAGCCGACACAGCTGACGGACCTCTTCGGGCATCGCCGTGAGCGAGAGCGACTCGGTGATCGTCGAGCGGCTCTTGCCGATCTTCTCCGCCATGTCCTCGTGCGTGTAGCCGTACTTCTCGGCCAGCACCTTGAGGCCATCCGCCTCTTCGAACGCGCTCAGGTCCTTGCGCTGCAGGTTCTCGATCAGCGCGATTTCCATCGTCTCCGCGTCCGACGAGTCCCGCACGACGCACGGCAGCTCGGCCAGCCCCGCCTCCTGGGCGGCGCGGTACCGGCGCTCTCCGGCGATGATCTGGTACCGGCCATCGACCTTCCGGACGAGGAGCGGCTCCAGAACACCCTTCTCCCGAATCGAGGCCGTCAGCTCCGCGAGGTCCCCCATGGACTGGCGCGGCTGGTTCGGATTGGCGTCGATGTCCTCGATCGGAATCAGCCGGCCGACGGCGTCCCCACGGGGAGCGACGAGCTGGTCCACGAAATGGGTGTCGTGCCGCATCCGAATCGTCTGGGGCAGTCCGATGCGCCTTGGGCTAGACACGGGCGATGACCTCCTCGCACAGGCGGTAGTACTCGTAGGCGCCGCTCGATTGGGGAGCGAACGTGAAGATGGACTCCCGATGCGCGGGGCTCTCCTCGAGCCGGATGCTCTTCGAGATCGTGGTCTCGAAGACGCGGTCCCCGAACACGTCC
>JAXLRD010000117.1:0-12331 GCA_046331285.1 Vicinamibacteria bacterium
CGAGAGCGTTGCCGGCTGGCTACGGGAGCTGAGGTGACGCAACGCAAGATGACGCACCAGAGCCGGCACGGTGCCCGTCTTGCTCCGGTAGGGCCAGAGTGCAGACGGCCCAGATCGCCCCAGGGCGGACCTGACGGTCTGGGGGCGTGCGGATCGGGATGTGGCGACGGTCGCGTGGGGCTGCCATTCAGCGCCCCGGCCTTCAGGCGTCCGTCGCGCGGCGCTCGTCGAGAGTCGCGATCAGTGCCCCCGTGTCGATCGCCGTCCGGTGGTCCAGGATCACGTTCTTCGCCGCCTGCTCGCAGGCCCGGGCGATCTCCGCGTGGCTCAGCCCCTCGGCGGCGGCCACCACCGTGGGCCACTCGACGTGAGCCGTGTCCAGGAGGGCCAGGCGACCCTTCATCACGGTTTCGGCGGCTGCCTTCGAGGGGAGTCCGTACTGGATCACCATGTCGAACCGGCGGAAGACGGCCCGGTCCAGCAACTGGGGGTGGTTGGTCGCGGCGATGATCAGGCTGTCCGACTCGTCCTGCTCGAGGAACTGGAGGAACGAGTTCAGCACCCGCCGGATCTCGCCCACGTCGTTCTTCGTCCCGCGCTCGCCCCCGAGAGCGTCGAACTCGTCGAACAGGTAGACCGCGACCGTCTGCTGGACGGCATCGAAGATGAGACGCAGCTTCGCCGCCGTCTCACCCATGTATTTCGTGATCAGGCCGTCGAGCTGGATCGCGAACAGGGGGAAGCCCAGCTCGCCGGCCAGCGCCGCGGCCGTCATCGTCTTGCCCGTGCCCGGAGGGCCCAGCAGCAGCAGCTTGCGTAGCGGCGGCAGGCCGTGCTGCTTGATGCGGAGCTGCTGGCGCTGTTCCAGCAGCACGCGGTGGACGCGATCGGCGACGGCCTTGTCGAGCGCCATGTCGGCGAGGCGCGTCTTCGGGTAGGCGACGTTGAGCAGGCCCGCCAACTCGCCGCGAGGCTGGGCGAGGGGCACCGGCCTGAGGCGCGCGACCGATGCCGCGCCTTCCCGGGCCTTGGCGGCGTCGACCAGCTTGCGCAGCTCCTAGGCGAACTTGTGGTGACCGGTCCGCGCCGCCTGGGCCGCGACCTGCATCGCGACGGCGTAGAAGCGAGAGTCGTCGCCGTCCGCGTGGCTCCGGATGAGAGCCTTCACCTGATCTGCGGTCGGCATCTCGGTTCCCTCTCAGCTCCCCAACTGGCCTCGGTCAGCCGGCCAGAAGTTACCATGATGACGCGCCCGGGGAGGCCTCGTCCACGCCGCTCGCGCCGTCGCGGGATGAGTTCTTTGCCCACCCTCATGCCGCCCCGCCACTCTTGTGCTGGGACGAGTGCTCCGGCGTGGTCTCGGCCGCGAGCACCCGGCCCAGTTCACCGCTCCACCATTCGAGGCCCTCGCGCTGCTCCTTGAGCGGGCGGTTCGGGATGTAGGTCCGACCGAGACGCTGCCGCGCGTGGCCGAGGATGCTGTGGCTCATCCCTTCGCCGAACTCCTCCGCGATGCGCTGGGAGAGGGTGCGACGGACGTCGTGGAGGCGAAAGTCCTTGACACCCGAGCGCGACCGGACGGCGGCGATCCCGCGCACCGGATGGCGCAGGTAGCCGCCGGACGGAGCGGGGAAGATGTACGGCGAGAGGGGCGCCACTTTGCGATCGCGGCGGGCCTTCAGGATCGCGAGAACGCCGCTGGACAGCGGGACGACGTGCGCCTCGCCGGTCCTCTCTCCGGTCTTGGATGCCTCCGGCGGAATCGTCCAGATGCCGCGCTCGGTGTCGACGTCCACCCACCTTATCGCGCGCGTCTCGTCGCTGCGCGTGCCCGTGTGAAAGAGCACCGGCAGGATGTCCTCGAGTTCCGTCCCGGACGCCGCAGCCAGCAGAGCACGGATCTCCTGGTTCGAGTAGGTCCGAGTCCGTGGCCGCTCGGAGGACGGCTTCTCGAGGCCGGCGAGAGGATGGGCGGTGACGCCGAGCCACTCCTGGCGTTCCTTGTGGAGCCACTGGTAGAGGAGGTGCAGCGTCGCGTAGACGCGGTTGGCTTCGGTCGGCGCGGGCCGATGGCGCTTTCGGATCTTCTTCCCTTCGCCGATGGTGCCCCGTCCGTCGGCGACGTCGTCCAGGAGCCTGCGGACCTCGCCCCGGAGGACCTGGTTCGCGTCGCGTTCGCCGAGCGCCGGGACGATCACGCGGTTCGTGATGCGCTCGAACTCCTTCCGAGTCCTTGGTCGCCACGCCTTCGACTCCTTGGACTCGAGCCAGGCCTTCGCGAGCTTGCGGATCGTCCGCTCGGTCTTGCGACGGGCCTCCTCCGCGGCCCGTCGTTCCGTCTCGCGGAGCTCGACGGGGTCGGCACCCTTGATCGCATCGGCGAGCAGCTCCCGCGCCCTCTTGCGAGCGTCCGCGAGCGACACCAACCGCGCGTCGCCGATGTGCAGGCGCCGCGGCTGACCGGCGAAGCGGTAACGCAGGCCATACGTCCGCGAGCCCGAGCCCATGACGCGGAGGACGAAGCCACGAAGGACGGTGTCGTGGTACTCGGCTCGCTTTCCGTTGGCGAGGAGGGCAGGAACGCTCTTTTCGGTCAGATGCACCCTAGGCACGGCACTACTCCCGGGCTTCCGGTGACACGCTGGTGACACGAAAACCCTGAAGTATCGTGGCACGATTCGGAACGTCTCGGCAAGAACGAATCTTCGAAATCGCCCGTCGATATTGGTCGGAATGCGGGTGGCTGAAACTCAGCGAGCGCTCCTGCAATCTCCTGAAACCGAAGCCGAAAACGATTGCTAATCTGTTGTACGGGTATAAAGCCTGTACCGGGGGTTCGAATCCCCCCCTCTCCGCCAGCCTTCCCGTAGTTCACCGGCCGAAAGCCCGTCGACGCTCGCCGGCGCCCCCTCCCCTCCCGCGACTGGTTTCCCGCGCCACGCCTCCGGCTGCGCGTCCAGCATTCCGGGCCGGGTCAGTTGGGAACGCTCGGCAGGCCCAACGTGACATCCAATGGGCTCATAGAATACGTAAAACATATACTAAAGCCAGACTTGCGCTGCTTTTTGACCCGTCTCCCTTGACGAATGCTCGAAGAAACGTATACTCCACGTCAGAGTGGAGGTGCGCGGTGCCGCGTCGCGTTGACCTGATCGACCAATTCACGGAGCTGGTGGTGGGCGCCGACGACCCGCGCCGCCTGGCCGAACGAACGCTGGAAGTCGTGATGTCCCTGCTGAACGGGCGGAGCGGCGCGGTGTTCACCTGTGATCCGCAGCCCGTCCTGTTCGCGTCCCGGGGCATCGACCAGTCCGTGCTCGACACGGTGCCCTTCGTCTGGAAGAGCCAGGAGGCGGCCTTCAAGCGGGGCGAGACGTTCTACGTGGCCGACCGATCGACGGAGCGCCGACTGCCGCACGGGAACGACCGGATGGGCGCCGCGAGCTTCGCGATCGCGCCCGTCTTCCAGGACGAGACGCTGCTGGCTCTCCTCTACGTCGACAGCCACGAGCCGCACTTCTGCGACACGCACGACCTCGAGCGCCTCAACAAGTTCTCGCGGATCATCGCGAAGTCCGTCACCGAGACGGCCCCGCCGCACCGCGGCGCCGGGCCCGACGCGTGGGAGACCTACCTCGAGCGGACGCCGGTCGAGGACATGGAGCGCGAGAAGCTGCTCCTCCTCCTGAACCGCAACGAGTGGAACATCGCGCGGGTCGCTCGTCTCATGGGCGTGACGCGACGCACCGTGTACCTGCGTCTGCAGCGCTACAACATCCCGCGCGAGCGCGTCCCCAAGGGCCGGCTGAAGGACGCCTCGTAACCGGAGCGGACCGGCCCGCCCGCCGCGGGCGCGGCGCCGCGTTCCGTTCCCGCGGGCCGGAGGATAGAATCCTCGCACCCATGGACGGAGCGGGCGGCACTCCCGGCGGCACGGGCACGTTCTTCGCGGGCCTCGCGATGGCGGTGGGCGGCGGCTACATGCTCACCCAGCGCGTGACGGTCACGTCCGGCTTCTGGAGCTTCGGCGGCGCCCACAGCTTCGGCCTCTCCCTGCTGCCGCTCGTCGTCGGCGCGGGGATGCTCTTCTTCGACGGGAAGAGCCGGGCCGGGTGGCTCCTCACCGCCGCCGGCGCGGTGATCATCGTGGCCGGGATCCTGCTCAACCTGCGGATCTACTTCGAGCCGACGAGCCTCTTCGACACGCTCGTCATGCTGCTGCTCCTCGCCGGCGGCATCGGCCTCGTCGCCCGGTCGCTGAAGGCGAGTCCCGCCGCGAAGTAGCCGCTACTCGTCGTGCCGGCCCTTGGCCTGAAGCTTGACCCACGTGTCCTTGAGGGTCAGCGTGCGGTTGAAGACGGGCTGGCCCGGGCGTGAGTCGGGGTCGGCGCAGAAGTAGCCGAGCCTCTCGAACTGCACGGTCTCCCCGACCGCCGCGTCGGCCAGCGCCGGCTCGACGAAGCCCTGGACGACCTCCTCGGACTTCGGGTTGAGCTGCTCGAAGAGGTCGACCTTGGGGTCGGGCTCCGGCGTCGAGAAGAGGTGGTCGTAGACGCGCACCTCGGCCGGCACCGCGTCCTTCGCCGAGACCCAGTGGAGAGTGGCCTTCGGCCGGCGGCCGTCGGGGGCGTCGCCGCCGCGGGTCGCCGGGTCGTAGGTGCAGCGCAGCTCCACGACCTCGCCCGCGGCGTCCTTCACGACCGACGTGCAGGTGACGAGGTACGCGTAGCGCAGCCGGACCTCGCGCCCGGGCGCGAGGCGGAAGAACTTCTTCGGCGGGTCCTCCATGAAGTCCTCGCGCTCGATCCACAGCTCGCGCGAGAAGCGGACCTTGCGCGTGCCGGCGCCCTCGTCCTCGGGGTTGTTGACCGCGTCGAACTCCTCGACCCGCCCCTCGGGGTAGTTCTCGATCACGACCCTGAGCGGGCGCAGGACGGCGAAGCGCCGGGGCGACTCGCGGTTCAGGACGCCGCGCACGCAGTGCTCGAGCATCTCCAGCTCGACGACGCTGTCGCTCTTGGCGACGCCGATCATCGCCGCGAAGTCGCGGATGCCCGCGGCGGGGAAGCCGCGGCGGCGGATGCCGCTGATCGTGGGCATGCGCGGGTCGTCCCACCCGCGCACCTTGCCCTCGGCGACGAGCTTCAGCAGGAAGCGCTTCGAGAGCACGGTCCAGGTCAGGTTGAGCCGCGCGAACTCGTACTGGTGCGGCCGCGACGGCACCGGCAGGTTCTCGATCAGCCAGTCGTAGAGCGCGCGGTTGTTCTGGAACTCGAGCGTGCAGATCGAGTGCGTGATGCCCTCGATCGCGTCGGACTGCCCGTGCGCGAAGTCGTAGGTCGGGTAGATGCACCACCTGTCGCCGGTGCGCGGGTGGCTCGCGTGGAGGATGCGGTAGAGCACCGGGTCGCGGAGAGTGATGTAGCCGGCGGCCATGTCGATCTTCGCCCGCAGGACGCGCGCGCCGTCGGGGAACTCGCCCTTCCGCATGCGCTCGAAGAGGTCGAGGTTCTCGGCGACGCTCCTCTCGCGGTACGGGCTGTTCCGGCCGGGCTCGGTGAGCGTGCCGCGGTACTCGCGGATCTCGTCGGCGGTGAGGTCGTCCACGTAGGCCTGGCCGGCCCGGATGAGGACGAGCGCCCACTCGTAGAGCTGCTCGAAGTAGTCCGACGCGTGGTAGAGGTGCTCGCCCCAGTCGAAGCCGAGCCAGCGCACGTCCTTCTGGATCGCGTCGATGTACTCCTGCTCCTCCTTCGTGGGGTTCGTGTCGTCGAAGCGGAGATGGCAGCGACCGCCGAACTCCTTCGCGACGCCGAAGTTCAGGCAGATCGACTTCGCGTGGCCGATGTGGAGGTAGCCGTTCGGCTCGGGAGGGAAGCGGGTGACGACCGTCCGGTGGCGCCCGGCCCTGACGTCCGCGGCCACGATCTCGCGGATGAAGTCGGACCGCTCCCGTCCGTCGGGCGCGGGGCTGTCGGTCGTCATTTCGTGGCTCCAGTCTTCAGCACGTCCGCCGCGCGGCGCAGCCGGCGGCGGCAGGTCTCCTTCCCGAGGACGCCGAGCGTCTCGAAGAGGGGCGGCGAGGCGGCGCGGCCGGTGGCGGCCACGCGCACGGTCATGAAGATCTCCTTCGCCGGCCACCCCGACTTCTCCGCGAAGCGCCGCACCGCCGCCTCGAGCGTCTCCTTCGTCCACTCGAGGAGCGGGTCGACCTCCTCCTCGAGGAGGGCCCGGAGCGCCTTCGCCGCGTCGACCGCGGTGCGGCCCTTCGGCACCATCGCCTTCAGGGCCTCCTCGTCGTAGGCGACCTCGCCGGTGAAGAAGAAGGACGCGTACTCGAAGAATCCCTCGAGGGTGTCGATCCGCTCCTGCACGAGCGGCAGCACCTCGAGCAGGTGGTCCTCCGCGAGGAGCTGGCCGCGCAGGCGGTCGAGGAGCTCCCCCGGCGCGAGACGCCGGAGGTACTTGCCGTTCAGCCACCGGAGCTTCTCGACGTCGAACACGGGGCCGCCGAGCGAGATGCGCTCGAGCGTGAACTCCTTCACGAACTCGTCGACCGAGAACTCCTCGTGCTCGTCGGGCATGGCCCAGCCCATGAGCGCGAGGTAGTTGAGCATCGCCTCGGGCAGGTAGCCGGCCCGGCGGTAGAAGTTCAGGCTCACCGGATTCTTGCGCTTCGAGATCTTCGAGCGGTCGGCGTTCCGCAGCAGCGGCAGGTGGCAGAAGACGGGCTTCTCCCACCCGAAGCCGTCGTAGAGGACGACGTGCTTGGGGAGCGACGAGAGCCACTCCTCCGCCCGGATCACGTGGGTGATCCCCATCAGGTGGTCGTCGACGACGTTCGCCAGGTGGTACGTCGGGAAGCCGTCGCTCTTCAGCAGGACCTGGTCGTCGACCTGCGCGTTGTCGAACCGGACCTCGCCCCGCAGCAGGTCGTGGACGACCGTCTCGCCCGAGGCCGGCATCGCGAGCCGGACGACGCAGCTCTCGCCGGCCGCGCGCCGCCGCGCCGCCTCGGCCCGGTCGATCGAGCGGCACCGCCCGTCGTAGCCGAAGTTCAGCTTCTTCGCCTTCTGCTCCTCGCGGAGAGCCTCGAGCCGCTCGCGGGCGCAGAAGCACGGGTAGGCGCCGCCGCGCTCGACGAGGAGGTCGGCGTGCTCCTGGTAGATCTGCGTGCGCTCGCTCTGGCGGTAGGGGCCGTGCGGGCCGCCGACGTCCGGACCCTCGTCCCAGCGCAGGCCCAGCCACCGCAGGGCGTCGAAGATCATCGCCTCGCTGGCGAGGGAGCTGCGCTCGCGGTCGGTGTCCTCGATCCTGAGGATGAACTGCCCGCCGTGCCGGCGGGCGAGGGCGTAGTTGAAGAGCGCCACGTACGCGGTTCCGACGTGGGGATCTCCGGTGGGGCTCGGCGCGATGCGCGTCCTGACCGTCATGGCAACTGGTGAGGCTATCACATCCTCCCGGGCGCCCCCGGGACGGGGACGAACCCCCGCCCGTCGAAGCGCCTCACCGCGCGCAGCGCCGCGGCCTCGCTCTCCGAGAACGCATGGTCGAGCTCGCCCCGGCGCTCCATCTCGCGGTGGAGGGCGAGGAAGGCGGTACTCGGGCGCAGGGAGCCGAGCCTCAGATCCGCCGCCATCCCGTACTCGATGAGGACGGGTTCCGCGCCCGGCGGCACCGGGTGGTCGTCTCCGCTCACTTCGACGAGGAGGCGGTCCGCCGCATCGACTCTCGCCCGCAGGACCGTGGGGGCGGCGTCTCTCCGCCGCCAGAGGCAGCTCCGCGGGAAGAGCAGCACCTCCCGGGGCCCGGGGCCGTCAGGGCAGCTGTCGCAGCGATGCTCGCCCGGGTCGGTCGGCGTCTTCCCGCCGAACCGGCCCCGGTCGAAGAGCGCGAGGAGGCCGGCCTGGCGCTGGTTGTCCACGCCGCCGACGAGGACCACGTCGCGGCCGGCGAATCGGGCTCCGGCCACGACGCGGACGTGCCCGGAGCTCCAGTACGCGGCGAGCGGCTCGCCGCGGGGCGACAGCTCCTGCACGACCGCGGGGAAGAACGTGCGGTGCGTGAACCCGACGAACAGCGATCGGCCCCCGTCGGGCCAGCGGACGGGAGCGATCACGTTCGGCACCCACGGCCCGGCGTACTCGCCGCCGCCGAAACGCGCGACGTCGACGGGCCGGTCGACGAAACGCCGGCGGCCCTTCGCGTCGAAGCACTGGAGGCGGGAGTCGAGGACGTTCCCGGGCGCCACCGCGGTGAGAGTCTCGATCGATCCGTCCCCGTCGAGGTCGGCGAATGCCACGATGCTCGCGTCGTAGGGTGGCGCTCCGGGCCGGAACGTCCCGCCCGCCCGGTAGCCGAGGTCCGCGGAGAAGAGGCGCCGGCCGTTCGCGTCGAAGACGCTCAGCATGCGGTCGACGACGAGCCACGAGGCCGGCGCGCCGCGCGGGCCGTCCGTCGGGAGGAGAGCCCGGGCCGCGACACCCGCCAGCGCGACGACCGCGACGGCCGCCGCTATCGCGCTCGCGCGGCGGGCGTCGCGCCGGGGGGCGGCGGCGGACCGGGCCTCGCCCGAGCCGCGCGACGAGCGAGAGAGCGACGCCTCGCGTGACCACCGGTCGAGCTCGTCCGCGTCGGCCGTGACCACCTCGCCCGCCGGACCCGCTTCCCGCCGCACCGGCAGCCCGTAGAGCTTCTCCCACCGCTGCGTCGTTCGCACCCCCTTGCCGAGGTGGCCGGCGATCGCCTTCCAGCCGGTGAGGCGACGCGCCGGTCCGCCGACCCTGGCCGCGTCCACGGGCGCGCTCTTCAGTGGCCGACCGCCACCGGTGGCAGCGGCACGTAGGCTCCGCCCGCGAGCCGTCGCACCGGAAACAGGAGCGCGTCGTCCGCGGGGCCGTAGCGGTGATCGACGAGCCGCGCGGCCTCGAGGGCGGCGTGCGCGCGGGGGTACGCGCGCGCGATCCCGGCCCGCGTCAGCGTGAGCGTCCGGTCGAAGGTGTAGTAGGCACGGAGGGGCTCGGCCACGCCGTCGGGGGCCGGCCGGCCGTGCTGCACCTCGAGCGCGACGCCGTCCTCTCCCTCGATGGCGATCCGATCGACGAACGGAGGATCTCCCGCGCGCGAGACGCACAGGCGGGGGAAGAGAAGGACCTCCCGCGCTCCGCCGGTCGGCGCGATGGTCAGGCTGGCCTCGCCGCGCGCCGGGTCCGAGCCCCCGACGAACAGCGCCGTCGCCCCGCGCCACCGCGTCTCGACCACGAACGTGACGCGCCCCGGCGCCGCCCACGTGCGTCTCGCCCCGCCGCGGGGCGAGAGCTCGTCGATGCGCCAGCGGCCGGAGGACGTCGAGACCGCCACCCATGCGCCGGAGGAGCCGTCGGGACGGCGGGTCACGAACACCGCCTCCGCGTTCTCTCCCTCGTCCTCCTCGCGCGGGTGGACGAACAGGAGCCGGCCGTCGCTCGCGAACGCGCGGACCCGGCGGCCGGCCTCGGGCGGCGCCGGGGCGACCACCAGCGCCTCGAGCCGCCCGTCGCCGTCGAGGTCCGCGAAACGCACCGGAGCGAGCTCCGGGTCGCTCAGTCGGTCCGAGTCGGAGGATCCCCGGAGGCCCAGTGAGCGCGCGAAGAGCGTCCGGCCGCCTGCGTCTCGTACGGCGAGAACGCCACGCGCGATCGTCCAGCCCGCGGGGACCCCGGCCACCGGGTCGCGCGAGCCTCCTCCCAGCGCGGCGGCGACCGCTCCCAGCGTGAGGGCGGCGAGTCCCGCGAGGGCGAGCGAGGGCCGCGCGCGCGGCCGCGGCGCGCGCGGCTCGGGCCCGTTCGGCGGCCGGCCCGCGCTCCACGCGTCGAGGTCCGGGGCGAAGGCGAAGACGATCTCGCCGCCCTCGCGCCCGATCCGCCCCACGGGCAGGCCGCGGTCCTTCTCCCAGCGCTGGGCCGTCCGCACGCCCACGCCGAGATGCGACGCGATCTCCTTCCAGCCGTTGCGCCGCGCGGGAGGGGCCGGCGCGACCGGAGTCGGGTCGCTCTCGCCGCCGCGCCGGCGGACCGGGGCGCTCATCGCGGCGGGGACGCTATCACGAGCCGCCGCCTCATCGGGAGACGCTCACGGGCTTCACCACGCGGACCCCGGCCGCGTCGAAGAGGCGGACCGGGAACATGTCCGCCTCGTCCCGTGCCCCGAACGCGTGGTCGAGCTGGCCTCTCCTCTCGAGACGGGTGTGCCGCGCGAGGAACTCGGCGGTGACCTCGACGTGCACGAGGGACAGGTCGGGACCGAAGGTGTAGAAGACCTCGATGCCTTCGGACCGGGTCTCGGCATCGGCGAAGCCCTGGAGAACCCCCACCGTCAGTCGATCCGGTGACTCCGTCCAGGCGTCGACGACCGTGGCGATCCCGCCCGCCGCGCGCAGCAGGCACATCGTCGGGAACGTCAGGCGAACGGCCGGGCCGCCGTCGGGACATCCATGGCACCGGTGCTCCTCGGTCGCCGAGGGCGCGCTCCCGACGGCGACCGGTGGGTCGAAGATCGCGAGGCTCCCGCCCTTGACGTCGTTGCCCACGCCGCCGACGAGCAGCACCTTGCGTCCGCGCCAGACGACTTCGGCGACCTGCTCGACGTAGCCGTTGCTCCAGTACTCCTCCAGCAGCCGGCCGCGGGCGTCCAGGCGGCGCAGCCGGGCCGGAAACCACAGACCGTGGGCGAAGCTGGCGTAGACCGAGCGCCCCCCGGCCGATCCGGTGACGAACATGCCGTGCACGAGCCACGGCTCGCCGAACGTCGCGCCGCCGAAGCGCACGGAGCCGCGCGGCGCGTCCGTGAAGCGCAGCCGTCCGTCGGATCCGAAGCACAGGAGGCGAGAGTCGGCGCGCCGCTCCACGGGGGGCATCACCAGCACCTCGGGGCGGCCGTCGGCGTCGAGATCGACGATGCGGACGAGGGTCGTCCGCGTGGCCCGATCGGCTGACGACGCCGCGAAAGGCGGCGAGGGCCGAGGTCCCGGCGGAACACCACCCGCTCGTGCTCGTCGAGCACCGTCAGGTCCCGTTCACGAGTCGCCACGCCGCTGGCAGGCCGACCGCAGGCACGGTTGGCGGGGGAGCCGGTCGGCGGGCGACGAAGACCGCCGCCACGGCGAGGAGGACGACGCCGGCCACCACCGCGAGCGCCGCTCCAAGGCTCACCCGCGGCCGAGCGCCGACCGCGGATCGGGCGCTCGCCGGCGCGTCCGCCTCCGGCGGTTCGGCCTCGTCCAGCCGGGGCCGGGCCGCGGCACGCCGGGACCAGCGGTCGATCTCGTCGCGGAAGGCGAAGACGATCTCGCCGCCCTCCCGGCCGACGCGGTGGACCGGGAGGCCGTACTCTTTCTCCCAGCGCTGCGCGGTGCGCGGGCCCTTGCCGAGGTGGGCCGCGATCTCCTTCCAGCCGTTCAGCCGGTCGGCGTTCGCGGAGGGTGCCGGCGTCGTCATGTCGCCTTTCCCGAGGTGCGCCGCGGAGTCTACCGAAGGGCCGGGGCCCCGGTCCAGCCGCCGGTCTTCAAGCGTCAGATTGTGACATCGCGCCCGTGTCCTTCGATGACGCTTGGGAAAGCGAGCGCACCGCCCCACGTTGTCGACGTGCACGTCGCGACCTTCACCCAGACCGGCCCCCGCGAGTCGAACCAGGACCGCGTCGGGGGTTTCGTGACGAGAGTCGGAGGCCACGCCGCGGTCGTCCTCGCGGTGGCGGACGGCATCGGAGGCCTCGACGGAGGCGAGGAAGCGGCCAGCCTCGCGATCGACGCCGTCGCCCGCCTCGCCACCCTCGACCTGCCGTCGTGTCCGGAACGCTCCGAGGCCGTCGCCGCCCGGCTCGTCCGCTCCTTCCGGAGTGCGAGCGAGGCGATCCACGACTGGAGCGAGGCCCATCCCGCCCGCGGGCCGGCCGGCAGCACCCTCACCTGCGCCGTCGTCTGGCGGCGGCGATACCTGGTCGCGCACGCCGGCGACACGCGCTGCTACTTCCTCGGCCCGCGCGGCGCGTGCTCCCTCACGGAGGACCACACCGAGGCCGCGCGGCTCGCCCGCGCCGGGCACCTGCCCCCGGGGCTCGCCGCGGCGAGCCCGCTGCGGCACCGGCTGACGAACGCCCTCGGCTGGCCGCGCCAGACCTGGGTCGATGTCGTTCCCGGGCCCGCCGCCGCGGGCGAGCTCGACGACGGCGACGCCCTCCTCGTGTGCTCCGACGGCGTCCACGACGTCCTCGGCGAGGCCGATTTCGCCGACGCCACGCTCGGCTCGAGCGACCCCGGCGCCGCCGTCCAGAGGCTCGTCCGCATGGCTCTCGC
>JAXLRD010000118.1:0-11886 GCA_046331285.1 Vicinamibacteria bacterium
CCATCTGCCGCGCGAAGGACTGGGCGCCCTGGCCCACGAGCAGGTGGTGGTCGGTGAAGTCGAGCACCGCCTTCGCGACCCTCGAGGGCGTCCGCACGCCCTCGAGCGCGGCGACGCCGCCGGCGCGCTTCAGGGGCCCGTGCATGCAGCAGGAGTCGAGCTGCACGACGCCGTCGGCGTTCGGCAGCCCGCCGTACCCGACGTACATCTCCGTCGGGTCGAGCTCCACGATGTTGACCCCGGCCACGAGCGAGTCGAGCACGTCCTCTCCCGCCACGATCCGCCGGTACGCCTCCTCGACGCAGGTCCGCGGCCCGCCGTTGCGGTAGCCGTTGCCGTTGCCGGAGGCGATGACGACGGGGGGCGTCGCGCGGCGGACGAGCATCGTCGGCCCGGCCGCCGGGGCCTGCTCCGGCGACGCGCCGGCGAGGCCGGCCGGCACCGCCGCCGCCACCGACGCGGCCGCTCCCGCCCTCACGAACGTCCGCCGACTCATCCGCTGCTTCATCTCGCTCTCCACTCCCATCGTCCGACGAGCCTCGCCGCCCGGGCGCGCGCCGCGGGGAAGGGTCGGGCGGATTCTATCGCGCCGGTCTCAGCCGAAGAGCGAGCGCGCGTAGAGGAGCGCGGCGAGGAGCGGCAGCGCGGCGGCCGTGCGCCACTCGCGGTTCCGGCGCACGCGCGCCCAGTCGAAGCGGGACTCGCGCGGGCCGCCGGGCAGAAGGCGCGGCCAGAAGAGCGGCACCTCCGCCTCCCAGCCCGCGTACTCGGGGAACTTCTTCCGCAGGAACCCGGCCTCCTCTCGCATCACCGCCGGGTAGAAGGCGAGGAAGTAGAGGGCGACCGCGAGGACGACCCACGGACTCGCGCAGGCGACCGCGACCCCGAGGGCGAGGAGCAGGCTCCCGACGTAGAGCGGGTTGCGCGAGTGCGCGTACGGGCCGCCCGTCGCGAGCTTCAGCGTCTTCTCGATGTGCCCCGAGGCCCACAGCCGGGCCGCCTCGCCGAGCACGACGAGCGGCAGGCCGAGGAGGATCGAGCGGAGGCCGGGCCGCGCGAGGACGAGCACGAGGACGCCCAGCGCCCAGCCGGCGGCGACGCGGTATCTAGAGGGCATGGTGGTCCTGCTCCCGGGCGACCTCGAGGCGGCGGGCGGCCGCGGCGAGGACGGCGTCGGCCTCGATGTCCTCCATGATGCGCTGGTGCCACGCGCACGAGCGGCTGTAGCACGGCGCGCACGGCGGGATCTCGCGCACCACCACGTCCTCCGCCGCGAACGGCCCGTTCCGCTCGGGGTCGGTGGGCCCGAAGAGGGCGACGACCGGCGTCCCGACCGCGCAGGCGAGGTGCATGGGGCCGGTGTCGGCCGCGACCACGAGCCGCGCGCGCCGCGCGAGCTCCACGTAGTCGGACAGCGTCGTCTCGAACGCCCGCCGGGCGGCGCCCCCGGAGGCGGCCACGACGCGGTCGGCGAGTCCCTGCTCGCCGGGGCCCCAGGTGACGAGCGGGAAGAGGCCGAGCCCGCGCAGGCCCTTCGCGAGCTGGCCGAAGCGCTCGGCCGGCCACAGCTTGCTCGGCCAGCCGCCGCCGGGGTTCAGGATCGCGACGGGATCCGTCACGCCGGCGAGGCCGCGGTCGACGCGCTCCACCGCGTGCGGGTCGAAGGGCAGCGGGAACTCGCGAAGGCCCACCGCGTCGATTCCGATCGCGCGGAGCAGCTCGAGGTTGCGGTCGATGACGTGGCCGCGGCCCGCGCGGGCGAGCCCCTCGTCGAGGAGGACGGCGGAGGCGGACTCCCGGCGCTCGTCGCGGTCCCAGCCCACGACCCGGCGGGCGCCCGCCACGCGGGCCCACGCCGCGGACTTCCAGAGGCCCTGGAACTCGAGCGCGACGTCGTAGCGGCCGCCGCGCAGCGAGAGCACCGCGCGGAGCGCCGCCCCCCACGCGAAGGCGCGGCGCGACGGCGCCGTCACCACCTGCGCGAGGGCGGGGTTGTGGTCGAGGAGCGGCCGCGCCGGCGGCTCGACGAGCCAGCCGGCCTCCCACCCGTGGCGCCGCAGCGCGGCGAGCACGGGCAGGGTGTGCACGACGTCCCCGATCGACGAGAGGCGCACGACGAGCGCCTTCACGATCGGATCCTCGCGATGAGCTTGCGCGTGTCGTGGTCCTTCGGGTCCCCCACGATCGCGACCCGCCCGCCGTACGAGCGCACGGTGTCCCGCTCCGGCACGGACTCGGCGGTGTAGTCCGTGCCCTTGCAGTGGACGTCGGGGCGCAGGGCGACGAGGAGGGCGCGGACGTCGTCCTCCTCGAACACGACGACGTGGTCGACGACGCGCAGCGCGGCGACGAGGCGGGCGCGGTCCTCCTGCGGCAGCACCGGCCGCCCCGGGCCCTTCAGCCGGCGGACCGAGGCGTCGGCGTTGATGCCGACCACCAGCACGTCGGCCTCGGCCGCCGCGCCCTCGAGGTAGCGGGCGTGGCCGACGTGCAGCACGTCGAAGCAGCCGTTCGCGAGGGCGACGGTGCGGCCCTCGCGTCGCGCGACGGCCAGCCGCTCGCGCACCGCCGCGAGCGGGGCGATCTTCGCCTCGGACGGCCTCACCGCGGCGCGCCCTCCCCGACCGCCGCCAGGAGCTCCTCGGCGGCCACCGTCGCCGTCGCGTGCTTCATCACGACGATGCCGCCGGCGCAGTTGGCGAGGCGCGCGGCCTCGGACGGTGTCGCCCCGGCGGCGAGGGCGAGGGTGAAGGTGGCGATGACGGTGTCGCCCGCGCCGGTGACGTCGGCCACCTGGTCGGTGCCGTGGATGGGGATGTGCAGCGGGTCGCGGCCCGGCTCGAAGAGGGCCATGCCGTCGCTGCCGCGCGTCACGAGGACGGCCGCGCAGCCGAGCCGGCGCAGGAGCGTGCGGCCGGCCGCCTCCAGCCGGCCGAGGTCGTGCCCGATCGACACGCCGAGGGCCTCCTCGACCTCGGGCTCGTTCGGGGTCACCGCGGTCACGCCGCGGAAGCGCAGCAGGCCGAACCGCGAGTCGAGGGTGACGGGGATCCTCCGGCGCCGCGCGAAGGCCACTGCCGCGCGGACGAGCTCGTCGCTCAGCAGGCCGAAGCCGTAGTCGCTCACGAGGACCGCGTCGGCCGGGCCCCGGTAGCCGCGCAGCGCGCCGAGGACCGCCCGGCGCGCCGCGCTGCGCCCGGCGAGCCGCGTGTCGCGGTCGACCCGCACGATCTGCTGCTTCGTGGAGTGGGCCCGGCCGGCGAGGACGCGCGTCTTCACCGGCGTCTCGTAGCCCTCCGCGTCGACCACGAAGCGCCCCGGGATGCCCTTCTCGCGGAGGATCGCGCGGAGCCGCCGCCCGTGGGCGTCGCGGCCGAGGACGCCGAACGGCACCGGCCGGCCGCCGAGGGTCGCGATGTTGTGGACGGCGTTGGCGCCGCCGCCGAGCCGGACGTCGGTGCTGTCGTGCTTGAGGATGAGGACGGGCGCCTCGCGGCTGATGCGCTCCACGCGGCCGTAGAGGAACTCGTCGGCCACGAGGTCGGCGAGGACGAGCACGCGCCGCCCGCGGAAGGAGCGGACGACGGCGTCGAGCCCGCGCGGCGCGGCCGGGCGGCGGCCGGCCGCGCGCCGCTCCGCCCTCACGGCGCCTCCCGCGACAGGATCGACTCCACGGCGTCGAGCAGGTTCTCGGCCACGAGGTCCGGCGGGCGGGACCACGAGGGCGCGTGGTACAGCAGCTCGCCGAGGCCGTAGCCCGTCTTGACGAGCGCGCCCCGCGCGCCGGCGTTCCACGCCACCTGCAGGTCGCCGTGGCGGTCGCCGATCACCCACGAGCGCGCGAGGTCGGCGCCGAGCTCCTCCTCCGCGCGGCGCAGCATGCCCGGCCGGGGCTTGCGGCAGTCGCAGTCCATGCGGTACGGCGGGTGGCCGGCCGTCGGGTGGTGCATGCAGAAGTACACCGCGTCGAGGCGGGCTCCCCCGGCCGTCACCTGCTCGCCGAGGCGGCCGAGGACCTCCTGCAGCACCGACTCGGGGAAGTACCCGCGCGCGACGCCGGCCTGGTTCGTCACGACGACCGCGAGCCAGCCCGCGCGGTTGATCATGCGGATGGCGTCGACCGTCCACGGGTACAGGCGGAACCGGCTCGCGTGGTTGACGTAGCCGACCTCGTGGGACAGCGTCCCGTCGCGGTCCATGAAGATCGTCGGACGGCCCTCGCGCCTCATGCCCCCGCTCCCGCGAGGGAGAGCGCCGCGCCCGCGACCCGCTCGACGTCGACCCGGGTCATGCACGGGTGGTCGATCGGGCACTCGCGCAGCAGGCACGGCGCGCAGGGCACCGGCTCGCGCACGACCACCGCTCGCTCGCCGACGGGTGACGTCTCCCTCCAGTCGGTGGAGCCGAAGACGGCGACGAGCGGCGTGCCGAGGGCGGCCGCCAGGTGCATCGGGCCCGAGTCGTTCGTCAGGAGGAGCGTGATCGTCGAGAGGACGCCGACGAGGCCCGCGAGCGTCGTCCGGCCGCAGAGGACGCGCGACGGCACGCGCAGCTGCGCGGCGATCGCCTCGCCGAGCGGGCGCTCGGCCTCGCCGCCGACGATCGCGACCGTGGCGCCGAGGCGGCGGGCCACGATCTCCGCCGCCGCCGCGAAGCGCTCCGGGGGCCAGCGCTTGGCCGTGCCGAAGGCGGCGCCGGCGTTCACGCCGACGACCGGGCCGGGGCCGACGAGCGCCCGCCCCTCGGCCGCCCACGCGTCCGGACAGGCGAGCGACGCGTCGGGCGCGCCGTCGGTCGCGATCCCCAGCCCCTCGAGCATGGCGCGATAGTAGTACACCTGGCTGCGGCCCCGGACCGACGCGGGCACGCGGCAGCGGCGCGTGAGGAGCAGCCCGCGCCCGTCGGTCGCGTAGCCCCAGCGGTGCGGGATCCCCGCCCGCCACGGCACGAGCGCGCTGCCGAAGGAGTTCGGCAGCAGCACCGCGAGGTCGAAGGCGCCGCGGAGCGACCTCACGTCGGCGGCGTGGCCGCGGCTCTCGACGATCGCGTCGACCTCGGGCACGGCGCGGTAGATCCCCGCGACCCACGGGCGGGCCAGCACCGACAGCCGGGCGGACGGCCACGCGCGGCGAACGTCGCGCAGGGCCGGCAGCGAGAGGACCACGTCGCCGACCCAGTTCGGCGCGCGGACGAGGACGCGCTCGGCCGCGATCACGCCGGGGCCCCGCCGGCCGCCTCGGGCGTCGCCGGCGTCGGCGACGCGGAGGGCCGCGTCTTCCAGCGGCGGTGGAGCCACAGCCACTGCTCGGGGTGCTCGCGCACCCAGCCCTCCACGATCGCGGTGAGGTGAAGGGTCAGCGCCGGCACGTCCTCGTCGCGGCGGCCGGAGCCCGTCCACTCGACGCGCGGGCCGTACTGCATGAGGTAGCGCCCGCTCGGCTGCAGCGTGCAGCGGACCGGGACGATCGCGCACCCGGTCTTGAGAGCCACCGCCGCGGCGACCGTCGTCGTGGCGGCCGGCCGGCCGAAGAACTCCACGAAGATGCCGTCGCGCTCCTGCACGTTCTGGTCGATGAGCACCGCCACCGTCTCGCCCGCGCGCAGCGCCCTCATCACCCCCGCGAGCGCGTTCTTCTTGTAGAAGACGCCGTTTCCCGTCGACGTGCGGAAGTCGACGAGCCGGCGGTCGAGGGCCGGGTTGTCGAGCGCGCGGGCGATCGAGCTGATGCGGCCGATGAGCGGGCTCGAGGCGACGGCCTGCACCTCCCAGTTCCCGTAGTGGGCGGAGGGGCACAGGACGCCCCGGCCCTCGGCGACGGCCGACTGCAGGACCTCGATCCCGTCGAGGTCGGCGAGGGCCAGGAGCTCGTTCGCGGTTCTCCCCTGCATCCAGAGGAGGTCCAGGATGACGGTGCCGAAGTGGGCGTACACCGCGCGGGCGGTCCGCTCCACGCGCGCCTCGTCCCAGTCGGGGAACGCCTGGCGGAGGTTCTGCGCGGCGATCTCCAGGTGGCGCCGGTCGAGGCGGCCCCACAGCCGGCCGAGCCGGCCCCCGAGCCACAGCACCCACCGTCGCGGCAGTCGGCGCACGACGAACGCCACGCCGCCCGCGAGCGCGGCCTCGAGCCGGTGGCGGGTCGCGCGGCTCAGGCGGCCCTCCCGGCCACGGCGAGGAGGCGCTCGCGAAGGCGCTCCTCGCCCGCGACCTCCGCCTCGATCTCGAGGACGAGCACGGGGAGGGAGGCGGCGCGCGAAGGAGGCAGCCGCACGGCGTCCTTGGCGGTGGTGACGACGGCGTCGGCGCCGGCCTCGGCCGCCCGGGCGAGGACGCCCTCGACCTCGGCCGCGGCGAAGCGGTGGTGGTCGCGGAAGAAGGCGCGGCCCGCGACGCGGCAGCCCCGGGCCGCGACGTCCGCCTCGAGGCGCTCCGGCCGCGCGATCGCGGCGAGGAGGAAGGCGCGGGCCGGCGCTTCCGTGGGAGAGCCGTCGAGGCCGCGGAAGCCGACGACGCGCCGGCGCACGCGCAGCGTCCGCTCGGGGCCGGTCCGGGCCTCGAGCCGGCGCAGCTCGTCCTCGGTCGCGGCCTCGGTCCGCGTGAGCAGGACGAGCGACGCGCGGCGGAGGGCGGTGGGCTCCTCGCGCAGGCGGCCGGCCGGCATCGGGCGATCGTCGAGGTCCGCCACGTCGAGGCACACGAGGTCGAGATCGCGGGCGAGCCGCAGGTGCTGGAAACCGTCGTCGAGGACGTGGACGCGGCGCCCGAAGCGCGCCTCGACCGCGCGGCCCACGGCGTCGCGGCGCGGGCCGACCGCGACCACGACGCCGGGCAGGGCCCGCGCGAGCATCACCGGCTCGTCCCCCGCGTCCTCCGCGCCGGCGAGGACGTCGCGGCCGTCGCTCACCACGAGCGCGTCGCCGCGGAAGCGGCCCCCGTAGCCGCGGCTCAGGACCGCGACCGGCGCGCCGGCGTCGCGCAGGATCTCGGCGACCTTCCGCACGACCGGCGTCTTCCCCGAGCCGCCCACGCCGAGGTTGCCGACGCTCACGACGGGGCCGGCGAGGCGGTGGCGTCGGAGGAGCCCGCGCTCGTAGGCGGCGAGGCGGAGCGCGGCGGCGGCGCCGAAGGCGGAGGCCAGCAGCCGCTTCACCGGACGAGGGCGGCGAGCGCGTCCACGCTGCGGACGACGGCGCCGCGGTTGCGCCCGACGAGGTCGCGCGCGCGCGACCCGAGGCTCGCGCGGCGCGCGTCGTCGAGCAGGATCGACGACACGCAGCGGCCGAGCTCGTCCGCCGAGCCGACCTGCTCGACGGCCCCCTCGGCCCGGAACTGCTCGGCGATCTCCTGGAAGTTCTCCATGTGCGGGCCGACGACGACCGGCTTCCCGGCGACCGCCGGCTCGAGGATGTTGTGGCCGCCGGCCGGCACGAGGCTGCCGCCCACGAAGACGACGCTGGCGAGCGCGTAGACCTGCGAGAGCTCGCCGAGAGTGTCGAGGAGCAGCACCTCGCCGTCCTGCCACGCGGCGGGATCGAGGGCGGAGCGACGCAGGCAGCGGAACCCGGCCGCCTCGACGAGCGAGGGCACCGCGTCGAACCGCTCGGGGTGGCGGGGGGCCATGAGCAGGCGCGCTTCCGGCACGTCCGCGCGGACGCGGTGGAAGGCCTTCAGCACGAGCTCCTCTTCGCCGCCGACCGTGCTTCCCGCGACCCAGAGCGGCCGGCCCGCGCCGCCCGCCTGCAGGAGCTTCACGAGACGCTCCGGCAGGCGGCCGGGAGGGGCGGCGTCGAACTTGAGGTTGCCCGTGACCGCGACCCGCCCCGAGGGCGCACCCATCTCGCGGATGCGCTCGGCGTGGGCCTCGCCCTGCATGAGGAAGAGGTCGACCTCGGCGAGCGTGCCCCCGAGGAACCGGCGCAGCTTCCGGTAGCGCGGGAACGAGCGCGGCGAGATTCGGCCGTTCACGAGGGCGACGCGGGTGCCGCGGCGGCGCGCCTCGTGGATCAGGTTGGGCCAGAGCTCGGTCTCGACGAGCACGAGCAGGGACGGGTTCAGCACGTCGAGCGCGCGACGGACGGGGTGGGGGAAGTCGAACGGCGCGTAGAGAAGCCCGTCGACCCCGCGCAGGCTCTTCCGGGCGACCGCGTTCCCCGTCATCGTGGTGGTGGAGACGAAGATCCGGTGGCCCGGGAAGCGGTCGCGGAGGGCGGGGACGAGGGGGCGGGCGGCCAGGACCTCCCCCACGGACACGGCGTGGATCCAGATCGACCGGTCTCCGTCCACGTTCAGGTAGACGGGCAGCCGGCCCATCCGCTCGCGGAAGGTCCGCAGGTATTTCCCGCTGCCCCGGCCCTTCCACAGGAACCAGGGCATGGCGAGGACGAAGCCGACCGTCAGGAGGAGGGTATAAAGGAGATGCACGCGGCGGCTCCGCGGGCGCCGGGGCGACCGCAAACCCCGCAAGTATAACGTCAGACGGGGGCTGCGGCGGATGAACGAACAATCCGTCCAAAGTGGCAGGAATCGTGCAACATCACCCGGCAGACGGGCACTGCGGGCGCAAGTATTGCGGTCCGGCGGCGCTCTCAGGAGGATAGAGAACCCCATGGCGATGAAGATCGTTGCCGAGTGCATCAGCTGCGGCGCGTGCGAGCCGGAGTGCCCCAACACGGCCATCACGGCCGGCGACTCGATCTACGTGATCGACGCCGAGAAGTGCACCGAGTGCGTCGGCGCGTACGACAACCCGCGCTGCGTCGAGGTGTGCCCGGTGGACGGCTGCATCATCAACGACCCCGAGCACGCCGAGAGCAAGGACGAGCTCCAGGCCAAGTACGCGAAGCTGCACTGATCTTGTTCTGAGGGGGGCTGCGTCGCCCCCCTCAGACTCCCCGCTCGCTACGGGGGAGTGAATCCCCCTCCGCTCGCAGCCTGTCACTCTCTGCAGTGCTGCGCCGCACCCCCAGACCCCCCTCCGCTTCGCGGAGTGAATCCCGCTCCGCTCGCGCCTGTGGCCCGTGGGCCTCGGCCGCCCCCCTCAGACTCCCGCTCGCTTCGCGGGAGTGAATCCCGCTCCGCTCCGAGCGCCTTTGTTCTGGGGTGCTGCGCCGCACCCCCAGACCCCCCCCGCTCCGCGGGAGTGAATCCCGCTCCGCTCGGCGCCTCTGGCCTGTCGGCCGTGGAGCCGCGACGCTCTGGCAGGGCCTTGGCCTGGTCAGCGCTTCGCGAGGTCGACTTTCTGGCCGGGGCGGAGCAGGGTGATCTCGAGCCGGTCGGGGCCCTTCGCGTCGACGAGCATCACGGGGCCCGCGCCCACGACCTCGCCCCGGTGGCCGTCCTCGACGAGGAGCGCGGTGTCCTCGTTGATCCCCACGCCGCGGAGCTCCGGGTGGGCGAGGACGAGGCCGAAGAGGCGGTTCTCGCGCTGGCGCTTCACGAAGTGCTGGTCGACGATGACGCCCGGGACGAGGCCCAGCCCGGGCTTCACCTCCACCTTCGTGGCGTCGATGACGGTGAAGTCCCCCTCGCCCGTGATCATGATGGCCGACATGATCGCGGTGCCCGCGCTCGTGCCGCCGAAGACGGTCCCCTTCGCGTAGCGCGCCCGCAGCTCGCCGAGGAGCGGAGAGTCGCCGAGCGCGTCCATCACCCGCGCCTGCTCGCCCCCGGTGAAGAACACCCCGCTCGCCCGCGCGAGCGCGGCCGCGGTCGCCGCGAGCTGCCCGGCGTCGAGCGGCGCCGCCTTCCCCTTCGCGTCGAGCACGGCCTGGGGACCGATTTCGACCTCGGCCGGTCGAAGCGCGCGCATCTCCGCCGCGAGCGACTCGCCGCTCTCCTTCGGCTCGCTGCTCGCCCACGTCAGCACCAGGATGCGGGCCGCGGGCCCGCCGGCCCACGCGACGAACCGCGCAACCGCGTCGCCGGGGCGCTCGCCGCCGCCGACGAGGACGAGGCGCGTGCCCGGCGTCGCGGGCGCCGGCGCGGCCGAGGCCGGCGTCACGACGGCGAGGGCGGCGAAGAGGGCGGCGAGGCGGAAGATCATGCGTGTCGCTCCGTGGGAGGAAAGCGTCAAGCTTCGACGGTCGCGCCCCGGGATGCAAGGGCACCTTGCGCGCCGCGCGGGCGAGGCGCTACCTTGACCGGCCATGAAGCCAGCGATCGTCGTGCACGGAGGCTGCGGCACGCCGCCGCCCGGTGAGGAAGACGCGCGGAACGCGGCGTGCGAGCGCGCGGCGGACGCCGGGTGGAAGGTGCTCGCCGGCGGGGGCGCGGCCCTCGACGCGGTCGAGGCCGCGGTGCGGGCCCTCGAGGACGAGCCGCTCCTGAACGCCGGCACCGGCGCGTATCTCCAGGCCGACGGCGTCGCGCGGCTCGACGCGAGCCTCATGAGCTCCGACGGGCGCGCGGGGGCGGTAGCCCAGGTCCCGCTGCTGCGCCACCCCGTGAGCCTCGCGCGCTACCTCCTCGACCAGGACGCGCACGTGATGCTCGCCGGACCCGACGCTCTCGTCCTCGCGACGCGCCTAGGGCACGAGGCGGGCGTCGTGGCGACGCCGGCCAAGATCGCCTACTGGCAGGAGCACCTCGACGACGCGTGCCTGCGCCTCGACTACGCCGCGATGGCTGCGGCGTGGAAGCAGGAGAACCCGCGTCTCGGCACGGTGGGCGCGGCGGCGGTCGACCGCGAGGGGCGGCTCGCCGCGGGCACGTCCACCGGCGGGACCGGCCAGTGCTACCCCGGCCGGGTGGGCGACACGCCGGTGATCGGCGCCGGCACGTACTGCACGCCCCGCGTGGCGGTCTCCATGACGGGCGTCGGGGAGCGCATCCTCGTGAAGCTCGCGGCGAAGCGGCTCGCCGACCTCGTCGGCGACGGACGCGCGCTCGACGCGGCCGCGCGCCAGGTGCTCGAGGAGGTCGGCCCCGGCGCCGGACTCATCGCCGTCGAGGCGGACGGCACGATCGTCACGCCGCGCAACACGCCGTTCATGGCCGCCGCGCGGCGGCCATGAACGGCGCTTCCCTCACGCGCGTCCCGCGCCGGCGCCGAGGGTGACGAGAAGCTCGTCGAGCTGGTCGAACGTCTCGGCCATCCCGTCCGTGGACCCGATGCCGGCGTCGAGGGCTTCCTTCGATGGATAGAGGTCGCTCAGGACCACCAGCGTCTGCCCGCCCCTCTCCTCGAACGTGACCGTGGTGACCTGCCCGTTCTCGCCTCCCTCTTCGTTCGTCCAGACGATTCGCGAGTGGGGCGTGACCTCGAGGTAGCGGCCGAAGAACGCCATCGGCTCCGGGGCGGCCGGGTGGCTGAACACGAGACGGTACCGGCCCCCGACGCGAACGTCCATCTCGCAGGAGAGCAGCGACACGGGCGCCGACTTCGGCACCCACCACCGCTGGAACAGTTCGGCCCGGGTCCACGCCTCGAACACGAGGCGCGCCGGACCGTCGACGGTTCGCGTGACGACGACCTCGCGGTCGGACTTCCGTTCCACCGTCGTGCGATTCTTCATGGGGGCGTGCTCACTTTCTCTTCTTGCGTCCATCCAGCGTCTCCTTCCGCTTCAGCTCTCCGACGACCTCGTCGAGCGCGTCGAAGCGCTCTTCCCAGAGCCGGCGGTACCTCTCGATCCACGCCGCTTCCTGCTTCAGTCGGCTCCGGCCGAGCCGGCAGGTCCGCACGCGCCCGACCTTCTCCGTGTCGACGAGCCCCGCCCGCTCCAGGACCCCGACGTGCTTCTTCATGCCCGTCAGGGTCATGTGGAACGCCCCGGCGAGGTCGGTGATCGAGGCGTCCGCCCGCGCGAGCCGCTCCAGGACGCCGCGGCGGGTGGCGTCGGAGAGGGCGGCGAACGAGGCGTCGAAGTCGGCCGGCTGATACTGAACCA
>JAXLRD010000119.1:0-11406 GCA_046331285.1 Vicinamibacteria bacterium
GTTCGCGGGCGTGAGTGTCGCCGCCTTCTCTCGCGCCGGGTCCGAGTAGCGGAACGGGTCGTCGAAGAGGCCGAGCGCGAACTTCACCCGCAGGATCCGGCGGACCGCGTCGTCGACGAGGCGCGCGTCGACCTTCTTCTCCTTCACGAGGGCCACGAGGTGGCCGACGTACGCGCGCGACTCCATGTCCATGTCGCTGCCGGCCGCGAGCGCCTGCTGCGCGGCCTGCTTCAGGTCGGCCGAGAAGCCGTGCGGAATCATCTCCCCGATCGAGCCCCAGTCCGACACGACGAAGCCCTGGAAGCCCCACTCGCCCTTGAGGATGTCGCGCTGCAGGTGCGCGTTGCCCGTCGAGGGGATTCCCCCGATCTCGTTGAACGAGTTCATGAAGGTCGCGGCCCCCGCGTCGGCCGCGGCCTTGAACGGCGGCAGCACGACGTTGCGCAGCGTGTGCTCCGACATGTCGGCCGTGTTGTAGTCCCGCCCGGCCTCGCCGAAGCCGTAGCCCGCGTAGTGCTTCACGCACGCGGCGATCGTGTCGACGGCGGCGAGGTCCTTGCCCTGGAAGCCGCGCACCCGGGCCGCCGCCATCACCGAGCCGAGGTAGACGTCCTCGCCCGAGCCCTCCATGATCCGGCCCCACCGCGCGTCGCGCGAGACGTCGACCATCGGCGCGAACGTCCAGTGCTGGCCGGCGGCCGCGGCCTCGGTCGCCGCGACGCGGGCGGAGAGCTCCGCCGCGGCGGGGTCGAAGCTCGCGGCCTCGGCGAGCGGGATCGGGAAGATCGTCTTGTACCCGTGGATGACGTCGTAGCCGAAGATCATCGGGATCTTCAGCCGGCTGCCGGAGAGGGCCAGCTCCTGCGCCTTGCGCGTGGCCTCCGCTCCGTTGACGTTCAGCATCGAGCCCACGAGGCCGCCGCGGATCTCGTCGTAGGCCCTCTTCTGGAGTCCCGGGGCCGCCGCGGGCCCGGTGAGGTCGAGCGGGTTCGAGTACTGGTTGAGCTGCCCGACCTTCTCCTCGAGGGTCATCTTCGCGAGGAGTAGGTCGATCTTCTTCTCCGTCGCGGGAGAGACGAGGTAGGCCGTGCCCGAAGGCGACGCGGCCTGGACGAGCGCGGGAAGAGCGAGGCAGAGGGCGAGGGCAAGGACGAGGGAGCGCGCGACGCAGCGGGTCATGAGACCTCCAGGGGTCGGACGACGTCGAACCCGCGGATTCTACCGCCCGGGCTCGCGGCCGCGCCCGGTGCGGAAGGCTCAGGCGAACCGGACGGCGAACCGTTTCGACGGCGGATAGGGATACACGTCCGGCGCGTGCCCGGCCCGATGGAGGGCCTGGATCCCGGCCCAGAACGCCACGCTCAGGATCTCGCCGTGCTGGGCCAGGAAGGCGGCCCGGCTCGCGTCGTCGAGGCCGAGCATCGGCTGGAAGTCCTCGGGGAAGACGTCGTGCTCCCCCACGAAGAACGGAGGCTCCCCCGCGAGCTCCTCGCCGGCGTAGCGCTCCTTCGGCGTCTCGCGGAAGCGGCAGTCGGCGAGCACGGCCAGCTCGTCGTAGTCGTAGAAGACGACCCGGCCGTGGCGCGTCACCCCGAAGTTCTTGAGGAGCATGTCGCCCGGGAAGATGTTGCTCCGCGCGAGGTCCCGGATGGCTTCGCCGTAGTCGAGAACGGCCCGGCGCGCCTCCGCCTCTTCCGCCTCGCGAACGTGGAGGTCGAGGGGCCGCACCCGCCTCTCGGTGTAGGCGTGGTGGAGCCTCACGCGCTCCTCTCCCACCGACGCGCCCGTCCGCGCCTCCCGCTCGAGCTCCTCGATCACGTCGGGGGCGAACCGCGCCCGGTCGAACTCGAGGTGCTCGAACTCGCGCGCGTCGACGAGGCGGCCGGCGCGGTCGTGGCGGAAGACGAGGTCGTACTTCCCCATCACCCGCCGCCGCGTCGTCGCCTTCGCCGGCGGGAAGGCGTCGCGGATGACCTTGAACACCGAGTCGAAGGTCGGCAGCGCGAAGACGACCATGACCATGCCCTTCTGGCCGGGGGCCGTCTCGAACCGCTCGTCGGTGCGCGCGAGATGGCCGAGGAGGGCGCGGTAGAGCTCGGTCTTCCCGTGGCGGGGGTGGCCGATCGCGTCGTACAGCTCGCCGACGGGCTTGCGCGGCATCAGGCTGCGCAGGAAGGCGACGGTCGCCCGCGACTCGTCGGCCTCCACGAAGAAGTACGACCGGGTGAAGGAGAAGACGACCGACGCCTCGTCCTCGGTGAGGAGCACGGCGTCGACCGCCACGCGCTCGCTCCCGCGGGCGAGGGCGATCACGATCGGGTGCCCGGCCCCGGAGGCGCGTCGGACTCGCCCCACCACGTACGCCGCCCGACCGCGGTAGAACTGGGCCCGCGCCGACTCGATCGACACGATCGGGCTCGGGTCGGCCGCGTCGAGGTCGGCCGCGACGCGCGTCGCGTCGCGGCCGAGGTCCTCGTACCCGCACGGGAACGCGTGGTGGTCGAGGAGGCGCGCGACGAGGCCCGCCGTGTCGTGCCGGCGCGGGCACACGCGCACGACGCGCTCGTAGCGGCGCGGCAGCGGCTCGGACGACCGGCCCTCCACGAACTCGATCGCCGGGTCGACGCCGGCCGTCGAGAAGACGCGGCGGGTGACCGAGTTGAAGAACGTCTCGGCGAGCTCCGGGTCCGGGAGCGACGAGAGGTGGCCGGCGTAGGCCGCGTTCGCCTGACGCCAGGCCTCGCGCTCGTCGAAGGCGCCGCCGAGGCGGGCCCGCAGCCGCTCGAGGGCCTCCGCCAGGCAGCGCCCGTAGAGGTCGAGCCGCTCGACGGAGGCGCTCGCGGCGGCCGTCCAGTCCGCGGCCGCGAAGTGGTCGCGGGCGCGCGCGGTGAAGCCGCGGAAGCCCTCGCGGTAGCCCGCGAAGGCGTCGGCGACGATCCACGCGACGTCGCGGCCGGCGGCTTTCATGCGTCGTTCGCGCCCGCGGCGGCGCGAGCCGCCGCCGCGGGCGAGGGTGGTGCCTAGGGCTTCTTCTCGTCCTTCTCGTTGCCCCAGAGGAGCGGTCCCGAGCCCTTCGACCGCCGCCACGCGTCGCGCCAGAGGTGGATGTCGACCTCGTTGATCGCCGGCTTCGGCTTGCGCGACGCGCGCGACGGGAACGCGGGGAACGGCTTGTGCGGCTCCGTCTGGTACCAGTAGGCGACGCTCGAGAGGTCGAGCGTCAGGTTGTTCGCGTGGCCGTGCTCGATCGTGGCGCGCAGGGACTTGTCGAAGTAGATCGGGTCGGCGAGGTGGAACCGGTACACGTGGGTGCGGCCGAGCCAGCCCGTGCCGCCGTTCACCCGCGCGTAGCCGTAGTAGGGGTGCGTGTAGAGGTTGTTCGGCGACCACGAGGTGTTGAAGTAGTCCTCGGTGCCGGTGCCGTTCAGCGACGGGCGCGCCTCGCCGTCCACGAAGAACATGTCGTCGCCCTCGCCGTACCACATGACCGAGGGGTTGTCGACGTAGTAGTTCACGCCGACGAAGTGGCCCTTGCCGACGACGTCCGCGAACAGATAGTTCCGCGCGCCGTCGAGGTTCTTCGCCTGCGGCCCGAGCACCGACCACTCGTTCTCCCCTTCCGGCGCGGCCTGGGTGAGCTCGTGGTTGTACCAGGCGTGGAAGCGGCCCATGTCGGCCGGCAGCGCCGCGAGCTCCGTGTAGTCGACGTAGTAGTAGAACGCGTCGATCGTCTTCTCGGAGTCGTTCTCGATCTCGATGCGGGCGCCCTTCGCGAAGGGCATCGTGAAGTAGCTCACCATCCCGCGCCCCTCGCGGGGCCCGGCCGAGAGAGCCATCGAGACGAACGGGTAGCACTCGTCCCAGCCCTGGCCGAAGAAGTCGCCGATCGGCGCCTCGACGGACGGCTCCGCCTCGCCGTCCCACCACATGCGCAGGATGACGTCGTGGCGGCTGAGGGCCGGCGGCGGCGGGGCGATCGTGACCCAGATGTGGGTGACGATGCCCGCGCCCTTCACGTCGAACAGGGTCCGCTTCTGCCCGGGCGCGATGTTCGGCAGGTTGTCGCCGTTGCCGCCGGTCGTGTCGAAGCTGCTCACCCGCCGGCTCCGGGCACCGGGCTGGATCTTCGCGAGGTCGAGCATGGGGCTCGACACCGGCTGAGCGAGCGCCGCGGTGGCGGCGCCTCCGAGGAGCAGCAGCGTGAGGGTCGCGAGCCGCCTGCGCATGTCTTCGCCTCCCCCGGGAGCGCGTCACGCCCCCGGTCGCGCCGGATTATGGCGCGATCCGCCTCTCCGGGGCGCGCTGCGGCACAATGGAGCGATGAACGTCACGCTCCTCGTCCTCCGGATCGTCCACGTCCTCGGCGCCGTCTTCTGGGCCGGCAGCATCCTCTTCGTCGTCGACTTCCTCCAGCCGGCGCTCCGCGCCGCCGGCCCCGACGGCCTCAAGGTCCTCGTGGCCCTGCGCCGCCGGCGCTACTTCGAGGCCCTGCCGGTGTTCGCGGTCGCCACGCTCGCCTCCGGCTTCGCCCTCTTCTTCCGCGACTTCGGCCGCTTCCACCCCGGCCCCGGCGCGGGCGGCGCCGAGCTCGCCTACGGCATCGGCGGGCTGGCCTCCGTCGTCGCGTTCGTCATCGGCCTCGGCGTCATGCGGCCCTCGGTCGTCCGTCTCGCGGCCCTCGCCGACGAGTGGCTCGCCGCCCCGGCCGAGCGCCGCGCCGCTCTCGACGTCGAGATGGCCGCTCTGCGCGCCCGCGGCAAGGTGGCCGGCCGCCTCGTCGTCGTCTTCCTCACGATCGCGATGGTGACGATGGCGGTCGGTCGGTACCTGTAGAACGCGGCCGTCGCCCGGCATGACGACCGTCATGTCGGGCGGCGGGCTCGCCTGCGACGATGGACGTGGAGCCATGCACCGCCCGTCGACTGACCTCGCCCCCGCTTCCGCCCCCTCCGGCTCGGTGCCCTGGAAGGCCGTCCTCCTTCCGGCCGAGCACGGCGGCTGGGGCCTGCTGGCGGAGCCGATCGTCCTCGGCCTCGTCCTCGCGCCGTCGGTCGGCGGGTCGTGCCTGGCTCTGGCGGCGCTCGCCGCGTTCCTCGCCCGCCACCCCCTCCGCCTCGTGCTCATGGACCGCCGCAAGGGCGCGCGCTACCCTGACCGTTCGAGCCGGGCCGCCCTCGCCTTCGCGCTCGCCGCGGCCGGCCTCCTCGCCGGGGCCGTCGCCCTCGCCCGCGCGCTCCTCTGGGCCGCGCTCGCCGCGGCCGCGCCCTTCGCGATCCTCGCGCTCGCCGGCGACGCTCGGCCGGGGCGCGAGGCCGCGGCCGAGACCGCGGGCGCCGTCGCCCTCTCGGCCTCGACGGCGGCCATCGCCTCGCCAGCGGCCAGCCCCCGGCCGTGGCCTTCGCCGCGGCCGCGCTCCTCGCGCTCCGGGCCATCGTCCGTGCTCTACGTGCGCGCGCGCATCGCCTGGACCGCGGTGTTCCCGCGGGCCGGGCCTCGCGGTCGGGCTCCACGCCGCCGCGCTCGCCGCGGCGGCCGGCCTCGCCCGCGCCGGCGCGGCCCCGTGGCCCGGCCGCGTTCGCGGTGCTGCTCGCCGCGCCGCCTGGCCTTTCCGCCGTCCGCGCATCCGGCCACATGGCGCTCGGCGTCCAGGCGCCGTCTACGGCCTGCTCACCCTCGCGCTTCTCGCGGCGGGCTACCGGCTCGGCGCCTGGGCCGTCGACCTGCCCGCGCGTCAAGGTTCCAGCGCAGGTGCGCGACGACGAGCGCGAGGATGAAGCCCGCGAGGGCCCCGGGATGCGCGTTGCGAGAGTGAGGAGGATCGCGAGTGTCGTCCTCCCCGTCCGCCGCAGCCGAGGCTCCCCGCTCACCGAGGGTGACGCCGAGAGGCGAAGCCAGAGCACGATGTTGAAGGACGACACCGTCCTGCGTCGCCGACGCCGATCAGGAAGAAGACGACCGCCACCGCGGTGCGATCCGCCGCCACGCTCCAGGGATCCAAGAACTTCATCTTCTGCGCCCAGCTCCTTCCGGAGCCGCTCGACGGCTCGGCATGATCGGCGTGCTCCGCCTGCGCCACCGCACGACCGCCCGGCTGCGGTCGTACTCCTTCCGCTCGAGGTACGCCCTTCCAGCGGGCTCTCCGGCTGGCACTCGCATCTGTCGCGCGAGCCGCCGAGCGCCACGGCCTTCACCCAGGTCGGCGCGGCTTCGTCCACCCTCTTCGCCGTCAGCTCTCTTCAGGCGCGCGTTGCAGTGCGCCTCGGCCAGGCGCGCGCGGCCGAGCCTGGCTCGAGCACCGCCTCGACCATCGAAGATCGGCGAGCACGCGCCGTCGACGTCGCGCGTCGCGAGGCGCGCGAGCACGCCGTACGCGGGCGAGGGCGCGGTCACCCGCTCGTCGCCTGGCCGAAGTCGGCCTCGGCCGCCGGCGAAACCTGCGCGAGGCCGGGCGGGATCCTCGCTCGAGGACGCGGTCATCGTACGTCTGCCCGCAGTCCACGTAGGCCTGCGCGTCGGCGAAGGGCAAGGGGCGAGCGCCCGCTCGTGGTCCGCGACAGCGAGTCGAAGAGCCGGCGGTACTCCGCGTCGTCGACGAGCCGGAACGCTCGCTGGTAAGCGCGCCCGCTCGAGACCAGCCGTGGCCGCGCGCCAGTGGGCGCGGGCCCGCGCACGTCGTCCGCGGCATCGAGCGCGCGCGAGGACGCGTCCGATCTCGCGCTGGTTCGCGCGAAGAACATCGCCTTCCCGTCGCAGCCGACGAGCACAGCGCAGCAGCCGCGAGCCGAGCGGCCGCCGTGCGCTCCGCCCACGCCCGCCGCGCGAGCCCGCCCCAGCGCATCGCGCCTACAGGTCCGCGGCCATGTTGAGCTGAATCCAGTAGCCGTCGCGAGCAGAGGCCGCGAACTTCGTCGCCGCCGCGCTCGACGTCGAGCCCCGAGGTCCGCGTCGAGCGTCCAGGGCCTCCTGGACCCGGCCCTTGTCGGACAGCCGCACGTAGACCGCGAAGACCGTGGGGATGTCGCCGTCGTCGGGGAGGCGCGACGAGGACGAGGGCGTAGCAGCTTCGCCGACGCGGCCGAGTTGCGGCGGATCCACTCGCACGGCCCTCCGTCGTCGCCGCGTTCGCCTTCGCCGCCGCTTCCGCCTTTTTCGACCCGCGCCTCGAGGTCCTGCGCGGCGACGACCCCGGCGGTCGCCGCGAGAAGAACGAGAGCGACGGCCACTGCCCGCCCACCGACGCGCGCCCGAAACCATCCCCGCCTGGTGAGCCGCCAGCTTAACCCGGCCGGCGGGCGCGGCCCTCACCGCGGGTCCTTGCTGCTCCGGCGGTCCGCGCGATTCTCCCGTCGGACGACGAGCTTCAGCCCCGACCACACCGAGTCGACCGCGCAGACCTTCACGTCGACGAAACCGAGAGGCAGGGCCACCTCGCGGACGACGTCCTCCGTGACGTCGGTCGCGACCTCTGCCGCCTTCTTCGGCCACACCCAGACGGCGGCGTCGGCGAGGATCAGCGGGTAGAGTCTCGGAGCGTCGCCGCGAGATCCTTCCGCGCGGTCGCGAACACGTGCAGGACGCCCGCCGCCGCGCGGCCCCCGGCGTCGTGATCGAAGCGCACGCCCGGCGCAGCGGCTGGAGCCACTCGCGGTACTCGCGGGGCGCGCCGCGCGTCCAGACGGTGGCGCCCGCCACGATGCCGAGTTTTCTTCGAGAGGGGGTCTCTGAGCCCCGCGGCCGGCGTCAACGGGCGCCCCGGACACGGCGGCGACGGCGCGGCTCGGCGCGGCGCCGCGAAAGCTCAGGAGGCGCGCTCACCGCCGCCCCGACGAGCGTCTCCGCCCGCTCGCGGTCGTGCGGGAAGAGATCCGCGGGCACGCCGGCCGCTCCGAGCCGCGCCCCGACGCGATAGCGGGCGCAGTCCGCGAACGCGCCCTGCGAACGCTTGAGCAGCCCGGCCACCGCCGGCATCTGGCCTATCTGGTCGTTGGAAGAGCGGGCACCGGAAGCCGGTCGCAGTCCATGGCCTCCTCCCCTTCGATCGACGCTACGCCCCTCGACCGCCGGACTCAAGTCTTCTCCCGAGATCCAAGGACATTTGCGGCGGCTTGCCTCACTTCGCGCAGGTCCTCAGGCATCGGCGGCGCGTCCGCCGCGCGGGGCCACCGCCGCCCACGCCAGGAGGACGAGCGCCGTCCGGGCGCGCCCGCGCCTCGCCGCCGAGCCCGCTCGCGACCGTCTCCGCATCGTCGCCACTCGCGTCAGTCCGGCCGCACGAGGCTGTAGAGAACCGCGTCGGCCGGCGTCTCGTGAAGGACGAGCCGCCGGCGCAGGACGCCCTCGCGCACCGCGCCGGCCCTCTCGGCCACCCGCTGGCTGCGCGCGTTGCCCACGGCGCAGACGATCTCCAGCCGCACGAGGTCGGTCTCGCGGAACGCGAAGTCGGCCGCGAGGCGCACGGCCTGCGTCGCGAGGCCCCGCCCCGTCGCGGACGTGCGCAGCCAGTAGCCGAGGTTCGCGAAGCGGTGCATGCGGTTGATCTGGTTGATCCCGCAGGCGCCGAGGAATCGCCCGTCCTCGCCGGCGATGACGAAGTGGTATTCCTCGCCCTGCGCCGCGAGGGCGCCCCGCGTCCGCGCCCACTCCTCCGCCTCGGCGAGCGTGTAGCCGGGACGACACCACGGAAGCCACGGGTGGACCTCCGCGACCGACTCTCGCGCGGCCTCGAAGAGTCCGGCCGCGTCGGCCGCGTCGTAGAGGCGGATCGTGCAGGTCATGGCTACGGCTCCCGCTCCTCGGCGATCCGGGCCTTCACGAGCCGGCGGACGAGCGCCGCGGGCAGGGGCCGCGCCGGCGGGAAGCGCACGGCGCCCTTGCTCGTCTCGTAGTCGACGAGCTCGGCCTCGAGCGCCGCGATCGTCCGGCCGCTCATCGGAAAGTAGCTGCAGTGCCGCGCGGAGGCCGAGAACCCGGCCACGAGCTTCCCGTCGAGCCGGAAGGCGGGGATACCGTAGCTGAAGCACTCCTCGGCGCCGGGCGCGGCGGCCCGGATCGCCCGCCGCACCTTCTCGAGCGCCGCGCGCTGGTCGGCCGGCAGAGCCGCCAGGTACGACTCGACCGTCCGCTCCTTCGCGCTCATCCGATCCTCCGCGCGCCCGCTACTGCGTCCGCGACCACGGCAGCGTCCGCTGGGCGAACCCCGCCTGCCCGCGCAACAGGTGGAAGACGTACGACCCGAGACAGAACCGTCCGAAGACGAGCGCGCCGAGGGCCGCCAGCAGGAGCGCCTCGAGCGCCGCCGCGACCACCGCGTGCCCGGTCAGCAGCGCGCCGCCGATCCCCAGCAGGAAGCTGCCCGCCATCCCCTGCGCGAACCGCCGTGGAGCGGGCGCGGGCCCCAGGGCGGGCCTCCCCTTCCGCTTTGCCACGAGCTGGTTGGAGAGCCAGTCGAACGGGTTCAGCCGCGGCACGACCGCGTTCCACCACAGCAGCGCGCCGAGAGCGAGGAAGAACGGAGCGTGCTGGAGAAGCACGCCGGCGAGGATCAGGACGCCGATGACGCGCGGCTGCACCATCAGCGCCTCGTACTGGTACCCGCACGAGGAGGCCGAAGCGTCGCGGAAGCCCTGCTGCCGCACGAAGTTCAACTCTGCCGACATGCCTGATCTCCTGGGGAGCGAGGCCGGAGCGTACCACCTCGCGGGCGTCGACGACGCCGCGAGACGCCGGCGCTCCGGTCCCGCCGCCGGTCACTCGCTCCGGACGATGTCGACGGAGACCTCCACGGCCGTCGTCGCTCCCCTGTTCTCCAGCCAGTGCACGGTGTCCCTGTCCTCGGGCCAGCCCGCTCCCGGCCCGTAGTCCCGGCTCACCCCGTCCCTATGGTCGGTGATCGTGCCCTGGAGCACGTAGACCATTCCCGGCCGGTCCCGGTGGTCGTGAACCGGGCCGAAGATCCCGCCCGGCTCGATCGTCACCAGGCGCATGCGCAGCTGACGGCCGCCCAGGCCGTCGATCTCGCGGCCGAGGTCGAGAGTGGCCAGCAGCTCCACCGTGACGCCCTTCGTCACCGGCTCCGCCGGATCGCCGTGCATCCCGCCTCCTCCCGCCAGCAGCGTGCCACAACCGCGCCGCCGCCGCAGCCTCACTCGGTCACGGTGACCTCGATCTCGTCCGTCGCCGCTTCCTTCGCGCACCAGGCCGCACTCGTCGCCCGAAGCGTCACCCGACCCGGCCGCGCGAACCGGACTCTGCGGCTGTGGTCCTCTCGCAGGCCGACGTCGAACTCCGCGGCCCCGTTCGGCGCCGCCGTCCACGTCACGTTGTCGGCCACCTGCGCCTCGTGGTCCGGAGGAGCGGGAGCGAGCCAGCACGATTCCGGAGCCAGGGCCGCGCGCCGCACGCGAACCCAGGGCCCGCTCGTGCGACTCACCGACAGCGTCAGCCACTCGCCGGCGCGCACCGTCGCGCTCCGGCCCTGCGGCGTGGTCGCCTCGATCCGGCTTCGAAACGCGTCCGCGGGCACGTACACCTCGTCGGGAAGCCGCCGGCAGGAGGTCAGGGCCACGATCGCGGCCACGCAGGCGATCCAGATCGTCGTCCGTCTCGCCCCGATCCCTGCGCAGAGCCTCACGCACCCATCGTAGATGAACCACGTGGGCCCTGCGCCGGCTTCGTCAGCTTCGACTCCCCTGGGCCGCACCCCGATCCGACCCGCTATGGTTCGGCCTCCGACGCGTGATAGGCCACGACACGCCAGGCATCGCCCGTACGCACGTAGACCTTGGTGAACCGCGCCGCCATGCCGAGCAGAGTCACGACTTCCGCGTGCGTCACGGTCCACCGCCAACTCGGCCCAACACCGGCCGGTGGCAGCGTCCAGCGCTAGCGGGCCATCAGTCGACTGGATCGCGAAGGCTGGTGAGCCGCTCCCGCTCAGCCACAGCGGCGCGTTCGCACGCCGGCGCGGCGAATCGCCGCCGATCACTTCGTCGGCTCCCCTTCTTGGGCGGCGTCGTGGTCACTTCATCCCCTTGGTGGGCGGCGTCGCGGCCCCTTGGCCAGCTGCGCCAGCCACTCGGCAACGACGCGCTTGGGAGCTTCACGCTGCCAGGCCTGTTCCAGCAACTCGACCACCACCCCATGCCGTGCGTCCTTCAGCCGAACGAGAACCCACGGATACGCCAGGTAGTGGTCCGTGACGAAGAACGTGCGTGGATCAGCCGCGAGTAGCACGTCTCGGTCCAGCAGTTCCACTCTGACGGCGACGGTCTCGCCGTCTTCGCGCAGCCGAGCCAGCAGCTTCTTTCGCACGTACAAGGCCGGCGTTGAGTAGGACGTGCCTACCTGAACGCCGGGCAAACCCAACGCTGCGTCGCAGAGACGCCGCCACGTCGTGCCGCGACTTAC
>JAXLRD010000120.1:0-11198 GCA_046331285.1 Vicinamibacteria bacterium
ACCTCAGGTACACCCGCGTGTCGCCCTTCTCGTCGAAGCCGCGGGCGACCGTCAGCTCGGCGGTGGCGGGGAGGGTGAAGCCGATCGCGCTGTCGACGCCGATCGAGGCGCCGGCCGCCGTCCTGAGCTCGGAGGCGCGGAACTCGCCCGTCCACGCGTTCGCCGCGTCGAAGAACACGGTGCCGCGGAAGTGCCGGAGGAAGACGGGCAGCGAGCGCCACCCTCGCTGGGGCGAGAGCAGCGGGAAGCGGTACTCCACGTTGGCGGCGGCGAAGCGGCGGCCGGTGAACGCGTTGTCCGGGTAGCCGCGCAGCACCGCCGGGTTCGTGCGCACGATGTCGAAGAGGTTCGCGTCCGGGTAGCCGCCGACGGCGAAGGAACGCTCGAAGCGCGGCGTGCCCCAGGTGTTGCCGGCCGAGGCGCGCACGGCGATCACGTCGCGCTCGCCGAAGACGCGGTGGTAGAGCCTCGCGTCGACGGTCGCCTTGTCGAGCGACAGCTCGCTGCCCAGGCCCTCCGCCTCGTGGAGCCACGCGAGCCGGAGCCGTCCCCCCTCCGTCGGCGAGATGGAGTAGGGGTAGCTGCGCGCGGTCGCCAGGCTCCAGCTCGTCTCGATTCCGCCGAGGCGCAGGTGGTCGTCCGGGTCGTCGCTCCCGAGGACGTCCTGGCGCTCGAGCCGGTACGTCGCGGCCAGCGTCTGGACCGACCGGATCGTGCGACGGAGGGGCAGGGAGGCCTGCACGTTCATCTCCCGCGTCCGCAGGTTGCCGTCGCCGAAGACGTCGGTCGTGTCCTGGCCGGTGAGGAGGAAGGTCGTGCGGAAGCGGTCGTACAGGTAGAAGCCGGAGGCGTTCATCCGTTCCGACTTCGTGCCGTACGACGCCTGGGCGGCCCAGACGTGCCGGAAGAGCGGGTCCGAGCCCCCGGTCGCCACGCCGAGGCGCGGGTCGTCCTCGTCCAGCCGCAGCCACGGAGTCCAGAACCGTGGCCACAGCATCTTCCACGGCGCGTAGCGCTCCACGGGAGCCGCGGACGGCAGCGGGTCGGGCGGCGGCGCCGGGCGGTCGTCGACCCAGGCCCCCGCGGGCGCCGGCTCCGCGCCGGCGCTCGCCTCCGCGGCCGGGACGATCGGCGCGACGTGCACGTCGTAGCCCTTCGCGGAGTAGCTCGAGTACGCGACGAAGCGGCCGTCCGGGCTCACCGCCGGCTGGAACGCCCCGCCGAGGACGTTGGTCACGCGCCGCAGGGCCCCGTCGGCGACTCGGGCGGCCCAGAGGTTCGACACGCCGTCGCGGTCGGAGCAGAAGACCACCTCCGCGCCGTCCGGCGTGAACGTGGGCTCCACGTCCTTCGCCCGGTCGTGGGTCAGCTGGCGCGCGGCGCCCGTCCCGGGCGAGACGATCACGACGTCGAGCCAGCCGCCCGGCAGGAGTCGGGCCGCCGCGATCGCGTCCCCCGCGGGGCTCCAGCGCGGCGAGCTCCACTCGACGCCGGGCGCCGAGGCCGTGAGCGGGCGCGGGGCGGAGCGCCCGTCCGCCGCGACCGTGAAGAGGTCGCTGCGGTCGCCGAGCTTGCGGGCGAACACGACCGTCCGCCCGTCGGGCGAGACGTCGGGATCGTAGGCGCGCGCGCCGCGCGTGAGCCGTCGCTCGCGGCCGCTCGCGACGTCGACGGCCGACAGGTCGCCGTGGAGGGCGAACGTGCGGTGCACCTGCAGCTCGGCCAGCACGATCTCGCGGCCGTCGGGAGACCACGACAGGCCGGCCCCGCCCCGGCGCAGGGCCAGCCGGCGGTCGCCGCTCCCGTCGGGCCGGACGAGCCGCACCTCGGGGAAGCGCACGAGCGTGCCGCTCGTGTAGGCGATCCACTGCCCGTCGGGGCTCCAGCGGGGGCCGGCCTGGCGGACGCCGCGCGTCGTGAGCGCGCGCGAGGCCGTGAGCCCGGCCGCGCGACGCGACGCCGCCTCGCGCTCGAACGCCTCGATCGACTGCTCGGCCCAGGTCTTCCACTGCCGGTGGAGCCCGGAGCCGGTGGCCTTCTTCACGCTGCGCCCGTCGAGGTACGGGAGGATCTGCGTCGCGTGCTGGCGGGCGATCCGAGGCACCGCCTGCTCGCCGCTCGTCTCGGTGAGGTGCCGCAGGAACGCCTCGCCGAACAGGTACGGCGTCTGCCCGGCCGGCCACGCGTCGAACGCGTAGATCGCCTGGTCCTCCTTCGGGAAGCGGCCCTCGAGCGCCGCCGCCCGCAGGACCATGCGCGAGTCGGGGTTGCGACCCCGGCCGAAGGCCGTGCCCTCGGTCTCCTCGTAGGTCGCGAGCCCCTCGATCATCCAGGACATCGCGAACGAGTTCGGGAAGAGGAACGGCGCGCGGCCGAGGACGTGGCGGCCGAACCGCCACAGGCCGTGGCCTTCCTCGAGGTGGACGACGTGGGCGAGCTCGTGGGTCAGCACCAGGCGCAGCCAGTCGTCGTAGTTGCCGAAGCCGTCGCTGCCGTCGGGCGCCACGGCGCGGATCGTGACGAGAGGGTACGGGATCGGAGACGCGAAGCCGTTGGCGTCGTCCTGAGCGTCGACGATCACGAGCTGCACCCGGCCGACCGTCTGGCCGTAGCGGGCGGTGTGCCGCTCGAGGATCTGGTCGGCGAGGGCGGCGGCCTTGCGGGCCGTCGTCTCGTAGCCCTCGTGGAAGTGGACCGAGACGCGCGCGGTCGAGATCGTGCGGAAGTGGAACCACGGCGGGTAGGACGCCGCGCCGGCCGTGGGCGGCAGCGCGAGCGCGACCGCGAGCAGCGCGAGAACGGCGACAGGAGCGCGCCTGTCGCGCGCCGGCGGTCCGTGCATGCGTGAACTCAAAATAGCACAGCTCTCCGGCCCGCCGCGGGACGGTGGGCGGCCCGAGCCCGCGTTTGACGGCCGCTCCGGCGCGGCCTAGCCTCCGGACCACGATGCGCCCCGAACCGAGCCGCCTCAGCCGCCGCCGGGCCCTCCAGCTCTCCGCCGCCTCCGCCGCTCTCGCCCTGCCCCGGTCCGCCGCGGCCCAGGCCGCGGCCGACGAGCTTCCGCCGGCCGTCCAGGCCCTCGCTCCGCGGCCGGACCCGCCCGCCCCGATCGCGGTCGAGGAGAGGAAGGCACGGCTCGCGAGAGCGCAGCACAGGCTCGCCGAGTCCGGCCTCGACGCGCTCGTCCTCGGCCCCGGCTCGAGCCTCGCCTACTTCACCGGCGCGGAGTGGGGCCTCTCGGAGCGCTTCCTCGGCTGCGTGCTCACCCGGACCGGCGACCCCTCGTGGATCACGCCCGCCTTCGAGGAGGACCGCGCCCGCGAGCAGATCCGGATCGGCACGGACGTACGCCCGTGGCAGGAGGACGAGTCGCCGTACGCGCTCGTCGCCGCGGTCCTGCGGGAGAGGGGCGTCGCCACCGGACGCGTCGGGATCGAGGAGACGATGCCGTTCGCCTTCTCGGACGGCATCGCCGCCGCCCTGCCCGCGGCGCGGCTCGCCTCGGCGACCGCGGTCACCGCCGCGTGCCGCATGGTCAAGGACGCGCACGAGGTCGCGCTCATCCGGCGCGCCTGCGCGATCACACTGCACGCCTACCGCGCCGTGTTCGCCTCGCTGCGCGAGGGCCTCACCGCGGCGCAGGTCTCGGGTTGGGTCGCGGCCGCGCACCGCCGGCTCGGCGCGCGGGGCGGCGCGCTCGTCCTCTTCGGCCCGGACGCCGCGTTCCCGCACGGCACGAAGGAGCCCCGCGCGCTTCGGGCGGGCGACGTCGTGCTCGTCGACGGCGGCTGCTCGGTCCACGGCTACTCGAGCGACGTCACGCGCACGGGCGTCTTCGGCGCGCCGCCGACCGAGCGGCAGCGGCGGGTGTGGGACCTCGTGCGGCGGGCCCAGCAGGCGGCGTTCGACGCGGCGAGGCCGGGCGTCGAGTGCCAGGCGATCGACGCGGCCGCGCGGAAGGTGATAGAGGACGGCGGCTTCGGCCCCGGCTACCGCTGCTTCACGCACCGCCTCGGCCACGGCATCGGCCTCGACGGCCACGAGTGGCCGTACATGATGCGCGGGAGCACGACGCGGCTCGCGCCGGGCGTCACGTTCACGAACGAGCCGGGGATCTACCTCCGCGGCGAGATGGGGATCCGCCACGAGGACACGGTCGTCGTCACGGAGACGGGCTGCGAGCAGAACCTTCTGCCCGGAAGTGGTCGGGGACTCCGGAGGAGTCGGCGGCGGTGTGAGCGCGGGCGAAGCGCCCCGCCCGCCGCGGGCGCGGCGACGGCGTCGGCGAGCGCCGCTGCGACGATCTCCGCGCCCGACGGGCTCGGGTGCATGTCGTCGACGAAGGGCTGACGACCCGCTTCCTGCTCGCGGTCGAAGGGCGCCGTCAGGTCGACGACTCGGACGCGCCCAGCGCGCCCGGCGACCCTGCGGCGGCACGGGCGTACTCGGCGAAGACGGATGCCCGGGCGCACTCGCGGAGAAGACCCTTGCGCCGAGGACAGTTCGCCACGGTTCGCGCGACGAGAGCTACCGCAGCGGCACCGCGGAGGTCCGACGCGGCGATGGCAGCGGACCGCGTCCAGGGCGACCAGTCGTAGTAGGCGTTCACCGGCAGGGTGAGCAGGATGGGCCGGATGCCCCGGGATCGGCAGGCCTGGACGAAGGCGCGCACGGTGTCCGCGTACTCCTCCCGGCTCAGGCGGGGACGCGGTTCTCCGCGCGGCGGCTCGGGGCGGATGGGCGTCTTGCCGAGCAGGGCGCCCTTCGCCTGGAGGAACGAGCGCGAGGACCAGTAGAAGATCATCGATCGGTAGAGCGCCCGGCGGACCGTCACGAGCGGCGTGTCCATGCGGCGGGCCACGTCAGCGTCCGACAGACCCCAGTCGACGTCCGTGTCGTTGATGCCGAAGGCGAACGTCGCCACGTCGAGAGACGCCCGCGAGCCGTCGCGTTCGAGCCGGCGCAGCCCCTGGAAGGCCGACCACCCGTCGGCCCCGAAGTTCAGCACGCGCGCGGCCCGGCCGGGCAGGCGCCCCGCGAGACGCTTCTCGAGCCGGGCCGGATAGGTGTCGCTCTCGGCGAGGCCCTCCCCGAAGGTGCGCTGAGTCGCCGAAGCAGCCCACCCTCAGCTCGCCCGCGGGCTTCCGCCAGGGGAAGTCGTCGCCCCGAAGGCCGGCGGCGCCGACGTGGATCCGCCACGCGTGGAGCCGGGCGGCGGGCGCTCCGTCGGGCGGGTCATAGCCTTCGATCACCTCCTGGACGTCCAGGTCGATGCCGGGGCGGGGGCTCCAGAACAGACGGCGGTCGGGCAGATAGAGGAGGAGGGTGTGCTGGTCTTCCGCGTAGACCGCGGCGGCCTGGTAGTAGCTGTACCGGCGGCCGTAGTAGTGGCGCCTCAGCGAATCTTCCGCGGCGACGAGGCTGCCGGCCGCGAGCACGGCGAGCGCCACCCGGACCAGCCACCGGCGCGGAGTGGACGTCGCGAGCTGGGTCGTGCTGGCGTAGCTCCTGCTTCGGCCCGCGTGCGCCTCGCGTCGATCCCCGCGGCAGCGGCGCCACCCGGAGGGGAGATAGGGCTACGAGGACCATGGGGGCGGACGCCGCCCCCGCGGTATTCTGGCCCCGCTTTGCGTGACACCACCAGCCGACCGGCCCGCGGCCTCTCCTTCTTCGCGCTCACCCTGCTCGCCGCCGCTCGCACCGTCCTGCGGCGGCGGCGGCGGCAGCCCGACCTCGAGCTCGTCCGACGCGCCGGCGCAGGCGACCCGCGTCCGCGCTACCGTCGACGCGGGCCGCGTTCGGCGCACCGTCGACCCCGGCCGCGTTCTCGGCGGCAACGTCGCGGCCTGGTCGAACTTCGCGATTCCAGGGCGCGACCGGCGGCTACGTCGTGGACCGCGGCGCGCGGCTCCTGCGCTTCCCCGGCGGCACCTCGCCGACTCGTTCTGCTGGCTCACGATGCGCGCGTCCGACAAGAACCTCGTGAAGTGGGACGACTGGAGCTGGGGCACGAGCGTCGACCAGTACCTCGCGTTCGTCCGCTCGACGGGCGGCGAGCCGCTCTACTCCCTGAACCCGTTCGATCACACGATCGACGGCGCCCGCCACGGGGCGCTCGACGAGGCGCGCCAGCTCGTGCGGCGCGTCGTGTCGGCCGGCTTCCCCGGCGCCTTCTACGAGGTCGGCAACGAGAACGACGGCTCGTGGAACCCGATGCTCTCGTCTGCCGAGTACGTGGAGCGCTTCGTCGCGTTCGCGGAGATGGTGAAGCGCGAGGACCCCTCGGCGAAGATGATGGGCCCGGTCGGCTCGGGCACGGAGGCGTCGTGGCGCGACGGCTTCATCGACGGCCTCGCCGGCCGCGGGAAGCTGCCCCTCCTCGACTACTTCGACTTCCACTACTACGGCGGCTGGATCTCGAACTCGAACTCCGCCGGCGTCGACCTCAACTCGCCGCAGCTCATCCCCGGTTACGTGAAGGCGATCCGCGACCGCCTCGCCGCGAACGGCGGCGCCGGCATCGGCGTCGCGCTGACCGAGTACAACGCGGCCATCTGGGACACCGGGGCGACGCGGGGGGCGAACTCGATCGAGCAGGCGCTCTGGCTCGCCGACACGGTCGGCGTGCTGTTCGAGACGCTGGACGTGGCGAACGTCTGGATCGACCTCTCGGGCAACGACCCGCACTCGCTCCTCTCCGACGCCTCGGGCTCCGTCCAGCGGACGAAGAACTACTGGCCGATGTACGTCGCGGGGAAGACGCTCGGGCTCGGGCGGCGGGACACGGCCGTGGACGTCGTCGAGTCCTCGATCGAGCTCGCCGCGTCGCGGGCCACGATCCACGCGGCCCGCGGCCGCGACGGCGGCCTCGGCGTGCTGCTCGTCAACAAGGGCGACGCGCTGTCGGCGGAGGTGGCCCTCGCGGGCCGTGGCTGCACGGGGGTGTCGGCCCTCGTCTTCGACGCCGCGGCCCACGCCGCCGGCAGCGGCGCGTCGCCGCAGCAGGCCGCGTGCGCCTCGGGCACCGTCACGGTGGCGCTGCCGAAGCAGTCGGTCGTCGGCCTCTCGCTGACGCCCTAGACTCCTCGGCGGCGATCGCGACCGGCGCGCTCCACCGCCATCGGCCCTAGAATCCCGGGCGGAGGTCGCCGCCATGAGAACCCTCGCCCGCGCCGCGCTCGTCCTCGCCCTCTCCGCCACGGTGGCCCCTGCTCTCGCCGCCGGCTGGCCCGCCGCTGGCGAGCGGCGCGTGTCCTTCGACCGCGGCTGGCGCTTCGCGAAGGGCGACCCGACGGGCGCCGCCGGGCCCGCCTTCGCCGACGCCGGGTGGCGAACGCTCGACCTGCCCCACGACTGGGCGATCGAGGGCCCGTTCGACCCGAAGATCAACCCGCACCAGGGCTCGCTCCCGGCCTTCGGCACGGCGTGGTACCGCAAGCGGTTCACGGTGCCGGCCGCGGCGAAGGGCCGGCACTACTCCGTCGAGCTCGACGGTGTCATGGCGAACGCCCGCGTCTACCTGAACGGCCACGAGCTCGGCGGCCGTCCGTACGGCTACATGGGCTTCGCCCTCGACCTCACGCCTCACCTCGTCTTCGGCGGCGAGAACGTCCTCGCCGTCCGCGTCGCACCCGAGCCCGAGTCCTCGCGCTGGTACCCGGGCGCCGGGATCTACCGGCACGTCTGGATCGACGCGACGGGGCCCGTCCACGTCGCCCGCCAGGGCACGTACGTCACGACCCCGCAGGTGACGGACGCGGCGGCGGACGTCCGCGTGCGGACGGACCTGCGCAACCGGGAGGCGCAGCCCGCCGAGGTCGTCCTGGAGACGACGATCCAGGACGCGGACGGAAAGGCGGTCGCGAGGGCGAGCGCGACGGCGACGCTCGCGGCCGGCGCGACGACGACGGTGCCGGTCGAGCTGACCGTCGAGCGGCCGACGCGCTGGGACCTCGACCGGCCGTACCGCTACACGGCGGTGAGCATCGTGAAGCGCGGCGGCGAGACCCTCGACCGCTACGAGACGCCGTTCGGCATCCGCACGATCGAGTACGGCCCGGAGAAGGGCTTCCTGCTGAACGGCCGCCGCGTGCGCTTCCAGGGTGTCTGCGACCACCACGACCTGGGCGCCCTCGGCTCGGCGGTGAACGCCCGAGCGATCGAGCGCCAGCTCGAGCTGCTGAAGTCGATGGGGGCGAACGCGATCCGCACGAGCCACAACCCGCCCGCGCCGGAGCTCCTCGACGCGGCCGACCGACTCGGGCTCCTCGTGATGGACGAAGCGTTCGACATGTGGGGCGAGAAGAAGATCGAGAACGGCCACGGCAAGTACTTCGCGGAGTGGGCCGAGCGCGACCTCGTCGACATGATCCGGCGCGACCGGAACCACCCGAGCGTCGTGATGTGGAGCATCGGCAACGAGATACTCGAGCAGGCGGACGCGACGGGGTGGCTCACCGCGCAGTGGCTCGTGCAGATCTGCCGCCGCGAGGACCCGACGCGGCCGACGACGGCGGGCTTCAACCAGGTGTGGAACGCGATCCGGAACGGGCTCGCCGACCAGGTCGACATCCCCGGCTTCAACTACGGCGCCGCCGAGTACGCGAAGATCCTGACCGAGCACCCGGGCTGGACGATCGTCGGCGCCGAGACGGCGTCGACGGTGAGCTCGCGCGGGGTGTACCACCTCCCGATCGAGAAGTACGAGAAGCACCCCTCGCACCAGATCACGAGCTACGACGTCGTCGCGCCGCCGTGGGCCTACTCGCCGGACGTCGAGTTCGACGCCCTCGACCGCAACTCGCGCGTGCTCGGTGAGTTCGTGTGGACGGGGTTCGACTACATCGGCGAGCCGACGCCCTTCTACCCGTGGGACAAGCCGCGCGACATGGCGGACTGGCCGGCCCGCAGCTCCTACTTCGGGATCCTCGACCTCGCCGGGTTCCCCAAGGACCGCTTCTACCTCTACCAGAGCCGCTGGACGACGGCGCCGATGGTCCACGTGCTGCCGCACTGGAGCTGGGCCGGCCGCGAGGGCCAGCCGATCCCGGTGATGGCGTACTCGAACGCCGAGGAGGTCGAGCTCTTCCTGAACGGCGCCTCCCTCGGCCGCAAGCGCGTGGGCGGCGAGCCGGTGGAGCTCCCGGCCGGGGCGAAGGTGGCCCCGACCGGGCGCATCCAGTCGAAGTACCGCCTGCTGTGGCAGGTCCCGTACGCGCCGGGGACGCTGACCGTCGCCTACGCGGGCGGCCGCGAGGTGGCGACCGACGCGGTCCGCACGGCCGGCAAGGCGGCGTCGTCGTCGCGCCGGACCGCGCGCGGCTCCGCGCCGACGGCGACGACCTGTCGTTCCTGACGGTGCGCATCGAGGACGCGAACGGCACGCGCGCTCGTCCCGGACGCCGAGAACCTCGTGCGTTTCGCCGTCCACCGGCGCGGGCCGCCTCGCCACCGCCGTCGACAACGGCAACGCGGCGACGGTGGAGTCGTTCGAGGCCTGGCCTGGGCCTTCTCGGGGATGGCGCTCCTCGTCGACCGCTCGTAGGGCGGGCGGACGGCCGCCGTCCGGCTCGTCCGGGTCCAAGACGGTCGGCCGTGGGCCGTACCGGACCACCGAGCCGGGCACGTTGACTCCGCGCGGAGGTCCGGAGGCGCGCGGCCTCACACGTCCGTCCGGAAGGCCCGGACGCTGACGACGTTCGCCGACTGAGGCGGCGAGCTACCGCGTCCCGACGACGAGGCTCGCCGGCCCTGGCAGGTCCTTCCGGTCGACCGAGGCAAAGCCCGCCTCGCGCATCCAGGCCGCGTATTCGGCCTCGGTGTAGCAGTCGCCCGAGGACGTGCCGACCAGCATGTTGATCGAGAAGAGGGCGGCCTGTCGCGGCGCCGCTCGATCCTCGGCCAGCAGGAAGTCGGACACGACGACGCGGCCGCCCGGGACGAGGGCGGCGAAGGCCCGCCGCAGGAGATCGCGGTTCTCGCCGGGCCCGAGCATGTGGCAGATCGAGGACAGCAGCACGAGGTCGAAGCCCGTGCCGAGGTCGTCGCAGCGCAGGTCGCCGGCCCGCGTCGCGACGCGCCCGGCGAGACCGGCCGCGCTCACGTGGCCCTCGGCGATCGGCAGCACGGGCGGCAGGTCGAGGATCTCGGCCGAGAGCGAGGGGCTCGCCTGCGCGAAGGCGATGGCGTACGCGCCGGAGCCGCCGCCCACGTCGAGGAGCCGCCGCACGCCCTCGACACCCACCGCCGGCACGAGGAGCGGCGCGCGCTGGGCGGCGCCCTAGTGCATCGCCGCGATGAACGCGACCGTCCAGTCGTCGCCGCGGTCGGCCATGTCCTCGCGGGGGGCGGGCCGGCCGGTGCGCACGGCCTCGGTGAGACCCGACCAGGTGCGCCAGAGCGACGACTGGTGCAGCAGCGCGTCGACGGAGTCGTCCTTCCCGCCGCGGGCGAGGAAGCGCGCGGCCGCCGGCGACGGCGAGAACCGCCCGTCCTTCTTCGCGAGGAGGCCCATCGCGGCGAGCGCGTTCAGCAGGCGCGCGGTCGCGCCCGGGTCGGTGGCGCGGGCCGCGGCCGCCTCCTCGGCCGAAGCGCCCGCGCGGACCGCGGTGAAGAGGTCGAGCTCGAGAGCGCTCAGGAGGACCCGGCTCTCCACGAAGCCGCGCGCGACGGCCATCACGTCGGACGGCTTCAGCCCCGAGTACCAGACGCCCTCGGGGTACACGACGAGGTTCGGCCCGCGCGTGCACAGGCCGAGCGAGCCGCAGGTCGTGATCTGCACGGAGCCGGCGAGGCCCTGGGCCGCCACCTCGCGCCGCAGCGCCTCGATGACCGCCAGCGAGCCGTTGGCGGTGCACGAGGGCGCCCCCTCCGGCTTCCGCTGGTCGCAGGCGTAGACGTGATAGCGGAAGGGCTCCATGCGCTCACCTCCGCGCCGCGCCGGATCGACGCCGGGCGCTTCGCCGCTTCAGAACCTCACGGCCGCCGACAGGTCGATCCGCCGCGGGAACATCCGATAGTACTGCGCGTCGCCGAGCTCGCTCTCGGCCACGGGATCGCGCCGGTCGGTCAGGTTGCGCCCGGCGAGGCGGACCTCGAGCCGCTCGGTGCGGAACCCGACGAGAGCGCCGAGCGTGACGAAGCTCCCCGCGAGGGCCGTGTTCCGCTTGTTGAGGTAGCGGCTGCCCGTGTACGCGAGC
>JAXLRD010000121.1:0-10990 GCA_046331285.1 Vicinamibacteria bacterium
GGCGGGCGAGGACGACCGCGCTTCGCCTTGCCGCGCCGGCGATCGCGGTCGCCGGGCCGCCGCGCGGTGTGGAAGTCGATCGCCTTGAGCACGGTGGGCCCGCGGCCCCAGGCCACGTCCTCGTGGAAGTCGACGTGCGGGATCGCCGGCTCGTCGAAGCCGTCCTCGCCCTCGCTCGCCCCGTCGCCTTCGTCCGCCGCGAAGTGGCCGTTCTCGTAGTAGCCGCTCGTGCCCTCCTCGCCGAGGTCGTCGTCGGGGCCGGGGCCGATGATCTGGCTCGCCGGCCGGGCCGGGATCGGGCGCACGACGCTCGGCACGGCGCCCCGCTGGCGCACGGCCTCGTAGAGGGCGACGCCGGCCGCGACCGACACGTTCAGCGAAGTGACGTGGCCGAAGTGCGGGATCGACACGAGGTGGTCGCAGTGCTCGCGCACGAGGCGCCGCATGCCGCGGCCCTCGCCGCCGAGGACGAGGGCGACCGGCTTCGTGAGGTCGACCGCGTCCCAGCGCTCGGTGCCGGCCGCGTCGTAGCCCACGACCCACACGCCACGCTCCTTCAGCGCCTGGAGCGCCTGCACGAGGTTGCCGACGCGGGCGACGGGCACGTGCTCGAGGGCGCCCGCCGAGGCGCGGGCGACGACCTCGGAGAGGCCCGCGCTGTGGCGCTCGGGCAGCAGCACGCCGTCGGCGCCCGCCGCCTCGGCGGTGCGCAGGATCGCTCCCAGGTTGCGCGGGTCCTCGACGCCGTCGAGCACGACGAGGAGCGCCGGCGACTTCACCTTGTCGAGGAGCGCCGGCAGCGCGAGCACGGGCTTCTCGGAGACGATCGCGATGATGCCCTGGTGGGGCACGCCGCCGGCCATGCGGTCGAGCGTCTCGCGCATCTCGAAGCGGATCGGGATGCCGAGCCGCGTGGCGCGCCGGATGGCCTCGGAGAGGCGCTTGCCGCGCAGGCCCTTCACGACGAGGAGGCGGTCGAAGTGCCGCGTGCCGGCGGCGAGCGCCTCGAGGACGGGGTTGACTCCGCAGATCAGGTTCATGGGGCGGGCGGGCGCGCTCGCGCGCGCTCAAGCCTCCTGTTTGGTGATGAGCGCGGTCGCGAGCGCGGCGATGCCCTCGCCGCGGCCGAGCGCTCCCATGTGGTCGGTGCTCTTGGCCTTCACCGACACGGAATCCTCGGCGACCTCGAGGGCGGCCGCGATCGCCTGCCGCATCGGCCCGAGGTGGGGCGCGAGCACCGGCTCCTGCGCGATCACGGTGACGTCGAGGTTGCCCAGCCGCCATCGCCCCTCGCGGAGGAGGCGAGAGACCTCCGCGACGAACACGCGGCTGTCGGCGCCCCGCCAGCGGGGGTCGCGGCTCGGAAAGTGCTGTCCCATGTCCCCCGCCCCCGCGGCGCCGAGAAGAGCGTCGCAGACGGCGTGGAGGACGCAGTCGCCGTCGGAGTGGCCCTCGAGCCCGCGGTCGTGAGGGACCGGGATCCCACCGAGGCGCAGGGGGCGCCCCGCCACCAGGCGGTGCGCGTCGAAGCCGTGGCCGACCCGCGGCAGCGTTGGGGTCATGAGCGCAGGATACCCTGCACGACCCCCTCGGCCCACGCGAGGTCCTCGGGCGTCGTGATCTTGCGGTTGCGGGCGGAGCCCGGCACGGCGCGCACGACGCCGCCGAGCCTCTCCACCGCCATCGCCTCGTCGGTCAGGGTGAGCCGCTCGCGGAAGGCCTGCTCGTAGGCGCCGACGAGGAGGCCGAACCGGAAGCCCTGGGGGGTCTGGGCCGCGCCGAGCGCCTCGCGATCGAGCGTCTCGACGACGCGGCCCTCGCTGACGCGCTTCACCGTGTCGACGACCGGGACGACCGGGAGCGCCGCGCCCGCCGCCGCGGCCTCGCGGCAGACGCTCTCGATGAGGGCCACGTCGACGAGCGGCCGCGCCGCGTCGTGCACCAGCACCACGTCGTCGAAGCCCTCGGGGGCCTGCTTCAGGCCCTCGAGCACGGAGTCCTGCCGCCGCTCGCCGCCGCGGACGACGCTCACGGGCTTCGCGATGGGCGCGAGGATCGCCTTCGCGGCGTCGACCTCCGCCTCGGGGACGACGGCCACGAGAGCGCCGACCGAGGGGGCCGCGTCGAAGACGCGCGCGGCGCGCAGGAGGAGCGGCTGCCCGCCGAGCTCGAGGAACGCCTTCGGGCGCCCGGCGCCCATCCGCTCGCCGCGCCCGGCGGCCACGAGTATGGCGAGTGCCTGCATGAATGCGACGGCAGACTAGCCTGCGGGCTCCGCAGGGTCAACGGGCGACGCGGCCGGCGCGGAGCCCGGCCGGACCGCGGCCCGCCGTGCCTGCGCGACCTCGGCGCGCACCGCGTCGCGCGCGTTCGCCGCCTGCACGAGGGCGCGGGACAGCCGGCCCTCCACCTCGTCGTCGACGCGGCGCAGCGACTCGTCGAGCCCCGCGAGACGGGCGTCGAGCTCCTCCGCGTCGGGAGCCTTGCCTTAGCGCACGGCGAGCCGGTAGAGGGAGAGGACGAAGGGCAGGGCGAGCGAGTACGGCACGTCGAGGACGCCGTCGCGCCAGCCGTCGGACTGCACGAAGGGCGCCGCCGCGAGCACCGCGTCGGGCACGGCGAGGACGGCGAGCGCGAGCGTGCGCTCCGGGTCGAGGGACTTGCCGAGCTCGCGGGCCCGCCCCCGCACCTCGCGAGCGACCGCCTCGACGAGACGCCGGCGCTCGGCCGGCTCCTCGGCCGTTTCCAGCTGCTCGAGCTCCGCCACGCTCGTCCACTTGCTGTCGATCGGCAGCAGCCGTCCGCCGGGCAACCGGAGCGCGTACTCGACGACGCGCCCGCCGAAGGCCGCGTTCGCCTCGAGGAGGTCGGGCGGCAGCTGGGCGAGGGCGCGGAGAAGCACGTTCTCGCCGGCCCGCCCGCGCGTCGAGGAGCCGGCCACCACCAGCTCGAGGCGGCGCAGGCTGTCGGTCGCACGGTCGAGCTGGCCCGTGCGCGCGTGCTCGATCGCCCGCACCTCGGCGAGGGCCCGCTGCGCGACGGCGAGTCGGCCCTGCAGGTCCTGGGCCGCGCCGGCCAGGCCGAGGAGGGCCGCCTCGCGGCCCTGCTGCACTTCGCGGCGCGTCTCCTCGAGCCCTCGGGCGAGCTGCTCGAGCCCGCGCCGCGTCTCGAGGTCCGCGGCCGGCGAACGGCGCAGGAGAACGCCGGCCGCGAATCCGGCCGCGGCCGCCCCGAGGGCGGCCACGACGCACACAGCGAGGGCGGGCGCGTCCATTTCTTCGGCAGCCTCGCACGGCGTGCCGCCACGGAAGGTCCGGCCGCGGGCCCGCTGACCGCCGTCATGGCGCCGGCCCGGCCGGGTCGCTTACACTCGTCGTTCGGCATCTTTCGATCGGAAGGCCATGAGAGACCTCATCCATCGCTTCGCGTCGCTGCGCGTGACCGTCGTCCTCGTCGTCCTCGTCCTGCTGGCCCTTTCCGCCGGGACGATCGTCGAGTCCCTGCACGGCGCGCCGGCCGCCGGCCGCCTCGTCTACCAGGCGCCGTGGTTCCGCGCCCTGCTCGCCGTCTTCTCGCTCAACCTGATCGCGTCCCTCATCGACCTGTGGCCCTGGGGCCGACGGCGGATCGGCTACGCCCTCACCCACGGCTCGATGCTCGTCATCCTCACGGGCGGCGTCGCGACCGAGCTGCTGAAGGTCGAGGGCCAGCTGCAGATCTGGGAGGGCGAGGAGTCGTCGGCCGTCGTGGCGCAGGACCCCGGCGCGATCGGCGAGCCGCGGACGGTCGCGACGCTCCCGTTCGCGGTGAAGCTCGACTCGTTCGAGGTCGACTACTACGAGGGCACGCGCCGGCCGGCCCAGTTCCGCAGCCGAGTCACCGTGAAGGACTCCGGCCAGGCGAAGCCGGCCGTCATCGAGATGAACCGCCCGCTCGAGCACGGCGGCTACACGTTCTTCCAGAGCAGCTACCGCGAGACGGCCCAGCGCGACCTCACGGTCCTGTCGGTCGCGAAGGACCCTGGACAGCCGATCGTCTTCCTCGGCTACTACGGGCTCGTGCTCGGGATGCTCGTCGTCCTCGGCACGCGCATCACCGAGCGCCGGCGCGCGGCGCGTCCGATGGCCCCCCCGGCCGGCGCGGCGGTCGCTCTCGCGCTCGTCGCCTTTGGCGCGGCACCCGCCTCGTCGCAGACCGTGCCCACGGCGGCCGAGGCCGACGCCCTGCGGCGGGTGGTCGTCCAGCACGACGGGCGCCTGATGCCGCTCGACACGCTGGCCCGCGAGGCGGTGTGGAACGTGACCGGCCGGCGCAGCGTGTGGGGACAGGACCCGGTGCAGACGTTCCTCGGCTGGTCGTTCGACGCGAACGGCTGGTCGGTGCAGCCGATCGTCCCGGTGAAGGACCGCGCGCTCGCGGCCGCCATCGGCCTCGCGCCGGGCACGACGTGGTCGTCCTTCCAGGCTCTCGCGTCGAACCAGGCGCTCATGGACGTCATCCAGAGGGCGCGGCTCCTCGAGGAGCAGGAGAAGCCGCTCGCCGGCGTCGAGAAGGCCGCGTCGAAGCTCGAGGGCCGGCTGCTGTGGATGCAGCAGGCGTTCGAGGGCTCGATGCTGCGGGTCGTCCCCGCCGCCCGGGCCGGCGACGCCTGGGGCACGCCGGACCACGCCCACTCGGCGGCCGACCTCCGCGCGGCGGCCGACGCGGCGGCCGGCGCCGCCGGCGCGCGGCTGCCCTCGTGGCGGGTCGACCGCGAGATCACCTACAACGCCGCGCGGACGTCGAGAACCGCCTGGCTCGTCCTCGTCCTCGCCCTCGCCCTCTCGGTCGCCGCGTGGAACCTCCCCGGGAAGGGACTCGACCTCGCCGCGTTCCTCGCGCTCCTCGGCGGCTTCGCGGTGATGAGCTGGGGCATCTGGCTCCGCTGGACGGTGGCCGGCCGCATCCCCGCGTCGAACATGTACGAGTCGCTGCTCTTCCTCGCGTGGGGCGTCGGCGCCTTCGCGATCGTGGCGGCGCTGCTCCTCCGCAACCGCATCGTGGTCCTGAACGCGGCCGCCATGTCGGCGCTGACCATGGCCCTCACGGACCTCCTGCCGATCGACGCCTTCATCCACCCGATGCCGCCTGTCCTCTCGGGCACGTACTGGCTGGCCGTGCACGTGCCGATCATCATGGTCGGCTACTCGGTGCTCGCCCTCGGCGTCGTGGTCGCCCACATGCAGCTCGGCTTCCAGGCGTTCGCGCCGGCGCGCCGGTCGACGGCCCTCGCGATGGCCGATCTTCTCTACTGGTACACGATGGTCGGCTCGATCCTGCTCGTGGCCGGCATCATGACGGGCTCGATGTGGGCGTCCGAGTCGTGGGGCCGCTACTGGGGCTGGGACCCGAAGGAGGTCTGGTCCCTCGTCGCGTTCCTCGCCTACATGGCGATCCTGCACGCGCGCGCCGAGCGGCTCATCGGCCCCTTCGGCGCCGCCGCGTGGAGCATCGTCGCCTTCCAGACGATCCTCATGACCTACCTGGGCGTGAACTTCGTCCTCTCGTCGGGCCTGCACTCGTACGGCTTCGGCGAGTCGAACGTCGTGAACGCCATGGTGGCGACGGCGCTCGTCGAGGGCGGCTTCATCTCCTTCGCCTGGTGGAAGGCGAGGAAGCCCGCGGCGGCCTGAGGGCCCCGGGGTCCGGGGCGCCTACAGGCCGGCGCTTTTCTCGAGCGCCTTCACGACCGCGCAGATGTCCTCGCGGCCGAGGCCCCGGGCCCGCGCCGACTGGAAGACCTCGCGGATCGCGGCCATCCCCGGCATCGGGGACTTGAGCGACGAGGCCAGCTCGAGGAGGAGCGTCTGGTCCTTCACGAGCAGGTCGATCGCGAAGTGCTCGTCGAAGTCACGCTTCGCGATCGCCGCGCCCTTGAACGCGTAGTAGGGCGAGGCGTAGCCCGAGGCCTGGATCACCTCGACGATCGTCTCGAGCGGCACCCCGGCCTTGCGGCCGAGCACGATCCCCTCGCACAGGGCCTCGAGCATGAACGAGATGACGCCGTTGCCGATGAGCTTCACGGTCGAGCCCTGGCCCATCCCGCCGCAGTGGATGGCCTTCGTGCCCATCGCCATCATCACCGGCAGGAGCTCCTCGTGGACGGCCGCGTCGCCTCCCGTCATGAAGAGGAGCGTGCCGTTCTCGGCCCCGTTCTTCGAGCCCGTGACGGGCGCCTCGAGCGCGTCGGCGCCGCGCTCGCGCAGAGCCGCCTGGACGCGCCGCGTCGTGTCGGGGCTCACCGTCGAGCACTCGAGGTAGCGGAAGCCGGGGCGCACCCCGCCGAGGAGCCCGTCGGCGGCGAAGACGAGGCGCTCGACCGCGGCCGGATCGGCCACGCAGGCCACCACGACGTCGGAGCTCTCGGCGAGGTCCCACGGGCTCTTCGCCACGCGCGCGCCGTCTTTCGCGAGCGGCTCGCAGCGCTCGGGCGTGCGGTTCCACACGGTGAGGGGAAAACCCTTCTTCAGAAGGTTGCGCGCCATGCGCTGGCCCATCAGGCCGAGCCCCGCGAAGCCGATCCGCTTGTTCATCGTCCGATCCTCCGGTTGTCCGCGGGGAGAGCGTATATCAGGGCCCGGCGGCCTCGGGCTCGCCGCCGCCCCACGCCGTGTGAGGGCAGATCTCGCGGAACGGGCACTGGCTGCACGCGAGCCACGTCGGCCGGGCCGGGAACTCGCGCCGCCGGATCGCGGCGGCGGCGGCGCGCACGCGGTCGGCCGTGCGCTGCGCCTCCTCGGCCGTGGGCTCCCGGCCGGCCGCGAGCCCGGACTCGAGGAAGCGCAGCTCGACCCGGTCGGGCAGCCGGCCGCGCGTCTTCAGGTGCGCGAGGGCGTAGATGTCGAGCTGGAGGCTCTCCGCCGCCCGCTTCTGCGCCGCCTTCGGGTCGCGCACGTCGCCCGTCTTGAAGTCGACGATCGCGATCTCGCCGTCGCGCTCGATGACGAGGTCGTAGCGGCCCTGCACGCGGTTTCTCTCGAGGAAGAACGCGAACTCCTCCTCGACCGCCGTCGGCGCCCAGGGAGCGCGCGCCTCGTCCTCGTGGAAACGGCGGAGCACGCGCTCCCCCTCCCGCAGCCGCTCGTCCTCGTGGGCGCGCGAGAGGAAGCCCTCGGACACCCAGGCGGAGCGGAACGCGGCCACGAGCTCGTCCGCGGAGAACGACCGGCCGGCGAGGCGGGCCTCGAAGTGACGCCGGACCGCCTCGTGCACCGCGTGGCCGTAGACGACGGCGTGGTGCGTCAGGAGCGGCACCCGCAGCACGTGCACGTACCGGTACTTGAGGGGGCACGTCTCGTAGTCGTCGATCTGGCCGTAGGACAGGCGCAGGAGCTCGTCCTCGGGGATCTCCGGCTCGGCCGGGGGCGGCGGGTCGACGACGGGCGCGTGCCGCGCGAGGGCCTCGAGCGGCTGCGTCTTGCGCGGCAGCGGGCGGGGCGACGGCAGGTCGAGGGCCTCGATGACGAAGCGCGAGACCTTGCGCGCGCGCGAGGCTCCGTAGTCGCTGGCCGAGGTCAGCACGAGCTCGTCTCTCGCCCGCGTCATCGCGACGTAGAAGAGCCGGCGCTCTTCGAGGAGGTGGCCTCCGCCGCCCGCCATCTCCTCGCGCACCAGCTCCTCGGGCAGCGCGAGCGGGTCGCCGCGCCGCTGCAGCGGGAACTTCTGCTCCGCGCAGCCGACGAGGAAGACGGTCGGGAACTCGAGGCCCTTCGCCTTGTGGACGGTGAGGACGTGGACCGCGTCCTCGTCGAGGTCGGCCTCGGCCACGGCCGGGTCGTCGCCCGCCTCGCGCAGCAGGTCGAGGTGGGCGACGAAGGCCGGCACCCGGTCGTGCTCCGCCACGTCACCGTAGGCCTTCACCGCGTCGAAGAAGCGGGCGATGTTCTTGACCTTCGCCTCGGACTCGGCCGAGGCCTCCTTCGAGAGCCGACCGAGGAGCCCCGACCACTGCAGGAAGCCGTAGAGCACCTCGCCCGTGCGCCGGCGCGGGACGTCGGCGATCGCGCGGTCGAGGTCCCCGAGAAGGCGCTCGGCCGCCTCGCGGGCCGCGCCGCCGACCCCGGCGAGGTCCTCGTTGTCGGGCAGGCCGCGCAGCACCTCGAGGAGCGGCCGCGTCTTCCGGCGCGCGTAGTGGTTGAGCCGCAGGAGCTCGGCCTCGGGCAGGCGGTAGACCTCGGACGAGGCGAGGTAGAAGAGCGACACCGAGTCGTCGGGGTTCGCGAGGACCCGCAGGAACGACACGAGGAGGCGGACCTCCTCGCGCGCGTAGAGGCCGCGCGAGCCGCTGAAGCGGTGCGGCAGGGCCTTCACGTTGAGGGCGCGCAGGAAGGGATCGGCGTCGGCGTTGCTGCGGACGAGGATCGCGAAGTCGCGGGGGCGCGAGCCCCGGAGGATGCGCTCGTCGATCATCGCCGCGACGCCGTCGGCCTCGGCCGAAACGGTGTCGTAGTGGACGTGCCGCACCGGCGGCCCGTCCTTTCGGGGCGAGCGCAGGCGCTTGTCGATGCCGGCGATCGCCTCGAGCCGGTAGGGGTTGTTGTAGCCGACGAGCCGGGCCGAGGCGTCGAGGATCACCTGCGTCGAGCGGTAGTTGTCGACGAGCACGACCTCGCGGGCGCCCGGATACAGGCGGCGGAACGCGAGCAGGTTGCCCGCCGCCGCGCCGCGCCAGCGGTAGATGGCCTGGTCGTCGTCGCCGACGACCGTGATGTTGGCCGTCTCCCCCGCCAGGCGCTTCAGCATCTCGAGCTGAGCGTGGTTCGTGTCCTGGAACTCGTCGACGAGCACGAAGCGGTAGCGCTCGCGCAGGCGGGCGAGGACGGCCGGCCGGTCGCGGAGGAGCGCGAGGGTGCGGTGGATCTGGTCGCCGAAGTCGACGAGCCCGGCCTCGGCGAGGAGCGTCTGGTGCGCCTCGTAGAAGGCGGCCAGCTCCCGGTGGGTCTCGGCCTCGTCGCGCTCCTCCTCCGTCGCGGCCGCCCCGAGCCTCGTCTCGGCCCACGCGCGGTACTGCGCGGGCGAGACGTCCTCGTCCTTCGCCCGGGAGACGAGCGTCGCGAGGGCGGCGAGGTGGCGCGTCGGGTCGCCGAGGGGGCGGAAACGGTCGAGCGGGAGGCGGAAGAGCCGCTCGCGCAGGAAGATGACCTGCTCCGGCTGGGACAGCACGCGGAACTGCGGGTCGAGCCCGGCCTCGAGGGCCGACTCGCGCAGCACGCGGTCGCCGAACGCGTGGAAGGTCGAGATCGTCGTCTCCGCGTAGCCGTACGGGATCAGCTGGTCGACCCGCTCGGCCATCTCGGCCGCGGCCTTCTCCGTGAACGTGAGGGCGAGGATCTCCTCGGGACGCGCGCGCTTGCTGGCGATGAGGTGGGCGATGCGCCGCGTGAGGACGGTCGTCTTCCCCGTGCCGGCGCCGGCGATGATGAGCAGCGGCCCCTCGCCGTGGACGACCGCGGCGAGCTGGGCCTCGTTCAGGCCCTCGAGGATCCGGTCCTCGACGGTCGGGACGGACACGGGCCCGACGCTCGCGCTCACCCGTCGATTCTAGGCGGCGGCGGCCCCGCCGCGGGTCCGGGGCCCCGACCGCGCGAGGCTCGCGTCTTTTGCGAGAATGGGAGCCATGCAGGCCGCTCTCCTCGTCGTGGCGCTCGCCGCGGCCCAGGCCGCGCCGGCCCGACCGGCGTCCGCGGCCGCTCGCCCCGCCCGGCCCGCAGCTCCGGCGAACGCATCCGCCACGACCGAGGACCCGCAGGCCCTCCTCGCCCGCGCGGCGTCGGCGCAGAAAGAGGGCCGCATCGAGGAGGCGGCCGAGGCGTACGCGAAGCTCGTCGCGCTCGCTCCGAAGAGCTGGGAGCTCCGCTCGAACCTCGGGGTCCTCCACGCGCAGCTCGGCCGCTACGACGACGCCGTGGCCGACTACCGCGAGGCGCTGAAGATCAACCCGGGGATGGCGGCCGTGCGGCGCAACCTCGCGATCGCCCTCGTCAAGGCCGGCCGCGTCGCCGAAGCCGCGGCGGAGCTCGAGACGCTCCGAAAGGCCGCGCCGGAGGACCGGACCGCGGCGCTCCTCCTCGCGGACTGTCGTCTGCGCCTCGGCGAGTGGAAGGCCGTCATCGCCCTTCTCGATCCGATCCTCGAGCAGGACCCGGAGAACCGGGCCGTCCTCTACATGATCGGCACCGCGCTCATGCGCGACCGCCAGACCGGGCGAGGGGAGATGGTCCTCGACCGCATCCTGCGCCAGGGCGACTCGGCCGAGGCGCACCTGCTGCTGGCGCTCGCCTCGCACGAGGCGAACATCGACACCGGGGCCGAGACGGAGGCCCGGAAGGCCCTCGCCCTCAACCCGAAGCTGCCCACCGCGAACGGCCTGCTCGGCTCGGTGCTCATGCGGCAGGGCGACCACGACGGCGCGGCGGAGGCGTTCGAGCGCGAGCTCGCGGTGAACCCGAACGACGCGGAGTCCCACCTGCTCCTCGGTGCGATCCGGCGGCAGGAGTACCGGATGGACGAGGCGCGCCGCCACATCCGCCGCGCCCTCGAGCTGCGGCCCGGCGACCCCGGCGCGCTCTACCAGCTCGCCCTCGCGGACGTCGCCGAGCAGAAGCTCGAAGAGGCGCGCGCGGCGCTCGAGAAGCTCGTCGGCGACTACCCGTCGTTCAGCGAGGCGCACGTCTCCCTCGCCGGCGTCTACTACCGCCTGCAGCGACGGGCGGACGGCGACCGCGAGCAGGCGATCGTGCGCGCCCTCGCCGCGGAGAAGGAGCGCGAGAAGGAGAAGGCCGCCGCCGCGCCGGCTCCGCGATGAGCCGCCGGCGGAGGCGGCGCGAGACGGGTCCGTCGAGCCCGGCCCCGCTCGCGGCGGGAGCCGCCGCCGCGGCGTCCGTCCCCGCGCGGCCGCCTTCGCCCGGGCGGCTCTGGCTCTTCCGGACCGTCCTCGTCGCCCTCCCGTTCG
>JAXLRD010000122.1:0-10990 GCA_046331285.1 Vicinamibacteria bacterium
ACTTCCTTAGCTTTGGCCTCGTCCAGCAACTCGCGTCGAACGAGCTCCCGCGCGACATCGTCGCGGAGCTGGTCGTTGTAGTAGTCGTTCCAGCACCGTCTGCCTTCGCGCTTCACGCACCTCGCATCGTTCACGCCATCCTCGGCACAATACATTCCACCGCCGAAGCGCGGCACGTCATTGCAGCCTGTACCAATGACGACGCCCTTCTCGTCTACGATCGCTGCCCCAACCTGGCGCGAGAGGCAGGCGGACGCTAGCTTGGAGGCGTAGGCGATGTACATGCCAAACTCCTCCGACGTCGGAGACACCCCGTTCGCCCCGTGCATCAGCTCGACGAACCTAGAAACCTGCTGCGAAAGTGAGGTCGTGTTTGGTTTGTCGTTGCGGATAAAGAAGTCAGCGAGTTCCAAGGTCTTCTCGAGCTGCTGGCCGTGCGCCTTGATTTCCTTCGGGTCGCCCTCCTCAGTCTCCCGGCGATCCCGCTCCATCAACTGGACGGCCTCCTCCCGAGTCATTCCGTCGTCGGCAAGGCGCTTCTGCCGCCGAGTCTCGACGCTCAACACACCCACGAGAAAGAACAGATTGCGGTAGACGGATCGCAGCAACCGCACCTCATCAGGGTGCTTTAGCTGCTTGATCAGGAACGCGCGCTTCTGAGGCACGTGCTTCTCGAGCGCCTTAGGATCCTCGCGGTCTTTGATGTCGAGGGTTCGAATCTCGGCGATTCGCGTGACTGCCCACTCCGCCAGAATGTCGTTCGTCTTGAACCTCTCGCGGAGCGCATTCCCTCCATCCTGAAGCTGGACGTAACGCTGCGCCGGCTCTGACCCTTTGGTGTCCTTGGTAGACGATTTCACGAACTCGCCTGCGATTGCTTTCTCGATGTACTCGCTGAGTGTGATCGCGGTGACGAGGTAGCCTGCCGACTCAAGTGCCTTGGTGGTGTGGTCAACCGCCGTCCGGAGCCCGCAGCCGAGGGGGCCGCTGAAGCCGATCACCAGTTCCGCCGACTCTCGGCCGGAGAACTGGTCAATGGGCCGGGCGGTCCGGGTAGCTTCGCCGCCGTTGACGGCTCGAAGGTTTGCACTGGACATGTAGCCTCCGGATAGGAACCGGATGGCGAACGTATCACACCAGCGAGCAGTGCCCCGTACGCCCAGCGGCGACCTCGTACACGAACTGCCTTAATCGCTGGGGTCTTATGGAGCCGGCGCTCGGGATTGAACCGAGGACCTGCTGATTACGAATCAGCTGCTCTACCGCTGAGCTACGCCGGCCCGGGCAGGAGCCGGTCACGGGGTGACCGGCGAAAGGAAATCCTAGCAAAACGGGGTCGGGGCGGCAACGGGCGCCGCGGGGCCGAAAGGGCCTCCCCTACTTCCCCGCTGCGACCGGGCCCAGGTGCTTGTCGAACCAGTCCAGGGTCTCGCGGAAGAGGTCGTTCGAGCGCGGGAGGACGTGGCCGCCGTCGAGGAGCACCATCTTCTTGTCCGCGGGCGGGGTGCCGAGGAGGGCGAAGAGGGGGCGCTGGGAGGTCTCGAGGGGGAACATGAAGTCGTCGCGGCCGTTGATCATCAGGATCGGCTGGCGGACGCGCGGGGCGAAGTTGAGGCGGTCGAACTCGGGGAGCGAGCGGTTCGGGGAGAGGCCCGTGGCGGCGATGACGGCGGCGCGGAGGCGGGGCTCGAGGGCGAGGACGCGCAGGCCGTTGTTGCCGCCCATGCTGGCGCCGTAGTAGCCGAGGCGCGAGGCGTCGATGTCCGGGCGCGAGACGAGGAGCTCGACCGCGCGGCGCGCGTCCTTGATGGCCTGGATGAAGAAGTCGCGGCCGGCGTTCGGGCCGGCGTCGGGGTGGCGGCGCTCCAGGGTGTTCTGGTAGACGGGGCAGAGGACGGCGCGGCCGCTGCGGACGAGGAAGGCGTAGTCGGCGTCCGGGAAGCGCTCGAGGGATGGGTAGACGTTCGCCGAGCCCGACGGATAGAAGAGGATGGCCTGGTACGGCGGGCGCGCGGCGCGCGGGACGTAGAGGCGGGCGGGGATGCGCTCGCCGTAGGCCGAAGCGAAGGAGAGCCGCTCCATGCGCCACTCCTCGGTCTCGTCGTCCGGGCCCTCCTTGCGCACGTCGAGCGGGACGGGGTCGTACGCGAAGAGCCGGGCGTAGGCGGCGAAGGCCTCGTCGGAGACGGGCTTCTCCTTCGCGTAGTCGCGGCTCATGTGGCCGACCGGCGCGAGGGCCGCGGCCGGCGGCGGCGCGTCGGACCGGGCGCAGCGGAAGCCGAGGACGCTCCTCCGGTCGAACGCGTCGGCGGCGTCGGGGTCCATGAACATGTAGGCGGAGTCGTTCCACGCGCCGCCGAGCGCGTAGCGGCGGGCCGGGGTGTCGGCCACCGCGTTCACGACCCACTCCTTCACGTTGCCGGCCATGTCGTAGTGGCCCCACGGCGTCATGCCCTGGTAGCGGCCGGCGGGGGCCTTCTCCTTGCCGCCGACGTTGCTCAGGCCGAGGATGTCGGCGAACAGCTCCTGCGTCGCCGCGCGGTACCAGTCGTGGTACGTCGGCAGCCGCTTCCCGGCGAAGGCGGCGTAGGCGCTCGCCTCGTGCCAGCTCACGCCGCTCACCGGGAAGTCGGCCTGGCCGTCGGGGTAGGTGCCGAGCTCCCAGGTCGAGGGCCCCGGCCGGCCCGTGGCGTCGCGGAAGAGCGCCATCGCCTCGTCGAAGGACAGCGGGCGGCCGTCCTTCACGAACGGCTCCTTCCAGTACCGCGCGTCGCGGTAGCCGCCCTTGTCGACGAACTCCTTGTACTGGCGGTTCGTGACCTCGTGGACGTCGAGCCAGGTGTCGGGAAGGTCGATGCGCTCGTCCGTCCCCGGGGCCGGGCCGGCCTGCACGCGGGCCATGCCGGCGGGGGCCTGGCCCTTCGGCACGAGGCGGATGACGGCGGCGGAGCGCGTGTCGATCGTCACCTCCATCGTCTCGAAGCCGGGCTTCTCGAACCGCCAGCGCACGTAGGCGAACGGCATCGAGGCGCCCTGGAGGGGCGTCGTCCCGAACGGCTCCCACGGCGCGTCGGGGCGCGCGTAGGGCTTGATGGAGACGGCCGCGCCCTCGGGCTCGGTCGTCACGTCGACGGGCACGTTGAGGGCGCGCCAGATCCGTTCGAACTCGGGGTCGCCGGCGAGGACCGGCCGGATCGCGCGGGCCGCCTCGTAGGCGGCGTAGCGGCCCTGCGTCTCGCGGAGCGACTCGATCCCGGCGAGCTGCCGGCGCGCGTCGCGCTCGCGGGCGTAGCGGTAGGTCACGACGCCGGCGGCGGCGAGGGCCACGAGGACGACGGCCGCGGTCGCGAGGACGGCGTGCCGCCGCCAGCGGGGCGGGGCCGCGGGCGTGGCCAGCGCGTCGCGGCAGGCCCGGAGATCGGCGAGGAGCGCCGCGCCGTCCGCGTAGCGGGCCTCGGGCTTCTTGTCGAGGCAGCGGGCGAGGATCTTCGCGAGCGCGGGCGGGGTCTCCGGCCGCAGCTTCGCCACCGGCTCGGGCTCGTCGCGCAGGATCGAGGCGAGGAGCGCGATGTCGGTCGCACCGTGGAAAGGGCGGCGGCCCGTGACGAGCTCGTAGAGCATCACGCCGAAGGAGAAGACGTCGGAGCGGGCGTCGAGCCTGCGGCCCTCGGCCTGCTCGGGCGACATGTAGGCCGGGGTGCCGAGGATCGCGCCGGTGCGGGTCTGCGGCGCGGCCGAGAGCGTGGGGCTCGAGCCGAGGCCGTCGGTCGTGCCCGCGGCCGGGGCGGTCGCCACCTTGGCGAGGCCGAAGTCGAGGAGCTTCACGCGGCCGCTCGCCGAGAGCATCACGTTCGAGGGCTTGAGGTCGCGGTGGACGATGCCGGCGGCGTGGGCCGCGGCCAGGCCCTCGGCCGCCTCGACGGCGATGCGCACGACCTCGGCGATCGGCAGCGGGCCGCGCGAGAGGCGGGCCGAGAGCGGCTCGCCGTCGACGAGCTCCATCGCGATGAACTCGCGGCCGGGGCTGTCGTCGACCTCGAAGATCGTGACGATGTGCGGGTCGTTGAGCTGGCAGGCGGCGCGGGCCTCCTGCACGAGGCGCTGGGCCATCTCGGGGTCGCCGCCGCGCCCGTCGCGCAGCAGCTTGATCGCGACCGTGCGGTTGAGCCGCGTGTCGCGGGCGCGCCAGAGGGCGCCCATGCCACCTTCGCCGAGCTTCTCGAGGAGCTCGTAGTGCGACAGTCTCTCGGCCGCCATGGGGATCGGCGGATTCTAGCAGGGCGGCGGGGGGCGGCCGGCGCGCCGCGGCAATGCGCAGGTCCAACGCACCCGCACCGGGCCGCGGCATCCGGCTAGAATCGGTCGTGGAGTTCCGGCACCTTCCCGGCGGCGATCTGATCGCGAAGGGGCTCGCGGATCTCGCCCACGGGCTGGAGAGCGATGAAGCCCTGCTGGTTTCGATCGGCGCGGCACGCCTCCGCAGCCGAGGGATCTCCGTGGCCAGCTCCTTGCCGAACGCCGACCACCGCCTCTACGAGCGGCTGGCGCGGGAGGATCAGGACTCGGCGCATTCACGCTACAACGGCCTCCTGAGGCGGCTCACGAGCTTCGAGAGCGCGCTCGAGTGCGTGGCCTAGCGGACGCGGCGAAGATCAGGCAGTTCCTCGCGGCCCTTACCGGAGCTCGATCGTCGAGCGACTGGGCCAAGTCTCCTTCTACCACTACGACCCCTACTCCCAGGCACTGGCGAAGATCGAGCGGGGTCACGGCAAGGACGTGGCCGACGTGGCCGAGATGCTCGGCCGGGGCCTCGTCCAACCGGGGCGGCTACGGGAGCTGTTCGAGTCGATCCGACCCCGGCTGTACCGATATCCGGCGGTGGATCCTGCGTCTTTCGAGAAGCGACTCGACGCGGCCCTACAGGCCCCCGAGCCGCGCCCATGATCGGCGCGCTGGGCCAGCTATCCTCGTAGCGGAGCCGAGAACGCGACGGCGCTCGCGCGGCGCGGGTTCTGCCGGGTGGCAACCGACGACCCCGACGTTCCTGCGGGACGTGAGGTGAGGCAGCGGGGCGCCTAGGGATGCGCCACGCGTGCCAGGCGATCGACGAGTCCGCGCAGATAGTCACGCAGGTCCGCCGGCGCGACGCCTCCCGGCAAGGGCGCTTCGTCCCCGATCGCGATCTGAGAGAGGACCCAGGCGAGCTGGCCCGGCGTCAGGCCGCCGTCTTTTCGATGTCCGGCGACCAGGCCTTCGGCGAGAGAGAGGCTGTGAGCCTCGAGCGCGCGCAGGTCGACGAGGTCGCGGATCTCCGAGCGACCCAGCAGGGCGCACAGCTTGTTGGCGAAGATCTCTTCCGCCGGATCGACCCGGACCCCACCGTACTCCGGTTTGTCGGGGCGGAGCTGCTCCGCATGCTCGACGACGAGGTCGACGATGACGGACTCGTTGCCACGCGACAACAGGAGGCGCCGGAACTCCGGCGCCGTCCGGACCTCCTGCCACGAGGCCCCCAGCTCGGCCGCGACCTGCCTGAGGGCGCGCACGCCGTCCTCGATGGCCGGCGTGAGCGTGAACAGATCGAGATCGTGAGTCTCCCGGTGCCCGAGGTGGTACCCGGCGAGCGCCGCTCCGCCCGTGAGAAAGAAGCGGTGCTCCCGCTTGAAGAAGGCTTCGAGCACCTCGGTCTGGAGTCGGGTGAGCCGGCTCTTAGCGGTGCCCATCGAGGCCGAGGTCCCGCCAGCGTCCGAGAAGGAACTCCCAGAACGCCCGTCGGCGCCCGAGGTGGCGCTCGAGCTCCGGCCACGAGGCCGCGACCTCGGCGGGGGTGGTGAATCGCCAGACGTCGGTGTCGCGCGCTTCACGCAGGATGCGGCCCAGCAGCCGCATCCGCTCCGGCCCGCGTGCCGCCTCGATCCGGCGGCGCAGCTCGGCGACGGTCATCGGCTCGTCCCACAGGAAGTAGGGGATGGCCTGCGGATCGTCCAGATCCAGCGAGAGTCGGACCCCGGGCGCGGGTGCGGTCATCCGATCCGAGCGTAGCACCCTGCCCGCCGAGGCCGGTAGGCCATAACCCCCGTTCCGGAGGGGCGATTTGAGCCGTTTGCTCCCCTCCAAACGGCCTTTGCCGCCCCTCCTCCTTTTCTGTTATCGTCCGGACCGTCCGTGGCTCCGGGGGCCTTCTCCGGAGCCTTTTGCTGTCACCAACATGGGAGTTACTCCGGTGCCCACCCCTCCCACCGCCGATTTCCTGACGGCCCACGCGAGCGTCCTCGTCTTCCTGGCCCTCTCGTCCGGGATGCTGGCCTTCGTCCTCGTGCTGTGGAAGATCCTCCGCCCCGAGCGGCAGGACGAAGAGAAGCTGACCACGTACGAGTGCGGCGAGGAGCCGGTCGGCAACGCGTGGATCCAGTTCAACATCCGCTTCTACGTGTTCGCCCTCATCTTCATCGTGTTCGACGTCGAGGCGGTCTTCCTGCTCCCGTGGGCGGCCGTCTTCAAGTCGCTCGGGCCGCTCGCCTACGTCGAGGGGCTCGTCTTCATCGCCATCCTGGTGGTGGCGCTCGCGTACGTGTGGAGGAAGGGCGACCTCGCCTGGGTGCGGCCGGAAGACAAGGCCTGAGGAAGAAATGGCGGACCTGACCGCGATCAAGGGACTCATCCACAACCGCTTCGAGGACGGCCTCCTCGTGGCGAGCGCCGACCAGCTCATCAACTGGTCGCGCAAGAACAGCGTCTGGTTCATGACGTTCGGCCTCGCCTGCTGCGCGATCGAGATGATGGCGACCGGCGCGAGCCGCTACGACACCGAGCGCTTCGGCATCATGCCCCGCGGCACGCCGCGGCAGAGCGACCTCATGATCGTGGCCGGCACGGTGACGCTGAAGATGGCGACCCGCATCAAGCGCCTGTACGCGCAGATGCCGGAGCCCAAGTACGTGCTGTCGATGGGCTCCTGCGCCAACAACGGCGGCCCGTACTGGAAGAACGGCTACCACGTCCTGAAGGGCGTCGACGAGATCGTCCCCGTCGACGTCTACGTCCCGGGCTGCCCGCCGCGGCCGGAGGCGCTCCTCTACGGGCTCATGAAGCTCCAGGAGCGCATCCAGGAGGACCGCGTGCTGCGCAAGCGCGGCAAGACGGTCGGCTCGCTGGCCGGCGCCCGGCTCGACGGCGCGGCCGACGTGCCCTACGAGAAGGCGAAGTAGACGATGGACGCGAAGACGATCCACGAGAAGCTGGTCGCGCGGTTCGGCGAGAAGGTGACGGGCGAGGGCCTCGCGGCCGCGTCGCCCTTCACGATCGTCGCCGCCGACGCGATCGCCGAGGTCGCGGCCTTCTGCAAGAAAGACCCCGACCTCGCTTTCGACAACCTGATGTGCCTCTCCGGCGTCGACTACCCGAAGGAGAAGGAGCCGCGGATGGAGGTGGTCTACCACCTCAACTCCTACAAGCACCTCCACACCCACGCGCTCAAGGTGTGGGTGCCGCGGGAGAACGCGGCCGTCCCGACGGTCGAGGGTGTCTGGGGCGTCGCGAACTGGCACGAGCGCGAGTGCTTCGACCTCTTCGGCATCGCGTTCCTCGGCCACAGCGACCCGCGGCGGATCCTCCTCCCCGACGACTGGGTCGGGCACCCGCTGCGCAAGGACTGGCAGGACCCCGAGTACTACAACGGCCTGCACGTGAAGCCGACCCAGCAGATGGCCGAGCGGGCCCTCGCCGGCGAGGCGATCGGCGTCGGCCCCTTCGAGTTCACGCCGCCCAACCGGCACACGGGCGAGGCCTAGAGCGATGGCGACCCCCGAGACGGTCATCAACGAGTGGGACCCGGATCAGATCGACACCGACGAGATGATCCTCAACATGGGGCCGCAGCACCCGGCGACGCACGGGGTGCTGCGGGTGGAGCTGCGCACCGACGGCGAGATCGTCAAGGCCGCGCGCCCCCACATCGGCTACCTGCACCGCTGCTTCGAGAAGCACTGCGAGGGCGTCGACTACCCCGGCGTCATGCCCTACGCCGACCGCATGGACTACTGCGCGGCCATGGGCAACACCCTCGGCTTCGCCCTCGCCGTCGAGAAGCTCCACGCGATCGAGGTGAGCCCGTACGTCGCCACCGTCCGCGTGATCATGGCCGAGCTGCAGCGGATCGCCTCCCACATCGTGGGCGTCGGGACCTACACGATGGACATCGGGGCCTTCACCCCGTTCCTCCACCTCGTGCGGGACCGCGAGAAGATCCTCGACCTGTTCGAGTGGACGTGCGGCGCGCGGCTCCTCTACAACTACAACTGGGTCGGCGGGGTGAGCCACGACCTCCCGGACGGCTTCGTCCGCGCGACGCGCGACCTCCTCCGCGAGTTCGACGCCGTCACCTTCCCCGAGCTCCTCGACCTCATCATCGGGAACCGGATCTTCGTGAAGCGCCTCGCGAACGTGGGCGTCTGCTCCCCCGAGCTCGCGATCTCGTACGACCTCACCGGCCCGAACCTCCGCGGCAGCGGCGTCAAGCGCGACCTGCGGAAGGACGAGCCGTACCTCGGGTACGAGACCTACGACTTCGACGTGTGCCTCGGCGAGGGGAAGTTCGGGCCGCTCGGCTCGTGCTACGACCGCAACTGGGTCCGCGTCCTCGAGATGCGCGAGAGCTCGAAGATCGTGCAGCAGGCGCTCGACCGGCTCGAGAAGATGGAGAAGACCCCGGTCCACGAGAAGGTGCCGAAGCGCGTGAAGCCGCCGAAGGGCGAGGTCTACTCGCGCAGCGAGGCGCCGCGCGGCCAGCTCGGGTACTACGTCGTCTCGGACGGGAACGTGAACCCGTACCGGGTGAAGGTGAAGAGCCCGTGCTTCACCGCGATGAGCGCCTTCCACCACCTCGCGAAGGGCCTGATGATCGCCGACATCATCGCCCTCATCGGCAGCCTCGACATCGTGCTCGGCGAGATCGACCGCTGAGGCCCTGATGGACGCGACCTACGACATCCTCCACGGCTTCTTCCCGGCCATCGCCGGCTGGCCCTCGTGGGCGCTCGTGCTGCTCACGGCGGGCCTGCCGATGCTCGCCTGCTTCATGTTCATGACGCTCACCCCGCTCGTGTACGTCTACGCCGAGCGGAAGGTGTCGGCGTTCATGCAGGACCGCATCGGCCCGAACCGGGTCGGCCCGAAGGGCGTCCTCCAGACGCTCGCCGACACGATCAAGCTCCTCTTCAAGGAAGCGATCTTCCCGAGGGGCGTCGACAAGAAGCTGTTCATCCTCGCGCCGGTCCTCGTGAACGTCGGCGCGTTCATGCCCTTCCTGGTGATCCCGTGGGGCGGGCGGCTCTCGCCGGTCGACCTCAACGTCGGCGTCTTCTACGTGACGGCGATCGCGAGCCTGTCGACGGTCGGCCTCATCATGGCGGGCTGGGCCTCGAACAACAAGTACTCGCTCTTCGGCGCGATGCGCTCGGCCGCGCAGATCGTGAGCTACGAGATCCCGGCGGTGATGGTGCTGCTGCTGCCGGTGATGCTCGTCGGCAGCTTGTCGCTCAAGGACATCACCGTCGCGCAGTCCGGCGGGCTCCAGAACTGGTTCATCTTCTGGTACTTCCCGATCATGCCGGTGGCTTTCGTGATCTTCTTCACGGCCGGCCTCGCCGAGACGAACCGCGCGCCGTTCGACATCCCCGAGGCCGAGAGCGAGCTCGTGGCCGGCTTCCACACCGAGTACAGCGGGATGTTCTTCGCGATGTTCTTCATGGCCGAGTACACGGAGATGTTCGTGTTCTCGGCGGTGGCGAGCGTTCTCTTCTTCGGCGGCTACCTCGCCCCGCACCCGGCCCTCCAGCAGATCGGCCCCCTGCCAATGGGCTGGTTCTGGATCTGGGCGAAGGCCTGGTCGCTCGTGTTCGTGATGATGTGGCTGCGCTGGACGCTGCCCCGCTCGCGGGTCGACCAGCTCATGCACATCGCGTGGAAGGTGCTCCTCCCGATCTCGCTCGGGCTCGTGGTGCTCGTGGGCGGGCTCAGCCTCTGGCCGGCCACCGCGAGCGGCTTCCCGTGGGACCGCTGGGTCGCGTGGCCGATCGCCGCGGGGCTCTTCCTCTTCCTCCTCAACGTGACGGTGCGCGCGATGCAGTGGAGCCGCCGCCGCAGCGCGGAGCTCGCCGCCCAGGTGTCGCGATGAAGAAGTGGCTGACGGAGGTCTGGCAGGGGTTCTGGACGGTGCTCGTCGGGATGAAGATCACCTGGCGGCACATGTTCACGGACAAGGTCACCCTGCAGTACCCGACCGAGAAGTGGCCGCTGCCGCCGAAGAGCCGCATGCGCCTCTTCATGAAGTACGAGGACTGCATCGGCTGCGGCCAGTGCGCGCGGGCCTGCCCGGTCAACTGCATCTCGATCAAGGCCGAGAAGCGCGCGGCCGACGCGCCGCCCATCTGGGCCGCGAACGGGCAGCCGATCAAGCTGCACGTGGCCGTCTTCGACATCGACATGTCGCTGTGCTGCTACTGCAACCTCTGCACGTACCCGTGCCCGACCGAGTGCCTGTACATGACGCCGGAGTACGAGTTCGCGACGAACGACCTGCAGCAGCACCTCTACCGCTTCGCCAAGAAGGACGCGCAGTTCATCATGGAAGACCCGAAGAAGAAGGCGGCGCCGCCCGCGCCGGCCGCCCCGGCGACGGGAGCGTGACGCGATGACCCCCTCGGACGTCGTCTTCTGGGTGTTCGCGGTCGTCACCGTCGGCTCGGCCGCGGTGGTCGTCCTCTCGCGGACCCTCATCTACAGCGCCTTCGCGCTCCTGTTCACGTTCTTCGGGGTGGCCGGCCTCTACGTCCTCCTCGGGGCCGACTTCCTCGCCGCGACCCAGCTCCTCATCTACGTCGGCGGCATCCTCGTGCTGCTGCTGTTCGGCGTGATGCTCACCCACAAGATCTACGACCTCGACCTGCGCACCGAGACGAACCAGCTCGCGTCGGGGGCGATCGTGGCCGGC
>JAXLRD010000123.1:0-10804 GCA_046331285.1 Vicinamibacteria bacterium
GGGCCCGCGCGCTCGGCGCCCTCCCCGCGGTGCGGATGGCGGCGATCGAGCGCCTGCCCGACCTCGCGTCGGCGGTCGAGGCGTACGCGCGGCTGAACGAGGAGGCGCCGCAGCTCGCCGAGGCGTGGCGCGAGCGCGGCGTCGGGCTCGCGATGCTCGGCCGCCCGGACGAAGCCCTCGCGTGCCTGCGGCGCGCGGCGCAGCTCGAGCCCGCCGAGCCGAAGAGCTACGACCACGAGGCCGTCACGCTGGCGCGGCTCGGCCGGCTGGACGAGGCGGTCGCCGCCCTCGAGCGGGGCCTGGCCGCCTGCCCCGCCTCGGGCACCCTGCGCACCCGCAAGGGGGTCTTCCTCACGAGGGCCGGCCGCAACGAAGAGGCCCTGCGCGCCTTCGACGAGTCGATCGCCGCCGACCCCGGCTACCCGGACGCATGGGCGTTCAAGGGCGACCTCGAGCAGCGGATCGACCGCACGCCGCAGGCCATCGCGTCGATCGAGCGCTACCTCGCCGCGCGGCTCGGGAGCCGCGAGAAGCGCGTCGACGCCGCGCGGCGCCAGCTCTGGGCGCTGCGTCACCCGGGGCGGGCGATCGACTCCGAGCGAGCCCGCCTCTGCGCCGACCAGGCGATCCAGAAGTCGTCGGCGGGCGCCCTCGCCGAGGCTCTCGCCCAGCTCGAGGCGGCGGTTACCGCCGACCCGTTCCTCGAGGAGGCCTGGTGGAACCGGGGAACGTGCCTCCTGGACCTGGGCCGGCCGGAAGCCGCGCTCGCGTCCTTCGCGCAGGTCGAGGAGCTCGGCGGCCCGTCGAGCCGCGCCGCCGACGCGATGGCGGCGTGCCTCTTCCGCCTCGGCCGGGGCGCCGAGGCCATCGCCGCCTACGACCGGGCGCTCGACGCCGCGCCCTCGGCGCCCGACGCCCTTCGCGGCAAGGCGCGCGCCCTCGTGCGCCTGGGGCGGCCGAAGGACGCGCTGCCCCTCTACGCGCGGCTCCTCGCCCGCGCGGCCAGCGCCGAGCTCGCCCGCGAGCGGGCGGAAGCCCTCCGCGCCGCCGGCCGCGAGGCCTGACCCGCGGCGCGGGCGCGTGCTGTTTGCCGCCGATGAGCATGCGCGGCGACGAGCGACCGGCGACCCTCCACCTCCCGACGACCGCGATTCGCAGCGCGCGCCGCCGGCCTCGCGCTGACCGCGGCGCTGGCCGCGGCCGGCTCGGCGCGGAGCCCAGTCGCTCCCGGCCTCGCGAAGGCCGCGGCGGCGCCGGCCGCGCCGGTCGTCCCGACTTCCGCGCCGGCCGCGACGCCGGAGCCGGAGGCCCCGAGGCGTCCGACTCGCCGCGCGCGGCGGCGCGGGCGTTCGTCGAGCTGACCCGGAAGGGCGACTGGGAGGGCGCGGGCCGCTACCTCCTCGCCCCCGCGGGCGAGGAGGCCGCCGGCCAGAGCTCGCGCGCAAGCTGCGCGCCGTCCTGCAGCGCTACGTCGACATCGACGCGTGGACGCGCTGTCGCCGCTGCCGGAGGGCAGCGCGCAGGACGGGCTGCCGCCGGGGAACGACCTGGTCGGCAGGGTCCCCGGGGACGGGGACGAGGATCCCGTCTACCTCGTGCGGACCCGGGACGCGAAGGGCGCGTACTGGGCCTTCTCCCGCCAGACCGTCGCGCGCGTCGACGGCTGGCTACGACGCGCTGCCGGATCACTGGGTCCGCGACGTGCTGCCGAACCCCCTCCAGCAGATGGGGCCCGCGATCTCCTCTACTGGCAATGGCTCGCCCTTCCCGCGCTCGTGGGCGTGTCCCTCCTGCTCGGCCGCCTGCTCGGCGGCGCGAGCGCCCGCGTGCTGCGACAGCTCGCGTCCCGCACCGCGAGGCACCTGGGACGACCGCCTCCTCGAGCGCACGGCGCTCCGCCCTCACGCTCCTCTGGGCGATGGCCGCCGCCGCGGTCCTGCTGCCCTACCTCGCGCCTCCTGCCCGCGGCCCACGGCTACGCGCGCGGCGTGATCGGAGGGATCGCCACCTTCGCCGTGTTCTGGGCGGTCTGGCGGTCGGTCGACGTGTGGGCCCACTTCCTGATGGAGCGGCCCTGGGCCACCGAGAACCCGTCGGCCCGCTCGCTCCTGTCGGTCGCGCGCAACCTCCTGAAGGTCGTGATCGCGGTCGCCGGCTTCGTCACGACGCTCGGCTGGTTCGGCTACCCGGTCGCCACCGTGCTCGCCGGCCTCGGCATCGGCGGCATCGCGATCGCCTTCGGCGCGCAGAAGACGATCGAGAACTGTTCGGCTCGATCTCCCTCGCCGCTGACCAGCCCTTCCGCGTCGGCGACCTCGTCAGGATCGAGGACTTCGTCGGCAACGTGGAGCGGATCGGCATGCGCTCGACGCAGATCCGCACGCCCGACCGCACCCTCATCTCGCTGCCGAACGGGAAGCTCTCCGAGATGCGGATCGAGGACTTCGCCTCCCGCGACCGGATCCGCTTCGCCACGACGGTGGGCCTGCGCTACGGGACGACCGAGGCGCAGGTTCGGCAGGTGGTGGCCGGGATCGAGGTCGCCGCTGCGCGGGATGCCGAGGGTGTGGCCGGACGTCGTGGTCGCGAAGTTCGCCGCCCTCTCCGCGTCCTCGCTCGACGTCGAGGTCGCCTGCTGGTTCGTGACGACGGACGTCGACGAGTTCCGCCGGCTGCGGCAGGACGCGCTCCTCGGCATCCTCCGGGTCGTCGAGGAGGCGGGCACGTCGATCGCCTTCCCGACGCGGACGGTCCACGTCGACGGCGCGGACCGTCGTCCGCCCGGCGCGCCGGCTCAGCGAGCCGAGTAGACGGCGTCGAACGGCGTCGCGCCCGCCCGCCGCGCGACGCCGCGCTCCGGGTTGGCCGCGAGGCGCTCGAGGACGTGGAACACCGTCTCCACCTCCTCGGGCGCGCCGGCCGCCGCGGCGATCTCCTCGCAGGTCCCGCCCGCGGCGCCCTTCTCGCGCAGGGCGGCGACGACCCGCCGCTGGAGGTCGAGGACGACGGCCGCCGCCTTCTTCCCCGCCTCGACGCCCGGCTGGTGGTAGGCGTTGATCCCGACCAGGGTCGCGTAGAGGCCGACCGTGCGCTCGTAGAGTGCGATGAGCTGGCCGAGGGTCGACGCCGAGACCTCGGGGATCGTGATCGTGACGGACGGACGCCCGCTCTCGAAGAGGGCGCGGCGCGTGCCGAGGAGGAAGCCGTCGAGGAAGTCCCCGCTCGTCGCCCCCGGCTCGACCTCGACGCCCGCGCCGGCGCGCTCGCGCAGCACGCGGACGAAGGTCACGAAGAAGTCGGCGGTGCCGTCCCGCAGCTGCTGGACGAAGGCGTGCTGGTCCGTCGAGCCCTTGTTGCCGTACACCGCGAGCCCCTGGTGCACGACGCGGCCCTCGAGGTCCTTCTCCTTGCCGAGCGACTCCATCACGAGCTGCTGGAGGTAGCGGGAGAAGAGGAGCAGGCGGTCCTTGTAGGGCAGGACGACCATCGCCTTCGCTCCGCGGCCGTCGCCGAGCGCGTGCCACGCCGCGGCGAGGAGGGCGGCCGGGTTCGCGCGCGGGTCCGCCCGCCGGGTCAGCTCGTCCATCGCGGCGGCGCCGGCGAGGAGCGCCCCGGTGTCGAGGCCCTGGAGCGCCGCCGGCAGGAGACCGACCGCGCTCGTCACCGACGTGCGCCCGCCGACCCAGTCCCACATCGGGAAGCGCGCGAGGAAGCCCTCGGCAACCGCCTGCCGGTCGAGCCGGCTGCCCTCCTGGGTCACGGCCACCGCGTGGCCCGCGAACGCGAGCCCCCGCGCCGCGTACGCCGCCGCGGCCTCGAGCATGCCGTTGCGCGTCTCCGGCGTGCCGCCCGACTTGGAGATGACGACGCACAGCGTCTCGCCGAGGGCGTCGCCGATCCCGCCGAGGACCCGGTCGATGCCGTCCGGGTCGGTGTTGTCGAGGAAGTGCGGGGCGAGGCGGTCGGCCGGGCCGCCGAGCGCGTCGGCGACGAGCTGCGGGCCGAGGGCCGAGCCGCCGATGCCGATCACGAGGACGTGGCGGAAGCGGTCGCTCGTCGGCGGGCGCACGCGGCCGTCGTGGACCTGCGCCGCGAACTCCGCCACGCGGAGGCCGGTGTCGCGGATCTCGCGCCCGATCTCGGGGGTCGGGGCGAGCTGCGGGGCGCGCAGCCAGTAGTGCCCGACCATCCGCTTCTCGTCGGGGTTCGCGATCGCGCCCTTCTCGAGCGCGGCCATGTCGTCGAGCGCCTTCGCGAGCGCCGGCCTTCGGCCGTCGAGGGCCGCGGCCGAGAGGCCGGCCCGGCTCAGGTCCAGCCGGAAGCCGAGCCCGGCATCGTCGAAGAGCAGCGTCTTGTAGAGGCTCCACAGCTCGCGAGGCGTCATGTCGTCTCCTGCCGACGCATTCTAGTCGCCGCGAGCCCGGGCGCGCGGGTGCTAGACTGGCCCGTCCGCAGGACGAAGAGCTCTGGAGGTCGAGCGATGCGGTCCCGCGCGGTCCTCGCGATCCTGGCCGCGCTCGCCGCGGCCTGCGGGGGCCCTTCGCCGGCGAGCTCGACCGACGCGGCCACGAGCGCGAGCTGCTCGACGAGCGGGCAGGTCTCGTTCGCCCAGACGACGCTGCAGTCCTGGTATTACTGGTACGACAAGCTGCCGAGCACGGACCCGGGCGGCTTCTCGACGCCGGAGGCGTACCTGGAGGCCGTCCGCTACAGGCCGGTCGACGCGAGCTTCAGCTACATCACGTCGAAGGCCGCGAGCGAGGCCTTCTACTCGGACAGCCAGTTCATCGGGTTCGGGCTCGCCTACAAGGCGACGAGCGCGACCGAGCTGCGGATCGCCCAGACGTTCCCCGGCGGTCCGGCGGCCCAGGCCGGCCTGGACCGCGGCGACACGCTCCTGACGATCGGCGGCCGGGACGTCGCGGGCCTGCTGTCGAGCGGCGAGATCGGGACGATCTTCGGCCCCGAGCAGGTCGGCTACGCGCTCGACTTCACGTGGCGCGACACGGGGGGCGCGACCCGCGCCGCCCGCCTCGCGAAGGCGCTCGTGACGATCCCGACCGTGTCCCAGACGGCGGTGTTCGACACCGGCGGCCGGCGGGTCGGCTACGTCCACTTCCGCAACTTCGTGCAGCCGTCCGTCGCCGCCCTCGACGCGGCCTTCACCGAGCTGCGCGACGCGGGAGCGAACGAGCTCGTCCTCGACCTGCGCTACAACGGCGGCGGGCTCGTGTCCGTCGCCCAGCACCTGGCCGGCCTCGTGGCCGGGCCGGCCGACGCCGGGCAGGTCTTCGTGCAGTTCACCCACAACGACCGGCAGTCGGGCCGCAACACGGCGTACCGCCTCGAGAGCCTGCCGCAGGCCCTCGGCGTGTCGCGCCTCGTGGTGATCGCCACGCGGAGCACCGCCTCGGCCAGCGAGGCGGTCGTCAACGGGCTGCGGCCGTACATGGACGTGAAGGTCGTGGGCGACGCGACGTACGGGAAGCCGGTCGGGCAGTACGGGTTCGACTTCTGCGACAAGGTGCTCTACCCCGTGGCCTTCCTCGTCACGAACGCCCGGGGCCAGGCCGACTACTTCGCGGGGATCCCGGCCGACTGCCCCGCCCCGGACGACGTCGACCACCCGCTCGCGAGCGCTCGCGAGGCGTCGCTCGCCGAGGCCCTGAACGTCGTCCGCACCGGCCGCTGCAGCGGCTCGGCCGCCGCCGCGGCCCGGGTCGAGAGGCGCCGGCGCGAGGGGGTCGTCCTGCCCCCGGCCGACGGCTGGCGGCTCATGGTGAACGCGTGGTGAGCCGGAGTGCTATCATCCGCGTCAACCGTTTCCGGCTAGCGAGGCCTCGGGCCCGGCGAACGAGGGGATGAACCCACAGAAGATCGGGAAGTACGAGATCGTCGGCAAGCTCGGACAGGGCGCCATGGGCGAGGTCTACAAGGGCCACGACCCCGTCCTGAACCGCTCGGTCGCGATCAAGCGCATCTCCGCCGGCCTCGACGCCGACGAGAACATCCGCAAGCGCTTCCTGCGCGAGGCGAACGCCATCGCCTCGCTGAACCACCGGAACATCATCACCGTCTACGAGCTCGGCACCGAGGGCGACCAGGCCTTCATGGCCATGGAGCTGCTCGACGGCAGCGACCTCAAGCACGCGATCGCCCAGCGCACGATGACCCTCGACGCGAAGCTCGACGTCATCGAGCAGATCCTCGAGGGCCTCAACTACGCCCACGCGAAGGGCATCGTCCACCGGGACCTCAAGCCGGCGAACGTGCACCTGCTGACGAACGGCCTCGTGAAGATCATGGACTTCGGCCTCGCCAAGGTGAGCGGGTCCGACATGACGTCCACCGGGACGGTGATGGGGACGCCGCACTACATGTCCCCGGAGCAGGTCCGCGGGCAGAAGACCGACGCCCGCTCCGACGTCTTCGCGGTCGGCTGCGTCTTCTACGAGATGCTGACCGGGCGCAAGCCCTTCGACGCCGAGTCGATGCACGCGGTGCTGTTCAAGGTGATCCAGGAGGAGCCGCCGCCGCTCGCCGAGGCGGCCCCCGCGACGCCCCCGCCGCTCGTGCAGGTCGTCGAGAAGGCGCTCGCCAAGCACGCGGACGAGCGCTTCGCGAACGCCGGCGAGATGCTCGAGTGGCTGCGGCGCGCCCGCCAGGCCCTCGCGAGCGGCCGCGGCCACGAGCCGGTGTCCGGCCTCGAGCGGACGCCGGCCGCGCCCGCCGCGCCGCCGCAGCGCCCGCCGGCCCGGACCGTGGACGGCTCCCACCCCGCGATGGCGACCGGGGTCTCGCGCGTCGGGATGTCGCGGCACAGCGTGCCGCCGCGCCCGGCCCCGGCCGGCGGCGCCGGCAAGTGGATCGCGCTCGGCGTCGGCGCCCTTCTCCTCGTCGTAGCCGTCGTCGCCTTCTTCCTCCTCCGCGGGGGGAGCCCGGCCGCGCCCACGCCGGCCCCGGCCTCGGGCGTTCAGACGATGGCGCGGGAGCTCGCCGACACGCGGGCGAAGCTCGCCCGCCGCAAGCTCGACGCCGGCGACTACGCCGGAGCGACCCGCGACGCCGAGAAGGCCCTCGAGATGGACCCCGCGAACGCCGAGGCCCGCGGCATCCTGGACGAGGCGAGCGCGCTCGGCCGCAAGGTCCAGGACGCGATCGCGTCGCTCCGCGGCGCCTCGTCCGACCCGGCCCGCGCCGACGCGGCCCTCGCCGTCCTGCGCCTCGACCCGTCGAACGCCGAGGCGGTCACCGCCGCCCGCGCCGCCGGCGCGGCCTTCAGGGGCCGGGCCGAGCAGGCCCGCGCGCTGATGGCCGAGGCGAGGAAGGCGGCCGAGCAGGCCGGCGGCGGAGACGACGAGGCGGCGAGCCTGGCCGCCCAGGGCGAGCAGGCCCTGAAGGGCAACGACCCCGTGGCCGCCGCGCAGCGCTTCCTCGAGGCGCGGGCCCGCTACCAGCAGGTCGGACGGCCCTCCCGCTGACGTCCGCCGGCGCCCGGCCCCGGGTGCGCCGTGCTACGATTCACGAATTCGTCCCAACTGGATCGTGACGCGTTCTCTGTCGCTCCGCCCCGGCGGCGACGGGCCCGGAGGATGGCCGTGATGAACCTGGACCGCATCGGCAAGTACCGGATCGTCGAACGGATCGGCCAGGGTGCGATGGGCGAGGTCTTCAAGGCGCACGACCCGCTCCTCAACCGCTTCGTCGCGATCAAGACCATCTCGCCGACCCTCGCCTCCGACCCGGAGTTCCGCCAGCGCTTCCAGCGCGAGGCGCAGTCCGCCGCCCAGCTCAACCACCCGAACATCGTCACGATCTACGACTTCGGAAACGACGAGGCCGGGCTCACCTACATGGCGATGGAGCTCGTGGAGGGCCTCGACCTCCGCGAGTCGATAAGGCGGCGCGCCCTCGGTCCGCTGCTGCGGCGGCTCGACCTGATGGTTCAGCTGTGCGACGGGCTCGGCTTCGCCCACGCCCGCGGCGTCGTCCACCGCGACCTCAAGCCGGCGAACATCCACGTCCAGCCGTCCGGCCAGGTGAAGATCCTCGACTTCGGCCTCGCCCGGCTCGCCTCGTCGGAGATGACGAAGACGGGCACCGTGATGGGGACGCCGCACTACATGTCGCCCGAGCAGGTCCGCGGGCAGAAGGCCGACGCGCGCTCCGACGTGTTCTCGCTCGGCGCCGTCTGCTACGAGATGGTCGCCGGCACGCGGCCGTTCGACGGCCGGACCGTGCCCGAGGTGCTGCAGGCGATCGTCGAGCGCGACGCCACGCCCCTGCGCGCGAAGGCCCCCGACACGCCGCAGAGCGTCAGCGCCGTGATCGAGCGCGCGCTGTCCCGCGACCCCGCCGCGCGCTTCGCGGACGCCGCGGAGATGGGCCGCGCGCTGGCGGCGGCCCAGAAGTCGCTCGCGGGCGAGACGATCGTCGGCGCCGCCCCGGGCGCCGAGGCCACGGTCCTCCAGCACCCGGGCGACACCATGATCGGGCACGCGACCGAGGGCTCGACCGCCCTCGACCCGCGGCGACGCTCGAGCATCCTGCGGCGGTCGCTGAGCGTCACGTCGCGGCAGGACCCCACCGTCGCGGCCGAGCTCACCCACGTCCAGGCCGCCCCGTCGCGCCTGCCCCTCGTCGCCGGCGCCGCCGTCGCGGTGCTCGTGGCGGCGGGGATCGGCGGCTACATGTACGTCCGCTCGCGGGCGGTGGCCACGGCGCCGGCGGCCTCCACCGCGCAGGAGCAGAGCGTCCTCACCGAGGCGCTCCTCTCGGGCAAGGTCGAGCTGGCCCGCGCGGACCTCGACAACCACGCCTACGACGACGCGGCCGCCCACGCCCGGGAGGCGCTCGCCATCGACCCCGCGAGCGCGGAGGCGAAGGAGGTGCTCGACAAGGCGGTCGGCCTGAAGGCCGAGGTCGAGAAGGCGGTGGCCGACGCGAAGACCGCCGTCGCCCGCGGCGACACGTCGACCGCCTCCGAGGCGCTCGGGCGGCTGCTCGCCCTCGACCGGCGTCACCCCGCCGCGCGCGAGCTCACCCGCGACCTCAACCGCTACTCGCGCCGCCAGGCCGAGGAGGCCCGCGGAGGCGAGCGGCGACGGCGCGGGCCACGGCCGAGGACGCGAGCACCCTCGGACGCCCGCCTACGCCCAGGCGAAGAAGCTGACCGTCGAGGCCGACGGCCTCTTCGCGCAGGAGCGCTTCGCCGAGGCGGCCGACAAGTACATCGAGTCGCGCGACGCTTTCGACGCCCTGAAGCGCGAGGCCGACGCGGCGCGGTCCGCCGAAGCGGCCCGGGCGGAAGCGGCGCGGGCGGAGGCCTCGCGGGCCGAGGCGGCCCGGGTGGCCGCGGCCCGGCCCGCGCCGACCGGGATCCCCACGCCGACCGCGGCGCCCTCGGCCACCGCCACGCCGACCGCCGCGCCGACGAGCCTCCCGACCGCGACGCCGCTGCCGGCGACGCCGCAGCCCGCGGCGGCCGCGGCCGCCGTCCCGGCGGCGCCCGGCCGCGATCCGCAGGATCCCGCCGTGCGCCGCGTGATCGCCGACCTCGGCCGCGCGTTCGAGACGCAGGACGTCTCGCTGTACCGCACCGTGATGGGCGAGCTCTCCGCCGACGCCGAGAAGAAGCTGCGGGAGTCGTTCAAGGCCGTGAAGTACGACCGCGTGGCGATCGAGATCGAGTCGGTCGAGGTGAGCGGAGAGGAAGCGACCGCCCGCGTCCAGCGGCAGGACACGATCAACGGCCGGACGCAGCCGCTGAAGCGGCTCGTCTACCGCCTCGCCCGCGCCGGCGCGTCGTGGCGGATCGTGTCGATGGCCCTCGTCAAGGGCTGAGGCGAGGGGCCCGCCGGGGGCCGGGAGAGACGGGAGGGGGCGAGGCGCCCCCTCCCGGCCGCGAACGCTCTAGCCGAGCGCCTCGTGGACCTTCCCGACCATCTTCGCGCCGGGGTTGACGAGGGTCTTGTCGCCCTCGTCCTTCCACTTGGACGGGCAGGCCTCGTTCGTCTTCTTCGCGAGGTAGAGGCTCGCCTTGAACTTCCGCATCAGCTCGTCGACGTTGCGCCCGAAGTTGTACCAGTTGGTCTCGGTCGAGAGCAGGACGCCTTCGGGGTTGACGAGGAACGTGCCGCGCAGGGCGTGGCCCGTGTCCTCGTCGTAGACGCCGAACGCCCGGGACACCTTCCCCGTGCGGTCCGCGCCCATGAGGTACTTGACGTTCGCGAGCTCTTTCTCGCCCTTCCGCCACGCGAGGTGCACGAACTCGGTGTCCGTGCTGACGGTGACGATGTCGCAGCCGATCTTCTGGAACCGCTCGTGCTGCTCTGCCAGAGCAGCGAACTCGGTCGCTCAGACGAAGGTGAAGTCGGCCGGGTAGAAGAAGAGGATCGTCCAGCGCTTCGCAGCGAGCTGGCCGGCGAGAGAGAACCTCCCGAAGTCGTCCTTGACGGGATCGTAGACGGTGAGCTCGAAGTCGGGGACCTTCTTCCCGAGCCTCGGCCCGCTCGTTTCGGACATGCGGGTCGTCTCCTTTCGACGCCGCCCGGCGGGCGGCGCGCCCCATCCTAACCCGGACGCGGGCTCGCCCGGACGGCTACCAGGACTTCGCGCGCAGACCGAGCTCGCCGAGCCGCGCTTCGATCGGCTTCAGGCGCTCGCGGTCGGCGGCCGAGGCGGGCGTGAAGTACTCCGACGAGTGGAAGAGCCGCGCCTGGAGCATGATCTCCGGCGCGAACTGCGTCTCGGGGCGCAGGCGGCCCGCCTCCTCGAACGGGTCGACCTCGATGCGGCCGTCGCC
>JAXLRD010000124.1:0-10676 GCA_046331285.1 Vicinamibacteria bacterium
AGCGAAGGCGCTGCGCAAGCTCCGCCACCCCAGCCGCAGCCGAAAGCTCAAGGCCTTCCTGGAGGGGAGTCGGATCTAGGCCCTTCGCGGTCGCCGGCTGGACGCGACCGCGAAGGTCCGTTGGTCCGTTTCTGTTTCCGTTCCTGTTTCCGTTCCTGAACGGGCGCGAGGCCCCGCCGCGCGCCCTCCTTCTCACCTCCACCCTGGGTCCACCCACCAGGCCCGGCCGGCAACTCGCTCTCCCGGGTGGCTCCGCGTGTCGCCGTGCGACCGGACGGAGCTGGGTAGAATGCCCGTCGGGCTCCGGTCACATCCAGGGAGGAGTGCAATGACGGCGATGGCGTCGTGGGTCCTCGCGCTCGCCCTCGCGGCCACGGCCGACACGAGCACGATCACCGGCAGGGTGTCGTGGCGCGAGCGCACCGCGCTCCCGCCGGGCGCCGCGCTCGAGGCGACCCTGGAGGACGTCAGCCGCGCCGACGCGCCGCCGACGGTGATCGCCCGGCAGCGCGTCGCTCCCGTCGCGTCCCTGCCCTGCGCGTTCGAGATCCCCTACGACCCGGCGAAGATCCAGCCGCGGGCCCGCTACGTGGTCCGCGCGACGGTCCAGGCGGGTCAGGCGAGGTGGGTGACGCGGGCGATCGTGCCCGTCCTCACGCACGGCGCGGGCTCGAGAGTCGAGCTCGAGCTCAAGCGGCTGAGCGCCGCGGCGGCCGCCGCCGCGCCATCTCCCGCCGCCGCCATCGTGCCGCCGACGGGCACGTTCGAAGGCGTCCTCCCGCGCGCGGACGGCGCGGGTCTGCGGAAGCGGTTGAGCCTGTTCGCGGACGGCGCTTTCCTTCTCCGGGCCGAGCCGCCGGAGCGGACGGAAGGAGCCCGCGACACGATCGGCTCCTGGACGCTCTCCTCGGACGGACGGCTTCTCGCGCTCGCCGGGGGCGGCGACTTCCTCGCCTACTTCGAGATCAGGGACGCCGACCATCTGACCGAGCTCGACGCGCAGGCGTCGCCTCTTCCCGGCCCGGGCGACTTCGACCTCAGCCGCGTGTCGGCGCCATCGCCCTTCGAGCCGAGGGGCACCCTCAGCGGCCTCCTCACGTACAAGGCGGCGACCGGCTCGTTCGAGGAGTGCCTGACCGGCCGGCGGCTGACGGTCGCGGCGGGCGGCGATCCGGCGCTGGAGAGCGCCTACCGGCGGGAAGGGAAGGCGGGCGCCGCCGTCCTCGCCGTCGTCGAGGGACGCAGCGTCCCGGGACAGGGGCGGGGAGCGTCCCCGTCGTCCGCGCTCGTGATCGAGAGGCTCGTCGAGCTGAGGCCGGGCGGATCGTGCCCGCCCCGGCTCGAGACGGCGACGCTCGAGCGGACCTACTGGAGGCTCACGCAGGTCGCCGGCGCGGAGCTGCCGCCGACGGCGCCGCGCGACAAGCGCGAGGCGCACCTCGTCTTCGGCTCCGGCCAGGGCCGGCTCGTCGGCTCCGACGGCTGCAACGCCGTCGTCGGGGAGTACGCGATCGACGGGGCCCGCATCAGCTTCGGTCGGCTGACCGGGACGTCGAGACCCTGCGACGCGGCGCAGAGTCCCGACCTGGCCTTCCGGCGCGCCTTGGCCGACGCGGCCGCCTGGCGGACCGTGGGCCCGACGCTGGAGCTGCTGGACGACCGCGGACAGCGCCTGGCGCGCTTCGCCGCGGCGACGCCCCCCGCCGCGCCGTCCCGGCCCGGTGCGCCGCGAGGCGCGGCCGCTCCCTTCTAGCGAGCGAGGCGATCCGCGGGCGCCGCGGCCAGCGCCTCCTCGAGCACCTCCCGCACCGCATCGACGGTCTTGGCCACCTTGAGCCGCGCTTCGACGAGCGGTCGCAGCCTCGGCCCGAGGAGAGCGAAGTGCCGCCGCGTGACCTCGATTCCGTGCCTCTCGCCGCGCAGTCCGGCGTTCGCCTCGGCGAGCCACGCGTAGGCCTCGCCGCGCTCGCGGTCGGTCGGGGGCGTGACCGCCTCCCCGCGCAGGAGCGCGCGGGCCTCACGGAAGATCCAGGGATGCTGGATCGCCGCGCGGCCGATCATGGCGCCGGCGCAGCCCGTCTCCCGCAGCGCGCGCGCCGCGTCTTCGGCCGTCCGCACGTCGCCGTTCACCACGACCGGGATCGAGACCGCCTCGCGGGCGCGCGTCGCCCAGCCCCAGTCGGCCTCGCCCTCGTGCCCCATCTGCGCCGTGCGGCAGTGCACCGTGAGACCGGCGACCCCCGCGTCCTCGAGCCGCCGCGCGAGGTCGACGATGGGCATCTCCGACTCCGGCCCCCAGCCGATGCGCGTCTTCACGGTGACCGGCAGGTCGAGGGCGGCCGCGATCTCCCGCGCCATGGCGACCATCGCTCCCGGCTCGCGCAGCCACGCCGCCCCGGCCCCGCCTCGCGCGATCCTCGGCACCCAGCAGCCGCAGTTGATGTCGACGAAGGCCGGACGCGCCTCGGCCGCGAGCCGAGCCGCGCGAAGGAGCATCGCGGCGTCGGGGCCGTGCACCTGGATGCCCGTCGGCTGGTCGTCGTCTTCCAGAAGGACGCGCCGGCGCGCCGAGCGCGCGCCGTGCACGAGCTGCTCGGCCCGCACGAACTCCGTCACGCAGACGAAGGCGCCGTTCCTCCGGCACAGCCGCCGGAACGGCGCGTCGGTGACGTCGTCCATCGGCGCGAGGACGACCGGGTCCTGCGCGAGCATCCCCGCGAACTCGTCGCGGAGGGCGAGAGCCTTCACTCGCGCGCCCTCAGAGCCCCAGCCGCTCGTGCAGCAGGCACAGGCTCGTCGTCCACATGAGGGCGGGGTCGACCGCGGTCCGCGCGGCGGCGTCCATGTTCGGGATCGCGTCGAGGAGCGAGAGCACCTTCGCCCGATCGTACAGCCCGGTCCGCTCGAGGGCCGGGCCGCGGAGGGTGTCCTGGATGAGCCCGTGCAGGCCGCCGTCCGTCTGCAGCGTCGAGGGTGGCGAGAGGAACGGGTGCTTCTGGCGGCGGTAGACGGTGTCGGTGATGAACGGCTTCGCCGCCTCGCGCAGGACGAACTTCTCCGTCATGCCGTTGATCTTCATCGCGATCGGCATCTGCGTCACGAGGCGGACGACCTCGTGGTCGAGGAGGGGCAGCCGCCCCTCGACCGAGTGGGCCATCTCCATCCGGTCGCCGAGGTTGCTCAGGATGTAGTTGGGCAGCGTCGTCTTCGCCCAGACGTAGAGCGACTTGTTGACGGCGTCGCGGCCGGCGAGCTGCCGCTCGACGTCGAGGTCGTTCAGCAGCACGCGGTACGTGTCGCGCGTGCGGTAGTGCTCGCGCAGCTCGGGGGCGAGGAGGCCGCACATCGTCTCGCCCTGCTGGCCCCAAGTCTCCATGATCGTCGGGACGAACCCGAGCACGCGGCGCACGCTCTCGTTCGCACCGCCCGCGCCCGTCGGCATGAGCAGGCCCTGCGACACCTTGTTCGTGGCGTCGAGCCGCGCGAGCAGCCCCCGCGCGGTGGCCGGGTCCTGGCCCTCGGTGTTGTGCAGGATCATGTCGCGCCGGAAGAAGGGATAGCCGGCGAACACCTCGTCGGACCCCTCGCCGGTGAGGACGACCTTCACCCCGGAGTCGCGCACCGCGCGGCTGAGGAGGTACTTCGCGACGACGTGGGCGTTCGCGAAGGGCCGCTCCGCGTGGTAGACGGCGTCCGCGAAGTGGTCGGCCATGTGCGACGCGCGGATGTCGATCGGGAAGAACTCCGCCCCCGAGAGCTTCGCCTGCTCCTCGGCCTGCTCCCGCTCGTCGTAATCGGCGTGGTCGAAGCTCAGCGTGTAGGCCCGCAGCGGCCGCGAGGAGAGCTTCGACGCGAGCCCGAGGACGGCGCAGGAGTCGAGCCCGCCGCTGAGGTAGCAGGCGACCGGCACGTCGGCGCGCAGGCGCAGGCGGACGGCCTCCTCGAGCGCCTCCGCGAGCTGGCGCACCCACTCGTGGGGGCTCCGGTCGAAGCCGGTGCGCTCCGCGGGCGGGTAGTCCCAGTCCCAGTAGGGAAGGACGCGGGCCGAGGAGCCGTCGGTGACCAGGTACGAGCCCGGCGGCACCTGGTGGATGCCGGCGAACGGGGTGCGGGACGGCGGGTGCATGAGGCCGCGGTGCAGGTCGTAGACGGTGTCGTGGTCCCACCGCAGCGGCACGCCGAGCTCGGTGAACGCCTTCACCTCGGACGCGACGTGGCACGCCCCGTCGTGCAGCGCGTAGTAGAGCGGCTTGATTCCGAAGCGGTCGCGGCCCGCGATGAGGAGGCCGTCCCGTTCGTCCCACAGGGCGAACGCGAACTCTCCGCGCAGACGGTGGAGGGCGCGCGCGCCCGTGTCCTCGTACAGGTGGAGGGCGATCTCGCTGTCGGAGCGCGTGCGGAAGACGTGGCCCTGCGACTCGAGCGCGGAGCGAATCGCCTCGAAGCCGTAGAACTCGCCGTTCGCGACGATGCGCAGGCTCTCGTCCTCGCTCGCGATCGGCTGGTCGCCGGTCGCGAGGTCGATGATGGAGAGCCGCGCGTGGCCGAGGCCGACGCGGCCGTGGGGCGCGGCCCACACGTGCTGCGCGTCGGGCCCGCGGTGGCGCAGGCGCCGCGTCGCCCGCAGGAGCGCGTCGGACGAGACCTTTTCCCGGCTCGACACGGACGCCACGATGCCGCACATGCGAATCCCCCTCGCTCGGCTGGACGACGGTTGATGCTGGACGGAGGGGAGGGATTCTAGAGGGCCGGGACCCGAAGCGCGAGCCCCCCGGCGGCTACGGCGTGAGGGTCTGCCCCCGTCATCGAGCCGAGGACCGCGCGCACGTACGGCTGGACCCGGCGCGGCCGCCGGCCTACCAGAGCCGGACGCGCTCCTCCGGCGGCAGGTACAGCTTGTCGCCCGGCTTCACGCCGAAAGCCTCGTACCAGGCGTCGACGTTGCGGACGGTGTTCGGCCGCACCGCCGACGGCGGGTGCGCGTCCGTCTTCAGCTGGCGGTCGACCGCCGCGTCGCGGCCCTTCCACCGCCACGCCTGGGCGTAGGCCAGGAAGAAGCGCTGGTCGGCCGTGTAGCCGTCGATCACGGGCGCCGGCTTCCCGCCGAGCGAGCGCTCGTACGCGTCGTGGGCGACGACGAGGCCCGCGACGTCGGCGATGCTCTCGCCGAGGGTCAAAGCGCCGTTCACCTTCTTGCCGGGGATCGGCTCGTAGGCGCCCACCTGCTCCTGCAGGCGCTGGGCGACGGCCGTGAACCGCTCGGCGTCCTTCGGCGTCCACCAGTCACGCAGGAGGCCGTCCCCGTCGCTCGTCCGTCCCTTGTCGTCGAAGAGGTGCGAGATCTCGTGGCCGATGATGGCGCCCATGGCGCCGTAGTTGACCGCGGGGTCGGCGTTCGGGTCGAAGGCCGGCGGTCGCACGATGGCGGCGAGGAAGACGATCTCGTTCCACACCGTGTTGGCGTAGGCGTTGACGAGGTACACCGGCTGGAGGAAGAGCCGGCGGTCCGGGTACTGCTTCAGCCAGTCGAGGTCCTGGGCGCGGAGGTAGGCGAGGCCTCGGCGGGCGTTACCGACGGGGTCGCCACGCCGCACCTCGAGCGTCGTCACGTCGCGCCACACGTCGGGGTGGATGAGCTTGATCGTGACCTTCGAGAGCTTCTCGCGGGCGCCCTTCCGCGTCTCGGGGGCCATCCAGTCGAGCCGGGCGAGCCGCGCGTCGAACGCCGCGAGCAGGTTCGCGACCATCTCCTGCGCCTTCGGCCGCGCGTCCTTCGCCACGTAGCGCTCGACGTAGGCGCGGCTCATCGCGTCGGCGAGCGGCCGGCCCTGGTGCCCGGCGTCGAGAAGCGCGTCGATCCACCGCGGCCCCGGCTCCTGCTGGCCGGACAGCTGTCGGCCGAGAAAGTCGAACATCTCGTCGCGGGCGGCCTTCGGCAGGTACTTCGCCGTGCCCGCGACCAGCATGTAGCGCAGGTAGTCCTGCCACGCCTCGAGCGGCTCGTTCGCCACGAGCTTCGCCATGCCGGCGATCGTCGACGGGGTCGACATGTTGACCTCGGCCGGCGCGCCGACTCCGGCGTCCGCGAGGTACCGCGGCCAGTCGATCCCCGGCGAGCGCCGCCCGAGCTCGGCGACGCTCGTCACGTTGCTCCTCTTCCGGTCGTCGCGCAGGTCGGCCGCCGGCCAGGTGATCTCGGCGATCTTCGTCTCGAGCCCCTGCACCCGGAGCGCGCGGGCCTGCGTGTCGTCGAAGCCGGCGATCTTCAGGAGCCGGGCAACGTGCGCGAGCTGCGCCTCGCGGACCGGCGCGTACGCGGGCTCGAGGTAGAACTCGCGGGCCCCGAGCGAGAGGCCGGCCGTCTCGATGGCGACGAGGGTCTTCCCGATCCGGTGGCGGTCGAAGTCCACCGCGACCGCGAGCGGCTTCGCCCCGAGCGCCCCGTGGCTGCGCGCGAAGAGATGGACGAGCTGCTGCCGCGTCGCGACGGCGGCGATCGCGTCGAGCTCGGGCTTGATCGGAAGGAAGCCCGCGGCCTCGATCGCCTTCTCGTCCATGAAGGACGCGTACCAGTCGCCCATCTTCTGCCGCTCGGTGCCCTTCGGCGCAGCGGCGTCGGCCGCCGCCTCCTCGAGAAGGCGCCGGGTCTCCTCGAGAGACCGGTCCTGCAGCGCCGTGAGGCCGCCCGCGTCGACCTTGTCCGCGGGGATCTCCGTGCGCTCGACCCACTTGCCGTTGACGTAACGGAAGAAGTCGTCGCCGGGGCGGACGCTCGGGTCCATGCCCGTGAGGTCGACGCCCCACGCGCCGTTCGCCGGCCTCGCCGCGTCGGCGGCGGTCGCGGGACCGGTCGGGCCGGCGGGCGGAGCACCCGCGGCCGGCGCGGGCCCGCCCGCGAGGGCGGCGAGAAGGAGAAAAGGCGGCGCGATGCTCTTCACGAGACCTCCTGCGGTGCCCGAGAGGCGCGAGCGTAAGCCGGGGCCCGGGGCGCGGCTATCCGCTTCCGGCCAGCGCCCCGCCCTTGACAGGCGAGGCGGGCCGGGCCACGCTCGGGCCGGAGACCACTGGGATGTCTAGTGGAGAGCGGGAGCGCCTCGAGCTGCTGCAGGGCACGCTCGACCTGATCGTGCTGCGGGCCCTCCAGACGATGGGCCCGCTCCACGCGTACGACCTCGCGTCGAGGCTCGAGCAGGTCGAGCCCGCCCTCGTCCTCAACCAGGGCACGCTGTACCCGGCGCTCGCGCGGCTCGAGCAGAAGGGCTTCCTGCGCGGCGAGTGGCGGCGCACGCCCGCGAACCGCGAGGCGCGCTACTACTCGCTCACCCGCGCCGGGCGGCGCGCGGTCGAGAGCGAGACGGAGCGCTGGCGCCGCGTCGCCGGCCTCGTCGAGCGGCTCCTCGCGAGCGGGTCCCGGGCGTGAGGTCGCTCCGCCGGCTCCTGCTGCGGCTCGCGGGCTCGCTGCGCCCCGGGCGCGGCGACGCGGAGGCCCGCCGCGAGATCGCCGCCCACCTGGCCCTCCTCGAGGACGACTACCGCGCCCGCGGCCTCGGCGAGGAGGAGGCCCGCCTCGCCGCGCGCCGCGCGTTCGGCGGCGTGCTGCAGGCCCGCGAGCGCCATCGCGACGAGCGCAGCTTCGCGTGGATCGACGACGCGCGGCGCGACGTCGCCTACGCCGTGCGCACCCTGGGGCGGGCGCCCGCGTTCTCCCTCGCGGTCGTCCTCACGCTGGCCCTCGGCATCGGCGCGAACACCGCGATCTACACCGTGCTGGACGGGGTCGTGCTGAAGCCGCTGCGCTACCCCGCGGCCGAGCGCATCGTCGCCGTCCAGACGCAGTGGACCGACTCCGGGCGCACCGGCGCGAACCTGGCCGGCGGCGACCTCATGGACGTGCGCGAGCTGCCGGCCTTCGACGCCTTCGCCCACTACTACGGCGGGGAGATGGGCGTGCAGCTCGGCGACCACGCCGAGTACGCGGGCACGCAGCTCGTCCACCCCGGCTTCTTCCGGATCTTCGCCGTCCCGCCGGCGGCCGGCCGCCTGCTGCAGCCGGGCGACGCGGAGCGGGCCGCGGTCGTCGGCCTCGCCTTCGCGCGGCGCAACTTCGGGGCGGCGGAGGCCGCGCTCGGCCGCACCGTCTCGGTCGAGGGGGTGACGTACGAGATCGTGGGCGTCGCGCCGGCCGTCCTGCAGTTCCCGCCGAGGACCGAGGTGTGGCTGGCCGCCGCGCCCGACCCGCAGAACCGCAACCGCACGGGCCACAACTACCGCGCGGTCGGACGCCTGCGCGAAGGCGTGAGCGCGGCCGAGGCGAACGCCGCCCTCGCGGGGCTCGCCCGGCGCCTCGCGGAGGCGTACCCGGACACCCACGCGCGCAAGAGCTTCGCCGCGACTCCCCTGCGCGACACGATGGTGACGCGCGCGCGGGCGACGCTCTTCGTCGCGATGGGGGCGGTGGCCCTCGTCCTGTTGATCGCCTGCGCGAACGTCGCGAACCTGATGCTCGCCCGGGCCGCCGCGCGCGGGCGCGAGCTCGCGGTCCGCTCGGCGCTCGGCGCGGGGCGGCGGCGGCTGGCGCGCCAGCTCCTCGCCGAGAGCCTCGTGCTCTCGGCCGCCGCCGGCGTCCTCGGCGTTCTCGTCGCCTGGGCCGGGACGAGGGCGCTCCTGCGGGCAGGGTCGGCGTTCGCGTCCCTGCCGCGGCTCGAGGACGTGAGCGTCGACTGGCGCGTGCTCGCCTTCACCGCCGCGGTGTGCGTGATCGCGGCCGTGGGCTTCGGCCTCGCGCCCGCCCTGCAGGCCGCGCGCGCGGACGTGGCCGGGGCCCTGAGCCGCGGCGCGGGCAAGGGGCCGCTCGGCGCGTCGTCGTCGCGGCTGCGCGGCGGCCTCGTGGTCGCCCAGGTCGCGCTGTCGATCTGCCTCGCCGTGGGCGCGGGCCTCCTGCTGCGGTCCTTCACCGCCCTCACGAGCGCGCCGCTCGGCTTCCGCCCCGAGGGCGTTCTCGTGGCGTACGCCCACGTGCCCCCGGACGAGAAGGCCGGCGTGAGCGGCTACGACCGCGCCGGCGCGACCCTCGACGAGCTCTACGCGCGCCTGCGCTCGCTCCCCGGCGTCGTCGCGGTCGCGGGGGTCATGGGGCTGCCGACCGGGCAGTACGGCTCGGACGGCTCCTTCGCCGTCGAGGGCCTGCACTCCTTCGGCGGCGACGTGCGGAACCTGCCGTCCGCGGGCTTCCGGCTGGCGAGCCCGGGCTACTTCGCGGCGCTCGGCATCCCGCTCGTCCGCGGCCGCGACTTCGCGGCGACGGACCTGTACGACCGGCCCTTCGTCGCCATCGTCAGCGAGTCGCTCGCGCGCCAGGTGTTCGGTGGCGCCGACCCGATCGGCCGCCGCGTGCAGTGCGGCTTCGACCAGCCGGACCGCTGGATGACGATCGTCGGCGTCGTCGGGGACGTGCGGCAGGCCTCGCCGGCGTCGCTGCCCGGCCCCGAGCTGTACATGCCGCTGCGGCAGCACCCGGTCGCCGCGAACGAGGTGCAGGTCGTCGTGCGGACGAGCGTGCCGCCGGAGACGCTCGTCGAGACCGTCCGACGCACCGCGCGGTCGCTCGACCCCGCCATCGCGACGAAGTTCACGACCCTGCCCGCCTCGATCGCGGACTCGATCGCCGCCCCGCGCCTCCGGACGGCGGTCGTCTCCACCTTCGCCGCCCTCGCCCTCCTCCTCGCGGTCTCGGGGATGTACGCGGTGACGAGCTACCTCACCGCGCAGCGCACGCCGGAGTTCGGCCTGCGGCTCGCCCTCGGGGCGCGGGCGGGCGACCTCGCCGGCCTGGTGCTCCGCGACGCGGCGCGACTCGCCGCGCTCGGCGCGGGCCTGGGGCTCGGGCTCGCTCTCGCCGCGGCGCGGCTCGTCGGCGGCCTGCTCTACGGCGTGACCGCGCTCGACGGGTCCACCTACGCCGCGGTGGTCCTGACGGCCGTCCCCCTCGTGCTCGCGGGCGCCGCCTGGCCGGCCCTTCGCGCCGCGCGGGTCCCTCCGGCGGTCGCCCTGCGCCAGCCGTAGCCCCGTCGGCTCGGGAACCCGCGGCGCCGACCGCGTGTCCAAGCGGGTGAGGAGGACGACATGAACCTCTGGACGACGCTCGGGATCTCGCCGCACGTCGGGATGGTGGTCGCCGCGGCAGGAATCGTGGCCGCGGTCGTGATCGCCGGGCTGCTGCTCCGGCGCCGGACGGTCGGGGCCGCGCGCGGGCTGGGCCTCGTCGAGCACCGCTGAGCGCCCCGCGCGGAGAGCACGGCGGCCTTCCCGCCGCGTCGCTTAGAATCCGCGCGTGCAGGAATCCTGGATCTCGCGGCTCACGGGCTCGATCAAGAGCGTCGCGTTCGGGGGGCTCGTCGTCTGCGGCGCCCTGCCCGCGATGTGGTGCAACGAGGGACGTGCCGTCACGACGGCGCGCAGCCTCGAGGAGGGGGCGGGGGCCGTCGCGTCCGTGCCGAGCGAGGCCGTCGACCCCGCGAACGAGGGCCGGCTGGTGCACGTCGTCGGCCGCGCCGAGACCGCGGAGACGGTGAGCGATCCCGAGCTCGGCGTCGCGGCGCCGGCGATCCGCCTCGCGCGCACGACCGAGATGTACCAGTGGAAGGAGCACGAGCGGACGGTGCGGCGCGTGCGTCCGA
>JAXLRD010000125.1:0-10068 GCA_046331285.1 Vicinamibacteria bacterium
CTCGCGGTCGCTGCGGTGGAGCTGGGGCTCGATGATCGGGCGCACGAACGGCTGGGCCTGCCGGGTCGGCGCGCAGCCGGCGCCGGCGATGGTGCGGGCCCTCGCCACGGCGGGCTTCGACGGCCTATGGCTCGACCGGTGGGGCTACACCGGCATCCACCGGCCGAGCTTCGTCGAGGTCGAGCGGGACCTCGACGCCCTCGTCGGCGGCAAGACGGTGAGCGCGGCCCGGCGGTACGCCTTCTACGACCTGCGCCCGCAGCGCGAGCGGCTGCGGCGCGAGATCGGAGACGCGGCCCTCGAGCGCGAGCGGCGCTCGCTCCTCGAGAACCCGCCTCCCGTCCCCGGCCGGTGGACGTGCGTCGCCGATCGCGGCCCCGAGCGGCCGGGTACGACACCGTGACCGACCGCCCGGGGCTGTCCGTCGTGCTGCCGGCCCACCAGGAGGCGGCCTCGCTGCGCGCGAACCTCGAGCGCGCGTGCGACGCGCTGCGGGGCGAGGCCTTCGAGCTCGTCGTCGTCGACGACGGAAGCACCGACGCGACCCACGCGGAGGCGCTGCGCGCCGCGGCGGACGGCCTGCCCGTCGTGCCGGTGCGGCTCGAGGCGAACGCGGGCAAGGGCGCCGCCCTCTTCCGCGGCGTGGCGGCCGCGCGGGGCGAGCTCGTGGCGTTCCTCGACGCCGACCTCGAGATCGCCCCCGGGAGCGTCCTCCGCCTGCGCGAGGCGATGCGCTCGACGGGCGCCGACGTGGTCGTCGGGGCGCGCCGGGGCGAGCGGAACGACTTCCCTCTCCCCCGCCGGCTGATGAGCGGGGCATTCCGCGGCGCCGTCGGCTTCCTCTTCGGCCTCTCGGTGAGCGACACGCAGACGGGCGTCAAGCTCTTCCGGCGGGAGGTCCTCGAGCGGGCCGCCCCGAGGATGAGCGTCTTCGGCTTCGCGTTCGACGTCGAGCTCCTCGTGGCCGCGACCCGGTTCGGGTACGTGGTGGCGGAGTGCCCGGTCGAGGTCGCCTTCGCCCGCGCCGGGGGCCTCGGCCGGATGCGGCTCGGGACCCTCCTCCACACGCTGGCCGACCTCGTGCGGATCTACTACCGGGCGAGCTTCTGGTCCTGGCTCAACCCCGGCCTCGCGGCGCGGCTGTGGATGGCGGTGTTCGTCCTCGGCGTCTTCCTCTCCGGCATCGGCGTCGGCAAGCTGCTGACGCCGGTCGTCCTGAAGGGGCCGGTGAAGGACGTGTTCCGGATCGTCGCCCTGCAGTTCCTGCCGCCCGTTCTCCGCGACTGGCTCGTCCTCGCCGGCGGCCTCGCGATGCTCGCGGTCTCGGCGGTCCAGCTCAACAAGATCCTCCTCGCCGCCTTCGCCCGGCGCGACCGGGCCGGCCTCGCCGGCATCCTCCGCCGGTGATCGAAGCCCGGCCGGACGAGCTCGAGCGGCCCGCCTGCGCGCTGTGCGGCAGCGCCGAGAGCCTCCCGCGCCACGCCTTCCCCCCGTTCGGCGTCGTCGCCTGCGCCGGCTGCTCGCTCGTCTTCCTGTCGCCCCGCCTCGTCGCGCGGCGCATGATGGAGCTCTACCAGGACGCCGCCTACTGGGACTCCGACGTCGCCGGCCGGGGCTACGACGAGTACCTCGAGGTCCGTGGCCTGTGGCGCCGCACCTTCCACCGCCGGCTCCGGGAGATCGCCCGCCACGGCGCGGGGCGCGGCGCCGCGCTCGACGTCGGCTGCGGCCCCGGCTTCGCCGTGGAGGCCGCGGTCGAGGCCGGATGGGACGCCCATGGCATCGACCCGTCCGAGTACGCGGTGTCGCTCGCGCGGAAGACCCTGGGCGACCGCGTGTCGGCGGGCCTCGTGGACGAGAACCGCCACGCTCCGGGGAGCTTCGCCCTCGTGACGGCCTTCGACGCCTTCGAGCACGTCTACGAGCCGCTGCGCTTCCTCGACGCGGCGCGCGCCCTCCTCGAGCCGGGCGGGCTCCTCGCGATCACGACGCCGAACGTGGAGAGCCTGCTCGCCCGCGTGTCGGGCCGCGGCTGGGTCTCGTACAAGATCCCCGAGCACGTCTACTACTGGGCGCCGGCGACGATCCGGCGCGCGCTCGAGCCGCGCTTCGAGGTGCTCGAGATCCGCCGCGCCGGGCAGTACGCGACGCTCGGGTTCCTCGCGCGTCGCGCGCTCGGCATCGGGCCGCGCTCGCCGGCCTTCCTGCGCCAGGCGGCGGGCGCCCTCGGCGGGATCCGCGTCTACGCCGACAACGGCTCGCTCACCGCGATCGCCCGCCGGCGCGACTGACGACCGGCGTCCCGCTGTAGGATGGCGCCATGGCCGACCTCATCCTCACCCTGATCGGACCCGACCGCCCCGGCATCGTGGAGAGCGTGGCCGACGTCGTCGCCGCCCACGGCGGGAACTGGCTCGAGAGCCGCATGGCCCACCTCGCCGGCCGCTTCGCCGGGCTCCTCCGCATCGAGGCCCCGGCCGAGAGGGTCGACGCCCTCGCCGCCGCTCTCGCCGGCCTCGAGTCGAAGGGCCTGCGCCTCGTCCTCGAGAAGGACGCGGGAGCCGCCTCGCCCGGCCCGCTGCACGCGATGGAGATCGAGCTGCTCGGGCTCGACCGCCCCGGCCTCGTGCGGGAGATCTCGGACCTGCTCGCCGGCCGGGGCATCAACGTGGAGGAGTTGCGGACGGACCGGTTCAGCGCGCCGATGTCGGGCGAGCTCCTCTTCCGCGCGCAGGTGCGGGTCGACGTGCCCGAGAAGGTGTCCGCCGCCGAGCTGCGGCGCGAGCTCGAGCGGCTCGCGTCGGACCTCATGGTCGAGATCCGCCTGGCCGAGGCCCTCGGCCGCCCGAGGTAGCCTTCCCATGGAGATCCCGCGCATGAGCTGCCCGTTCGCCGCGGCCGCGATCCTGCTTCTCGCCGGCGCGCTGGCCGCCGCGGAGCCCGTCCGGACGACGTCCGGCCTCGTCGAGGGAGCGACCACCGACGGCGGAACGATCCGCGTCTTCCGCGGGATCCCCTTCGCCGCCCCGCCGGTGGGCGCCCTGCGCTGGAAGGAGCCGCAGCCCGTCACGCCGTGGACGGGCGTGCGCGCGGCCACGGAGTTCTCGAGCTACTGCGCCCAGAACGCCCTCTTCGACGACATGGTCTTCCACGGGAAGCCGAGCGAGGACTGCCTCTACCTGAACGTCTGGACGCCGGCGAAGGCTCCCGGCGAGAAGCGGCCGGTGATGGTGTGGATCCACGGCGGCGGCTTCAACGCCGGCGCGGCCGACGAGCCGCGCCACGAGGGAACGGCCCTCGCGCGGAAGGGCGTCGTGGTCGTCACGGTCAACTACCGGCTCGGCGTCTTCGGCTTCCTCGCCCACCCGGAGCTGACCGCCGAGTCCGGCCGGGGCGCCTCCGGCAACTACGGGCTCCTCGACCAGCTCGCCGCGCTCGGCTGGGTGCGCGACAACGCGGCGGCGTTCGGGGGAGATCCCGGCAACGTGACGATCTTCGGCGAGTCCGCCGGCTCCTTCGCGGTGAGCGCCCTCGTCGCGTCTCCCCTCGCCCGCGGCCTCGTCCACAAGGCGATCGGCGAGAGCGGCGCGTTCTTCGGCCGGAACGCCCTGCCCGCGGCGTCCCTCGCGGACAGCGAGAAGAACGGCGTGTCCTTCGGCGCGTCGGTCGGGGCCGCGTCGCTCGCCGCGCTCCGCGCGAAGACGACCGACGAGCTGCTGAAGGCGACGCGCGAGCGCGAGCCCTGGTTCGCGCCGACGATCGACGGCCACGTGCTGCCGAAGGACGTCGAGGCGATCTACGCCGCGGGCGAGCAGCTCCGCGTGCCGCTCCTCGCCGGCTGGAACGCCGACGAAGTGCGCGGCGGCGTCGTCCTCGCGAAGGAGCCCCCGACCGCGAAGGCGTTCGTGGAGGGCGTCCGCAAGCAGTTCGGGCCGGCCGCCGACGCGATCCTGAAGGTCTTCCCGGCCTCGACCGAAGCCGAGGCGCTGCGCTCGGCGGGCGACCTCGCCGGCGACACCTTCCTCGTCTACGCGACCTGGAAGTGGATCGTCGAGCACGCGCGGACGAGCGGCGCGCCGGTCTACCGCTACCGCTTCGACCGGAAGATCCCCGTCGCCCCCGACACGAAGATCGACGGCCGCCCGGCCACGGCCGAGGACGTCGGCGCCCGGCACGCCGGCGAGATCGAGTACGTGTTCGGCACGCTCGACTCCGTGCCGAAGGTGACGTGGACCGACGCCGACCGGAGGCTCTCCGACCTGATGACGACCTGCTGGTCCAACTTCGCGCGCACGGGGCACCCGAACGGCCCCGGCGTGCCGTCGTGGCCGCGGTTCACCGGGGGGGGCGACGGGCCGCAGGTGATGCACCTCGACGTCGCGAGCGAGGCTCGGCCCGACGAGCAGCGGAAGCGCTACGAGACGCTCGACACGGTCCTCGGCCCGAAGCGGTAGCTCCCGCCCGGCGCCCGCGCCGGGCGACTAGTCGGCGACGTCCTTCTTCTTCGGCACGCCCGCCGGGTGGCAGTCGAGGCACGCCACGCGGTGAACGTCGTGCCGGCTCTCCTTCGACCTGAACGTGGTGTCCATCTTCTCCACGTCCCGGCCGCAGTTCGACAGGCGCGGGTGGCAGGCCGTGCACGACGGCCGCGTCGAAAGTCCGTGCTTCGCGTGGCAGGCCTGGCAGCTCAGGCCCTCGTGGACTCCCGTCGGCGTGCGGTCGTCGCCCGAGTAGACCTGGTTGCCCGCGCGCGGCGCGTGGCACTGGTAGCACAGCGCCTGCCGGCGGTCGGGGCTCGTCCTCACCGGCCGCCCCTCGTCGACCATCGCCGGCAGCGGCAGCCGCTCGAGGCCGACGTGCTCGAGCGCGCGGCGGTCGTAGAACGCGAGCGACGGCCGCGCGATCTCCTCCGCGCCGCTCTCGGCGGAGAGCCGGTCGGTCCGGGGCGCGAGCGGCTCGCCAGCGCGGTGCACCGAGTGGCACGTCAGGCACGGGACCGCCGGCAGCCCGGCGTACTCCTCGCGCACGAACGTCCAGGGTCCCTGCCGGTCGAGCGGCGTGACGAGGTCGCGGATCCCGCCCTCGAAGTGCTGCGCGTGGCAGCGCAGGCAGTCGTCCATCAGCTGCTGGTTCGCGTTGTGCTCGGGGTTGATGAAGATCGCCGCGTACGGCGCGCCGTGCGGGCCGCTCTGCCAGTCGGCGTACTCCTGCCGGTGGCAGGCGCCGCAGCGCTCGACGAGGGGCACGACGTCCTGGTGGCGGATGTGGATCTGCTCGGGGGTCTCGCCCCGCGAGTGGAGCCAGACCCGCTGCAGGTTCTTCGCGTGCATGCGCAGCTCCGCCGTGAACGAGCTGCCGTGGCACTCCTTGCACCGCACGCCGCGGTGGCTCGAGTGCTGCCACGCCTCGACCATCGGCCGGATCTCGTGGCAGCGGGCGCAGCCCGCGCCGTCGTCGCCGCCGTAGTAGGCGCTCGTGCCCGCGAGCGTCGCGACGCCGGCGAGGCCGAGGGCCGCGGCCGCGAGGAGGAGGCGCTTCGGTGTCGTCATCGTCTCTCTCCTAGCCCCGGAGCCCGCCGGCCTTCCACGCCTTCACGAGGAGCTCGGAGGCGCGGTAGGCGTTGGCGAGGATGGTGAGCGCCGGGTTGAACCCGCCGTTCGTGACGTGCACGGACGCGTCGATGACGAACACGTTCGGCACGTCGTGGACGCGGCAGCTCGCGTCGACGACCGAGGTCTTCGGGTCGTGCCCCATCCGGCAGGTGCCCGACTGATGCTGGTGCCCGCTCACCCCCCGGCCGGCGCGGCGCTGGTAGGTGATCACGGCGCCGGCCTCCTTCAGCCAGGCCTCGGCGCGCGCGGCCTGGAGGTCCGCCGTCTCGTTGGTCCGGTCGTGCTTGTCGCCCGAGATCCGCAGCACCGGGACGCCCCAGTAGTCCTTCACCTTCGGATCGAGCTGCACGCGGCCGTCCCACATCGGGATGTCCTGGGTCGGTCCCTGGACCATCACGTTGCGGCGGTAGTACTTCCGCATGAAGTCCTTGTGCGCCTTGCCCCAGCGGGGGACGCCGGGCGGAGTCGAGTCGACGAACTGGATCGGGAGCCGGATGAACTCGTTCGCGAGCATCCCGCCGCCGACGATCCCCGGGGTCCCGTGGTTGTAGTCGCAGACCGAGATGCACACGCCCGGCCCGACGTCGTCGTAGATCTCCTGCTCGAAGAAGCCGACGGCGCCGGTGTAGGTGTGGCCGGTGAGGTTGCGGCCGACCCAGTCGTGGCGGTTGCCGAGGCCGCCCGGGTGGAGCCGGCTCTTCGAGAGGAGGAGGAGCCTCGCCGACTCGGTCGCCCCGCCGGAGACGACCACGAGGTCGGCCGGCTGCTCCTGGCGGCGGTCGTTCTCGTCGACGTAGACGACGCCGCGGGCGCGGCCCTTCGCGTCGAGGAGGATCTCGGTGACCTTGCACTCCGTGCGCAGCCACGCGTTGCCGGTGCGCAGGGCGCGCGGGATGACCGTGTTCTGCGTGCCGTTCTTCGCGTTCGTCTCGCAGCCGAAGCCCACGCACCAGCGGATCCGCATGCACGCCGATCGCCCGTTGTAGGGAACGCTGTTGATCGCGAGGGGGGTGTCGAACGGGTGCAGCCCGAGCCTCTTCGCGGCCGGGTAGAGCACGTCCCACTCGCGCGGCCGGGGCGACATCGGCGGCATCGGGAGGGGCTTGCGGCGCGGGCCCTTGAAGACGTTCGGCTCGACGTCGCCGCTCACCCCGATCTCGTACTCGGCCCGCTCGTAGTAGGGCTCCATGTCGTCGTACGAGATCGGCCAGTCGTCGAGGGTCGAGCCGTCGATCGTCCCGTACGTCGAGCGCATCCGGAAGTCCTGCGGCATGAACCGCCACGCCTGGGCCCCGTAGCTGAACGTGCCGCCGCCGACGCAGGCGGCGTTCGGCTGGTAGGAGCCGTCGCGCGGGTAGACGACCCGCTCGCGACCCTCGAGGTCCACGAACACGCGCGGGTTCTTGTCCTCGTCCGGGCCGTAGGCGACGCCGAGGCTCGAGTTCCTCTGGTTGACGAGGTCGTCCTTCCGCTCCTCGAACGGCGAGTGCCAGCGGCCGCGCTCGAGGCAGACGACGCTCAGTCCCGCTTCGGCCAGCTGGCAGAACGTCACGCCGCCGCCGGCGCCGGACCCGATCACGATGGCATCGACCTTGGGAAGGGCCACGGCGCTACCCCTTCCTCGTCGCGGACTTCGACGCGGACGGCGCCGGCTTCGGCCGCGGCGCGAGCGCGGGAGGCGGAGGCGTCTCGTGCAGTCGACCGCGCACCGGCAGATCGGGGACGCCGATCATGCGCCAGGCGACGCGGTCGCGGTTCCCGCCGTGGCGCGGGTCGCCGTAGAACCCCATCATCGTGAACCAGCGCAGGGCGCGGAAGAACTCCGCCGGCGAGACGTCGCCCCAGTCGGCCTTCTCCCCGGCGCCCTCCTCCGTCCGGGTGAGGAGGGCGACCTGCTCGACTTCGGAGAGCTCGGCGAACCCCTTGCCGTGGGCGCGGCGCGCGGCCCCGTCGAGGCCCCGCAGCCCCTCGCGCCAGAAGCCGAGCTCCTTCTTCTGCCGCGTCGCGAGCTGGCGGTCGACGAAGACGACGACGCCGGCCTGAGAGGCGCCGGGGTCCTCGTCGGGAGGGACGATCCGGTCGCACGCCGCCGCGAGCGTCGCGGCCTCGGCGTCGGTCAGCACGCGGAAGCGCGAGCCCGGCTCGCCGCACGCGACGGCGGTGGCGGCGGCGGCGACGGCCCCCGTCTTCAGGAAGCCACGACGGTTCACGGCGTAGGGGTCGTCCATGCGGGTCCTCCGACGAACCGGCACCATATCGCTCGTTTCACCCGGGGGGCAATGGGCCGGACGCCCCATGGCCGGCCCGCGGACGGCCTGTGGCATGCTCCGCGGCATGACGACGTCCATCGTACGGGTTGCCCTCGCCGCGATCCTGCCGGTGCTGACCGCGGCCGCGCCGGCCGCGGACCGCCCGCGGCCGCCGGCGGCACGCCCCAACATCCTCTGCATCACCTGCGAGGACATCTCCCCGCGACTGGCGAGCTACGGCGACCCCACCGCCCGCACGCCCTTCCTCGACACGCTCGCCCGCGACGGCGTGCGCTTCGCGCGGATGTTCTCCGTCTCCGGGGTCTGCGCGCCGAGCCGGGCCGCCCTGATCACCGGCATGTACCCGACCGCGATCGGGGCCGACAACATGCGGACCTCCGGTCCGGGAGTCGGAGGCATCGAGCCGTACGAGGCGGTGCCGCCGCCTGCGGTACGGCCCTTCACGGAGTACCTCCGCGCCGCCGGGTACTACACGACGAACAACGCGAAGACGGACTACCAGTTCCAGCCGCCGCTCACCGCGTGGGACGAGCTCGGACCCAAAGCGCACTGGCGGAACCGGCCGGCCGGGGCGCCGTTCTTCGCGGTGTTCAACCTCGAGGTGACGCACGAGTCGCGGGTCTGGACGAGGGCCGCCGAGCCGCAGACGGTCGACCCGGCGCGGGTGCCGCTGCCGCCCTACTACCCCGACACCCCGGTCGTGCGGGGCGACGTGGCCCGGGTCTACTCGAACATCGAGGTGATGGACGCTCAGGCGGCCGAGCTGGCGGCCGAGGTCGAGCGGGCCGGCCTCGCCGACCTCACGATCGTCGTCTTCTTCTCCGACAACGGCGGCCCTCTGCCGCGCGGCAAGCGCGAGCTCCTCGACTCCGGGCTTCACGTCCCCTTCCTGATCCGCTTCCCCGGCCGCGCGCACGCGGGCACCGTGGTCGAGGACCTCGTGAGCTTCGTGGACGTGCCGGCGACGCTCCTCTCCCTCGCCGGCGTGCCCGTGCCCGCTCACATGCAGGGCCGGCCGTTCTGGGGCGCCCAGAAGGCCCGCTTGCCGCGCGAGTTCGTCTTCGCCGCGCGCGACCGGATGGACGAGATGACGGACGCGGTGCGGGCCGTACGGGACGGCCGCCACGCGTACGTCCGCAACTACCGGCCCGACCTGCCGTGGTACCAGGATCTCGCCTACCGCCGCCAGATGCCGCTCATGCAGGAGCTGCTGCGCCTGAGGGGCGAGAGCCGCCTCGATCCGGTCCAGGCTCTGTGGTTCCGCGAGACGAAGCCCGCCGAGGAGCTCTACGACACGCTCGCGGACCCTCACGAGGTCAGCGACCTCGCCGCCCGCGCGGAGTATCGGCCGCAACTCGAGCGGCTGCGCGCGGCGCTCGACGGCTGGATCCACGAGACGGGCGATCGACCCGGCCGCCCGGAGCGCGAGCTGCGCGACGAGATGTGGCCGGGCGGCCGCCAGCCGCAGACCGGCGCGCCCTCGGTCGCGTGGCGCGGCGGCCGCGTCGCGATCGAGTGCCCGACGCCCGGCGCGGCGATCGCGTACCAGGTCGACGGCCGCGGCCTGCGGCCCGACCACTGGCGTCTCTACACCGGTCCGATGGAGGTCCGCCCGGGAGCGATCGTCACCGCCGTGGCGAACCGCGTCGGGTACGCTCCGAGCGCGACCGTCCGCTTCGTCGCGCCGTGAGGGAACCCTTCGGCGGCATCAGGCGCCGGCCGGCCAGAGGCAGCTCGTCGAGCCGACCCAGGTCCGGTCGCGGTTGAACTTCACGCCCATCATCGCGCCCTGCGAGAGCCGCGCGAGGGTCGTGACCGGCAGCGGGCGGCCGTGGCGCCACACGAACATGACGCGCACCTCCACCCGCGAGCGGCCGCCGTCCGCGGCCGCGATCACCGGCGCGTAGTCGACCTTCCGCATGAGCAGCGTGCCCGACCGCTCGTCCTCGGGCACGGCGGCGAGGTCGGCGGGCGTCACGTCCACCTTCACGCCGGTGCCGGAGAACGAGAAGAGCGGCTTCAGCACCCAGCGGTCGAGGTCGGCCGGCGGCGCGGCGAAGTCGGAGAGCAGCCGCGCCTCGGGCACGAGCGGGTGGCGCAGCCCGGGGAGGGCGTGCTTGCTCCAGCGGAAGAACCAGTTCGGGTGGCCCGCCCACTGCACGTCGAGCTCGTCCGTGAAGCGGAAC
>JAXLRD010000126.1:0-8752 GCA_046331285.1 Vicinamibacteria bacterium
CGCGGGTACCGGCTGGCGATCCCGGTCGCGGCCGAGCCTCCGTCGCGCCGCTCGACGCGGAAGGGCGAGCGCGACCGGCACCAGGACGCCTCGACGACCGTGATCCCGTGAGAGTTCCGGCGGATCCGCGGGCTCCGGATCGAGGACTGGTACTGACCGGAGCCCGCGACGCGGTCGCCTATTTCCCCGCTCCGATCGCGGTCGTGACCTTCCCGACCGTCTCCGCCTTCGCGAGCGTGAACGTCGCCGTCTGGCGGATGTCCTCCGACGAAGCGCCGATCTTCACCGTGTAGGTCCCGGGCTCCGCGACCCACGACGACGAGGCCTCGTCGAACGAGGCGAGGTCGCGGGCGGAGAGCGCGAGGGTGACCGTCTCGGACTCACCGGGCGCGAGCGTCCGCGTCTTCGCGAAGCCGCGCAGCTCGAGCGCGGGCTTCGGCGCGGCCTTCCCGGGCGCCGACAGGTAGAGCTGCACGACCTCGCGGCCCGCGGCCTTCCCCGTGTTCTTCACGACGACGCTCGCGGTCAGGCCCGGACGGAACGTCGGCCCGCCGAGCTTGAGGCCCGAGCAGGCGAAGGTCGTGAACGACAGCCCGTACCCGAACGGGTACGCCGTCTTCACGCCTTTCGTCGCGAAGTGGCGGTAGCCGACCCGCACGTCGTCGTCGTAGCTGACCTCCGCGGCTCGATCGGCCCGGCTGAACGGCCCGGCGGTGGCGTTCGGGTCGGGTCCCTCCAGGGTCTTCCCGGGGAAGTTCGCCGAGGACGGCACGTCCTGCCACGCGACCGGGAAGGTCGTGGCGAGGCGGCCCGACGGGGGCACGCGGCCGGTCAGCACGTCGGCGATCGCGTTCCCCGCCTCCTGGCCCGGCTGCCAGGCGAGGAGGATCGCGTCCGGCCGGTCGCGCCAGCTCACCGTCTCGACGACGCCGCCCACGTTGAGGACGACGAGCACCTTCTTCTTCGCCGCGTGGAACGCGTCGGCCACGGAGGCGACGAGCGCCTTCTCCGCGGCGGAGAGCTCGAAGTCGTTCTCGAGCTTGCGGTCCTGGAACTCGCCGGAGTTGCGGCCGATCGTGACGATCGCGAGATCGGCCTCGCGCACGGTCCGCGCGACCTCGTCGGCGGGCACCTCGCGCTCCGGCAGCGGCGGCGGGAGCATGAAGCGGCGCGTCGGCGCCGGGCGGTTCTTCTCCTGCTCGGCGACGAACGCTTCGTAGCCCTGGGCGAGCGGCGCGTCGACCTCGAGGCCCGCGGCCTTCAGCCCCTCGACGAGCGAGACCGTGTACGCCTCGTTCACGTCGCCGCTGCCCGTGCCGCCGGTGATCATGCGGTAGGACGTGTTCCCGAAGAGCGCGACTTTCGCCTTCGCCGCGAGCGGCAGGCCCCCGTCGTTCTTCAGGAGCACCATCCCCTGCGCGGCCGCGTCCCGCGCGACGAGCGCATGCGCCTTCAGGTCCGGCGCGTCGGACTTCCGGTAGCCGGCGAAGGTCGGGGTCCTCTTCACGAGCTCGAGGACGCGCGCGACGTTGCGGTCGAGCACCTTCTCGTCGAGCGCGCCGGTCGCGAGGGCGTCCGTGAGGGCCTTCTGCTGCGCCGCCGTGCCGGGCATCAGCAGGTCGTTGCCGGCCTTCATCTGCGCGACCGCGTCCTTGCCCCCGAACCAGTCCGTCATCACGAGCCCGTCGAAGCCCCAGTCTCCGCGGAGGACGCCCTCGAGGACCTGCGGGTTCTCGGAGGTGTAAGGGCCGTTCAGCTTGTTGTAGGAGGACATCACCGTCCACGGCTTCGCCTCGCCGACCACGATCTCGAAGCCGCGCAGGTAGATCTCGCGCAGGGCCCGCTGGGAGGCCTTCACGTCGATCACGTTGCGGTTCCACTCGTGGTCGTTCGCCACGAAGTGCTTCACCGACGTGCCGACGCCCTGCGACTGCACGCCCTTCACGATCGCGGCCGCCATGCGGCCGGAGACGAGCGGGTCCTCGGAGAAGTACTCGAAGTTGCGGCCGCCGAGGGGATTGCGGTGGATGTTGAGGGCCGGGCCGAGGATCACGTCGGCGCCGTACTCCTTCACCTCGTTGCCCATCGCCGCCCCGACCTTCTCGACGAGGGCGGGGTCCCAGGTCGACGCGAGGAGCGTCTCGATCGGGAACGCGGTGCAGTAGAACGTGCGGGTGTCCCCGTCGCGCTTCGGCTGGATGCGCAGGCCCGCCGGGCCGTCGGCCAGCACGATCGACGGGATGCCGAGCCGCGGGACGGCGATCGTCGTCCCCGCCGCGCCGGGCACGCCCTTCGTCGTCACGCCGACCACCGGGCCCTGCCGGTCCGGCGATGCGCCGGGCCGGTTCATTCCGGCCCCGACCACGATCGCGACCTTCTCCTCGCGGGTCATCGCCGCGACCACGTCCTTCGTCGGGCTCTTCCCGAGCTGCGGCAGCGCCTCCTCCGCCCGCGCGCCGAGGGCCGGAGCGGCCAGCAGGGCGGCGATCGAGAGGAGCGCGGAGCGGCGGGGGGATCGGCTCATGACTTCCTCCTGGGGGCGTGCGACTGGGAGCCGGGCGCCGTCCTGCGGGGCGCTCGAGGGACGCGCTTCGGCGGCCGCGAGTCCTTCGCGGCCGCCACCTCGCGCAGGCGGCGGAACAGGTCGTCGACCATGGCGCCCACGTCCGCGGGCTGCTGGTCGTACCAGACGTTGAACGCGGTGTCCATGAGGGCGCGGGCCACGAACGCCACGAGCGCGGGCGTCGGGTCGTGGCGCGGGTCGGCGCCGAGGCGCTCCGCGAGGACCTCGGCGAGACGCTCCTCCATCCGCGCGTTGCGCGCGAGCATCGCCCGGCGGACGGTCGGGCTCTCGCGGAGGAGCCGGATGATCGCCCGGACCTCGTCCGCGTCCTCGGCCCGGGCGAGGACCATGGCCCGCAGCGCGTGGTGGATCGCGTCGAGGGGGGCCTCGCGCGCGGGCCTCGCGCGGAACGCGGACAGGAAGTCCTCCGCGTAGGCGTCCGACGTGCCGACCGCCACGTCCTCCTTCGACGAGAAGTACCGGAAGAACGTGCGCCTCGAGACGCCGGCGCGGACGGCGATCTCGTCGACCGTCGTCGCCTCGTACCCCTCGTCGGCGAAGAGGGCCCACGCGGCGTGGGAGATCGCGTCCCGCACGAGCTGGCGCTTGCGGTCCTGGAGCGACGGCGTCACGGGCGGCACTATAGCACCAGGTGTTGACTCTGGCACCCGGTGTCACTAGGATCCCCGGCGGTCCTGGAGGGAGCGAGATGCTGATGAGAAGAGCGGTCGGGATTCTGGCCCTGGCGGCCCTGGCCGCGGCGGGAGCGTCGGCCGCGCCGGCGCCGGCCGGCGGCGCCGCGGACGCGAAGGTCCGCGCGCGCGTCGAGGCCCTCCTCGCGAAGATGACGCTCGAGGAGAAGGTCGGCCAGCTCGAGCAGATCTCGGGCGCCGCGTTCTTCCCCGGCGCGAAGCCCCCGGCGGAGACGATCAGGGCGGGAGGCGCGGGCTCGCTCCTCTGGCTCAACGACACGAAGAAGTTCAACGAGCTGCAGAAGGTCGCGGTCGAAGAGTCGCGGCTCAAGATCCCCCTCCTCTTCGGCCTCGACGTCATCCACGGCTACCGCACGGTCTTCCCGGTGCCCCTCGCCATGGCCGCGTCGTGGGACCCGGCCGTCCACGAGAAGGCGGCGGCGATCGCCGCGAAGGAGGCCCGCGCCGCCGGCATCCACATGACCTTCGCGCCGATGCTCGACATCGCGCGCGACGCGCGCTGGGGCCGCATCGTCGAGGGCGCCGGCGAGGACCCCTACCTCGGCGCGGCGATGGCCGCGGCACAGGTGCGCGGCTTCCAGGGCCCGACCCTCGGCACGCCGGACCGCGTCCTCGCCTGCGCGAAGCACTTCGCCGGCTACGGCGCGGCCGACGGCGGCCGCGACTACGATCCCGTCTTCCTCTCCGACGCGCAGCTCTACAACGTGTACCTCCCGCCCTTCAAGGCCGCGGTCGACGCCGGCGTCGGCAGCGTGATGAGCGCCTACATGGACCTCAACAACCTGCCGGCGGCGGCCAACAGGTGGCTGCTCACGGACGTGCTGCGCGGCCAGTGGGGCTTCAAGGGCTTCGTCATCAGCGACGCGATGGGCGTCGGCAACCTCGCGACGCAGCACCTCGCCCGCGACCGCAAGGACGCGGCGTTCCGCGCTCTCGTCGCCGGCAACGACATGGAGATGGCGAGCGGCGCCTTCCCCGAGCACCTCGCGGCTCTCGTCAAGGAGGGCAAGGTCACGACCGCGCAGCTCGACACCGCCGTGCGCCGCGTGCTCGAGATCAAGGTCCGCATGGGCCTCTTCGAGAACCCCTACGCCGACGAGGCGAAGGCCGCGCAGGTGATCGGCGCGCCCGAGCACCACCAGGAGGCCCGCCTCGCCGCCCAGCGGACGCTCGTCCTCCTCCGCAACGAGAACAGGACCCTGCCACTTCCTGCCTCGCTGAAGAGCGTCGCGGTCATCGGCCCGCTGGCCGACTCGAAGACGGCGACCGAAGGCTCGTGGATGGTGTTTGGCCACACGCCGGCGGCGACGACGGTCCTCGAGGCCCTGAAGAAGAAGCTCTCCGGCGCGACCGTGACGTACGAGCCGGGACCGGAGATCCGCCGCCACTTCCCGTCGATGTTCGACGCCCTCATCCCGGGGCCGAAGAAGCCCGAGCAGACGGCGGCCGAGGCCGACGCGGCGTTCGCGAAGGCCGTCGAGTCGGCGAAGTCCGCGGAGGTCGTGATCGCGGTGATGGGCGAGGTCGACAGCATGTCGGGCGAGTCCGCCTCGCGCGCCCTCCTCGACCTGCCGGGCCGGCAGGAGGAGCTGCTGAAGGCCGTGGTCGCGCTCGGCAAGCCGGTGGTACTCGTCCTGCTGAACGGGCGCCCGCTCAGCATCAACTGGGCGGCGGAGAACGTGCCGGCGATCCTCGAGGCGTGGGAGCCGGGCAGCGAGGGCGGCCCGGCGGTCGTCGACGCGCTCTTCGGCGACGTGAACCCCGGCGGCAAGCTGCCGGTGAGCTTCCCGCGCAGCGGCGCGCAGGCCCCGATCTACTACGCGCGCACCACGACGCACGCGCCCGAGGGCTCGCCGATGGCCGCGAAGTCGCGGTACTGGGACATCGCCTCGACGCCGCTCTACCCGTTCGGCTACGGCCTCAGCTACACGACGTTCTCGTACGCGAACCTCAAGCCCGCGGCGGCGCAGGTGAAGGTCGGGACGAAGGTCGCGGTGAGCGTCGACGTGACGAACTCCGGCAGCGTGGCCGGCGACGAGGTGGTTCAGCTCTACGTGCACCAGCGCGCCGGCAGCGACTCGCGGCCCCGCCGCGAGCTCAAGGGCTTCCAGCGCGTCTCGCTGAAGCCGGGCGAGACGCAGACGGTGAGCTTCACCCTCGGCCCCGACGAGCTGCGCTACTGGAGCTCGTCGCAGCGGAAGTGGGTGCAGGACGCGGAGGCGTTCGACCTCTGGGCGGGCGGCGACTCGAACGCCTCTCTCCACTCCGAGATGACCGTGGTCCCGGCGGCCGTCGCCGCCGCGAGGAAGCAGCCATGAAGACGATCGCCCTCGCCGTTCCCGCCGTCCTCGCCGCCGCGGCCCTCGCCGCGGCCGTCACCCCCGTCGCGCCGAAGGCCGACACCGCGAGCGGCCCCGTCGTCGGCAGCGTCGCGAACGGCGTCGCGTCCTGGAAGGGCATCCCGTTCGCGGCCCCGCCGGTCGGCGACCTGCGCTGGCGCGCGCCGCAGCCCGCCGCGAAGTGGACCGCCCCGCGGCCGGCCGTCGCCTACGGCCACGACTGCGCGCAGCGGCCGTTCCCGAGCGACGCCGCGCCCCTCGGCACGCCGCCCGCCGAGGACTGCCTGTACCTCAACGTGTGGGCGCCCGAGAAGCCGGCGGCGAAGAAGCGGCCGGTGATGTTCTGGATCCACGGCGGCGGCTTCGTGAACGGCGGCAGCTCGCCCGCGGTCTACGACGGCTCCGCCTTCGCCCGCCGCGGCGTCGTCTTCGTGAGCGCCAACTACCGCCTCGGCCGCTTCGGCTACTTCGCCCACCCCGCGCTCACGAAGGAGAGCCCGAACGGCCCGCTCGGCAACTACGGCTACCTCGACCAGATCGCGGCGCTCCAGTGGGTGCAGAAGAACGCCGCGGCGTTCGGGGGCGATCCCGGCAACGTCACCGTCTTCGGCGAGTCGGCCGGCGGCGGCTCGGTGCTCATGCTGATGACCTCCCCGCTCGCGCGAGGCCTCTTCGGGAAGGCGATCGTCGAGTCCGGCGGCGGCCGCGCCGGCGGGATCATGACGCCGAAGACTCTCGCCGGGGCCGAGGCGGTAGGCGTCGCGTTCGCGAAGGCGAAGGGGGTCGAGGGCGACGACGCCGCGGCCCTCGCGGCGCTGCGCAAGCTGCCCGAGGCCGAGGTCGTCATGGGCCTCGACATGATGTCGATGGGCGCGCAGGCGACGACGTACTCCGGCCCGATGATCGACGGGAAGGTCGTCACGGCCGAGGCGGAGACCGTGATCCGCGCCGGCCAGCACGCGAAGGTGCCGCTCGTGATCGGGGCGAACGACCGCGAGTTCGGCTTCATGCCGCTCCCGCCGGCCGCCGTCGACGGCATGCTCGCGCGCTTCGGCGCCGACAAGGACAAGGTCGTCGCGGCCTACGACCCGGAGGGCAAGGGCGACAAGAGCGAGGTCGGCATCGGGATCGCGAGCGACGGCGCGATGGTCGAGCCCGCGCGCCTCGTGGCCCGGCTCACGTCGGCCGCCGGCCAGCCGACTTACCAGTACCGCTTCGCCTACGTCGCCTCGTCGCTGCGCGACAAGGTGAAGGGCGCCCTCCACGCGACGGAGATCCCGTTCGTCTTCGAGACGGCGCGCGCCAAGTACGAGGCGGCGACGACGAAGGAGGACGAGGCGATCGCCGCGGCGGCGAACGCCTACTGGGTCTCGTTCGCGAAGACGGGCGACCCGTCGACTCCGGGGCTCCCGCCCTGGCCGAAGTACGACGAGAAGGGCGACGTCGTCATGATCCTGGGCGCGCCGGCGCCGGCCGCAAAGGCCGACCCGTGGAAGGCGCGGCTCGACTGGATCGAGAAGGCCGCGACGCAGCACTGAGGCAGCAGCCGGAGGCGGACGCTCGCGCGCACCGCGGGCGCCCGCCGCACGGCACGTCCTCCGCGCGAGGCGCCGCCGTCAGATGCCGCCGTCGGCCGAGAAGCCCCCGTCGACGGGGATCACCGCGCCCGTGACGAACGAGGCCGCGTCGCTGCAGAGCCAGAGGATCGGGCCGCGCAACTCGGCGGGGTCGCCGAAGCGGCCCATCGGGGTACGGGCGAGGATCTTCCGCGCGCGCTCCGTCGGCGTGCCGTCGTCCTGCACGAGCGCGGCGCGGTTCTGCTTCGCGACGAAGAAGCCGGGGGCGATGGCGTTCACGCGCAGGCCGTCGCCGAAACGGCGCGCGAGGTCGACGGCCATCCAGCGGGTGAAGCTCTCGACCGCGGCCTTCGCCACGGAGTAGCCGAGGACGCCGGACAGGGCGAGCGTCGCCGCCATCGACGACACGTTGACGATGCTGCCCTTGCCGCGCCGGGCCATCGCCTCGCCGAAGACGAGCGTCGGGTAGACGGTGCCGTGGAGGTTCAGGCGCACCACGTCCTCGTAGGCCGGCAGCTTCATCTCGAACGCGGGGGCGTTGTCGGTGCGGGCCTCGGCGATGTGGCCGCCGGCGGCGTTGATGAGGATGTCGACCTGCCCCCACTCGGCGAGGAGCGCCTCCCGCGCCCGGACGAGCGACGGCGCGTCGAGCACGTCGGCCCCGAGACCGAGCGCGCCGATGCCCGCGGCCTGGAGCGCCTTCGCCTTCGTCTCCGCGGCGCGGTGGTCGCGGCCGAGCACCACGATCCGGGCCCCCGCCGCCCCGAGCGCGTCGGCCATGCTGCCGCCGAGGACGCCGTACCCGCCCGTCACCACCGCGACGCGGCCCGTCAGGTCGAAGATCGACATCGCTCTCTCAGTTCCCCGGGACGTAGCGCTTCCTGATCGCCTCGTAGTACGCGAGGTCGTGCTCGGGCGGCTCGACTCCCGCCGGCAGCGGCCGCTTCGAGAACGTCTGGAAGTAGAGGAGGCACGCGTCCCGCCACCAGCGGGCCTCCTTCTCCTGGATCGCGAGGAAGGCCTCGACCTGCGCGTGCCGCTCGCGGTCGACGAGCCCGTCCACCGAGCGCCAGTCCGCCTCCATGCGCCGCACCGCGTCCACCCCCGCCTGGTAGTGAAGCGCGAGATCGTCCCACAGCGTGCGCCCCGAGGACATGCGGTGGTCCCACGGCACGTGGTGGAACCACAGCAGCAGCTTCTCCGGCACGCGCCGCACGTCGCCGAACGCCTCGGCCACCGGCGGCGCGTACTGCGCGACCGCGTTCGACCCCGTCGGGCTGCGGTCGAAGCCGAGGCCGCTCGCGTCGGCGCGGTGGTAGTAGGTCGAGTTCCAGTCGGCGCGCGCGGCGGTGTCGACCCACGGTCCCGGCCCGTAGTGGTGGCCTTCCGCCATCTGGTGGTGGAGGCCGAGAGGCGTCATGTAGTCGACCGCCGCCTCGCGCGAGCCCATCATCATCCGCGTCACCGGCGCGACGACGGCCGGGTCGGTGCCGAACGTCATCCGCGCCCAATCGCCCGCGACCTCTTCGGACCGGGCCATCGGGTCCCATGCGAATCGGC
>JAXLRD010000127.1:0-8492 GCA_046331285.1 Vicinamibacteria bacterium
GCCGGGCTTGCCGAGCCAGTCGCCGTAGACGTAGGGGTGGACCCCGGGGATCTCGAGGATCTCGACGTTCTGGATGCCCGCGTCGCGCATCACCGCCGCGGTCTCCTCGGCCGAGCGCCGCAGGTGCTCGTTCGGCGCGGGCTCGGCGGAGACTCCCGGCACGCGGCTCAGCCGCACGAGCTGGTCCTGGAAGTCGGGGATGTGGGCGTCGAGGTAGTCGAGAGCGGCCTTCAGGGTGCCGTTCGCCTGCGGCATGAGTTCCTCCAGTCGGATGATGCGGCGGCGGGCGAAGCCCGCCCGGGGCAGTGTAATGCCAGGTGGCGGGTCGTCGAAACCGGGGAGTGATAGGATGCGCAGGGCGTCATGACCCCCCAGCGTTTCGGAAAGTACCAGGTCACCGGCCGGCTCGGAAAAGGGGCGATGGGAGAGGTGTTCCGCGCCCACGACCCCGTGCTGAACCGCGACGTGGCGATCAAGGTGCTGACCGCCTCGAACGAGGAGCGGACGGCCGGTCTGCTGCGCGAGGCCCAGGCCGCGGCCCGCCTGAACCACCCGAACATCATCACCGTCCACGACTTCGGCCGCGAGGCGGGCCTGGCCTACATGGCCATGGAGCTCCTCGACGGCGGCGACCTCCGCGAGAAGATCGAGAAGAAGGAGTCGGGCGAGCTCGAGGAGCGCCTGTACTGGATGCTGCGGGTGCTCGACGGGATGGCCTACGCCCACGAGCGCGGGATCGTCCACCGCGACCTCAAGCCGGGGAACGTGCGCATCCTCTCCGACGGGCAGGTGAAGGTGCTCGACTTCGGCCTCGCCCGCGGCAACGAGGAGGCGGGCGAGAGCGGCACCATCCGGGGCACGCCCTACTACATGGCGCCCGAGCAGGTGCGCAGCGAGCGCGCGTCGGAGCGCTCCGACGTCTTCTCCCTGGGCGCGATGTTCTACGAGCTCCTGACCGGCCGGAAGCCCTTCCCGGGCAGCTCCGTCCCCGCGGTCCTCTACGCCGTCGTCCACGACGACCCCGCCCCGTTCGGCCCGGAGATCCCGCCGGGAATCGCCGCCGTGATCGACCGGGCGCTGCGCAAGAACCCGGCCGAGCGCTTCGCGAACGCCGGCGAGATGCGCGACGCCCTCAACGACGCCTGGCTCCAGCCGGCCGACGAGGAGGGCGCGGCCACGGCGGCCGAGCTCGAGGCGCCGGACATCGACGTCGGGCCCCCGATCGCGAGCCGCCCCGGCCTCTCCGAGGACCTGCGCAACGCGCTCTACGAGGTCGACGAGTTCCTCGACGACCGCGTCCCGCCGCTGATGGTGGCCGACTCCGTGGTGGCGGTGGCGAGCATGCCGCCGGGAGACACCGCGCTGCACATCCTCGCCTGGGCCAAGCGACAGCTCGAGCGGACGGGAGAGGAGACGAGCGTCGCCGAGGTCCTCTTCTTCGCCCTCCACAAGCTCGCGATGGTCGGAGAGCTCAACCTGACCGACAAGTCGCGGCTCATCGCCGACCTCCAGAACGCCGGCTCGTACCTCGTCGCCGCCTGCGCTCCGGCCGACCGCGAGTCCTTCCAGGCGGCCCTCGCGACGCTCGGCAGCACGGACATCGGCGAGGCGAGCCTCGTGCAGCGGATCCGGGCGGCCGCGACGCCCCGGATCGCCCCGGCCACGGCCGGCCAGCGGCGGCTCTCCCTTCTCGAGCAGCGCCTCCGCCGGGAGCTCCGCGTGCGGGGCGCCTCGAGCGAGGTCGCGCGCAGCCGGATCACCGCGCAGGCGCTGAGCGCCGCCGCGAACGAGGCGAGCAGCGCCCCCCAGCTCGTCGCGAACCTCAAGCGCCTGCGCGAGATCGGCGTCCCCTCCGGCGCGAAGCAGGTGTTCCGCAGCCTCGGCCAGGAGCTGCCCGACTGGGCGCTGCCGAAGGAGGCGATGGCCGAGGCGGAGAAGGCCCCGCTGCCGAGCGAGGTCCGCGCCATGCGCCAGATCGTCGCGCTGGCGGAGGACCCCGCCGAGGTCGCGAGCCGCTACAAGCACCTCGTCACGGCCGCGACGGACCTCTTCAACCAGGGCAACCTCGGCCGCGCGGTCCGCATGCTGCAGCTCGCGGCCAGCCTGACCACGGAGAACAAGGTGGAGCCGGGCTACGCGGAGCCCGTGCTGCGCCGCGGCCACGAGGGGCTCGACCGCGAGATGCTGCGGGCCTACATGGAGAAGCCGGACCGCCACCCGCAGCTGCAGGCGGTGATGTCGTTCTTCGAGGCCGGGCTCGGGGTGGACACCCTGATGGAGCAGCTCGAGACCGAGGAGCGCCGCGACCGGCGGCGGATGGCCCTCGACCTCCTCGTCGTCCACGGGGACCGGGCCCGGGCCTCCGCCCGCGCGCGTCTCCTCGCGTCGCTCGAGGCCCCCGCCTCGGACTTCGCGCGCCGCAACTGGATCTACCTGCTGCGCCTCGTGCCGCGGACCGCGAGCGAGCCCGTGGAGCCCGAGATCGACGCCCTCGCGCGCTTCGCGGTGCCGGGCAACCCCGGGTACGTCGTGCGCGAGGCGGTGCTCTGCCTCGGCCAGACCCGGCACGCCCGCGCGGCCCAGGCCCTCGTCGCGGTGCTCGACGCATGGGAAGGCGACGCCGAGCGCGCCGGGGAGGCGAGCCCCGCGCGCGCGGAGGCGCAGGCGACGCTCGACCGCGTCGCCGCCGCGCTCGCGCGGCAGGGCGACCGCGGCTCGTGGTCCGCCCTCGTCGAGCACGGCCTCTCCCGCCGGCCGGAGTTCGGCGACACGACCGCGAGGCTGTCGGAGCTCGGCAGCCAGGACCTCGCCTCCGCGCCCGACGTCGTCGAGACGCTGTGCGCCGACGTCCGCGACGGCCTCCCGCGGGGCGTGCTCGGCCGCCTGGTCGGCCGCACCGCCGCGGACCTGCCCGCGCTCATCGCCGCGCTCGGCGGCACGCGCACGCCGGCCGTTCGGGACACCCTGCAGCTCGTCGCGAAGAAGTGCGCGGGCCAGGAGGCCGGCCGGGTCGCCACGCGGGCCCTCGAGTCCCTCGCCGCGCCGCCCGTGCCCTCGGTCTCGGGCTTCTCGGGCGAGCTCGACCGCTACGGCCTCGGCGCGGTGCTGCACCGCCTGGCCCGGAGCAAGGCCGGCGGCACGCTGCAGCTCGTCTCGACCGAGGGCACGCCGGGGCCGACGTCGGTCGGCGTCGCCCACGGCTACGTCGTCTCGGCGCGCTACGGCCACCGCCAGGGCCTCGACGCCTTCTACCAGCTCTTCGAGCGGCCCTTCGCGGGCACCTACGCGCTCGAGCCGGGCGGCGCGGTGCCGACCGGCGCGGCCCTCGGCGAGGTCGCCCCCCTCGTGGCCGAGGGCATCCGCCGCTCCGCCGAGTTCGGGCGCGCGCTCGCCGTCGTGCCGGAGGAGACGGCCCTCGAGCCCACCGGCGAAGCGCCGGGCACGATCGACGGCGAGAGCGACTACGACCTCGTCGTCGCCCTGTGGCAGAAGGCCTGCTCGGGCGTCCCGGCCGAGAAGATGGAGGCGGAGATGGCCCCCGACGCGCTGCGGATCCTCGGGCCGCTCGCGCAGTGGCTCGAGGAGGGCGCGCTCCGCGTCTGCGGCCCCGACGTTCCGCCCGACCCCGCGCCCGGCGCCGACGACGAGGCCGAGGCCGAGATCACTCCGGGCGGCTAGGCGCCGCCGCGCGCGCGCGGCGGCCGGCGGCCCCTCTACCGCGAGCGGGCGAGACAGAGGAGCGTCATGTCGTCCCGCGGGCGGACGGGGCCGCAGAAGTGCAGCACCTCCGCGATGACGCCGTCCAGCAGACGCGCGCCCGGCTCCTCCCGGTTCGCCTCGATCCAGCCCTGGAGGCGCTCCTCGCCGAACTGCTCGTCCCGCGCGTTCTCCGCCTCCGTCACGCCGTCCGTGTAGAGGAGCAGCCGGTCGCCCTTCCCGACCTCGACGAGCATCGACTCGAACGTGGTGTCCGTCGTGATCCCGAGGGCCATCGCCGTCGCCGCGAGGCGCACCGGGCGCTCGCCGTCCGGCACGAGGAACGGCGGGTTGTGGCCGCAGTTGACGTACTCGAGGAGGCCCGTCGCGGTGTCGAGCTCGGAGTAGAAGAGGGTGACGAGCCGGTTCGACGGGATGTTCGCGCAGAGGTGGGCGTTGAGCTTCACCACGAGCTCGCGGCCCCGGAGCCCGGCCGACAGCAGCGTCCGCAGGCTCCCCTGCAGAAGGGCCATGAGGAGAGCCGCCGGCATGCCCTTGCCGGCCACGTCGCCGACCGCGACCGCCAGCCTGCCCGCGCCGAGGTCGATCACGTCGAAGTAGTCGCCGCCCACCGTGTTCGCCGGGCGCATCGCGGTGGCGATCGAGAAGCCGCCGCGCGAGATCGGCTCGAACGGCAGCAGGCCGAACTGGATCTGCCGGGCGACCTCCAGGTCGCCCTTGAGCCCGAGCTTGTCGCGCAGCTCGAGGGCGAGCAGGAAGAAGAACACGGTCGCCGACAGCAGGAGCCAGACGAGCGAGCCCGCCATCGGCCGGAGCGAGAGCGGCCCCCGCGCGGCGACGCTCGCCGCGAACGCGAGCCAGCCGCCGGCCATCACCATGGCCGCCGCCGCGAAGAGCACGCGCCGCCAGGGGCTGAGGCGGTAGGCGACGGCGAGGAAGAACCGCCACAGCGCCTTCGGGTGGCGCTTCCAGAAGGGCTCGTGGGCGAGGTCCGCGAGGCTGACCTCGCGCGTGAGGAAGCGGAACGTCTCCTGCGCCTCGTGCTGGACGAGCTCGCGCAGCCCCTGGTGAGTGACGTCGCGCGTGAACAGCTCGCGCAGCGCCTGCCAGTAGTCGTCGGTCAGCGCCGGCTTGGCGCGGGGCCGCTGGCCGAGGCGGGCCGCGAGCTCCTCGAAGCGCTCGCGGGAGCTCCCGGCGAGGGCCGAGAGGTCGTCCGCGAGCGGCGGCCGGCTCATCGCGGCTGCTGCGACTGGCGCAGGGCCCGGCTCGAGAGCTCCTGCAGGCGCGCCCGCTGGTCCGCCGGAAGCGCGAGGATCCCCGTCTTCAGCGCGGCGCGGAGCGTCGCGACGGCGTCGTCCGGGACGCTCTGGCCGTCCTTGATCGCCGCGAGGAGCGCGGCGGAGCGCACGCGATCCGCCTCCGGGACCGGCGCCCACACCTGCTGGTAGATCGACCGCATCTCCGCCGCCTCTCCCGGGCCGAGCGCGTCGAGCCCGCGGCTGACGAGGCGCAGACCCTCCCGCGGCACGTCGGCGAGGTCCCGCCCCTGGCTCAGGCGCTCTGCTACGAGGAGACGAAGCGCCTCCCGCGAAAGTTCCGGCACCTCGATCGAGAGCCGCTCGACGGCCTCGGAGAGGCGCCCCTCGACGACGCCGGTCGCCGACAGGCCACGGCAGAGCGACGCGACCTCCTCCGACAGGTGCGCGCCCGCGGCGGCGGGAGCCTGCGCCTCGAGCGTGAAGATGTCGTAGCCGTCCGCCCAGGCCACCGTCTCGCCCTGCATGGCGACGAGGTTCTCCTCCCACGTGGTGCGCACGAGGCGGCCCTTCCCCCGGCCGAGCTGCACGTCCGCCCGCCCGCCCGCCTTCATCGAGGGCTGCTGCGGCACGCGGTCGCGGAGGAGATCGTCGAGGAACACGTCGAGCGCGTCCATCTGGGCCGGCCGCACCACGACGCGGACGGCCGCGAACACCGGCACCGCGGGCGCGGCGAGGCGCAGCCGCGCGTCGTCCGCCGTCACGTACGGGTTCGCGGGGCGGAGCGCGACCCAGCTCGGGGGCAGCTCGGCGACGAGGCCCGCCTCGCCGAGCTCGATCCGCCGGTCCGGGAGGGCGTGGCTCTTCACCGCGGCGACCTCGGCCCGCTTCGCGAGCCACGGGCGCAGCACGTAGAGACCGGCCGCCGACACCGCGACGACGAGGGCGAGGGCCGACACGCCGAGGAGGAAGGCGCGCGAGGGCGCCGGCGACTTCGCCGGGGGCGGCGCGGCCGCGGGGCGCGCCCCGCTCGTCCGCAGGCCGGCCCGCGCGGGAGGCGCGATCGTGTCCGAGGCCGAGGTCACGACGGAGCTCGCGACCGACGGCGACACGAGGCGCGGCGCCGTCCCCTTCGCGGCCGGGGCGACCGACAGGTTCGGGTCGGAGGCCCGCCGCGGAGAAGGCGCCCCGGCCGCCGGCAGCGAGGGATCCGAGGCGCGGCGGGCCGGGGCGGCGGCGGCCGGCTCCGGCGGCGGGAGAGAGACGACGGGAGGCGGCACGTCGCCGAGCGCCTCGTCGACGCGGAGCCACGCGGGCGCGCCCTCGGGCCAGACGAGGGCGTCGATCGGAAGACGCCCCTCCTCGCGCCACGCGACCAGGGTGGCGCGGTCGACCGGCCCGTATTCCGAGCCGTCGGGCAGGTGGACGAGGTATTCGGGGGCCATGGCCTCTTCAGTACACCCAGAGGAAGTCGCAGCGCAGCAGCTTCACGCTGCCGCGCGCCGGAACGAGCGCCTGCTCCTCGAGCCGCGCCGGATCCACCTGGGTCGCCGCGGCGAGCTGCTGCTCGAGCTGGGCGAGCTCGGCCCGCAGCGCCTCCACGCGCGCCTCCGCGTTGTCCTCCATCCGGTTCTTCGACAGCACCGACCCGACGCCCGAGACGCTCACCGACCGCCTGCGCCCGGTCAGGAGGCCGATGTTCCGCAGGACGGCCGAGCCGATCGCCATCCACTTCTCCTGGCGGCGTCCGGAGGCCTCCTGCTCGCGCACGGCCAGCTCCTGCCGCTTCTTGTCGGCCTTCTCGCGGAGCTTCGCCGCCGCCGCTCCGCCGCCCTCGCCGGCGAGGCGGGCCGCGAACGCGTCGCGGGTCTCTCCCGGACGCGAGGTCTCGTCGGTGAGCGGGTCGTGGAAGAGGGCCACCGCCAGCTTGTCGGGCAGCCGGTCGCGCACGGCCTTCTCGACGCCTTTCGCCCCGGCCGCGGCCAGCCAGGCGGGCAGGTCCGAGTAGCGCAGGCCGGCTTTCGCGTCGTTCGCCAGCGCCGCCTCGTCGAGGTCGAACGACTCCGCCTCGAGGGCGTCGGCCGCGGTCGCCCCCGCGAGGGGCCACGCCCGCACCCCGATCGTCTCGTTCGCGCCCTTGTAGCGGACGGCGTACTTCACGAGCACGTGCGGCTCGGCGATCTCCGCGCCGTACTTCGGGAGGTAGAGGTGGCGGAAGGGCGCGGGCAGCACGGGCGCGCCCGCCGCGGGCGGCGGAGCCGCGGCCGCTCCGGCCGGCGCGGCGGCCTTCTGGGCCGCCTCGACCGGGTCCATGAGCCGCGCGATCTCCTCGCGCGTGAGCGGGCCCCGCAGGTAGGACATCGCGAAGCGCGACTGCACGAGCGCGGGCGCCGGCCGGTGGACGTCGTGGAGCAGGAAGACCCGCTTCTTCGTCGCGTCGAGGAAGGCCGCGACCTTCGACGGCTCGAGCCCGGCCCCGGAGAGCCCGCTCGAGAGCCGCTCGCGGTCCTGCTGCGTCTGCAGCGTGCCGACGAGCCACGTGCCCATGTTGGCGAGGCCCTTGTAGTCGAGGTCGACCGGGTTCTGGGTCGCGAGCACGACGCCCACGCCCTGGGCGCGCGCCTGCTTCAGCAGCGTCAGCATCGGCCGCTTCGTCGGCGGGTTCGCCGGGTGCGGCGGGAAGAAGCCGAAGACCTCGTCCATGTAGACGAGGGCGCGCAGCGCGGTCGTGCCGCCCTGCCGCCGCATCCAGGTCTTCACCTTGTCGAGGAGGAGGGCGGTCACGAAGAGCCGCTGCTCGTCGGCGAGGTGCGCGATCGACACGATCGACAGGCGGGGCCGCCCGTCCGCCGCCCGCAGCATCCTGCCGACGTCGAGCGGCTCCCCCTGCCGCCAGGTCTCGAACGCGGGCGAGGCGAGGAGGTTGTTGAGCGCCATCAGCAGGGACTGGCGGTCCTTCTTCGGAAACGCGGTGTCGAGGGGCAGCGCGCCGATCCGGTCGAAGGGCGGGTCGGCGATCTGTCCGATCAGCGACTCGAGCGAGAGGCCCTTGCCCGCCCGCCACGCCTTCTCGACGAGCGTCGCGAGGAAGATGGCCTGCGGCGACTGGAGCGGGTCGGCGTCCGTGCGCACGAGGGCGAGGAGGCCGGCGACGACGGACTGGATCTCGTCGCGAAGGTCTTCCTCCGCCGAGTCGAAGGAGACGCCCGGCGCGTCGAGCGACTGCAGCACGTTCAGCGGCACGCCGGCGTTCGACCCGGGCGTGAAGATGACGGCGTCGTGGTTCGCGCGCAGGGCGGCCACGTCCTGCGGCCCGAGCCCCCACTCGGCCAGGCCCTTCCTCGCGCGCTCCGACGCGTCGGACGCGGCCTTCGAAGCGCCGCCGGCCGCCCGCGCGACCTCGGGATCGATCCAGGGCTCGAAGGACGCGGGGGCGAGGTCGTCGAAGAGCAGCAGCAGGTTCGCGAGGTCGCCCTTCGGATCGATCGCGATGACGCCGGTGCCCTGGCGCAGCACCTC
>JAXLRD010000128.1:0-7508 GCA_046331285.1 Vicinamibacteria bacterium
TCTCGGCCCGCTCGAGCGGGGCCGCGCCGCCGTTCAGCAGGAGGAGAGCGAGGAGGGCTCCCGAGAGGAGGGCGAGACAGGCGGCGAAGCGGCGCGGGGAGAGGTCGGGCGGAGTCAGGGCCGGGCGGTCGCGGCCGCGGCGGCGGCCTTCTTGAGGTGGAGCTGCCCGCAGGCGGCGAGGATGTCCTGCCCGCGCGCGCGGCGCACGGACACGCGCACGCCGGCCTCGGCGAGCCGCGCGCCGAAGGCGTCGACGGCCTCGGGCGAGGGCGCGCGGAACGGGATGTCGGGCGCGGGGTTCAGGGGGATGAGGTTGACCTTCACGTGCCGGCCGGCGAGGCGGCGGGCGAGCGCGCGGGCGTGGGCCGCCTGGTCGTTGACGCCGCCGAGGAGCACGTACTCGAAGGTGACGCGGCCGCCGCGGGGCACGGGGTAGCGGAGGGCGGCGTCGACGACGTCGCCCATCGCGTACTTTTCCTCGATCGGCATGAGGGCGCGGCGCAGACCGGGGTCGGGCGCGTGGAGGCTGATCGCGAGGTTCGGCCGCGTGGGCTCGGCCGCCAGCTTCTCGAGGGCGGGGAGGATGCCGACCGTGGAGAGAGTCAGCTTGCGCGCCGGCACGCCGAAGCCGTCGGGATCGAGGAGCACGCGCAGGGATGCGACCGTCGCGTCGTAGTTGAGCAGCGGCTCCCCCATCCCCATCATCACGATGTTCCAGGGGAAGGGATCCTCCGCGTCGCGGTGCGGGTGGGTCTGCGAGACGGGGTGCTCCTCCATCACCGTCGCCACCTGGCCGAGGATCTCCGCGGGCCGGAGGTTCCGCTTGTACCCGGCGATGCCCGTGAGGCAGAAGGCGCACTTCAGCGGGCAGCCGGCCTGCGTCGAGATGCAGATCGTCCGGCGGTCGTCCTCGGGGAGATAGACCGCCTCGATGGTCGCGCCGTCCTCGAGCCGGAAGAGATACTTGCGCGTGCCGTCGAAGGAGAGGGCCCGCTCCTGCACCTCGGGCCACCGCACCTCGTAGCGCTCCTCGAGCGCCGTCCGCAGGGCCTTCGGCAGGTTCGCCATCGCCTCGATCGAACGGGCGCGCCGGTGGTAGAGCCACGCGTACACCTGCTTCGCGCGGAAGGCGGGCTCTCCCGCGTCCGCGAGGACCGCCGCGAGGCCGTCGCGGCTCGTCCCGAAGAGGTTCGTCCGGCTCATCCGATCATGATAGCCTCCGCGCGGCGCGGGGCCGAACCACAGAAGGACGGGGAATGAGCGAAGAGATCGAGGTGCGGGCGCAGCTGTCGGCGGGCGGCCGGGCTCCGGCGTACGGCTCGGCGGCGGCGGCCGGCGCGGACCTCTGCGCCTCGGAGGCCGTCGTCCTCGAGCCGGGCGCGCGCGCCGCGGTGCCGACCGCCCTGCGCGTCGCCATCCCGCCGGGCCACGTCGGCCTCGTGTGGCCGCGCAGCGGCCTCGCGGTCCGCCACGGCATCGACACGCTCGCCGGCGTCATCGACAGCGACTACCGCGGCGAGGTGCGGGTCGTGCTGGTGAACCACGGGAAGGATCCATTCCGGATCGCGCCCGGGGACCGCGTCGCGCAGCTCCTCGTCCAGAGGGTCGAGCGCGCCCGCTTCACCGGGACCGCGTCGCTCGACGAGACCGAGCGGGGCGAGGGCGGTTTCGGCTCGACGGGCCGCTAGCCGGCGATGGCGAAGGGGTCGAGGAAGAAGAGGGCCGCGGGGACGAGCGATCCCGAGGCCCGCGCGACGCGCGACGCGGCGACGCCGGGCGGGCCCCCGCCCGCGGCCGGTGCGGCACGCCGCCGCATGGGCCGGCTGCTCGGCGGGACGGCACTGGCCCTCGCGCTCGGGGGCGCCGCGTGGTGGTGGCTCGCGCGCCCGGGCGAGCCGCGCGTCATCGTCGTCGGCCTCGACGCCGCCGACTGGCAGCTCCTCGACGGCTATCGGGGCGACGGCACGATGCCGAACCTCGATCGTCTCGTGCGCGAGGGCCGCTCGGGCGTCCTGCGCTCCTTCAAGCCGCACCTCTCGCCGCTCGTCTGGACGACGATGATGACGGGCACGAGCCCGCTCCGGCACCGGATCCTCGACTTCACCCGCTTCGACCCGGCGACCGGCGCGCGCGAGCCCATCACCGCGGACGAGCGCCAGGAGAAGGCCGTCTGGGAGATGGCGGGCGACCAGGGGAAGGACGTCGCCGTCGTCGGCATGTGGGCCACTCACCCCGCCGAGCCGGTGAAGGGCCTGATGGTCTCGGACCGGCTGTTCGCGTTCTACGTCCGCGACACTCCGGCCGCCGGGCTCGTCCACCCGGCCGCGGAAGAGGCGCGCGTCCTCGCGGAGCGCCGGAAGGTCGAGGCCGAGGTCTCCCTCGCCGCGCTGCAGGCGTACCTTCCGCAGCTGACGGCGGCGGAGCTCGAGCGCCTGAGGTCCGACGGGAACCCCTGGGCCCACCCGGAGACGGCCCTCGAGCGGATCCTCGTCGAGACGCGGCTCTACCACCGCCTCGCCGTCGAGTGGATCCGGACGAAGAGGCCGGCCCTGTCGATCGTCTACCTCGAGGGCACCGACACGATCGGCCACGTCTTCGCGGCGTACGCGCCCCCGCGCCAGGACGGGATCGACCCCGCGGACTTCGAGCGCTACCAGTCGGTGCCTCGGACGTTCTTCCGCGAGGTCGACGGCCTCCTCGGCGAGTACCGCGCCCTCGCGGAGGAAACCGGCGCGACGCTCCTCGTCGTCTCCGACCACGGCTTCCTGTGGAAGGAGGGACGGCCGCGCACGAGCGGGCTCCAGGGCGCCACGGCCGGCCTGTGGCACCGGGCCGAGGGGATGTTCCTCCTCTGGGGCCGCGGGGTCGAGGCCTCGGCGGGGCGCGGCGAGGGCCGGGTCGGTCAGGTGACGGCCACCATCCTCGGGCTGCTGGGCCTCCCCCGCGCCGCGGGCACCGAGGGACCCGCGCTCGCGGGCGTGCCGGAGGTGCTGCCGGCGAGGAACTACGGCGTCCGCCAGGCGCGCCCCGCCGCGGCGGCCGCCGCGACGGCCGGCGGCGCGGCGGCCGGCGAGGCGGTCGACCGGCTCAAGGCCCTCGGCTACGTCGGGGCCGGCGAGTCGACGACGCGACCCGACGGCGCCTCGACCGGCACGCGGACCGGCGGCTCGTTCGTGAACGAGGCGACGCTGCTCCTCGAGGCCGGGAAGACGAAGGAAGCAAGAGCCGCGTTCGAGGAGGCGCTGCGCCTCGACCCGCACCAGTCGTCGGCGAAGTACAACCTCGCGGCGCTGCTCGAGAAGGAAGGCCGCTCGCGCGAGGCCGACGAGCTTCTGCTGGGCGCGCTCGGCGACGGGCTCGACCCCGACCACGTGCAGGAGATCGCGATCGACGCCTGGCAGCAGGACGACATCGCCCGGGCGCTCCGACTCATGGACGGCGTCGTCGCGAGCCACCCGGGTGACGTCGGCTTCCGGATCGCCTGCGGGCGGATGCGGATCCAGAACCGCGAGTGCCTGAAGGCCTCGAGGACTTCGACGCGGCGCGCCGCCTTGCCCCGGCAGGGCGCTCGGTCCACGGCCCGCCGGCACGGCCGCCTTGCCTCGGCCGGCCGAGGCGCGACGCGCCTTCGAGCAGTCGCTGGCGCTCGACCCGAACCAGCCGCGCCTGCGCGAGCGCCTCCGCCCGCGCCGCGCTAGCCGCGCTCGGGCGGGCGAGGTCGGGCCGGGGCAGGAGGACGGGGGCTGCGGCGGGGGCACCGCCGCGGCGGAAAGCACGAAAGGGGTGACGGGCCGGAGCCCGCCACCCCTTCTTCCGGAGGAACCGGCCGGGCCGCGCGGCCCGGCCGGCGTCTCACACGACTAGAAGCTGAACTTCACGCCAAGGCGGATCGACCGAACGCCCTGGTAGCCGCTGTCCTTCATGAAGCGGGCGTCGGTGCGGACGCCCTGGGCCGCCTTCAGGGCCTGGAAGTCGAGCTGACCGCGGTAGAACGCGTCCTGGTCGCCGTTGACGCCGTTGTTGTAGGACTCGGTCGCGTAGTAGTTGTTCGCCGTCTTCTGGTCGAGGAGGTTGATCGCGTTGGCCATGAACGTGACCGCCTGCTTCTGGCCGAGCTTCAGACGGTACTGGGCGGACAGGTCGAGCTGGCTGTAGAACGGCAGCCGGCCGTCGCTGTTGCGGCCCAGGTAGTTGACCGGGAAGTTGTTCGGCGGCAGGAAGCCCATCTCGCGCGAGCGCGGGAGGCCCGAGGCGCCGTACCAGTTCAGGCCCGCGCTCAGACCGAAGTGGAAGTCGTAGATGAACTGCGCCTTGAACTGGTGCGTGCGGTCCGTGGCCAGCAGGCCGTAGACCGGCTGGCCGTCCTCGCCGAACTCCATGACCGGGTAGTCGTAGAGGCGGCCGACGTTGGGGCTCTGGCGACCGTTCTCGTCCGTCTGCGAGAGGCCCGAGTAGTTGCCGTACAGGCGGCTCCACAGGTAGCTGACGCGGCCGGACCAGTTGTTCGACATGCGCTTGTTGAGCGAGAGCTCGACGCTGTCGTACTGGCGCTTCGGCTTCGGCATGGCCACGCTGCCGCTGCCGTCGGAGAAGGTGTAGGCGACGGAGGTCAGGCCCTCGCCCGGGTTCGCGATGATGTAGATCTCGTTCTGGTTGGCGTCGACCGAGCCCGTGTCGTCGATCGCACGGACGAGCCACTTGTGGACGTAGCGGGCGCTCACCGAGAGGTTCGACGCGAGCTCGCGCTCGATGCCGCCGACGACCTCCTGCATCTGCATCGGCTTGAGGTCGGGGTCGATGTAGTCCGAGCCGAGGCCGACGTGACGGAAGTCGATCGGGCCGCGCTGCAGCGTGCCGGGGCAGGCCGGCGGGCAGTTCGGGTTGTCGATGATCTGGCTGAGGTCACCCGAGTCGAGCGTGTAGTAGTACTCGAGCCACTTCTGGCCGCCGAACGAGCCGAGCGGCAGCTCCATCTTGAAGATGTCGTAGAAGACGCCCCACGACCCGTACACCTTCGTCTTGCCGTCGCCCTGGACGTCGTAGGCGAAGCCGACGCGCGGCGCGAGCTTCTTGCCGAAGCCCCACTCGATCGCGTACTTCGGCACGGACGGGTCGTTGTCGACGAACGTCGGGACCTTCTCGTTCTCCGTGCGGAGGCCGAGGTTCAGGGTCAGGCGGCGGCCGATCGTCCAGGAATCCTGAACGAAGAGGCCGATGTTGTTCGTCGAGACGTTGCCCTGGGTGATGAAGCCCTGCTGCGGGAACGGACCGTTGCTGCGGACCTGGTAGCGACCCAAGGTGCCGCGCGCGGGCGAGGCTCCGGCCAGCGACTGGTTCCAGTAGATGCGGACCAGGTTGCCCTGCTCACCGGTGAGCTGGTCGAGGCCGATGCGGTCGAGCTGGGCGCCGAACTTCAGCTGGTGCTCGCCGCCGCCGGAGAAGAAGAGCGTGGTGTCCCAGTCCAGGCGGAAGCGCTTCTGCTGGTTGCGCGTGCTGGCGTTGTTCGTCGGCACGTTCGAGTAGCCGCTCGCCTTCTGGAAGTCGGCGGGAACCCCGGCCAGGCCCAGGGACGAGCCGGAGTAGGTGAACCGGTCCTTGCCGTAGACGCCTTCGGTGTAGGAGTCCTGCCACGCGTAGCCGCCGCGCAGGCTCATGAACACCTTGTTGCTCGGCGTCCAGTCGATCGTCGCCGACCCGGCCCAGTTCGGGTAGACGTTGTTGACCGCGAAGTTCGCGGCCGGGTTGCTGGTGCCGTCCTGCGCCGGCAGCGTCCCCTCGTACTTCTGGTTCGAGAGGTTGTAGGCGGCGCGGATCCGCCACTGCGGGCCGAGCTGAGCGGTGACGTTCGACGTCAGGTAGTTCGAGCGGTAGTCCTCGCTGTAGGTCTTGTTGGTGCCGTTCGAGAGGAACGTGACGTTGCGGTCGAGCGGGCGGAACTGCGGGAGGTAGCCCGCGAAGAACCACACCTTGTCGCGGACGATGGGGCCGCTGAGGCTGAAGCCCGGCTCGAAGCGGTTGTACGTGTCCTTCTTGTAGGTCACGTACTCGGACTCGGCGTCGTTCGTCGGCTTCAGGCGGAGCGTGGGACGCGGGTTGGAGTCGAGCCCCTCCGACTGGTAGTACATCAGGGCGTCGCCGCGCCACTGGTTCGTGCCGCTCTTCGAGATGACGTTGATGACGCCGCCCGTCGAGCCGCCGTACTCGGCGGTGTAGCCGGAGGACTTGACCTGGACCTCCTCGACGAAGTCGGTGACCATCGTCTTGCCCTGGGCGCCGCTCTGGATGTTGGTCGCCTCGGCGCCGTCGATGATCCAGCGGTTCTCACCGCCGGAGGAGCCGTCGATCATGACCGCGTTCGTTCCGGACTTGGCCTCGATGTTGGCGCCGGGCGCCTGCGTGACGAGGCTGACGAAGTCGCGGCCCTTGGGCATCTTCTCGATATCGTCGTCGCGGATCGAGGTCGAGCGCGCGCTCTGGCTGATGGCGATGAGCGGGGACTCGGCCACGACCTGCACCGTCTCGGCCATGCCGCCCGGGTTCAGCGCGAAATTGATGGTCAGCACCGCGCCGAGGCGAAGGTCGACGTTGCGCGTCGTCGCGGGCGCGAAGCCGGACAGGTTGGCCGTGACCTCGTACCGGCCAGGCAGGAGCGAGGTGAAGCGGTACTCGCCGCTCGCGTCGGTGACGACGCTGACGCCGGGGCCGCTCACCCGCTCCGCCCTCGACACCTGAGCCGAGGACATCTTCGCGGTGACGGTCGCGCCGACGAGGGCGCCGCCCTGGGAATCCTTGATAACGCCCTGAATCGAGCCTCTCTGCTCCTGCGCGGCCAGCGGCATCGCGACCGCGAGCGTCGCGAGCAGAGCGACGGAAACTCTCAACCTCATGCATCCTCCAAGTGGCCCTGCGAAAGGACCGATGCCCCGACGTTTCGGCGGATCAGAGATGTGGGTGACGAGACGACGCCTGCTCGACCGGAGCGTTGTCGATGGGCCGGAGAACAGCAATCCCGGGGCCAGATCCCGCCCAGGGCAGCCTCACGCAACCGCCGTCCGATCAGCAACTTACGCAGGGCGTATTCCGGGCCTGCCGGCCTGCTATTCAATTGCTTGAACCGAGCGGAGCGACGAACGTGCGCAGGCGCACTGCAAATGTTTGTCAATGAAGGACGTATCGGGCGTGGTCCCGGCCCGGCTCGAGCCCGGGGCGAAAACGCTCTTATTCGAGAATTTGGATGAAAACGGGGGGGGGATGAGCGATTTGGGGGCCTCCGGCTGATCACGGAGTGGCCAGCCATCGTCCGGAGAGGACCCTTTCGGCCCGCCTAGTGAGCGCCGGGCAGAACGCTCGTGGCGACCATCATCACCGTGAGGGCCACCAGGACCGCCACCGTCGCCCACGACACGGCGTCGTACGCCCGCCCGTTCGTGAACTCCCCCATGATCGAGCGGCGGTTCACGAGCCGGATCATGAAGACGAGCACGAAGGGCAGCAGGACGCCGTTCATG
>JAXLRD010000129.1:0-7449 GCA_046331285.1 Vicinamibacteria bacterium
GTGGGCGCTCCTCGGCGACCTGCCCGACCGCTCGCGCCCGATCAAGGCCGAGAAGACGGGCCAGCAGGAGCGGGACGGCTACGTGCTCGAGTCGTGGGTCTTCGACCTGAACGGCCTCGAGCCGGTGCCGGCGTACCTCGCCCGGCCGAAGGGCCTGTGCCACCAGGCGCAGGCGATCGTCTTCAACCACTCGCACGGCGGCGGCTACGACATCGGCAAGAAGGAGTTCGTGGAGGGCCGCTCCTACCTCTACCCGGTCCCGTACGCGAAGGCCCTCACCGACGAGGGCTACGTCGCCCTCTGCATCGACCACTGGTGCTTCGGCGAGCGGCAGCACGAGACCGAGGCCGACACCTTCAAGGCGATGCTGTGGCAGGGCCGCGTGCTCTGGGGAATGATGGTCTACGACTCCGTGCGCGCCCTCGACTGGCTGGCGACGCGCGGCGACGTCGACCCCGGCCGCATCGGGACCCTCGGCATGTCCATGGGCAGCAGCATGGCGCAGTGGCTCGCCGCCCTCGACGAGCGGGTGAAGGCGACCGTCGACATCAACTGCCTCACGGAGTGGCACACGCTGCTCGCCGAGAAGGGCCTGAAGGGCCACGGGATCTACTACTACGTGCCCTCGCTGCTGAAGCACTTCACGACCGCCGACATGAACGCTCTCGTCGCGCCGCGGGCGCACCTCGCGCTCGCCGGAAGGAAGGACGACCTCACGCCGCAGAAGGGGCTCGACGTCGTCGACCGCGAGCTGAAGCAGGTCTACGCGGACGCGGGTCATCCCGAGCGGTGGAAGCTGCTGCGCTACGACGTCGCGCATCAGGAGACGGCCGAGGGACGGCAGGAGGTCCTCGCCTTCCTGCGGGCGAACCTCTAGGCGATGGCGGAGACGGTCCTCCTCGCCGGCGCGACGGGCCTCGTCGGCGGCTTCGCCGTCCCTCACCTCCTCGCCCCCGGCGCGTTCGCGCGCGTCGTGGCCCTGTCGCGCCGGCCCCTCCCGCCCCGGGACGGCCTCGAAACCCGCGTCGTCGATTTCGCTCACCTGCACCGGGAGCCCGTCGAAGAGGCGGCGGCCGCCGTGTGCGCCCTCGGCACCACGATCGCGAAGGCGGGCTCGCGCGAGGCCTTCCGCGCCGTGGACGTCGACGCCGTCCTCGCCTTCGGGCGCTGGGCGCGCGAGGGAGGCGCCTCGACGTTCGTTCTCGTCTCGTCGGTGGGCGCCGACCGGCGCGCCTCCAACTTCTACCTGCGATGCAAGGGCGAGGCCGAGGACGCGGTCGCGGCGATGGGCTTCGCGCGCGTCGTGGCCCTGCGGCCGAGCCTCCTCCTCGGCCCGCGGCCGGAGGCGCGTCGCGGCGAGGCGATCGCCCGGAAGCTCGCGCCGCTCGCGGGCCCGCTCCTCGCCGGCCCGCTCCGGCGCTACCGCGCGGTCGACGCCGACGTCGTGGCGTCGGCGGCCGCCCGCGCGGCCCTCGACGCGACGCCCGGCCGGTTCGCCTGGGAGCACGACGCGATCGTCGGCTGAGCGCTCTCAGCCTTCCCGGACGAGGACCTCGGGGCCGAGCGTCGGCGCGGCCCGCTCGCCCGGCTGGAGGACGAGGAAGTCCTCGCCCTCCCAGCGGCCGTCGACCAGCCGGCGCAGGAGGCCCAGGTCGCCGTCGAGGGCCTCGAACTCCCAGCCGCGCTCCGCCGCCAGCTCGGCCGCGCGGGCCTCGAACGAGCCGTCGGGCTCGACGCCCATGCGGACGAACGCGACGCGCCGGTAGTGGCGGGTCATCGTCTCGAGGATGTAGCGCGCGTTGTCCTCGCCGTACTTCGCGGCGAGCGTCGCGAGGTCGAAGCCGAGCGTGCCCGTCTGGCTCGGCAGCCCGTACGGGCCGCCGTCCGTCCCGCGCTCGAGCCAGCCGGTCGTCTCGAAGAAGGTGCCCGGCCGCTCCTCGAAGGTGCGCGCGTAGCGCGCGCGGCTGCCGAGGAACGCCGTGACGCAGTCGTGCGCGCGGACGAGGGCGAGCGGCACGCGGCGCGCCTCGATTCCCGCGAGGCCGTTGTTGCACAGGCCGTACGCGAGCGCCACCGCGTCGTGCTTCGCGGGATCGGTCGTGTCGATCGCCGCCTGCAGCCGCTCGCGCATCGTCGCGCCGCCGAGGTCGTGCAGGCCCTTGGGCAGGAACTCCACGTCGACCTTGTGCGGCGAGGCCGCGGCGAGGTGGCAGACCTCGCGGAAGAAGATCTCGCAGGCGACGACGCGCAGGCGCATGGGAGGGCGGCCGGGAGACCCCGGCCGTCGTCTACCGCGGCAGCTCCTTCACCGCGACGTTGCGGAAGCGGTGGAACCCGCCCTGCTTCCAGCGGGGCATCTTCTCGTTGCTGGCGTGCATCTGGAGGGCGATCATGCCGTCCGTCGCGCCGCCCTTCAGGTGGTTCGCGGTGTCCTTCCAGTCGACGAGCGGAGACCCGTTGAGCCACACCTGGATGTGCGGCACGTCGCCCTCGATGCGGGCGCGGACGTGGTTCCACTCGCCCTTCTTCCACAGCTTCACGTATTCGGGCGTCGCCTTCGACTGGACGCCCTCGAGGCCCTCGCCGTAGATTCCGCCGACGCTGCCGCCCTCGAGGTAGTCGAGCATGACCTGGTAGGCGTCGCCCGCCTCGTTGCTGCGCAGGAAGAGCCCGCCGTCGCAGCCCCAGTCGGGGTTGACCTCGAGCGAGACCTCGAAGTCCCTGTACTTCCTGTCGGTGAGCAGGATGCCGCCGTTGCCGGGGCGGTCCTGCGTCGCCGTGAGGATCCCGTCCTTCACGGCCCAGCCCGAGCTGTTGCCGTGGTGGTTCGTCTGGCTGATGTGCCAGCCCGAGGTGTCCTTGCCGTTGAAGATCGCGGTGAAGCCGGCGGGGACGGACGGGTCCGCGGCGATCGCGGCGGCGGGCAGGACCGAGGCGAGGACGACGGCGAGTCGGGTGCGCATGCTCTCTCCTGTTCGAGGGGTTCGGGGGTTCGGATTCGTTCGTGGCTCAGCGCATCAGGGTCGCGACGACGAGCGCGAGCGCGAGGACGGCGTTGGTGGCGAGGTTCCAGACGACGTTGGCGCCCATGGCGGGCAGCGGCGGGTCCTCCTCCGGCCGGGAGAAGGCCCACGCGAGCGGCTTCTGCAGCACGGCGGAGGGCAGCGCGGCGACGAGCGCCTGCTTCGGCAGCGCGCCGAGGGCGACCGCGGCCACGATCGACACCGGCACCGCGATCGCGGCGAGGGCGTACGCGAGCGCCGCGCCGCGCCGGCCGAGGAGGAGGACGAGGTTGCGGCGGCCGCCCCGGCGGTCGGCCGCCTCGTCCGGGAACTCGTTCAGCAGCAGCAGGTCGAAGGTCATGAAGAAGGCCGGGACGCCGGCCCACAGCGCGGCGCGGCCCGGGGCGGCTCCCTGCACCCACGCCGCGCCCCAGACCGGCAGCGCGCCGAGGCCGAGGCCGGCGAAGATCTCGCCGAGGCCCGTGCGGGCGAAGACGTCGGAGTAGAAGAGGACGGCGGCCGCCCCGAACGCCATCAGCGCGACGAACGGCAGGCCGAGGCGGAGCGCGAACCAGCCGCCGACGAGGCCGCCGACGAGCGCGCAGCCGTAGGCGAACACGCGGGTCGCGCCGACGCTCAGGAGGCCTGCGGGCAGCGTGCCGCTGCCGCCCGAGAACGGAGTGCGCTTCGTCTCGAGGTCGATGCCGCGCTCCATGTCGCTCGCCTCGTTGAGCGCGTTCACGGCGGCGTGGAGGAGAACGAGGCCGAGGAGCGCGAGGAGGGTCTCCTTCCAGCCGAAGGAGCCCTCCCAGGACGCGGCGGCGGCGCCGGCGGCGACGAGCGTCACGGGCAGGGCGAGGAAGGGCGCTCGGGCGACGCCGAGCCAGGGGGCGAGGCCGTTCATGGCGAGGCTATCTTGCACCCGGCGCGGGCCGTCCGTACCCGTCCATTTGGATCACGCGGCGGGCTCCCGTTTCCCGCGGCCGGTCCTTCCCGGGAGAATGGACGCATGACGAGCGGCCTCCGCTTCCTCTCGCAGGGGATGGGCGACGCGCCCGCCTCCGACGAGTGGCTCTCGCCGCTCGAGGCGGGCTACGTCGGGCGCCTGCGCTTCGCGAAGCGGCGCACCGAGTTCCGGCTGGGGCGGTGGACCGCGAAGAAGGCGCTCGCCCTCTACCTCGGCCGGGCCGACGCGCCGGCCGAGCTCGCGTCGGTGGTGATCGACCGGGCGCCCGACGGCGCTCCGGCCCCGTTCGTCGACGGCCGGCCGGCCGAGGCGTACCTGACGATGACCGACCGCGCGGACCAGGCGGTCTGCGTCGTCGGCCCGCCGGGCACGCGCCTCGGCTGCGACCTCGAGCTCGTCGAGCCGCGCACCGACGCGTTCGTCCTCGACTTCCTGACGCCGGCCGAGCGGGCGCTGGTGCTCGCGGCGCCCGAGGGCGACGCGCGGGCGCTCCTCGCCAACCTCGTGTGGTGCGGCAAGGAGTCGTCCCTCAAGGTGCTGCGGACCGGGCTGCGGCGGGACACGCTCACCGTCGAGGTGAGCCTCCCGGCGGGCCCGGGCGTCGACGGCTGGCTCCCGCTGGAGGTGCGTCTCGCGGAGGGCGGCGTTCACCACGGCTGGTGGCAGCGGTTCGGCGCCTTCGTCCTCACCGTGGCCGCGACCGAGCCCTTCGCCCCGCCGCGCCCGCTCGTCGACCCGCCGACCCTCGCGACCGCGGTCCCCGCGGAGTCGTGGCGGCAGGGGCTCTAGCTCAGGCGCTCGTCCGCGCGCGCAGCGTGATGCCGGAGTCGGCGATCAGCCGCCGGTAGGCCTCCTCGAGGCCGGCGCCGTACTCGTACGGCTCCTCGTAGACGATCTCGCGCAGCCCCGCCTGGATCGACTCCTTCGCGCAGCCGAAGCAGGGGCGCAGGGTCGCGTAGAGGACCCCGCCGTTCGTGGCGTTGCCGTGCCGGGCGGCGAGGACGATCGCGTTCTGCTCGGCGTGGACGCACACGCACGTGTCGTAGCCGGCGCCCGGCGGCGCGTCGGAGGCGCAGCGCGGGCAGCCGCCGTCCATGCAGTTGCGGACACCCATCGGCGTCCCGTTGTAGCCCGTCGCGATGATCGCCTTCTCGACGACGATGATCGCCCCGACCCGCCGCCGCACGCAGTTCGAGCGCGCCGCCACCGCGCGGGCGATGCTCATGTAGTACTCGTCCCACCCGGGTCGCTGCATGGCGAATGGTGCCCCCGGCCCCGGCCGGCCGCAAGGCCGCGATTGACGCGGCCCCCGCCCGGGTGTATCTCGCTCACGTCCCGCCGGAGGTTCCATGATCATCGTCGACTCCTACGCCGTCGCGGTCGGCCTGTGCCTGATCACCATGCTGTGCTGGGGCTCGTGGGCCAACACCCTCAAGCTGACGCCGAAGGACTGGCCGTTCCCGCTCTACTACTGGGACTACGCGATCGGCCTGGTGCTGACCTCGCTCGTCCTCGGCTTCACGCTCGGGAGCATGGGCGGGGAGGGGCGCTCGTTCCTCGCCGACCTGCGGCAGGCCGAGTCGGCCGCTCTCGTCTCCGCGTTCGTCGGCGGGGTGGTCTTCAACCTGTCGAACCTGATGATCGTGGCCGCGACGGACATCGCGGGCATGGCGGTGGCCTTCCCGGTGGCGGTGGGCCTCGCGCTCGTGATCGGCGTCGTCGTGAACTACCTCGCGGCGCCGGTCGGCAACGCCGCGCTCCTCTTCGGCGGCGTCGCGCTCGTCGTGGCCGCGATCCTCGTCGACGCGCGCGCCTACGCGAAGCTGCCCTCGGCGAAGGGCGCTTCCGGCAAGGGGCTCGCGCTGTCCGTCCTCTCGGGCCTCCTCATGGGCTTCTTCTACCGCTTCGTCGCGGCCTCGATGATCACCGACTTCCGCGCGCCGCAGGCGGGGAAGCTCACGCCCTTCTCGGCGATGCTCGTCTTCACCGTGGGCATCCTGCTCTCGAACTTCCTCTGGAACACCTTCTTCATGTGGAAGCCGGTCTCGGGCCGGCCGACGACGTACGGCGAGTACTTCGCGAAGGGCACGCCGTGGCTCCACCTCGTCGGCCTCATCGGCGGGTTCGTCTGGTGCTTCGGCATGACGATGAGCCTCATCGCCTCGGAGCAGGCCGGCTTCGCGATCTCCTACGGCCTCGGCCAGGGCGCGACGATGGTGGCCGCGGCATGGGGCGTCTTCGTGTGGAAGGAGTTCCAGGCCGCGCCGAAGGGTACGGGCCGCCTGATCGCGGCGATGTTCGTCCTCTTCATCACCGGGCTCGCGATGATCATCGCGGCGCGGCTCGTGTAGGGGCGAGCGGTGTCCGGCTCGATCGTCGTCGTCGGCAGCTCGAACATCGACCTCGTCATGAAGATGCCGCGCCTGCCGCGGCTCGGCGAGACGGTCCTCGACGGCACGTTCGCTCAGGTCTTCGGCGGCAAGGGCGCCAACCAGGCGGTCGGCGCGGCGCGGGCCGGGGGGCGCGTCTGCTTCGTGGGCTGCGTGGGCGACGACGCCTACGGCCAGCAGGTGGCCGAGAGCCTCCGTCGGGACGGCATCGACACGCGCCACGTGTCGACCGAGGCCGGCGTCGCGTCCGGCACGGCGCTCATCATGGTCGGCGACGAAGGCCACAACTACATCGCGGTCGCGCCGGGGGCCAACGCGAGGCTGACGCCGGCGCGGGTCGACGCGGCGCGCGAGGCGATCGCGGCGGCGGCCTGCGTCGTCACGCAGTGCGAGACGCCGGCCGACACCCTCGACCACCTCGTCGAGATGGCCTCGGGCCTCGGCAAGCCCGTGATCCTCAACCTCGCCCCGGCGCGCGCGGTGGCCGACGGCACGCTCGCCCGGCTCGCGTGCCTCGCCGTGAACGAGAGCGAGGCCGAGTTCCTCACCGGTCGGGCGGTGGCGTCCGACGCGGACGTCGCGGCTGCCGCCGGGGCGCTCCTCTCGCGCGGGCCGAAGACGGTCGTCCTGACCCTCGGCGCGCGCGGGGCGTACGTGGCGGGCGCGGAGATCCGGTCGCTCGTGCCGGGCTTCGCCGTGCAGGCGGTCGACACGACCGCCGCCGGCGACGTCCACTGCGGCGCTCTCGCGGTCGCTCTCGTCGAAGGCCGGCCGCTGGCCGAGGCGGTGCGCTTCGCGAACGCGGCCGCCGCGCTGTCCGTCACCCGGCTCGGCGCTCAGCCGTCGGCCCCGGCCCGGCCGGACATCGACGCGCTCCTGGCGCGGGCCTGACGTCCGCTTTCCGGCCGCGCCTTCCGCCGCCGCCGCAAGTCGGCCGGGCGACCTGCGGCTGAGCGGAGCGAACATCCGGCGGCCGAACGACTTACCGTGCCGCTCGGCGCTGCGGAGGCTGGCGCACGGGTTGCATCGAATCCGAGCGGCCGGGCGGCGTTCGGACTGGGGCGTCGCCAGGGCCGAGGGGTGGCGGACG
>JAXLRD010000130.1:0-7430 GCA_046331285.1 Vicinamibacteria bacterium
GTCCAGGGTGCGAGCAACGCCCGGATCGCGCGCGAGCTCGGGATCGCCGGCAGCACGGTCAAGAACCACATCTCGAGCATCTTCGAGAAGCTCGGGGTGACGCAGCGGACCGAGGCCGTCGCGGTCGCGATCAAGAGGGGCATCGCGCGCATCGAGTGAGTCGGGCCGCATGCGGGGCGCATCATGCGGAGGCCGCGCGCTCCGTCGCAACCCGCCGCGGCGGGGCCGAGCCGAAGGAGCGAGGGGCCGGCCGGGCGTAGGAGCGGGATCCTACGCGGAGACCGCCGCGCGGGCGCGTGGACGAAGGCCCTCGGCGGGACGAGAATCGCTTCGCCGTGGCTCCCTCCGGCTGGACTCTCGCCGCCGCCCTGCTGCTGGCCGTTCCGGCGCCGCCGGCCGCCGCGCCGGGAGCCTTCAGCCACCTGACCGTCGAGGACGGCCTCCCTCACTCGTACGTGCGCTCCATCCTCCGCGACCGCGACGGGTTCATGTGGTTCGCGACGGCCCGCGGCGTCGTCCGCTACGACGGCGCGCGCCTCGTGGTCTATCGCCACGACCCCGACGACCCGGCCTCCCTGCCCGCGGGCGAGCCGAGCTGCCTGCTCGAGGACCGCGCCGGCCGCCTCTGGGTCGGCACGATGTCGAGCGACCGGGCCGGCGTCGGCGTCCTCGACCGCGACACCGGCCGGTTCGAGCGCCACCTCGCCGACGGCCGGCCGGGCTCGCTGAGCGCCGCCTACGTCCAGGCGATCCACCAGGACCGCGCCGGCCGCCTGTGGGTGGGGCACGCCCGGGGCCTCGATCTCTACGACCCGGCCACGCGCGGCTTCGTGGCCTTCCCCATCGATCCCGCGGGCGTCGAGCCGCGGGTCATGGCCGTGACGGAGGACTCGCGCGGGACGCTCTGGGTCGCCACCGAGCGGGCGGGCCTCTTCCAGTTCGACCGGGCGACGCACGCCTACCGTCCGTTTCCCGTCGGCGAGGCGAGCCACGGCGAGGGAGAGGACTCGTTCTTTGCCGCGTTCCTCGAGCAGCCGGCCGGCACCCTGTGGGTCGCCGGCTACGGAGCCGGCCTCCTCCGCGTCGACCTCGCGAGCGGTCGCGTGACGCGCCACCGTCCCGACCCCCGGCGCGCCGACTCGCTGAGCGTCGCGCAGGTCGTGGCGCTCGCCGGCGACGGCGAGCGGCTCGTCTACGTGGGCACGGAGAACGGCGGCCTCGACGTCCTCGACACCCGCACGGGGCGCTTCGCTCACCACCGGCCCGCGCAGGACGACCCGCGCAGCATCGGGAGCCCCTCGATCTGGGCCCTCTTCCGCGACGAGCAGGGCGTGGTCTGGGCCGGCGCCAACGGCTTCGGCGTGAGCTGGCTGTCTCCGCTCGCGCAGCGATTCGAAGCGATCCGCCCGGGGCTCGGCGGCCTCGGCGACCCGCGCGTCACGTCGATCGCGGAGGGGCCCGACGGCCGGATCTGGCTGGGCACCGACGGCGGCGGGCTCCACGTCGTGGAGCCGGGCAAGGGCGCCGTGCGCGCGTTCCCCCTGCCGCGCAGCGCATCCGAGCCGTCGCCGAACGCCGTGCAGAGCGTCCTGGCCGACGCCGAGGGGCGCGTCTTCGCGGGCTTCTGGAGCACCGGGCTGTGCCGCATCGACACGCGCACGGGCGCCGTGCGCTTCTTCCATCCGCCGGCCGCGCGCCGCTCGGCGATGAGCGACAACATCTGGCGCGTCCTCGACGCCGGTGACGGCGAGATCCTCGTCGCGACGAACGACGGGGCCTTCCTGTTCGACGCCCGGCGCGAGACGTTCGTGCCCCTCTCCGACCGCGTGCCGGGCGCCGGCCTCGGCCAGGTCTCGGACGCCGTGGTCGACGCCGCGGGCGGGCTCTGGCTCGCGTCGCCCACGAGCGTCGAGCACGTCGACCGCCGCGCCGGGGTCGTGCGCCGCTTCTCGGGCGACGCCGCCGGGGGCGGGGCCATCGTCGGCTCGTTCGTCGACGCCCTGCACGTCGACACCCGCGGCCACCTGTGGGTCGGGACCGAGCGGGGGATCACCTGCCTCGACGCGTCCGGGCGCCGGCTGGCCGCCTACGGCGTCGGCGACGGCCTGCCGAACCCGAACGTCGTGAGCATCACCGAGGACGCGTCGGGGAACGTCTGGGCCGGCACCTACGGCGGCCTCGCGCGGCTGCGCGGCGCCGTGGAGAGCCCCGCCGCCGCCGCCGTCCTCGCCTTCGACGAGAGGGACGGCGTCACCAGCCGGATCGCCGTGCGGGGCGCCGCGTTCCGCTCCCGCGGCGGCGAGCTCTACTTCGGCACCGCCCGCGGCCTCACCCGCTTCCGGCCGGAGGGATTCGAGACCAACACGCGCGTGCCGCCCGTCGTGCTGACCGGGCTGCGGATCGGCGGCCGCTCCGTGACGGCGGGGGCCGCCGGCTCGCCCCTCATCCGGCCGATCGCGCGCGCGGCGGAGCTCGTCCTCCCGCACGACCACGCGGAGGTGACCTTCACCTTCGCCGCGCTCAGCTACATCCTTCCGCAGAAGAACCGCTACACGCACCGCCTCGAGGGCCTCGATCCCGACTGGAGCCCGGTCGGCCCGGAGACCTCCGCCTCCTACGCCCGCATCCCGCCGGGCGACTACGTCTTCCGCGTGCGCGCCGCCAACAACGACGGCGTGTGGAACACCGAGGGCGTCCGCCTGCGCCTGCGGGTCACCCCGCCCTTCTGGCGGACCGGGTGGTTCGCTCTCCTCGTGGCCGCCTCGCTGGCCGCCGCCGGCCTCCTCCTCCACGCGTCGCGCCTGCGGCGCCTCCGCCAGCGCTTCCAGGCCGTGCTCGACGAGAGGCGTCGCCTCTCGCGCGAGCTGCACGACACCCTCGAGCAGGGCCTCGCCGGGATCGCGCTCCAGGTCGACGCGGCCCGCCAGCACCTCGCCCGCCGGCCGGAGGCCGTCGAGCGCAGCCTCGAGACCGCCCTCCGGATGGTCGGGTACTCCCGCGAGGAGACGCGGCGCACGGTCAACCAGCTCCGCTCCCAGGCCCTGGAGAAGGGCGACATCGCCCAGGCCGTGCGCGAAGTTGCGCGCGAGCTGACCGCCGGCGGCGGGCCGCGGGTGAGCGTCGAGGTGAGCGGCGTTCCCCGCCGGCTGTCCGTCGCCGCGGAGCACCACCTCTTCCGGATCGCCCAGGAGGCGCTCACGAACGCCCTGACCCACGCCCGCGCCTCGCGGGTGTCGGTCGCCATCGACTTCGCGGCCGACGCCGTGGCGCTCTCGGTGAGCGACGACGGGCGCGGCCTGCCCGCCGACCCGTCCGGCGGCTTCCACTTCGGCCTGTCCGGCATGCGCGAGCGGGCGCGGGCCCTCGGGACGCGGCTCGAGGTCGAGAGCGCGCTGGGCGCCGGCACGTCGATCCGCGTCCGCCTGTCGGGCGCCTCAACCCGGGAAGGAGCACCCGAAGAATGAAGCTCGATCGCCTTCGTCTCGTCCTCGCCGCCGTCCTTCTCGTGGCGGCCGCTCGGCCGCTCGCCGCCGGCGACGCGGTCACCCTGTCCGTCGAACCTTCCCGTCCCGGCCCGAAGATCGACCGCCAGATCTTCGGCCAGTTCGCCGAGCACCTCGGCACCGGGATCTACGGCGGGGTGTGGGTGGGGACCGACTCGAAGATCCCGAACACCCGCGGGATCCGGAACGACGTCGTGGCCGCGCTCAAGGCCCTCAAGGTGCCGAACGTCCGCTGGCCCGGCGGCTGCTTCGCCGACGAGTACCACTGGCGGAAGGGCATCTCTCCGCGGCGCGGGGTCACCCTCAACCCCAACTGGGGCGGGGTCACGGAGACGAACGCCTTCGGCACGCACGAGTTCATGGACTTCGCCGCGCAGATCGGCGCCGAGGCGTACGTCTCGGTCAACGTCGGCTCCGGCACCGTGGCGGAAGGCGCCGAGTGGCTCGAGTACATGACCAGCGTCCCGCCGACGACGCTCGCGGAGGAGCGCGCGGCGAACGGCCATCCCGCGCCGTACAAGGTGGCCTTCCTCGGCCTCGGGAACGAGAGCTGGGACTGCGGCGGCAACATGACGCCCGAGTACTACCTCGCCCAGATGAAGGCCTACAGCCGCTTCGTCCGCAACTTCAACCCCGACCAGCAGCAGGACGGCACGCGGATGCTCAGGATCGCGGTCGGCCCCGGCGGCGACGGGCCGCGCTGGACGGAGTGGACCGAGACGATCATGAAGGCCTGGCAGGGCCGCTCCTGGAGCTGGGACATCGACGGCCTCTCGCTCCACAGCTACACCGTCCCGAAGTGGCCTCCGTCGCACCTGTCCGTGGGCTTCGGCGAGAAGGAGTACGCCGAGATCCTGAAGGCGACGCTCGAGATGGACCGCATCGTCGCGACCCACTCCGCGATCATGGACAAGTACGACCCGCAGAAGAAGCTCGCCCTCGCGGTCGACGAGTGGGGCGGGTGGTACGCGCCGCTGCCCGGCAGCCACCCGGGCTTCCTCGCCCAGCAGAACAGCCAGAGGGACGCCGTCCTCGCCGCGCTCAACCTGAACATCTTCGCGCGGCACGCGGACCGCGTCCGGATGGCGAACATCGCGCAGATGGTGAACGTGCTGCAGGCGATGATCCTCACGGACGGGGAGAAGATGGTCCTCACCCCGACCTATCACGTCTTCCGGATGTACGTGCCCTTCCAGGACGCGGCGTTCGTGCCCGTCTCCTTCGACGCCGGCGCGTACACGAGCGGCGCGGTCACGCTGCCGCGGGTCGACGCCATCGCCGCGAGGGACGCGTCGGGCCGTCTGTGGCTGGCCCTCACCAACCTCGACCCGAACCGGCCGGTGACGATCCAGCCGACGATCGGCGGAGTGGTGCCGAAGTCCGCGGCCGGGGAGACGCTCGCGGCGCCGAAGGTCGACAGCGTCAACACCTTCGAGGCGCCGAACGCGGTCGCGCCGAAGCCCTTCGCGGTGAAGGCGGCGGGCGGCGCCCTGGCGCTGACGCTGGAGCCGAAGTCGGTCACCGTGGTGGCGCTCGAGCCTTAGGCGCGGCGCGCACCGGGAGTCGAACGATGAACAGTCACCGCGCCGCTCTCGCGCCGAGGCCGCAGGTCCTCGCGCGGCCTCGTTCCTGCTCGTGGCCGGCCTCGCGTCCGCCGGCCCCGAGCCCGCCGCCTCCACCGGCCCGTCCTCTTCTACCGGCAGCCGGCGACCGAGTGGGTCGAGGCGCTGCCGATCGGGAACGGCCGGCTCGGCGGGATGGTCTTCGGGGGCGTGCCGGCCGAGCGCGTCCAGCTCAACGAGGACACGTTCTGGTCGGGCCGGGCCGTACGACCCCGTCAACCCGGAGGCCTAGCAGTACCTGCCGAAGGTGCGCCAGCTCATCCGCGAGGGCCGCTACAAGGACGCCCAGGACCTCGCGGACGAGAAGCTGATGGGCCGGCCGCGCCACCTCCAGGCCTATCAGCCGCTCGGCGACCTGCGGATCTCGTTCGACGGGCCACGAAACGTTCGCCGACTATCGGCGGGAGCTGGATCTCGACCGCGCCGTCGTCCGCGTCCGCTACCGCGTCGGGAGGACGACCTTCACCCGCGAGGTCTTCTCGAGCGCGCCGACCAGGCGATCGTCGTCCGCCTGACGGCGGATGGCCCGGAGGCGCTCCGGTTCCGCGTGGCGCTCGACAGCCGCCAGCCGTTCGCCTGGGCGCTCCCGGCCGGGCGACGCGGCCGGCTGATGACGGGCCGCTGGCGCGGCGACTCGGCGACGGCCTGAGGACCACCTCGAAGCAGTCTCACGGCCTGCAGGCGCGCTGGTACGGCGAAGGACTCGCGTTCGCGGTGCAACTCGCGGTCGAGGCGAAGGCGGCCGCGTCGACGCCGACGACGCGGGCCTGCGCGTGACCGACGCGCGCGCCGTGACCCTGCGCCTCGCGGCGGCCACGAGCTTCCGCGGCCGCGATCCCGCGGCCGGCCTGTGCGGAAGCGCGCTGCGCACGCCGAGGCCGTACGGCGCCCTCCTCGTCCGCCACCTCGCCGACCACCGCGCGCTCTTCCGCGCGTCCGCCTCGACCTCGGCTCGCGCGACCGCGACGCCGTGCCCACCGACGTGCGCCTCGCCGCCGTTCGCGCCGGCGGATGGACCCCGGGCTCGCCGCTCTCTACTTCCAGTACGGGCGCTATCTCCTCGCGTCCAGCTCGCGGCCGGGCACGCAGCCCGCGAACCTCCAGGGGATCTGGAACGACGACGTCGTCCCCGCGTGGGGCTCGAAGTACACGATCAACATCAACACCGAGATGAACTACTGGCCGGCGGAGGTGGCGAACCTCGCCGAGTGCCAGGAGCCCCTCTTCGACCTGATCGAGGAGCTGCGCGAGCCGGGCCGGCGGGTCGCGAAGGAGCACTACGGCGCCGGCGGCTTCGTGGCCCACCACAACACGGACCTGTGGCGCCAGGCGACGCCCGTCGACGGCGCCCGCTGGGGCCTGTGGCCGATGGGCGCGGCGTGGCTCTCGACGCACCTCTTCGAGCACTACGCCTTCTCCGGCGACGAGGCCTTCCTGCGGAAGGCGTACCCGACCCTGAAGGAGGCGTCGCAGTTCCTCCTGGACTTCCTGGTCGAGGACGAGAAGGGCCGCCTCGTCACGAACCCGTCGCACTCGCCGGAGAACGCGTTCATCGACGAGAAGGGCCAGGAAGGCGTCCTCTGCGTCGGCGCGACGATGGACTTCGGCATCATTCGCGAGCTCTTCGACGACACGCTCGAGGCCTCGCGCCGGCTCGGCGAGGACGCGGAGTTCGCCGGGCGCCTGCGTCATGCGGTCGACCGACTCCCGCCCTACCAGGTGGGGAAGCACGGCCAGCTCCAGGAGTGGCTCGTCGACTTCGACGAGGCCGAGCCGGGGCACCGGCACATGTCGCACCTGTTCGCCCTGCACCCGGGGCACTCGATCACGCTGCGCGGCACGCCCGAGCTCGCGAAGGCCGCGCGCACGTCTCTCGACCGGCGCCTCGCGAACGGCGGGGGCGGGACGGGCTGGAGCCGCGCGTGGATCGTGAACCACTTCGCGCGCCTCGGCGACGGCGACGAGGCACTGCGGCACCTGACGACGCTCCTCGCGAAGTCGACGCTGCCGAACCTGTTCGACAACCACCCGCCGTTCCAGATCGACGGCAACTTCGGCGGCACGGCCGGCATCGCCGAGATGCTGCTCCAGAGCCACGCGGGTGAGCTCGACCTGCTGCCCGCGCTGCCGCGCGCGTGGCCGGACGGCTCCGTGACGGGCCTCCGCGCTCGGGGCGGCTTCGAGGTCGACCTCGCGTGGAAGGGCGGTGCCCTCGCGCGCGCGGTGGTGCGCTCGACGCGCGGCGGGCGCGTGCCGGTGCGGTGCTTCGGGAAGACCGCCTCTCTCGACACGAAGGCGGGACAGA
>JAXLRD010000131.1:0-7369 GCA_046331285.1 Vicinamibacteria bacterium
CGTCGAACCGCGGGATGTCCGAGCGGATGCCGCGGTAGATCTTCCCCTTCGGCCCCTCGAGGAACGGCGCGTCCTTGTCGCGGTTCTCGCCGTCGAGCACGATCGTGCAGCCGTCCGCGTACTTCATCTCGACGCGCCGCCACGTACCGCAGGCGTCGGGGTGCTGCTGCGGGCCGTCGGCCCACACCTCGACCGGGCTCGTGTCGTCCTTGTCGAGGATGTACTGCACGGGGTCGAGGTAGTGCATCCCCATGTCGCCGAGGCCGCCGCCGTCGTAGTCCCAGTAGCCGCGGAAGGTGCCGTGCACGCGGTGGTGGTGGTAGGGCTTCACCGGCGCGGGGCCGAGCCAGAAATCGTAGTCGAGCTCGGCCGGCACCGGCTCGGGCGGCAGGCTCGTGAGACCCGTCCAGTAGAACTTCCAGTCGAAGCCCGTCGCGGCGCTGACGGTCGCCTTGATCGGCCAGCCGAGGAGGCCGGCCGCGACGGCCTTCTTCACCGGCTTCACCTCGGAGCCGAGGCCGTAGAACGGGCTCTGGAAGCGGAACCAGGTGTTGACCCGGAACATGCGGCCCGTGCGGGCCACCGCGTCGCGCACCGCGCGCCCCTCCGCGATCGTGCGGGTCATCGGCTTCTCGCACCACACGTCCTTGCCCGCCTCGATCGCGGCCAGCGAGATGAGGCCGTGCCAGTGCGGCGGCGTCGCGACGTGGACGATGTCGATGTCCGGGCGCTCGAGCACCTCGCGGAAATCGGTGTAGCCGGCGACGCCGGGGCCGACGGAGTCGAGCGCGGACTTGAGGTGCGAGCGGTCGACGTCGCACACCGCGCGGAGCACGGCGCCCGGATAGGTCAGGTGCTGCCGGCCCATGCCGCCGACACCGACGACCGCCTTCGTGAGCTGGTCGCTCGGGGGCGTCTGGCCCGGCCCGCCGAGGACGCGGCGGGGGACGATGGTGAACGAGGCGGCCGCCGCGGCGGCCCGGATCGCGAACTGGCGGCGGGTGACCGCCCGGGGACGTGACATGCTGATCTCCGCTCCTTCGAAAGGCGCGGAGATTATAGTGACGAAGAGGCCCGCCGCCGGCCCGCCCCGGCGCGCGCGTCAGGCCTCGACGTCGAGCGCGACGTCGAGCGACGGCGCGGAGTGGGTGAGCCAGCCGAGCGACACCACGTCGACGCCCGTCTCGGCCACCGCGCGGATCGTCTCGGGCCGAACCCCGCCCGAGGCCTCCGTCACCGCGCGGCCCCGCGCCCGGCGCACCGCCTCGCGCAGCGTCGCCTCGTCCATGTTGTCGAGGAGGACGACCTCGGCCCCGGCCGCGAGGGCCTCGTCGAGCTGCTCGAGCGTGTCGACCTCGATCTCGATCTTGACCAGGTGGCCGACGCTCTCGCGGGCGCGGCGCACCGCCTCGGCGATGCCGCCGGCCAGCGCCACGTGGTTGTCCTTCACCAGAACCGCGTCGTCGAGCCCGTAGCGGTGAGGGGTGCCGCCGCCGAGGCGGACGGCGTGCTTCTCGAGGCCCCGCAGCCCCGGGGTCGTCTTGCGCGTCGCGGCGACGCGCGTGGGCAGGCCGCGGAGCTTCGCCACCGCGTCGCGCGTCGCGGGGGCGACGCCGCTCAGGTGGCCGAGGAGGTTCAGCGCGGTGCGCTCGGCGGCGAGGAGGGCGCGGGCCCGGCCCTCGATCCGGGCGATCGTCTCCCCCGCCCGCGCGTCGCCGCCGTCGGCGACGCAGACCTCGATCCTCACGCCGGGATCGAGGAGGCGGAAGGCGAGAAGGCTCGCGTCGAGCCCGGCGACGCGGCCCGCCACGCGGGCCACGAGGCGCGCGCGACAGACGAGGTTCTGCGGGCAGACCGCGTCGGTCGTGACGTCGCCGGCGCGGCCGAGGTCCTCCTCGAGGGCGCGGCGCACGAGCCCCTCGTACACGAGCGGGGGCAGCGGCGCGACGGCGGTCACGCGGACGCTCCGGCGGCCGCCGCGGCCGGGGCCACGGGCTCGAGCGCGACGCGGACCGCGCCGGCCGCTCGCCGCATCACGATGCGCCGGCGCCAGGCCGGGTCGGCGGCGGGCCGGTCGGCGCGGAAGTGCGCGCCGCGGCTCTCGGGCCGCGCGAGGGCCGCCGTCGCGACCAGGCGCGCGACGGTCGCGAGGCTGCGCGCCTCGACCGCGCCCGGCGGGATCGCTCGTTCGAGGCCGTCGAGGCGCGCCAGAGCGCGGGACAGTCCGTCGGCCGTGCGCACGAGGCCGAGGGCCTCCCAGGCGAGGGCCCGCAGCGCCCGCACCGCCTCCGGCGCGGACGCGGCGGGAGCGACCTCGGGCAGGGCGAGAGCAGCGGCCGGGCGATTCACGTGGGGAAGTGTATCCGCCACCGAGCGCGCGACGCGCGCGCCGAAGACGAGCGCCTCGAGGAGCGAGTTGCTCGCGAGCCGGTTCGCGCCGTGGACGCCGGTGCAGGCCGTCTCGCCGGCCGCCCACAGTCCGGGCAGGCCGGTGCGGCCGTCGAGGTCCACCGCCACGCCGCCCATGTGGTAGTGGGCGGCCGGCGCGACGGGGATCGCCTCGCGCCGCGGGTCGAGCCCGTGCGCGCGGCACGCCTCGAACACCGTCGGGAACTCCTCCGGGAAGGCCTCCCCCACCGCGGCGCGGGCGTCGAGAAACGCGCGGCGGCCGCCGGCGAGGGCGGCCCAGATGCCGCGGGCCACGACGTCCCGGGACTGCAGCTCGGCGCGGTCGCCGTCGAGGAGGCGGACGCCCGCCTCGTCGACGAGGGTCGCCCCGCGCCCGCGCAGCGCTTCCGTGAGGAGCGGCATCGGGTCCGCGCCCGCGTCGAGGGCCGTCGGGTGGAACTGCACGAACTCGACGTCCGCGAGCGGCGCGCCGGCCCGCCACGCGAGAGCGAGGCCGTCGCCCGTCGCCTCCGCCGGGTTGGTGGTGCGGGAGAAGACCTGGCCGATCCCGCCCGTGGCGAGGACGACGGCGCGCGCGCGGTGGAGCACGACCGCGCCGTCCGCGTGGCGCGCGAGGACGCCGGCCACGCGGCCGCCGTCGCTCACGAGGTCGAGGGCGATCGCCTGCTCGAACACGGACAGGCCGCCGCGGCCGCGCAGCGCCTCCCCGAGCGCGCGGACGACCTCGGCCCCCGTGGCGTCGCGCGCGTGCAGCACGCGGGCGCGGGAGTGCGCGGCCTCGCGCGCGAGGTCGAGCGCGCCGTCGGCGCCGCGGTCGAACCGCGCGCCGAGGGCCAGCAGCTGCCGCAGCCGCTCCGGGCCGTCGCTCGTGAGGCGAGCGACGGCCGATGGATCGCCCAGCTCGCCGGCGACGGCCAGCGTGTCGGCGGCGTGGAGCGCCGGCGAGTCCGTCGCGCCCACCGCGCCGGCCACGCCGCCCTGGGCCCAGGGACTGTTTCCCGTCTTCCCGAGGCGGCCCTTCGCGAGCACGTCGACGCGCCGGCCGCCGAGGCCGAGCGCCACCGAGAGCCCGGCCGCCCCGGCGCCGAGGACGACCACGTCGGCCTCGCGCACGGCGTCGAGCCGCGTCATCGGCCTTCTCCGCGACCCACGGCCAGCATCCGCTCGACGGCGCGCCGCGCCCGCCCGGCCACCGCCGGCTCCACCTCCACGCGGTGCTCCATCGTCTGCAGCGCGCGGAGGATCTTCGGCAGAGAGATGCGCTTCATGTGCGGGCAGAGGTTGCACGGCCGCACGAACTCCGTCGCCGGGAACTGCACGGCGACGTTGTCGCTCATCGAGCACTCGGTGACGAGCACGACGCGGGCCGGCCGCGCCCGCGCGAGGTGGTCGACCATGCCCGCGGTGGACCCGACGTAGTCGGCCGCGGCCAGCACGTCCGGGGGGCACTCCGGGTGCGCGAGGACGGACACGCCCGGGTTCTGCCGGCGGAAGCGGGCGATCTCGCCGCCGGTGAAGCGCTCGTGCACCTCGCAGTGCCCCTTCCAGAGGACCACCTCGGTGCTCGTCTTCGACGCCACGTACTTCCCGAGGTACTCGTCGGGGAGGAAGACGACGCGCGGGACCGCCAGCGACTCGACGACCTCGACCGCGTTCGCCGACGTGCAGCAGACGTCGGACTCGGCCTTCACCTCGGCCGAGGTGTTGACGTAGGTCACGACCGGCGCGCCCGGGTAGCGCTGCCGGAGGAGCCGCACGTCGGCGGCGGTGATCGAGGACGCCAGCGAGCACCCGGCTTCCGGGTCCGGGATGAGCACCGTCTTCTCCGGGCTCAGCACCTTCGCCGTCTCCGCCATGAAGTGGACCCCGGCGAGGACGATGACGTCGGCGTCGGTGGCGGCCGCCTTCTGCGCGAGGGCGAGCGAGTCGCCCACGATGTCCGCGACGCCGTGGAAGATCTCGGGCGTCTGGTAGTTGTGGGCGAGGACGACCGCATTGCGCCTCTTCTTCCAGTCGCGGATCGCGTCGACGTAGGGCGCGTGGACGGGCCACTCCATCTCCGGGATCACGCGGCGCACACGGTCGAGGACGTCGGCCGTGCGGCGCGCGACCTCCGGCGTGAAGACCGGCTCGGCGGCCGGGACGTCGTGAGCCTGGCTCGTCATCGCGTCGGCTCCCTCCTCTCCTATTCTACTCTCTATGAGCATAATAGGAGCCAAAGAACAGGGCAGCGTCGCTGCCCTTCGCCAACCAATATGCTGATCGAGAGTATAAAAGTCAAGAGCCGGGAGTGACCCGGCTCACCGGGCGGTGCTCACCCCCGGCGCGCGCCGCTCGCGAAGCACCTCGCGGCGGAAGCGAAAGAGCTCCGCCGGCCGGCCGACGCCGCGCGACTCCACGAGGCCGGTGCCCTCGACGAGCCCCGCCGTCTCGACGAGGCGACGGAAGTTCTGCTTGTGGAGGGGGGCCCCGGCCAGCGCCTCGACGACGCGCTGGAGCTTGAGCAGGGTGAAGCTCGCGGGGACGAGCTCGAAGACCACGGGCCGGTACTTGAGCTTCCCCCGCAGGCGGCCGAAGGCGGTCGCGATCAGGCGGCGGTGGTCGAGCGCCATCGGCTCGCCCAGGCGCGGCAGCGCGTCGTCCGCCGCGCCGGGCGCGGCGCCGTCGCGCGAGGACTCCTCGACGAGGCCCGCCTCGTAGAGCAGCTCGTACCGCTCGAGGACCCGCACCGGGTCGAAGGCGGCCCCGCGCAGGCCGAAGGTGATGTCCGCCCGCTCGCGGCGGGCGCGCCGGGCGTCGGCCTCCCGCGGCTCGGCCGCCCAGCGGGCGAGGGCAGGCGCGATCACCGCCTGGACGAGGACGGGCCGCCCCCGGCGCGCGTCCTCCCACGGCAGGAACTCGTAGAACCCCCGCCAGCGCGCGTGGCCCTCCCCCGCCACCCGGCCCTCCCGCACGAGCGCGAGGTAGGCGATCGAGACGACCCGCGCGCCGCCGCGCCGTTCGCGCGGGTCGCGATGGCGGTCGGCGAAGGTGTAGAGCTGCTCGACGTAGCCGAGGTCGAGGCCCGTCTGCTCGCGCACCCAGGCCCGGAGGCCCAGCTCGAGCGTGCGGTGGCCGGCCGGATCGAGCGGCCCGAACGGCAGCGCGGGCTCGTGCGCCCCGACCCCGGCCGCGTCGTCGGCCGAGCGCTCGACGGTGAGCAGCCGCGGCTCGTCGTCGGTCACCGCCACGATGACGGCGTTCAGTCCGACCGCGATCGACGGGGCCACGGCCGCCATTCTCCGCCGGAGCGCGGCCCCGGCAAAACTCCGGCGCCGGCGGCGAGCCACGGGGTGTACAGTCGTGCGAGGGAGGTGGACATGCGCCGGACTCGGCTCGCGGCCTCCGCCGCGCTCCTTCTCTTCTCTCTCGCCCCCGCCGCCGCGCTCGCGGGAAAGAAGGGCGTGCCCGCGCGGATCGCCCAGGCCCGCTACGTGGCGATCGGCTACGACCTCGGCGACCGCTTCCTTTCCGAGACGGACGCGATGACGAACCCGGACGTCCTGTCCGAGGAGCGGCGCGCCGTCCAGGCGATCCGCGAGGACATGGAGCGCTGGGGCAAGTACGTCGTCGTCCTCAAGCCCGATCAGGCAGAGCTGTTCGTGGCCATCCGCGTCGGCCGGCACGGCAGCATCGGCGGCGGCATGATCGACGGCGGCTCGACGAACCCCTTCGGGGGCCCGGGCGGAATCCGCCGCGGCGGCGGCATGGGCTCCGCCGAGATCTCCTCGTCCTCCGACATGCTGACGATCTACGACGCGAGCGGCGGACGGGTCGGCGCGCAGCTGTGGCGGATGCAGAAGGGCGGCGGCCTCGCCGGGGAGCCGCCGCGGCTCTACCAGGAGTTCCGCTCGAGCGTCGAGCTGACGCCCGTGCCCGAGAAGAAGGAGCCGGAGAAGAAGAAGGAGTGAGGCCGGCGCGCGCCGCCCCCCCTCAGCGCAGGCGCGTCAGCGTCAGCAGGTAGACGTCGTTTTCGCGCAGCTCGAGCTCCCGCGCGAAGCGGCCGTCCGCGCCGACCGCCACGACCTGCCGCAGGAACGGGCTGCCGTCGCTCATCCCGCGGAGCGCCTCGACCTCGGCCCGCGTGAGCTGGGACGGCGCGCCGAGGTCGCGGTAGGCCGAGTAGACGTCGTTCTCGCGGTAGCCGACGCGCGTCGCCTCGAGCGCGTAGGAGCCGGGGGCAAGCGAGGAGAGCTCGACCCGCACCCCGCCCTTCGGCTTCGCGGGCAGGTCGCGCCGGAAGTACTCCTGGTTCGGCGTCGGGTCGCCGGGGTGCGTGATCGTGAAGTCCCACAGGAGGACCTGGGCGCTCCCGCGAGCGTCGCGCGCCACGAACGACTGCGGGTCGTCCGTCCGCAGCTCCGTCGGGCCGAGCGCGTTCAGGAAGCGGTAGGCGTGGTAGGCCGGCTTCTTCAGGCCCTGGTAGTTGAGAAGGCCGAAGCCGCCGTGGAAGGGCGTCGTGCGCGGCGCGGACTCCTCGAAGATGTCGGTGAACGTCCAGTAGCTCATGGAGTCGGCCGCGGTCCCGACGTTGCGGATCTTGTCGAGGATGAACGGAGCCTGGTGGTAGACGTCGTGGACCGGGTCGGACGGCGTGTAGGACGAGCTCCACTCCGTGTAGTGGAGTTCGAGCCCCGGCATCGCCGACTCGGCGACCTGCTGGCGTGAGCGGCGGACGCTCTTCGTGATCGCGTTCGGGTCGGTGTCGAGCACGGTCGCCTGCTCGCCCTTCGGGTCGACGAAGCCGCGCAGGATCGAGTAGTCGTGCGTCGAGACGAAGTCGATCGGCACGCCCGCCTTGCGGCAGTGGGCGATCGTCTCGGGGATCCACGCGTTGCCGGCCGTGGCCGGGCCGCCGACGCGGCACTCCGGGCAGACCTTCTTCACCACCCGCGCGGCCGTGTCGTAGAGCTCGAAGTAC
>JAXLRD010000132.1:0-7366 GCA_046331285.1 Vicinamibacteria bacterium
GGCGCTCGCGATGCGCGGGGGCGGGGTCGGCTATTACGCGACGTCGCAGTTCGTCCACGTCGACACCGGCCGCGTTCGCGCCTGGTAGCCCCGCCGGCCCGGGCGATCCGATCCGTGCCAGAATCCCGGTTCGCGCGACCCCGCGCGGCCTCTTGAACCCCGACCCGATGCGCCCCCTCGCCGCCTGCGCCGTCCTCGCCGCCCTCGGCGTGGCGGCGGCGTCCTGCGCCGCGCCGCCGACCGCGCGCCGGCCCGCGGCCCTCCCGGCGGTGGCCGGCCCCGACGCCCCCGGCCTGCCGCCGCTTCCGACCGTCTCGCCCCGCAACGCGAGCTACTCGATCGACGCCCGCCTCTTCCCCGACACGCACCGCGTCACGGGATCGCTCGTCCTCGAGTGGCGGAACACGAGCGACCGGCCGCTGGCGACGTTCCCGTTCCACCTCTACTGGAACGCCTTCCGCAACAACCTCTCGACGAGCGCGCGCGGCGAGGGCCGGCGCGCCCCGAGCGACCCGAAGCGCGAGCAGCGGACGTTCGGGTGGATCCAGGTGAGAAGCGTCCACCTCGCCTCCGCCGCGGGCGGCGAGCAGGACCTGACGCCGAGCCTGCGCTACCCGGCCGAGAACGGCAACGCCGACGATCGCACGGTGATGGAGGTCGCGAGCGCGACGCCGGTCGCGCCGGGCGAGACGGCCCGATTCCGGATCGCGTGGGAGGCGCTGCTGCCCTACGGCGCCGGCGGACGCGCCGGCTGGGTCCACGACTACAACTTCGTCGTCCAGTGGTTCCCGAAGATCGGCGTCTTCTGGAAGGGCGCCTGGAACTGCCACCCGTTCTACCCGTGGAGCGAGTTCTTCTCCGACTTCGGCGTCTACGACGTGCGCCTCACCCTGCCGCAGGGGTTCGTGGTCGGCGCGACCGGGCGGCTGCAGGAGAAGAGGGCGAACGCCGACGGCACCGAGACGTTCCGCTTCGTCCAGGAGGACGTGCACGACTTCGCGTGGACGGCGAGCCGGCGCTTCCTCGAGCGCACGGCGCGCTTCGACGAGCCGGGATACCCGCCGGTCGACGTGCGGCTGCTCGTCCAGCCGGAGCACGAGCACCTCGCCGCCCGCTACCTCGAGGCCACGAAGATCGCGCTGCGGACCTACGGCACGTGGTCGGCGCCGTACCCGTACCCGCAGATCACCGTCGTCGACCCCGCCTGGCGCTCGTCGTCGGGCGGGATGGAGTACCCGACGCTCTTCACCGGCGGCACCTCGATCCTCGCGCGGCCCGAGCAGCGGAGCCCCGAGGGCGTGACGATCCACGAGGCCGGGCACCAGTTCTGGTACGGCCTCGTCGCGAACAACGAGTTCGAGGAGGCCTGGCTCGACGAGGGCTTCAACACGTACATGACCGCGAAGGCGGAGGACCAGGCTCTCGGCGACGGGTACTGGACCCGTGGGTTCCTCGGGGCGGGCCGGATCGGCTGGCCCTTCGTCGCCCCCGGCGTCCGCGTCCCGCGCGGGAGCGACAGCGTCCCCGACCTGCGCCAGGAGGGCGAGAAGGACGTCATGGCGCGGCCGGCCTGGGCGTACCGCGACGCGGGCTCGTACTCGCTCAACTCCTACGGGAAGCCGGCGCTCGTGCTGCAGACGCTCGAGGGCCTCCTCGGCGAGGAGACGATGCTCCGGGTGCTGCGGACCTACGCGCGGCGCTTCCGCTTCGCCCACCCCACGACCGCCGACTTCGTCGCGACGGTGAACGAGGTCACCGGCCAGGACTGGCAGTGGTTCTTCGACCAGACCTTCTTCTCGAGCGACCTCTGCGACTACGCGGTCGAGGTCCGCAACGAGAAGGCGCGCCGGCCGACGGGATGGTTCGAGGACGACGCGGGGCGCATGACCTGGCGCGCGCCGGACACGGCCGAAAGGAGCGCCGCCACGGACGCCCGCGTCACGGTCGAGCGCCGCGGCGGGGTGCGCCTCCCGGTCGAGATCGAGGTCGACTTCGAGGGCGGGCGCAGGATCACCGAGCGGTGGGACGGGAAGGAGCGCTGGAAGCGCTTCGACTACCCCGGGGCGAAGGTCGTGCGGGCGGTGGTGGACCCGGGCCGCCGGATCGCGATCGACGTCCGGCCGGCCAACAACGAGTGGATCGAGGACGAGGAGCCGGCGCGGCGGGCCGCGGCCCGCTGGGCCGGGCGCTTCCTGCTCTGGCTCCAGACGTTCCTCGAGCTGCAGACGGCGGTGGGCTAGCGCGATGCTCGCCTCGCTCTCGGCCGGCTTCCGCTCGCTCCGCCGCAACCCGGGGCTCGTCCTCCTCGTGCTCGGCACGAACCTCCTGCTCGCGCTCCTCCTCGCCGTCCCGCTCGCCGGCGTCCTCGAGGAGTCGCTCGACCATACCGGCGCCTCGCGGCGGATGGCGGAGAGCTTCGACTACGACTGGTGGAGCGCCTTCGAGGCGCGCGCGACAGGCCCGGCGTCGGCCGTCGCGCCGGACCTCCTCGGCCACGGCTTCGCCCTGCGGAACCTCGACCTGCTGCTCCGCGGGACGGTGCCGGCGGGGCTCTTCGACAGGGCCTCTGCCCCGGACCCCGCGATCCTCGGCGCGGCCGCGCTCTACGTGCTGCTCCAGCTCTTCCTCACCGGCGGGATCCTCGGCGTCTTCCGCGCGCCGGCCGGCGGCTGGACGTTCCGCGGCCTCGTCCACGGCTCGGGCTTCTACTTCGGCCGCATGGTGCGCGTCTCCCTGATCGCCCTCGCCCTCGCCAGCCTCCTCTTCGCGGCGTACGCGCCGCTCGCGAGGAGCGTCGACCAACTGGCCGCGGAGGCCGTCTCCGAGCGCACGGCCCTCGCGCTGGCCTTCGGCCGCCAGGCGCTCCTCTTCCTCGCCCTCGTGGCCCTCCACATGGTGTCCTCGCACGCGAAGGTCCTCGTCGTCCGCGAGGAGCGGCTGTCCGCGATCGGCGCCTTCCTCTCGAGCGCCGCGTTCTGCCTCCGGCGGCTTCCCGCGGCGGCCGGCCAGTACGCCGTCGTCGGCCTCGCGGGCGGCCTCCTCCTCGCGGCGCTGGCCTTCTGCGACGCGAGGCTCGCCCCGGGCGGCTTCCCGGCGCAGGCCGCGGCCCTCGTCCTCTTCGAGGCGTTCGTCGCGGGACGCATCGCCCTGCGCCTCTTTCTCCTCGCCTCGCAGCTCGAGCTGCAGGAGCGCGGCCCGGCGTGAGCGTGGACTCGCTGTCCTTCCGCCGGACCCTCGGCCAGTTCGCCTCCGGCGTGACGGTCGTGACGGCCCGCGACGGCGCCGGCCGGCCGCTCGGCCTGACCGTCAGCTCCTTCTGCTCCGTGAGCCTGCACCCCCCGCTCGTCCTCGTCTGCCTCGACCGGCGGTCCGAGGCGAACGACGGCCTCGACGAGACGCGGCACTTCGCGGTCAGCGTTCTCGCCGAGGGGCAGGAGGACGTGTCGCGCCGCTTCGCCGCGCCGGGACGCGACAAGTTCGACGGCTACTCGTTCGTGGAGGGCCGCCACGGCCTGCCCCTCGTGCCGGGCGCCCTCGCGTGGATCCAGTGCCGCGTCCGCTCGCGCCACGAGGAGGGCGACCACATCGTCTGGGTCGGCGAGGTGCTGGCCCTGGCCGCCGAGCCGGGCCGCCCGCTCCTCTACCACGCCGGGGCCTATCACGCCCTGGGCGGCCGGCCGGGCTAGCGTGCCCGGTGGGGATCGGGTATAAGAATCCGTCACGGAAGGATTTCCCCGCGAGACGAACGCCCGGACCGCGCGCCGTGAGCCCCTCACGCCGAAAGGAGAAGAAGGAAGCTTCCTTCGAGGAACGATGGCCGAGAACGTGCTGATGACCGAGATGACCTGGACCGAGATCGAGCATGCGCTCAAGGACCGCCCGATCGCGCTCTTGCCGGTGGGCAACACCGAAGCGCACGGGCCGCACCTGCCGATCACCACGGACACCCTGATCGCGGTCGAGATGGCCCGCCGCACGGTGGCGAAGCTGAAGGTGAAGGGCCTGCACGCCCTCATCGCGCCGCCGGTCACGTTCTCCGTGTCGGCGCTCGGAGGAGACTTTCCCGGCACGGTCTCGCTGTCGCCCGAGACCGCCGCGGCGCTCGTCCGCGACGTGAGCCTGTCGCTCTCGAAGAAGTTCCGCGCCGTCGCGCTCGTCACGGTGAACCAGGAGCCGGCGAACCTCGAGGCGCTGAAGAAGGGCGCCGAGGATTCGAAGAAGGCGGGCGGCGGCGCGTGCTTCACCGACTTCACGAAGAAGCGGTGGTGCGACCGCCTCGGCGAGGCGTTCAACGCCGGGGACCACGGCGGCAGCTTCGAGACGTCCCTCATGATGGCGGCGGCCCGGGCCCAGGTGCGGGAGAAGGAGCGCATCAGCCTCCCGCCGATGGACGCGCTCGGCCCCGCGCTCAAGAAGGGCGCCAAGACCTTCGCGGAGGCCGGCGGCGAGGACGCCTACTTCGGCGATCCGACCGCGGCCAGCGCCGAGGAGGGCGAGGCGCAGCTCGAGACGCTCGCCGACATCCTCACCCTGTCGATCATGGAGTACCTGGGGTCGAAGGCGTAGCTGCCGCCCGCGCGGCAGCGCGGGCGGCCTCCCGGGGCTACTTTTCCGGGAACAGGCGCAGCTCCATGTTGTCGGCGGCGATGTCCGTGAGGTCGACGATGGCGGCGGCGTTGACGCCGATCGCGATGGCGATGGCCTCGGAGACTTCCTCGCGGGTCGCGCCGAACTTCAGGGCCTTCTTCACGTGGCCCTCGAGGCAGCCCTGGCACTTCGCCGCGAGGCTCGCGGCGATGGCGATGAGCTCCTTCGTCTTGCGGTCGATCTTCGAGGGCCGGTAGGTCTCCTTGTAGAACTGGAAGTAGATCTCCCGGAACCGCGGCTCGACCATCGTGTAGGAGGTGGGCTGGGGACGCGGGGCGCCCTCGTCCTCTTCCGGGAACGGCTGGTGGAGCGGCTTCTCGTCGGTCACGTTCTTCCCTTTCCTCGAAAGGCCTAACGGCTCGCCACTCGTCCCGGGCCCGCGAGGGCCGCGCGCTCCAGAACGACCTTCGCCGCCGCCGAGTAGGCGGCGGTGCCGTCCCGCCACGCGCCGCCGTGGCTCTTCCCGGGGACGATCAGGACCTCGGCTCCGTCGCCCGCCGCCGCCTTGAGGTCGAAGGCGATGTCCTTCGGCATGCGCGGGTCCTCGGAGTTGGCCACGAAGAGGGCCGGGCGCCCGGCGAGCCGGGCCGCGGCCGCGCGCACGTCGATCGCGGCGGGATCGAACCCGCCGCGGCGGCCCATCCAGAACAACACCTCGTCGGCCACCGGCCACGGCGGCACGAGAGAGAGCCACCACCTCCAGCTCCGGGCGAGGTGCACGTGGTGGCGCACGGTGTCGTCGAGCGAGCGGTAGCTGCTGTCGCAGATGACGCCGGCGATGGCCGGGTCGTCGGCCGCGGCCAGCACGACCGAGGCGCCGCCGAGGGAGACGCCCCACAGCACCACCGGCCCCGCGGTGCGCGCGCGCGCGAGCGCGGCCGCCGCCTCGACGTCCTCCTTCTCGTGCGCGCCGAACGTCGTCGACCGCCCGCCGCTCTCGCCGTGGTGGCGCAGGTCGAAGAGCAGCACGTTCCAGCCGGCCTCGTGCGCGAACGGCGCGCGCCGGATCATCTCGATGCGCGAGCGGTTGAGGCCGTGCACCATCACGACGCTGCCCTTCGCCTGCGGCGCGGGCACCCACCAGCCGCGGAGCTCGGTCCCGTCCTTCGAGCGAAACGTCGCGTCCTCGAACGGCAGGTGGAAGGAGGCCGGGGTCAGCCCGGCGTTCTCACGGTCCGGGAAGCGGAACTGGCGCGTGGTGGCGACGCCCGCCAGGAACCAGGGCACCCAGCCGAGGACGAAGACGACGAGCAGGAGCGCCAGCACGTACACGACGCGCTTCAGCCATCGCAGCCGCATGCGGAACGCTCTCCCCTCGGTTGGAAAGCACCATCATAGACGAGCGGAAACGAAAAAGGCGGGAGAGCGCCCGCCCGACACAACGGCCGTGCCGCGGGCCTCTCTGGGGGCATTCGATCAGCCCGAGCACGCCGTCACCACGTCGGTGGCTGGCGCTCCCCCGTCTGTCCATTAGTACGCCCGAACCGCCCGGAGGTTTCTGCCGCGGCGGTGAAACGATGTCACCGGACGAGCGGGGCGCAGGACCTGCGGGAGCGGGCGCTCCACTCGTCCCGGTAGGCCGGGGGGATCCAGGGACCTGGTTCTCCCGCGGGCCGCCCGGCGATCGCCGGGACCCAGTCGCGCAGCCCGTCGGGGGCGCACACGGCCTCGAGCCGGGGTCCGCCGGCCGCCCGCTCGAGCGCGGCCCGGTCGGCGGCCGGGACCTGGCCCGCGGCCATCCAGACGTGAACCCGCACGACGAACACCGCCGCCGCGCCGACGGCGGCCGCCGCGGCCACGACCGGGCGGCGGCGCTCCAGCGGAGCCGCCGCCAGGACGCCGGCGACGAGCACGAGGAGGCCGCGGACGAGCCACGCGGCGTCGGAAGCGCTCGCCGAGGCGATCACGGCCCGCAGCTCGCCGGCCGAGACCGCGCGAAGCGACGGCCAGAGCCCCGGCAGACCGAAGGCGAGCGCGACGGTCGTGACCAGGGCGAGCCGCCCGAGCGCGGCGCGCGGCGAGGCGTGATCGACGGCCGCCCGCACCGCGAGCGCCGCGAACGCGACGGCGGCGAGCAGGGGCTGGGCGAGGGCGCCCGCTGCGAGCAGGAAGCCGGCCGCCGTCGCCGACGCCCGCGATCGGTGCGCCGCCGCGAGGGTCGCCGCGGGCAGCAGAAAGGCGAGAGCCAGGAGGGCGTCGGCGGGGCCGAAGGCCCGCAGGAACTCGGGCCACGGCGCGCAGCCGAGGCCGAGGAGGGCGGCCGTGGCCGCCGTCCACGGCGGGAGGCGCGTGGCGAGCGCCGCGTAGAGCCCGACGAGCAGGAGGCCGGCCGCCGCGCACAGGACGAGCGCCACGGCGGGAGCGGGCTCGCCGCCGGCGGGACGCGCGACGTCGGCGGCGAGCGTCGCGAGGGCCGGCGCGTGGGCGCCGAAGGGCGCCAAGGGCAGCAGGGGCTCGAGGCTCGCGGGGATGGCGTCGCGCCACAGCAGGGCGCGCGCGGCCGTGGCCTGGAAGGCCGCGTCCCGCCCCGGCGGATTCCACCAGAGGAGGCCGGCGGCGGCGACCGCGACGGCGGCCGCGAGCACGAGAAGCGACGGCGCGGCCGCGAGCGGGGGTGACGGCCGGCCCCGGCGCGGTGGCGGGGCCGGCGGCTCGAGCGGGGCGGGCGCGTCGGGCGGCGGCGGCACGACGTGCTTCGGGAGGAAGCGCAGGAGCGCGA
>JAXLRD010000133.1:0-7212 GCA_046331285.1 Vicinamibacteria bacterium
GAGCGCTGGCTCGCCTTCGTGCACCTCTACGAGCCGCACTTCCCCTACGCCCCGCCCGCGCCCTTCCGCGAGCGATTCGCGGCGTCTCCCTACCAGGGCGAGGTCGCGGCCGCCGACGCCGCGCTCGAGCCGCTCCTGCGCCCGATCCTCGAGGGAAGGAAGGGCCGCGTCCTCGTCGTCCTCACCTCGGACCACGGCGAGTCGCTCGGCGAGCACGGCGAGGCGACGCACGGCCTCTTCGCCTACGAGGCGACGCTCCGCGTGCCGCTCCTCGTCCACGCGCCCGGGATCCTCGCGCCCCGCGTGGCGCGCGGGCCGGCGCGGCACGTCGACGTGCTGCCGACGGTTCTCGACGCGCTCGGCGTGCCGCCGCCGCCCGGCCTCGAAGGGCGCAGCCTGCTGCCGGCCGCGGCCGGCCAGGCGGAGCCGCCCGCCGACGAGAGCTACTTCGAGGCTCTCGGCGCGTCGCTCGACCGGGGCTGGGCGCCGCTGCGGGGGCTCGTCGCCGGGGGCGCCAAGTACGTCGACCTGCCGCTGCCGGAGCTCTACGACCTGCGCGACGACCCGCGCGAGGAGCGCAACCTCGCCGCGGCGCGGCCCGCGGAGATGGAGCGGATGCGGGCCCGGCTCGCGGCCGCGCGCGCGAAGGAAGCGCCCCCGACGGCGCGCGTCGCCGAGGACCGCGCCACGATCGACGCGCTGCGGGCCCTCGGCTACGTGGCGGGCGGCGGGCCGCCGGCCCGCGAGGCCTACGGGCCCGAAGACGACCCCAAGCGGCTCGTGGCCCTCGACGCGGCCGCCGCCGAGGCGCTCCGGCTCCACCAGCGGGGCGACGACGCCGGCGCCGCCGCGGCGTTCCGTGAGCTGCTGGGGCGCCGGCCCGACATGCCCGCGGTCTGGCTCCAGCTCGCCGCCGTCGAGCGCGCGCGAGGCGATCTCGGCGCGGCGGTCGCGGCCGCGCGCGAGGCGCTGCGGCGCCGCCCGCTCGACGCGACGGCCGCGTCTCTCCTCGGCGCCTATCTCGCGGAGAGCGGCCGCGCGAGGGAAGCGGTCCGTCTCCTCGAGCCCTTCGCCCGGGGCGACGCGGCCGATCCCGACGCGCTCACGTCGCTCGGCATGGCCCAGGCGCGGACCGGAGACACCGCGGCCGCGCTCGCCACGTTCGGACGCATCCTGGAGCGCGACCCGACGAACGCGCTCGCCCTCGTCAACGTCGGCACGGTGCGGCTGATGACGGGCGACCGCGACGTCGCGCGGCAGGCGTTCGAGGCCGCGCTCGACTTCGACGACCTCGCTCGGGCCCACAACGCCCTCGGCGTCATCGCGGCCCGGGAGGGGCGGTGGGACGAGGCGATCGAAAGGTGGCGGCGGGCCGCCGCCCTCGACCCGCGCGACTACCAGGCGCTCTTCAACCTCGGGCGCACGCTGCGCGAGCGCGGGAGGCCGGACGAGGCGCGGCCGTTCCTCGAGCGGTACCTCCGCGCGGCTCCGCCGGCGCTCGAGGCGGCCGACCTCGCGCGCGTGCGCGCGTGGCTCGCCGCGCCGCCGTCGCGCTGAGGGCCGGGGGCCCGGCGCGACGGCCGCCGGCTACGGCGCGGCCAGGCGCTGCGCGAGGGCGAGCGTCTCGCGGCCCTGCGGGTAGTCCGGTGCGACCCGCGCGAGTGTCCGCAATAGGGGCACCGCCGCCGGGGCGCGACCGGCGCGCAGCTCGACCGCGCCCAGGTAGAAGAGGACGTCGGGGTGCTCCGGCGCGAGGGCGAGGGCCGCGCGCAGCCCCGCGGCCGCCTCCGCCTCGCGGCCCAGCGCCCCGCGGCGAGCGCCGCGGCGAGGCGCGCCTCCGCCGACCTCGGGTCGAGCCGCACGGCTTCCTTCGCCTCGGCCTCGGCCTTCGGCAGCTCGCCCAGGTTGCGGTACACGTTCGACAGGTCGGTGTGCAGGCGCGGCTCGCGCGCGTCGAGGGCGCGCGCCCGCTCGAGCGCCGCGCGCGCGGCCGACAGGTCGCCGGCGCGGATGAGGAGGGTGCCGCGGGCCCGGAGGAGCTCGGCGCTCGCCGGAGAGACCTTCAGCGCGCGGTCGAGCGTGGCGAAGGCCTCCTTCAGCTCCCCCGCCCCCGCGTACGCCTCGACGAGCCGCGCGTAGACGGGCGCCGCGGCGAGGCCCGACTGGGTGTGGCGCGTCGGGGCCATCTCCGCCGCCGCCCGCAGGTGCGGGATGGCCTCGCGGAAGCGCCGCAGCTCGAAGAGCGAGCGGCCGTAGTAGTACTCGACGTTGAACGACGCGCGCGGCCCGCGGGCGAGCGGCTCGAGCAGCCGCGCCGCCGCCGCGAAGTCGCCGGCCCGGAAGCGGGCGACACCGTCGCGCATGCCGGAGAGGTAGGCCTGCAGCTCGGCGAGGCGGTCCTTCGGGTCGATCCCGGACGCCCCGGGGGCGCCGGCCCCGCTCCGCCGACGTAGCCGAGGGCGGCCAGCCGCTCGGCCGCGTCGGCCGGCACCGCCGGGAGGGCCGCGGCCTGCGCCGCGTTGCGGTCCATCGCCGCGAGGCGCGTCCGCATGGCCTGCGCCACGCCCCCGCGCGCGTCCAGCAGGTTTCGCGTCTCGCCGGGGTCCTCGGCGACGCGGTAGAGCTCCGCCTTCGGCGCGTCGACGAGCTTCCACCCCTCGCCCCGCAGGGCGCGCAGCGGCGCGTAGCCGAAGTGCATCTGCGCGTAGAGGCTCTCGGCGTACGACTCGTTGTCGCGGATGCGGCCGTTCGCGGTGCGGAGGGCGTCCGCGCGCGAGGCCCCGCTCGTCGGCGGGGCGGCGACGCCCGCGAGGTCGAGGAGCGTGGCCATGAGGTCGATCGCGCGGAACTGCCCGGTGACGACGCTGCCGGCCGGGAGACGGCCCGGCCACGAGGCGACGAGCGGCACGCGCAGCGTCGAGTCGTAGACGAAGAGCATGTGCTCGGCCTCGCCGTGGTCGCCGAGCCCCTCGCCGTGGTCGGACGTGACGACGACGAGGGTCCGCCCGCGCAGGCCCCGCGCGTCGAGCCAGGCGACGAGGCGGCCGACCTCGGCGTCGGCGTAGGCGACCTCTCCGTCGTAGGGGCGCTTCGCGAAGCGGGCGCGGAAGGGAGCGGGCGCCTCGTAGGGGGCGTGGGGATCGAAGAGGTGCACCCAGGCGAAGAACGGCCGCGCGCGGGGACGGTCGAGCCACGCGAGGGCGCGGTCCACGACCTCCTTCGCGCGGCGCTCCGTGCGCGCCTCGCTCGTCGACGCGTCGCCGCCGGCGAAGGGGTCGTCGTAGAGCGCGAATCCGCGGTCGAGGCCCGACGGCCGCGAGACCGGGTACGCGCCGACGAAGCCGGCGGTGTCCCACCCGGCCGTCGCAAGGACGGACGCGAGGGTCGGCAGCGAGGCGGGGAGGGGCGGGGAGTAGTTGTCGCGGAGGCCGTGCTCGTAGGGCAGGCGTCCCGTCATGAGGCTGGCGTGGGACGGGCGGGTCTGTGGCACGTGGACGACCGCGTCGGCGAGCCGGACGCCCTCGCGGGCGAGGCGGTCGATGGTGGCCGTGGCGGCGAAAGAGGCTCCGTAGGCACCCACGTGGTCGGCCCGGAGCGTGTCGATGGTCACGAGGAGGACGTTCGGGGGCGCGGAGCGCGGCGGCGCGCCCGCCGGGGCGGCGGCGAGGACGGCGGCCAGGATCACGGGGAGCATGCGCCTCGCTTCTTTCTACGGACGGACGGCCCCGGGGTTCGACGCCCCGGGCCGTCTCGCGGCGGCCGGCGGCCCGCTAGAAGGTGAACCGCGCGCCGAAGCGGACGATGCGCGGGCTGAGGATCTCGTCGATGCGCTGGAAGCTGCCGGAGTTGACCTGCCGGAAGACCTGCAGCGTCGTCCCGCTGTTCAGCACGTTGAACGCCTCGGCGCTCAGGGTCATCGCGGCCGAGCCGCCGAGCTTCACGGTCCGGGCGAGACGCAGGCCTGGTCCCAGACGTCCGAGTAGCGCACGGCGCGCCCGGCGGGCGAGCACGTTGAAGGCGCCGTCGAGGCCGGCGGAGGCCCGGATGTACTGCGGCCGGATCTGGCCCTGGCGGCCGAAGACCGCGCCCGAGAGCTCGAGCCTCCACGGCAGCTGCACGAGCGCGTTGGCGTAGATCTGCCAGGTCGGCGTCGTGTAGAAGGTCGCGCGGCTCGAGCCGCCGGACTGCGCGGCGACGTAGTCGTGTCGGTCAGCGAGTTGAGGTCGGTCGGCGTCGGGTTGCCGTTGTAGCGACCGGCCCTGGCCCGGTGCCGAGCGCCCTGGGTGCCGCCGCCGCCGTTCACCGACGACACCGTCGTAGTGCTGCTTGAACGCGTTCCAGGAGAAGGCGGCCCGGCTCATCCAGCGGTTCGCGAGGCGCTTCGTCAGCGTCAGCTCGAGGCCGTTGAAGTTCTGCGCGTAGCCCGGCTGGTTGGTGCGGGAGGCGGCCGAAGTTGCTTGGCGGACACCAGGTCCGGGTCGGGCGAGTACGTGAAGACGCTCGTCCCCCCGGCGCTCACCGGCGCGTTGGCCGTGTACTCCTGGGGCTGGACGATCCGGCAGCTCGACGCGCGGTCGGGCTGGACTCGCAGGCCTGCCGAGGTGCGGCCGGTAGGTGAGGTCGGAGACGCGGCGGTAGGTGTAGGCGACGCCCACCGCGAAGCTCGGCCTCAGCTCGCGGTCGAAGCCGGCGATGAGCTCGTCGGTGTGCGGCGCCCGCAGGTCGCGGTCGACCTTGTCGGGCGTCGATCCGGCCGAGGTGGGGTTGGCCGGGTCGATGCCGACCGCGCCCTTGAACTCGTCGAACCGCACCTCGCCCGGCTGGACGAGGCGGTCGCCGTTCGCGTCGCTCCATCCGTAGGCGAGATAACCGGGGGCGACCGGGTTCTCGTCCTGGACCCAGGTGAACTGAGCCGGGAGGCGTAGCGCGAGTACAGGCGCGGGCCACCGTCTTTCGCGCCGCGTCGAGGGCGTAGCTCAGGCCGATCCGGGGCTGGAGGTTCTTCCAGTCGATCGGGTAGCCCGAGTCGCCGGCGTACTCGAGCCCGGGGAGCCGGTCCGGAAAGGAGGCGTTGGCCGGGGCCGAGGCCGCGGTGTTCTTCGCGCGCTGCAGGTCGAAGCGCAGCCCGGCGTTGATCGAGAGGCGGTCGCGGGAGTACACGTCGCCCACGTAGGCGCTCAGGTACTTCGCGAGCGCGCCCGGGCTGCCCTCGCGGTAGAGGCGCGCCTCGTAGTCGGTGTCGCTGTTGATGAAGCCCACGAGCTGGTTGCCGGTCCAGTGGAAGTTCGTCGAGGTCGTGGTCTCGCGGTAGCCGAAGCCGAACTTCAGCTCGTGGCTGCCGCCCGTCGCCTGGGCGAACCAGTTGCCGTCGACGTTCAGCGCCTTCTGCGGGCGCACCGGGAAGTAGTCGTAGTAGCTGCCGACCGTCTCGCCCTGCACGTAGTCGTAGGTGTAGCTCTGGCTCTGGTCGCGCGAGAACAGGCCGAAGCCGGTGTTGTAGTACGCGGCCTTGGCCGAGACGAAGAAGCTCGGCGAGAAGGTCTGGTTCACCTCGAGCTTCCACAGGCCGTGGGGGCGGTTCTCCTCGTACGCGTTCGACTGGTCCCACAGGAAGCTGCTCGGCTCGCTGAGGCCGGAGCCCGGGCTGCGGCCGGTCTTCTCCTTCTTCCCGTCGAAGAAGAAGCCCGACACCATCGTGTCCTTCGTCGCCTGCCAGTTGAGCTTGGCGTTGTAGGACGTCAGCTTCGTGACGTCGGGCGTCCCGACGAGGCGGACGAGCCGCACGTCCTGGCGGCCCCAGCTCCCGTAGAACCAGAGCTTGTCCTTCAGGATCGGCCCGCCGACGTCGAAGCCGTAGTCCGAGATCTGCTGGATGTGGTCGGCCTTGTCGCGGAAGGTGCCGTCCGGGTTCTCGAGCCGCGGGTCGTTCACGAGCGACGAGGGCAGGTTGCTCGACTGCAGGTCGTCGTGGGTCAGGAAGCCGCGGGCTCCTCCGTGGAAGCGGTTCGTGCCGCGCTTCGTCACGAGGTTGATGCCGATGCCGGGCGAGCCGACCACGAGGTCGGCGCCGCCGGTCGTGACGTTGATCTCCTGGAAGGCGTCGAAGTCGAAGTACGACGGCGAGCCGCCGGTCGCGGTCATGTCGGTGACGACGAGGCCGTCGATGGCCCACGTCTTGTCGCCCTCGATCGAGCCCTTCGCCCCCGCGTTCGCCTGCTGGCCGTTCTCGTTGCCGGCGATGTTCATGCGGTCGAGCATCACGCCCGGCACGTTCTTGAGGACGCCCCACGGGTCGCGGGCGTTCGGGATCTTCTGCAGCTCGTCGGTCACGAGGGTGGTCGAGGTCCCCCGCTTCTTCACGTCGACGAGCGGCGTCTCGGCCGTCACCTCCACCGTCTCCTGCACCGAGGCGACCTTCAGCTGGAAGGCGAGGCTGACGTTCTCGCCGGTCGTGACGACGACCTCGCGGGTGAGGACGCCGAACCCGGAGAGCGTGACGGAGAGCCGGTAGCGGCCCGAGTCGAGGTTCAGGAAGCGGAACTCGCCTCCCGTGGACGAGGTGGCGGTGCGGGTGCCGAGATCGCCGGAGAGCGTCACCGTCGCTCCCGGCAGGACCGCGCCCTGCTGGTCCGTCACCGTGCCGTAGACGTTGCCCGTGGCGATCTGAGCCACGGCCGCTCCCGCGCTGGCCAAGACCAGCAGCAGGACGAGCGCCAGAGTGCGTTTCATCTGCGAATGCCTCCCAAGCTTTGGACACGCGGCCTTTTCGTTGGACGTCCGTGCCAGAGGGGATGGCAACCGCGGTGCCAGACGCGCGGGCGGCCCGCGCGGAGCGCGCCGGGCTGCGCCTGCAATACTTTAGTGACGACCAAAATATAGGACGCCGCGCCGATACGGCGGGCCCGATCCAAGCGCGCGGCGCGGCTACGGGAAGGCGAAACGCGCGCCCAAGCGCGTGGACGCGCGCGTCCAGCGCGTTGGCTAGAAGCCTTCCTTGTTCACGACGTACGGCATGCGCGAGGGATCGCCGCCGTGGCGGCCCTCGAGCACGTCGATGACGGCCTGCACGCAGCGGCCGGCCATGCCGACGTCGGGGTCCGGCGAGAGGCGCGTCGCGCGCGCGGCCGACGCGGCGTGGGGGAAGAGGCGGAGGTTGAGCGCGAGCGAGGGGTCCCGCAGCGGGCTGTCGTCGGGCAGCGGCTCCTTCTCGAA
>JAXLRD010000134.1:0-6919 GCA_046331285.1 Vicinamibacteria bacterium
GCTGTGGTCCCGATAGCCGGTCCAGTCGCGGCCCTCCAGAGTCAGCAGCCCGTCCACCCTGTCGCTCGCGCCGCCGATCGTGGCGCGGCCGTTCAGCGAGCCGAAGCTGCCGCCGTCGACGAAGAGCGAGAGGGGCGGGCTGTTGCGGGCCGTGGGCGACACGAAGTCCATGGCGCCCCCCAGCGTGCTGGCGCCGTAGGTGAGGGCGTTCGCGCCGCGCGCCACGCTCACGAAGCGCGCGCTCAGCGGGTCGATCACGCGGTTGTGGTTGTTGCCGTCGGCGGTCGTGACCGGCAGCCCGTCCTGGAGCAGCTTCACGCCGTTCTTGTCGTAGTCGACGGCGTCGAGGTTCGAGCCGCGGCTCGAGAAGAACAGCTCGTCGTTGCCGTAGCCGCTCTCGGCGAAGACGCCGGGCACGTAGCGGAGCATGTCCGCCATGTTGTTGACGTGCCGGTCGTAGAGCTCGCCGCCCTCCACCACCGTGACCCCGCCCGGGGTGAGCGCGCGCTGCTCCTCGACGCCAGCCCTCACCTGCTCCGCCGTGACGCTGACGCTCTCGTGGAGCGACGGCACGGCCAGAACGACGTCGGCTGCGCTCGAGCCGGAGGCCGCGACCTCGACCGTGCGCTCCGCCGTGCGGAAGCCGCTCGCCGTCACGCGAATCGCACAGGCGCAGGCTCCGAGGCCGTCGAACCGGTAGCGCCCGCCGGAGTCGGTCGTCGTGGCTCGGGTCCCACCGGGGCTGCCCCGCAGCTCCACCTTCGCGCCGACGACCGACGCGCCCGTCGGGTCCGAAACGAGCCCACTGAGGCCGGCTGTCGATTGAGCCAGGCTCAGCGCGCCACCGACCAGCAGCACAGCGACGGACATGGCGGCACGGCGGACGAATGACTGCATGCGGCTCCCCCCTTGTTGGGTCGGAATGAAAGGTGACCGACATCGTAGGGAGAGAGCGGGCGCGCGAGGCTGCGGCAAGATGTCGCAGAGGTGAGAATGATGGACCCGGCCGGGCCTGCCGCCGCCTAGACTGACCGCTCTCCGGAGGACAGACGACCATGCAGAACAGTCGCGATGGCGGCGACGTCGGCCGGCTCGCGCAGGCTGCCGGGCAACGAAGAGCACTCTACGCGGCCGTCTGGCGCTGGCACTTCTACGCCGGAATCTTCGTCGCGCCCTTCCTGCTGCTCCTGCCGCTCACCGGGCTCGTCATGCTGGCCGCCGGGCCGATCGAACGCTGGCAGCTCGGCGGGATGATGTCGAACCGCCCGGGCGGAAGCCTCGCGGCCACTCATCAGGCGCGGCTCGAGGCGGCCCGAGCCGCCCTGCCCGGCGCCGTCGTCGTCCGCTACCAGCCGGGGCGAACCGCGGCCGATGCCACGCGAGTCACACTGAGCGCTCGAGGGGGGCCTCACTCGGTGTTCGTCGACGCAGGCACGGGGCTCGTCCTCGGCGCGGTGAAGGACTCCCGCCTGCTGCCGACGATCGCGCAGGCGCTCCACGGCTCGCTGCTCCTGGGCGCCTTCGGGGACGGGCTCGTCGAGGTCGCCGCCAGTCTGGGAATGCTGCTGCTCGTCTCGGGCCTCTACCTCTGGTTCCCGCAGGGCACGGGCTTCTGGCTCTCGCTCCGCGTGGGTCGCGAGAACCGGAGGGTGGCCTGGCGCGACCTGCACAAGGCCACGGGAGCGGTGCTGTCGCCGGCGCTCGCCTTCTACCTGCTGTCGGGCCTCGCGTGGACGCAGGTGTGGGGTGGAGAGCTCGTACAGGGCTGGAGCACGCTGGGAGCGGCGCGGGCAGCCCGCCGCGGAGCCGGGGAGCACAAGCACGGTGCGCTCAACGTCGGCCCGGGCCGGGTCGTGCCGTGGAGCCTCGAGCAGACACCCCTGCCCGCGCCGGCGTCGGTCGGCGAGCGTGCACGAGCGACGCCGGTCAGCCTCGACGCGGTGATCGCCGCCGCTCAGCGCGAGGGTATCGGCGACCGCTTCTTCGTGGGCCGCCCCGAGGGCGCCGATGGCGTCTGGACGGTGGCCCAGACCGCCATGAACGCCGACGTCACGGACCCGCGGCGAGAGCTCCTCGTCCACGTCGACGCGTACTCGGGCGAGGTGATCGGGCGAGCGGGCTGGGACGACTATGGCCTCGTCGCGCGGGGCATGTCGGCGGGCGTCCCGATGCACATGGGCGCCCTCGGCGGCCTGAACCTGGCGGGAGCGGCCGGCGTGTCCCTGGCCACGCTGCTCCTGGGCCTGAGCGGCCTCGTCACGTGGTGGCTGCGGCGGCCCGCCCGGGCCTTCCGGCTGGCGGCGCCTCCGCGCCCCGCGCTCGCCCGCGTCCCGGCCGCCACCTGGATCACCGCCGTGGTGCTCGGCGTCGTCTTCCCGCTGGCAGGCGCGACGCTCGTCGCGGTGGCGCTTCTCGACTGGGCCCTCGTGCGGCGCCTGCCCGCGCTCGGCCGCGCACTGAGCTGATCGCCGGGAGACGAGATCCGCTCTCGCAGAGGCAAGCGACCGGCGGCGAGCGTGCTCGCGGAAGCGGGGACCGCGGTAGTACAATTCCGATCGATTTCATACGGCCCTTTCGGCCGGGGCGGCGCGGGAGTTTCCCGTTCGGGGTGCAGCCATGGACGATCGAAGCGCGGTGCGCCACATCGGTGCGCTGGTCGGCGCGCTCCTGCTGGCTGCGGCAGCCGGCTCGGCGGAGGAGGCCGGGCGCGGGTCGCTCCTGGGCGTCGTGCGCGACCCGGCGCAGGTGGCGCTCGCCGGCGTCACCGTCGAGGCGCGCCCGGCGGACGGCGGAGCGACCGTGCGTGCGGTGAGCGGGGCGACCGGCGAGTACCGGATCGAGGGGCTCGGCGCCGGGACGTGGACCGTGACGTTCCGCCTGCCGGGTTTCGCGTCTTCTGTCGTCCACGACGTGGTCGTCCGCCCGGGCACGGAGACCCGCCGGGACGCCACGCTCCGGCTCCGGCTGACGACGCAGGTGATCGTGACGGCGAGGGCGACGTTCCGCGACCTCTCCTCGGCTTCGAGCGGCGAGGAGCTCCTCGGCATCGCGAGCACGGCGTCGAGCGGCGTCGTCGCCGCGTCCGAGATCGAGGATCGTCCGGTCGCGCGGCCGGGCGACCTCGCGGAGCGCGTGCCCGGCGTCATCGTCAGCCAGCACAGCGGCGAGGGGAAGGCGAACCAGTACTACGTCCGCGGCTTCAACATCGACCACGGCACGGACCTCGCGCTCTCCGTGGCCGGGATGCCGGTCAACCTCCCGACGAACGGCCACGGCCAGGGCTACGCCGACCTCAACTTCCTCATCCCGGAGCTGGTCGGGGGCATCCAGTACAAGAAGGGCACGTCCTTCGCCGACGAGGGCGACTTCTCGGCCGCGGGCGCCGTCCACGTGAACTACCTCAACGTCCTCGACCGGCCGATCGCGAAGGCAGAGATCGGCCAGGACGGCTTCGGACGCGTGCTCCTCGCGGCTTCGCCGGGCCTCGGGCCCGGGCACCTGCTCGCCGCCTTCGAGCTCGAGAGGAACGACGGCCCCTGGGTGCGGCCGGACGACTTCCGAAAGGTGAACGGCGTGCTGCGCTACAGCCAGGGCAGCGCCCGGAGCGGCTTCAGCGTGACCGGCCTCTTCTACGACGCGACGTGGAGCTCGACGGACCAGGTGCCGCAGCGGGCCATCGAGGACGGCACGATCTCCCGCTTCGGCCACGTCGACCCGACCGACGGCGGCCGCTCGCACCGCCACTCCCTGATCGCGGCGTGGCAGCGAGGGACGGCGCGCTCCGTCACCCGCGTCGAGGGCTTCATGTCCGAGTACGGCCTCGACCTCTTCTCGAACTTCACCTACGTCCTCGACGACCCGGAGAACGGGGACCAGTTCGAGCAGCGGGACGACCGCTGGCTCGGCGGCGTGACGGCCAGCCGGCTCTGGGTGATCGGCGGGACGGCTCGTCCGACCGAGCTGACGATCGGAACGCAGCTCCGCTTCGACGACGTCGCTCCGGTGGGCCTCTACCGCACGGCGGGGCGCGCGCGCCTTTCCACCGTCCGCCAGGACGACGTGCGACAGGCGAGCGCGGCGGCGTACGTGCAGGCCGACACCCAGTGGGCGCCGAAGGTGCGGACGGTGGTCGGCCTGCGCGGAGACGCCTACCGCTTCGACGTGGACGCGAGCGATCCCCGCAACTCCGGCAAGGAGACGGCGACGCGCCCGAGCCCCAAGCTCTCGCTGGCCTTCGGGCCCTGGTCGCGGACCGAGCTCTACGCGAGCTACGGCCGGGGCTTCCACAGCAACGACGCCCGCGGGGCCACGTTCACCGTCGATCCGTCGACGAGCGCGCCGGCGGAGCGGGTCGACCCGCTCGTGCGCGCGCGGGGCGCCGAGCTCGGACTGCGGACTCTCGCGGTGAGCGGGCTCCACGCCACCGCCGCGCTGTGGCAGCTCGACCTCGACTCGGAGCTGCTCTTCGTCGGCGATGCCGGTACGACGGAGGCCAGCCGGCCGAGCCGCCGCCGGGGAGTCGAGCTGACGGCCGACTACTCCCCGCGGGACTGGCTCAAGCTCGACGCGAGCTACGCCTTCTCGAAGGCCCGCTTCACCGACGACGACCCGGCCGGGGACCGCATCCCCGGAGCGATCGAGGGCGTCTTCGCCGCGGGCGCCGCTCTCCACGACGCGGGCCGCTGGTCAGGCAGCCTGCGCGTGCGCTGGTTCGGGCCGCGGCCCCTCGTCGAGGACGACTCGGTGCGGTCGAAGGCGTCGACGCTCGTGAACGCCGACGTCTCCCTCCGGCTCAGGCCCGGGTGGTCGCTCCAGGCGAGCGTCTTCAACCTCCTCGACGCGAAGGTCTCGGACATCGACTACTTCTACACGTCACGTCTCCCCGGCGAGCCGGCCGCCGGCGTAGACGACGTCCACACGCACCCCTCGCCGCCGCGCACCTTCAGGATCGGGCTCGTCGCGTCGTTCTGACAGCGCTGAGCTCGGCGCGCGGCCGCGGGCGGTTGACCGCGGGCGGCGGCACTGCTACGTTGGGCTCGTGGGCAAGCCCGTCGAGATCTGAGCCGTCACCGACGCAGGCGCTCCAGGTAGGCTTCGAGCGCCACCTGGAGGGTCTTCTCCTCGCCTGCCGCTGCGAGCCTGGCCCGGAGCGCCTCCACCTCCCTGGCCACGTCGGCCGCCTGGCGGGCGACCTGCCCCGTTGGGTACCACCTCTCGTAGACGGTGTTGGCCTCGTGCTCGAGGGCCGTCCGGTAGACGTCGATGATCTGCCGGTCGACGTCTACCGTGACGCCCGCCAGCCAGGCCTCGAAGCGGCCTCGTAGCTCGGCGAAATCCGCGTCCTCCCAGCCCACCGCGGGCCGCGCCACCTGGCTCTCGAACTCGACGAGAGTGGCGACCCCCTTCGTCGCATGGAGCACGCGGAGGATGGTTTCGAACCCGAGCGCGCTCTCGAGTCGCTTCCGGACCGACGCCCAGCACTGGTAGAGGAACTCCTCGCCGCGCGTGTCACTCAGAACGTAACCTCCGGCTTCGTTGCCGAGGCGCTGGAGGGAGCGGAAGAGGTCGACGAGGTTGAACAGGGCTCTGCGCCGGGCGAGCCGCGCCGACTCGACGGACCGCTGCCCGTCGAGGGCCTCGTCCACCTGCCTGACCAGGCCGCTCGCCGCACCGACGATGGGCAGCAGGTACTTCACGGCGGTCTCGTGCGCGCGGGGAAAGACGACGCTCCAGGTCTCCTGAACCTGAGCCCGTCGCTGCTGGTAGGCCTGGAACAGCAGCGCGAGGACGCCGAGCATCAGGGTGAGCCCCACGTCCTTGAAGAAGCCGTAGAGGGCCTCGGGTACGACGGCCGCGAGCGTGGGCGGGGCAGACACCGTCGCCGGGCCGACGGAGAGGACGAGGACGGTCTCCTTCCCGTCGACCACCGCCGCGATCGCTCCGTCGAACGAGCCGGCCGCCACGGCGCGATTCGCTCGCACGACGGCCTGGAGCGGCAGCAGCGAGCCGGCCTTCAGGGTCCTGGGGAACGCGAGGGCGGCCGAGGCGCCGGGCGGGCATGCCGGCCCGTCCCGCCAGCACGCCACCTCGGGCGCGAAACCCGGCGTGAGGAAACGAAGGAAGCGGATCTCCGCGACGTCGCGGGCGGACCGGTTCTCGAGAACGACCCAGACGGCGGCCTGCTCACCCACGGTCACGTGGGAGCGGTCGAACCAGGCGCGCACCCGGAGCTGGTCCGCCTCCACTTCCACGACGGGCGTCGCCGCGGCCGGCCGGCGCGAGGGCTGCGCGTCCTGCCATCGCAGGTGCAGGTTGATGGCGAAGAGGGCGAACGCGCCCACGACCATCGCGATCGTCAGGCCCCGGGCGATCGACTCCGGGCGGCCGATGGCCTGGCCCATGCTCACGCCCCCACTCTCGCGGCCGCGCCGTGGCCGCGCTTCAGGAACTCGCCGCGGCCGGCACGGCCCTTCCACTCGCCGCGCTCGACGACGAGCTCGCCGCGCGAGACGACGGCGACGGGGCCGCCGTGGACGAGCCGGCCCTCGTAGGGGCTGTAGTCGACGCGCATGTGGAGGGTCTGCGCCGAGAGCCGCGTCACGCGCTCGGGGTCCCAGACGACGAGGTCCGCGTCGGAGCCGACCGCGATCGTGCCCTTGCGCGGCCACAGGCCGAAGGCGCGGGCCGGGCCGGTCGAGACGAGGTCCACGAAGCGGTTCTCGTCGATCTTCCCGGCCCGCACTCCGCCGTCCCACAGCAGCATCAGCCGCGTCTCGATCCCCGGCGCGCCGTTCGGGATCTTCGAGAAGTCGCCGCGGCCGCGCGCCTTGTCGGCGACGGCGAACGGGCAGTGGTCGGTCGCGACCACCTGGAGGTCGCCGGCGGCGAGGCCGCGCCACAGCGCGTCCTGGTCCGACGC
>JAXLRD010000135.1:0-6141 GCA_046331285.1 Vicinamibacteria bacterium
CACCCACGAGAAGTCGGCGCCGGGCGAGGGCGGTCGACCGAGCCGCGTCGCCATGTCGCTCGCGAGGAGATCCGCGTCCTTCCGCGCGACGACGAACGCGCGCCACGGGAGCGTCCGCGTGCCCTCGGTCTCGGCGATGTCGTCGGCCCGCTTCGTCGGCACGAGGTCGAACTCGAGGAAGCCGCCCGGCGCCTCCTCGATCACGCGGCGCGGGAACACCGAGCGGAGCTGGCGCGGGTGGCTGTGGCGCCGGCCGAGGTACATCGCCGGGTAGTCGTCGAGGTCGGCCTGGAGGAGGGCGAGCCGCGGCCCGCCCTCGACCTCGAAGACGAGCGGGAGCGACGCGGTGAGCGGCTTCTCGTCCCAGCTCGCGATCGCGGAGATGGGCTCGTGGCGCCAGAGGCCCTCGTAGCCGTGGTGCGCGCCGGGGCCGCCGAGGAAGAACGCCCGGGCCTCCGTCGGCAGCTGCACGCGGAACTCCTCGTCCGCGATCCGCACGCGGCCGGGGAGGGCCGTCTCCCAGCGCAGGGCGAAGCCGTCGTCGTAGGCGCGGGCCCGCAGCGTCGCCCCGTCCGACAGCACGAGGGCGAGCTCCGCCGCGCGGTTCCGGACGAGAGCCCGCTTGCCGATCGTGGGGATGCTCTCGTCGACGTCGCGGCGATCGACCCGGACGAGCCGGGCGGCCCGGCCGAGCACCCGGCCGTCGCCGAGCGCGAGCGACAGCGGGGCCGGCTCGAGGACGGGACGGCCGTCGACCGCGAGCGCGTAGCGCAGCTCGTCGCCGACCGTGAACGTCGCCTTCACCGAGCCGTCCGGCGAGGCGAGCTCCTGCGTCGCGGCCGGCGGCGGAGGCGCGGGCGCCGTGGCGGCGGAGGCCGGCCTCCCGGCCGAGCCGAGGGCGGAGAGGGCCCCGGCCGCGGTCAGGGCGAGGGCTCGGTGCGTTCTCATCGGTCGCGCTCCCGTCTTCGTGGGCCGGCTTCGTCCGCGCCGGCTCGGGTCACAGCTCCCTGCAGGCGGCGGCCCCGGGGACATCCCCGTAGTCGCCCTTCCAGCCGCGGTCGCGGATGAGGCGGATCATCCGCAGCAGCTCCTCGACCTCGGCCTCGTCGTTGAAGATGCCGAAGCTCGGCCGCACGGCGCCCGGAAGCTCGACCTCCTCGCCGGCCACCAGCCGCCTCTGCAGCTCCGTCGTGTCGGTCAGGCCGAGCAGCCGGTGCAGGTACGGGTGCGCGCAGAAGCAGCCGTTGCGCACGGCGATCGCGGCCTCGCGGTTGAGGATGCTCGCGGCGAGCTCGTGCGGCACGCCGTCGATCACGAGGGCGAGGGCGCCGATCCGCTTCGCCGGGTCGGGGTGGCCGAGGATCCGCACGCCGTCGAGCTTCGCGAGGCCGTCCATCGCCTGCTCCACGAGCGCGCGCTCGTGGGCCCGGACCTCCTCCATGCCCGCGTCCTCCAGGAAGCGGAGGGCCGCCGCGAGCGCCACCGCACCGGCGATGTTCGGGGTCCCTCCCTCGTGGCGGTCGGGCGACTTCTTGAAGTACGCCTCCTCCGGGGTCACGTAGACGACCGTGCCGCCGGCCGGGATGTAGGGCGGCGCCTCGTCGAGGAGGTCCGTCGGGCCGAAGAGGAACGACGACCCGAACGGCGCGTAGGCCTTGTGGCCGGCCCCGGCCAGGAAGTCGATGTGCCCGGGATCGCCGTCGGGGAGGACGTCGATCGGCGCGTGGGCGAGGAGCTGGGCCGCGTCGAGGAGGATCCTCGCGCCGTGCGCGTGGGCCATCCGCGCCATCCGGTGCACGTCCGTCAGGTAGCCGGTGACGTTCGAGGCGCCGGTCACCGCCACGAGCTTCACCCCGCCGCGCGCGAGCCGCGCCTCGAGGTCGTCGTAGTCGATCGTTCCGTCGTCCTTCACCCCGAAGTGGGCGACGGCGCCGCGGGCCCGGTGGGGAAGGTCGTTCGAGTGGTGCTCCATCAGGGACACGAGCGTCGTGCCCGGGCGGTGCGCCATCACGTGGGCCGCGAGGTCGAGGGCCTGGGTCGTGTTGCTGCAGAGGATGATCGTGTTCCGCGCGCGATCGCCCTTCAGGAAGCGGAAGATGTCGTCCGAGACGTGCTCGAAGCGGTCGGTGGCGATCTCGGAGAGGTAGTGGCGTCCGCGGTGGACGTTCGCGTACGAGCTCTCGAGGAAGTCCTTGTAGGTCTCGAGCACGGGCGTCGGCGGGTGGGTGCTCGCGCCGTGGTCGAGGTAGACGAGCGGCCGCGGCTCGTCGGAGCCGAGCACCTTGAAGCGCTGCCGCGTGATCGGGAACTGCTCCCGGATGCGGCGGATGTCGAGCATCGTCGGTCGTCCTCCGGCCGCCGAGCATATCGCAGCGGTCGATTCCGCTGCTATGCTTCGGGCCGTGGCGAACCCGATCGCGAGAGCCGGCGCCGTCGTGCTCACGCTCGTCCTCGCCGGGTGCGTGCTGGGGGGCCGGCCCGAGGGCGGCGGCTTCCTCTCCCTCGCCGAGGCCCTCGACCTCGCCGGTCGGAACCAGGCGGTCTTCGTGGACGTGCGCAGCGCCGAGGCCTACGCCCGCGGCCACATCCCCGGGGCCGTCAACGTGCCCTTCCCCGACGTGACGGGCCGCACCGCCGAGCTGAGGCGGATGCGGCTGCCGATCTTCTACTGCGGCTGACCGGACGAGCACTCGAGCGCCCGGGCGGCGCAGCTGCTTCGCGAACAGGGGGTCGACGCGCGCGTCCTGAAGGGCGGGGTGAGCGCCTACGCCGCGAGCGGCCGCCCCTTCACGGCCGGGGCGAAGCCGTGAGGCCTCGCCGGCGCGGGCCGCGCCCGCGCCGGCGAAGCGCGGCCGGCTACTTCAGCGCGGCGAGCGCCGCGTCGTAGTCCGGCTCCTGCGTGATCTCGGGGACGAGCTGGGCGTGAGCGACCGCGTCGGCCTCGTCGAGCACGACGACCGCCCGCGCGCACAGGCCGGCGAGCGGCCCCGTCGCGAGGTCGACCCCGTAGGCCTTCTTGAACTCGGCGCCGCCGCGGAGGGTCGACAGGGTCGTGACGTTGTTCAGGCCCTCGGCGGTGCAGAAGCGGCCGGCCGCGAACGGGAGGTCGGCCGAGATCACGAGCACGACCGTGTTCGCGAGGCTCGCCGCCTTCTCGTTGAACTTGCGGGTCGACGTGGCGCAGACCGCGGTGTCGAGGCTCGGGACGATGTTCAGGACCTTCCGCTTGCCGGCGAAGTCGGCGAGCGAGACGTCCTTGAGGTCCTTCGCGACGAGGGTGAAGCCCGAGGCCTTCTGGCCGGGCTTGGGGAACGTGCCGGCGACTTCGACCGGGTTGCCCTTGAGCGTGACGGTAGCCATCTCTTTCGTTCGTCCTTTCGGGAATGAGTGAGCTCGGGGTCGGCGTGGGCCGAGACGACAACGATACCCGATGCCGCGCGGCCGAGGCGAACGCGCCGTGCGGCCGGTAGAATCCGTACCCGTGACCGCGCCCCATGGCCTCGAGACGCCGCCCGCGGGGCCCCTCGTCGTCGGGCCGGCGCCGGGCGGGCCCGCGCCCCGCCTGTCCCTCGTCGTGCCGACGCTGTGCGAAGCGGCGACGCTCCCGGCGTTCCTCGAGTCGGCGACCGCCGTCCTCGACCGCGTCCTGCCCGGCGGCTACGAGGTCATCGTCGTCGACGACGACAGCGCCGACGGCACGTGGCGTACCGCGGCCGACCTCGCGGAGCGCTTCCCGGCCCTGCGCGTGCTGCGGCGGACCGGCGAGAAGGGCCTCGCGAGCGCCGTCGTCCGGGGTTGGCAGCTCGCCCGGGGCGAGGTCCTCGGCGTCATCGACGCGGACCTGCAGCACCCGCCCGAGGTCTGCGCGACGCTGTGGCGCGAGATGGAGCGCGGGGCCGAGCTGGCGGTCGCCAGCCGCCACGTGCCGGGCGGAGGGGTCAGCGACTGGGCGCTGCGGCGGCGCGTGCTCTCCCGCGCGGCCCAGGTCGTCGGCCTCGTCGTGCTGCCGGGTGTGCTCGCCCGCGTGAGCGACCCCCTGAGCGGCTTCTTCTTCGTCCGGCGCTCGGCCGTCGAGGGCGTCCACCTGCGGCCGGAGGGCTACAAGATCCTCGTCGAGGTGCTCGGTCGCGGCCGGGCCCGCTGGATCGCCGAGGCGCCGTACGTGTTCCGCGAGCGCGCGCAGGGCGCGAGCAAGGCGACCGCGCGCGTCTACGCCGACTACGTCCTCCACCTCGCGCGGCTGCGGCGCGACACCCTCCTCGAGAGCCGCTTCGTCCGCTTCGCCCTCGTGGGCCTCTCCGGCGTCTTCGTCGACATGGGCCTGCTCTTCCTCCTGAGCGACCCGCGCGCGCTCGGCTGGGGGCTGACCCGCAGCAAGGTGCTCGCGGCGGAGGCGGCGATCGTCAACAACTTCCACTGGAACGACCGCTGGACCTTCGGCGACCTCGTGCCCGAGCAGCGCTCGCGGGCCGCCACCTTCGGCCGCTTCCTCAAGTTCAACGCGATCTGCCTCGGCGGGCTGGCCCTGAACGTCGTCCTGCTGAACCTGATGTTCAACCGGCTCGGGATGAGCCGCTACGCCGCGAACGCGATCGCGATCGGCTCGGTCACGGCCTGGAACTACCTGCTGAACCGCGCCCTCGCGTGGCGCTCGGCGCGGGTGGGCTAGAGCCGGTGGCGGAGCGGGGCCGCCTCAGCCCCGCAGCAGGAGGCTCTTGCAGGTGAGGGCGGCCTCGGCCTTCAGGAACTCCGAGACGTCGAGGAGCCGGGGCGCGAGGCCTCGGGCGGCGAGCCGATCGAGCGTCCGCGGGAAGCCGGCGTGGGCGACGATGGCGTCGTCGACGCGGAGCACGTTCGCCGCGCCCGGCTCCTCGGGCGCGACCTCGACCACGTCGAAGGCCGCGAGCGGACTCCGGTCGATCCAGCCCGTGTTGGCGAGCAGAGCGCCGTCGTCGAGGGCGGTGACGGCGCTCTTGAGGTGGAGGCAGCCGGTCACGTCGACCGGCGTCACCGCGTAGCCGAGCGGCTCGGCGAAGGCTCGCAGGCGGGCGAGGCCGGCCTCGTTCGTGCGCGCCGAGCGGCCGACGAAGAGCCGGCGGCCCACCCGCAGCACGTCGCCGCCCTCGACGGTGGCCGGCAGCTCCGTGCTCTCGAGCCGGCGGAAGCGACCGAGGGCCGCCGCCACCGCCGACCGCTCGCCGCGCCGCGAGGCGGCGCCCGGCATCGTCAGCAGCGCCGCCTCGTCGAGGACGACGGCCGCGTCCTCGACGAAGCAGGCGTCCGGCAGCGCGTCGTCGGCCGGGATCTCGACGACGTCGAGGCCCAGGCTTCGCAGCAGGTCGACGTAGGCCGCGTGCTGCGCGACCGCGCGGCCGAGGTCGATCGGCTCGCGCTCGAGGTAGGTGAGCTCGCAGCGGGCGAGCGAGGGCGACACGCCCCGGACGATCGCCGTGGTGGTGCGCATCGCCCCGCTCCGACTACTTCGTCTTGACCGGGTCGGCCGGCCGCTTCGGCAGGTGCATCGGCTCGGCGTCCATCGCCTTCACGAGCTCCGCGACCGCCCGCTCGAGCTGCGGGTCGCGGCCCTCGATCACCGACTTCGGGTCGTTCTCCACGACGACGTCGGGGTCGACGCCGTGGCCCTCGATCACCCAGGCGCCGTCGACGTCGTTCGTGCCCGACAGCGGCACGGTGGCGTTGCCGCCGTCGAGGAGCGGGCCCAGGCCGCTGATCCCGACGACGCCGCCCCAGCTCCGCTTGCCGACGAGCGGGCCGAGGCCGGCCTTCCTGAACATGTGCGGGAAGATGTCGCCGTCCGAGGCCGAGGTCTCGTTGAGGATCGCGACCTTGTGGCCGTGGAAGACGGTCTCCGGGTACGTGCCCGGCTGCTCGTTGCGCCCGAACCGCGTGCCGAGCAGCTTCGTGTCGAGCCGCTCGATGATCCACTGCGACACGTTGCCCCCGCCGTTCGAGCGGACGTCGACCACGAGGCCCTCCTTCCGGATCTGCGGGTAGAACCACTTGATGAACTCGTAGATCCCGGGCGCGCCCATGTCCGGCACGTGCAGGTAGCCGGCCCGGCCGTTCGTGAGCTTCGCGACGCGCTCGCGGGCCTGGGCCACGAAGTCGAGGTAGAGGAGC
>JAXLRD010000136.1:0-5855 GCA_046331285.1 Vicinamibacteria bacterium
ACTGGACGGTGCGCGTGTGCACGCCGCTGCAGGACCGGCTCGCGAAGGTCTCGACCGTCGCGCCCGTGACGACCGTCGCGCCCGTGTCGGCCGCCGCGCCCGTGACGACGGTCGCGAGCCGCTGAACCGCCCCGCGCGGAGATAAGATCCTCCGCGATGAGCGGCGGGGCGGCGGGGCGAGCGCGGCGCGCGGGACGGCTCGTCCTCGCGGTCGTCCTCGTCGTCGCCGCGGCCGCGGGCGCCCGCGCGGCCGCCGCCCCCGACCTCGACGCCCGCGTCTTCCTGATCGGCGACGCCGGCGTGCCGCGTCCCGACGACCCGGTCCTCGCCGCGCTCGCGCGGGACGTCGCGGCGGACCCCGCGTCGTCGACGGTCGTCTTCCTCGGCGACAACGTCTACCCGCGCGGGCTGCCGGCCGAGGGCGCGCCCGACCGCGCGGAGGGGCAACGGCGGCTCGACGCCCAGGTCGCCGCCGCGCGGGCGGCCGCGAGCGTCCTCTTCATTCCCGGCAACCACGACTGGGACCGGCACTCGCCCCACGGGTGGGACGTCGTCCGCCGACAGGAGGCCTACCTCGCGGCGGGCCCGGCCCGCCTGGAGCCGACCGGCGGATGCCCGGGCCCGGTCGTGCGCGACGTGGGCGAGCGCGTCCGCCTCGTGCTCCTCGACACGCAGTGGTGGCTGCACGACGGGCCGAAGCCCGTGGGCGCTTCTTCGCCGTGCCCCGAGAAGTCCGAGGCCGACGTCGAGCGGGCCGTCGCCGCGGCCCTCGCCGGCGCGGGCGGGCGGCGGGTCGTCGTCGCCGGCCACCACCCGCTCGCATCGGGCGGCGAGCACGGCGGGCACTTCACGTGGAAGGAGCACCTCTTCCCGCTCACGTCGGTGAAGCGCTGGCTCTGGCTCCCCCTGCCGATCGTCGGCTCGCTCTACCCGCTGGCGCGGCAGGTGGGCGTCACCGACCAGGACCTCTCGGGTGGGCGCTACGAGAGCCTGCGCCAGTCGCTCGGCCGCGCGTTCGCGGCCCACCCGCCCCTCGTCTACGCCTCCGGCCACGAGCACAACCTGCAGGTGATCCGCGGCGGCGCGGCGCGCTACCAGGTCGTGAGCGGGGCCGGCGCCCACCGCCACCGCACGCCGGTCGGCCGCACCGAGGGGACGCTCTTCGCGCGGTCGGTGGGAGGCTACGCGCGCGTCGACGTCGGCCGCGACGGCCGCGCGCGGCTCGTCGTCGTGACGGTCGACGACGAAGGCCGTCCCGCCGACGAGCCCGCGCTCGACCTCGAGCCCTGAAAGCGCCCGCCCGCCCGGCCGGCGGCGTTGTAGACTCGGCCGAGCGGAAGGGATCATGGCTCTCCCGACCTGTCTCGCGTGCGAGAAGCGCGTGCCCAAGCGCGGGCGGCGGCGCTGCCCGCTGTGCGAGCGCGTGTTCCGCTCCGGCTGGGAGGGCATCGACGCGCACTGGCGCGCGCGCCACGCGGCCGAGCTTCCCTACGAGCGGTTCTGGAGCTCGCTGTGCCGCGCCCACCGCGCGGCGCGTCCCGCCGACTGCCCCTCGTGCCGCAAGGGCATCCCGCGCTCGCGCAAGTGGCCGCGGCAGTGCCCCGAGTGCGCGCAGGTCTTCCAGGGCCGCGGCTGGGCCGGCGTCGAATCGCACTGGCGCGCCGAGCACGAGGACGTGATGGCCTACGAGGACTTCTTCGCCTCGCTGTGCCCGGCCCACCGCGGCGCGGGCGACGCGTCCTCGGAGTAGCCTGCCGCTCGGCTAGCCGGCCGGCCGCTCCTCGAACCGCCACAGCACGGCACCCGGCTCGCCCGCGGGCACCGCGCGGATGGCGACGCCGAAGGCCTCGGACGCGGCGGCCCCGGCCAGCACCTCGCGCGGCGCGCCGGCGGCCGCGATCCTCCCGGCGCGACGAGCGCCATCCTCGGCGCCCACGCCGCTGCCGCGCGAGGTCGTGGATGACCGCGAGGACGGCGACGCCCTGCTGGCGCACCTCGTCGAGCACGCGGAAGAGGTGCAGCTCGTGCCGCACGTCGAGGTGAGCCGCCGGCTCGTCGAGGAGCAGCAGCGACGGCTCCTGCGCGAGGCCGCGCGCGACGAGGGCGAGCTGGCGCTCGCCGGCGGAGAGCGTGCCGAGCGGCCGGTCGCGCAGGTGCTCGATCTCGGTGAGGCGCAGCGCCCGCGAGACGGCGTCCTGGTCCTCCGGCCGCAGCGGGGCGAGGGGGCCGCGGTGCGGGTAGCGGCCGAGGGCCACGCGGTCGGCGACGGTGAGCCGTCCGGGCGCCTCGTCCTCGGCCGCGACGAGCGCGACCTTCCGCGCGATCGCGGCCCGCGTCCAGGCGGTGAGGGGCTTCCCGTCGAGCAGCACCGCCCCGTCCGCGGCGGGGAGGAGGCCGGCGAGGGCGCGGACGAGCGTCGACTTGCCGGCCGCGTTCGGCCCGACGAGAGCGAGGCCCTCGCCACGGTCGAGCGCGAGGTCGACGCCGTGGAGGACGCGCCGGCCGCCGCGGTCGACGGCGAGGGCCCGCGCCTCGACGAGCGGGCTCACTCGCGTCCCTCCTGGCCGCGGAGCGCGAGGAGGAAGTACGGCGCGCCGACGAACGCGGTCACCGAGCCGAGCGGCATCTCGACCGTCGCCCCGACGGAGCGGGCCACGAGGTCGGCGACGACGACGAGGACGGCCCCGGCCAGGAACGAGGCCGGTAGAAGCCGACGCGAGAGCGGGCCGACGAGGGCTCGCAGCGCGTGGGGCGCGACGAGGCCGACGAACGGCACGGTGCCGGCGACCGCGGTCGCGGGGCCGGCCACGAGCGCGCACAGGCCGAAGACGACGAGGCGCACCGCGTGCACCGGAAGGCCGAGGCCCTTGGCCTCCTCCTCGCCGAGCGAGAGGACGTCGAGCGGCCGCGCGAGGAGGAGGAGCGCGAGCGCCCCCGGCAGGACGAACGCGGCGGCGAGCGCGGCGTGCTCGTACCCGCGGCCCTCGAGCCCGCCGGCGAGCCAGAAGAGGATCGTGCGGACGCGGAACTCCTCCATCGCCACGAGGACGACGGACGTGCCGGCCGCGGCGAGGGCGCTCACCGCGAAGCCCGTGAGGAGGAGGCCGCTGAGCGACGGCGCGCCGCCGGCGTGGGCGAGGACGTAGATGACGACGAGGGCCAGGAGGGCGCCCGCGCAGGCCGCGAGCGGCAGCGCGAAGAACCGCTGCTGGGCCCAGCCGAGGCTCACCGCGAGGACGGCGCCGAGCGCCGCGCCGGGGCCGACCCCGAGGAGGCCGGCGTCGGCGAGCGGGTTGCGGAAGAGCGACTGCAGCGCGGCGCCCACGACGGCGAGGCCGCCGCCGACGAGGGCCGCGATCAGGACGCGCGGCAGGCGCACCGACCACAGGATGACCTCGCGCATCTCGTCGAGCGGGCTCGCGCCGAGGTGGAGGGCGCGCGCGGCGAGCGAACGCGCGACGCCGCCAGGGGCGATCGACACGCTGCCGAAGGAGAGCCCGGCGAGGACGGCGAGCGGGAGCGCGGCCGCCAGGACGACGAAGGCGAGGCGGCCGCGCCGGCTCATCGCGGCGCTCCGGCTGGCAGCGCCTCGGGGACGGGCCAGGGTGCAGGCGCGCGCCGAGCCGCCAGCACGCGTCGGCCGCGTGGTCCGAGAGCGCGACGAGGAGCCGGTTCGGCATCTCGACGATCCGGCCCTCGCGGACGGCCCTGGTGCGCGAGAGGAGCGGGTGGCGGCGGAACGCCGCCGCCGCGCCCAGCCGGCGGTCACGAGGAAGACGTCGGGCGCCGCGGCGACGCGCTCGCCCGGCAGCGGCACGATCCCCGAGAGGCCCATCTCGGCGGCCACGTTGACGCCGCCCGCCGCCTCGATGATCGCCCCGAGAAGGACGTGCGCGATCCCGCGGTGTGGGGATCGGCCCAGTAGAGGACGCGCGAACGCGGCGCCCCGGCCACGCGCCGCGCGGGCTCGGCGAGGACGGAGTCGTGGCGGGCCGCGAGGCGCGCGGCCGCCTCCTCGGCCCCGACCGCGCGGCCGAGGTCGAGGATCGCCGCGCGGATCCCGGCGAGCGAGAGGCCGCTCATGCGGTGAAGCGGAGCCCCGACTTCTCGAGGAGGCGCAGAAGTCGGCGTCGGTGTACTCGGAGACGACGACGAGGTCGGGGCGCAGCGCCACGAGCCGCTCGATGTCGGCGCGGGGGAGGCGCTCGGCCCCCGGCGGCACGCGGCCGGCGACGTTCGACATCTCGGCGTCGTCCGCCCAGCGCGTCACCGCGACGAGGCGCGCGGGGATCATCTCGGCCAGGAGCTCGTCGGACGTGAGGTTGAGCGAGGCGACGCGCTGGGGCGGCGCGGCGCCCGCGTCGCGCGGGACGAGCGACGCGGCCGCGGCGGCGAGCGCCGCCACGGCCGCGCGCAGGACGCGCCGTCGCGTCAGGGCCGGCCTCCGACCGCGAGGCGCAGGCCGCCGCGCACGAGCCGGCCGAGCGCGGGATAGCCGACGACCGCCTCGTACTTCGCGTCGAGCAGGTTCTCGGCCACGACGAAGGCCTCGACCGCGCCGCCGAGGCGCACGCGGGCCCGCGCGTCGAGCCGCGTGTAGCCGGGGTTGTAGTAGGGGAGGTCGCCCTGGCCGAGGCCGATGCCGACGAAGTCGGAGTCGGTGCGCTGGCCGACGCGCACGAGCGTCGCGCCGACGCTGCCGCGGGCGAAGGCCCACGAGGCCGACACGGAGCCCTGGTGTCGCGGCCGGCGCAGGAGCGGGCGGCCGACCGCGTACACGTTGTCGAACCCGCTCGGGCTCTCGAGGATCGCGCCGTCCTGGAAGGTGTACTGGGCCAGCACCTGGAGGGCCGCCGCCGGCCGCGCCTCGAGCGAGGCCTCGAGGCCCTGCGAGCGCGTGCGGGCGAGGTTCACGTAGGTGCCCTCGAAGGTGTCGTAGTCGAGGACGGTGTAGGCGATCTGGTCGCGGTACTCGTGGTGGAACCAGGTGGCCGAGGCGCGCACGCGCGAGCCGAAGAGCCGCTGCTCGACGCCGACGTCGAACGTGCGGCTCTTCTCGGGCGAGAGGTCGGGGTTGCCCCGCGCGAAGAAGGACTCGCCGTACGACTCGAGGAAGCTCGGCTCCTTGACGCCGAGGCCGGCGCTCGCGCGGACGGTCGTCGCGTCCTCGCCGCCGCGGACGCGCACGGCGAGGGCCGCCCGCGGCACCGCGTGCGTCCCGTAGGAGCCGTTCCTCTCCACGCGGCCGCCGAGCGTCAGGTAGGCCCGCGCGCCGAGGAGGACGCGGTCCTGCACGTAGACGCCCGCGTTCGTGCGCGTCGGGCGGAGGAGCTCCTCGGCGCGGTTGCCGACGGCGCCCGTCTCGCGCTCGGCCTCGACCCCCGCGCTGACGAGGTGCCGCGCGCCGAGGGCGGCGTCGAGCTGGTAGCCGGCCGAGAGCCGCTCGGTCTGGTTCTGGAAGCCGGCGGGGTCCGTGTAGTCGGCGAGCTCGTAGGCGCCGGCGAGGCCGCGGTACTCGGGGAGCCACGGGCCCGAGTCCTCCGGGTTCCGCGAGAGCTGGCGCGTGCGCGCGTAGCCGATCTGGAGCTTGTGGGTGAGCGACGCCGAGGCGCGCCGCAGGCGCAGCCCGCCCGTCGCGTCGCGGCGGTCGAACGACGCGTCGAGGTCGGGGCGGCCGAAGGCCGTGGGGCCCGGCGTGCCGACCGTCGCGTCGTCCATCCGCAGCACGAGCCGCGCGTCGGTCGCGGCGTCGATCCGCGCGCCGGCCGACAGCGCGGCCGAGGTGTCGTCGAACGCGCCGTTCGGCTGCTCGTTGTCGGTCGTCAGCCGCTGGACGCCGGCGTTCCAGTCGAAGG
>JAXLRD010000137.1:0-5757 GCA_046331285.1 Vicinamibacteria bacterium
CGACCGACAGGGCGAGCCGGCGCCACAGAGCCTTGAACGCCTTCTCGTCCTCGACGGTGAGGGCGAGGCACAGCTCGATGAAGTTGGCCCGCGACACCTTCCGCGCCGGCAGCTTGCGCGCGGCGTCGTCCGCCATGCCGAGGGTCAGCCCCGCCTCGTACGGCACGTGCGGCTCGCACTTCACGTGGAAGTAGTTCTGGACCCGGCGCTCGGTCGGCAGGCCGTTGTCGTCCCAGCCCATCGGGTAGAACACGTTCTTCCCGCGCATGCGGTGGTGGCGCGCGAGCACGTCCGTCTGCGTGTAGCTGAACACGTGCCCGACGTGCAGCGAGCCGGAAACGGTCGGCGGCGGCGTGTCGACGACGTACGTCTCGCCCGCCCTCGCCTCGTCGAAGCGGTGGATCCCCCGCTCCTCCCAGATCCGGTCCCACTTGTCCTCCGCGTCCTTCGACTCGAAGTGGGCGCCCAGACGGTTGGGGTCGATGGTGATCGGCACGGTCGTCACGTCTCCTCTCCAAGGGGCGGCGGGCGGGCTCGGCCACGGCGAGCGCCGCGGCGGACGACGGCTACGTCTTCTGGAGCTCGGCCTTCAGCCGCTCGATCTCCTGCCTGATGAGCGCCTCGGCCAGGTCGGGGATGACCTCCCATGCGATCTCGCGCACGACCTTCTCGGAGATCTGCGCGACCACGCGCTGGGCGATCTTCTCGACCATGTCGACCGGGACCGGGATCGCTCCCGCCTTCGACTCGGGCGCCGCCGGGGGCGGCTCGACGGGAACGTCGAGGTCGGCGAACGGGCCGGGCAAAGCGGCGGGCGCCGGCACGGACTCGACTGCCGGTACGGGCGCGGGTGCTTCCGGCGGCGCGGCCACCGCGGCCACCGCGGCGGGCGCGACGACCGGCGCGGGTACGGGTACGGGTACGGGAGCGGGAGCGGGAGCGGGAGTGGGAGCGGGAGCGGGTACGGGCGCGGGGGCCGCGACGGGCGGCTCGGGCACGGGCTCGGGCTCGGGCTCCGCCTCCGGTTCGGGTGCAGGCTCAGGCGCCGGCGCCGACGGCGCGAGCGGCCGGCCGAAGACCGCGAACGCGCTGACGGAATCGCTCACGCGGGCGGTCTCCGCCGCGTCCTGCGACGCCGGCGGCTCGGGCTCCGGCTCGAGGGCCTCCTCCTCCACGAAGGAGGGCTCGGGCTCGGCCGGCGCGTCCGGGGCGCCGCTCACGAGGTCGTCGATGCTCGTGATCTCCTCGCCGGCCGGAGCCGGCTCGGCCTCTGGCTCGGGCGGGGGCGACGAGACGGCGGACAGCTCCGCCGTGGGCGAGGGCGCGTCGGCGACGGTCGTCGTCTCCGGCGAGAAGAGCGTCTCTCCCCCGGCCGGCGCGGGCCCGGCCGCCGACTCGAACCCGGCCGGGCCGAAGTCCAGGTCCTCCTCGAGGACCGCCTCGAAGACCTGCGGCTCCTCGGCGACTTCGACGACCGGGGCGGGCGCGTGCAGCGGCTCGGCGGCGACCGGCGTCGGCATCGCGATCGGACCCGACGGGGCCGAGGCGGGCAGCGGAGTCGCCGCGGGAGCGTCGGCCCAGGGCAGCTCGGACGGCCGGAACATCACGGTCGACGCCGAGTCGTCGCTCGGCGCCTCCTCGACGGGCGGAGGGCCCGACAGCATCCGGGATTCCTCGGCGGTGAGGGCGGCGAGCGGCGGCGCCTCTCCCGCCGCGGGCGACGACGGCGGCGGCTCCTCGGCCTCGGGGAACGGCTCGTCGGTGATGAACCCCCCGCTGATGACCGGCGGCGGCAGGGGCGGCAGCCCGGACATGGGCGGCGGCACGGCCGCCGTCGGCCGCGCGAAGGGCACGATGGGCGGAGTCGAAGGCGTCGGCGCGGCCGGGCGCGGGGCCCGCGCGAGGAGGTCCTTCACCTTCGCGATCAGGGTCTCCGGCTCGAAGGGCTTGGCGAGCGAGCCGTCGTAGCCGGCGCGCGAAGCGCGCTCCTGGTCGAACGGCTCGAAGGCGCCGGTCAGCAGCAGCACGGGGACGTGCGACCACTGCGGGTTCGACTTGATCTGCTCGCAGACCTCGTAGCCGTCCTTCTCCGGCATGATGATGTCGCAGAGAACGACGTCGGGACGCACCTCCGCCAGCCGCTCGAGAGCGAGGCGGCCGTTGCCCACGGTGATCACGTCGAAGTCCTCGTCCGAGAAGGTCAGCTCGATCACCTTCTGGATCGTGATGCTGTCGTCCGCGAGCAGGATCTTCTTGGCCATCCCCTCTTCAGCCCTCTACCGCCGCGCAGGCGGCTTCCAGGCGGCCTCCGCACCCCGCGCGAACCGGCCTGGACGCGGGCGCGTTCCGCGTGAAGATAGACCGTTCGTGCCCTTTCGTCAACGAGTTAGCGGCAGACCGCCGGCCTCAGGCGCGGCTTTCCGCGACGCTCTCGATCGCGCGGATGACGTCCTCGGTCTTCGCTCCGGGCAGGAACACGTCCTCGACGCCCATCGAGCGCAGCTCCTCGATGTCCTGCGCCGGGATGATGCCTCCGACGAAGACGCGAACCGACTCCATGCCCCGCTCGCGCAGGAGCTCCTTCACGCGGCGGCAGATCGGCAGGTGCGCCCCCGAGAGGATGCTCAGGCCGATCACCTCGGCGTCCTCCTGGGCGGCGGCGGCCACGATCTGCTCCGGGCTCTGGCGCAGGCCCGTGTAGATGACCTCCATGCCGGCGTCGCGCAGCGCCCGGGCGATCACCTTCGCGCCGCGGTCGTGCCCGTCGAGGCCCGGCTTGGCGATGAGGACGCGCGTGCCGCGGCGCTTCGTCTCGGACATGGGGTGATGATAGCCGAACGGGCCGGCTAGAACACCGGCTGCTCCTCGTACTCCCCGAAGACCTCGCGCAGGGCGTCGCACATCTCGCCGACGGTGGCGTAGGCCCGGGACGCCTCGAGGATCGGCGGCATGAGGTTGTCCGTGCCGCGGGCCGCCGCCTTCAGCTCGTCGAGGGCGCGCGCGACGCGCCCGTTGTCGCGCGTCTCGCGCAGCCGCCGCACGCGCGCCACCTGCTCCTCCGCGACCCGCTCGTCGATGTAGAGGATCGGCATCGGCTTCTCCTCCATGACGTACTCGTTCACCCCGACGATGACCTTCTCGCCGCGCTCGACCGCCTGCTGGAAGCGGAACGCCGACTCCTGGATCTCGCGCTGGGGGAAGCCGCGCTCGACCGCGGACACCATCCCGCCCATCGCGTCGATCCGGCGGAAGTAATCGAGCGCCTCCTTCTCGATGTCGTTCGTCAGCTTCTCGACGAGCCACGAGCCGCCGAGCGGGTCCGCCGCGTTCGCGACGCCCGACTCGTGGGCGATGATCTGCTGCGTCCGCAGCGCGATCGTCACCGACTCCTCGGTCGGCAGCGCGAGCGCCTCGTCGAGGGAGTTCGTGTGGAGCGACTGCGTGCCGCCGAGGACGCCGGCGAGGGCCTGCAGCGCGGTGCGCACGACGTTGTTGTAGGGCTGCTGCGCGGTCAGGCTCACGCCCGCGGTCTGGGTGTGGAACCGAAGCATCCACGACCGCGGGTTCTTCGCCCCGAAGCGCTCCCGCATGGTGCGGGCCCAGATCCGGCGGGCCGCCCGGAACTTGGCGATCTCCTCGAAGAAGTCGGAGTGCGAGTTGAAGAAGAACGACAGGCGGGGCGCGAAGTCGTCGACGTCCATCCCGGCGTCGACGCACCACTTCACATACTCGATCCCGTCGCGCAGCGTGAACGCGAGCTCCTGGGCCGCCGTCGCCCCCGCCTCGCGGATGTGGTAGCCGGAGATGGAGATCGTGTTCCACTTCGGCATCCGCTCGGTGCAGTAGCGGATCATGTCGACGATGATCCGCATGCTCGGCCGCGGCGGGTAGATGTACTCCTTCTGGGCGATGAACTCCTTCAGGATGTCCGCCTGCACGGTGCCGGCGAGCTTCGAGGCCGGGACGCCCTGCTTCTCGCCGACGAGCACGTAGAACGCGACGAGCATCGCGGCCGGCGAGTTGATCGTCATCGACGTCGTGACCTGGTCGAGCGGGATGCCCTCGAAGAGCGTCTCCATGTCGGCGAGCGACGAGACGGCGACGCCGCACTTGCCGACCTCGCCGAGCGAGAGCGGGTGGTCGGGATCACGGCCCATGAGCGTCGGCAGGTCGAAGGCCACCGACAGCCCGCCGCTGCCGTGGTCGAGGAGGTACTTGAAGCGCTCGTTCGTCTGGGCGGCGGTGCCGAACCCGGCGAACTGCCTCATCGTCCAGACCTTCCCGCGGTACATCGTCTCGTGGACGCCGCGGGTGTAGGGGTACTGGCCGGGATCGCCGAGGTCGCGCTCGTAGTCGAGGGTGCCGACGTCGGCCGGCCGGTACACCGGCTCGATCGGGCGGCCCGAGATCGTCGTGAAGCGCGTGTCCGCGGACGCCGGAGCGTGCGGGTCCGCGGGCTCGAGCACCTTCTTCATGATCACCTCTGGGCTGGCTCCGTCGATTCTAGCCGCTTCCCGGCGCGTCCCGCGCGGCGGCCGGGGCCTACTCGCCCGCGCCCTCTCGCCGGCGCAGCACCTTCGCCGGCACGCCGGCGGCGATCGCCCCGTCCGGCAGGTCGGTGTTGACGACTGCGTTCGCCCCGACCACGACGTGGCTGCCCACGCGGACGCCGTCGAGCACCTTGGCCCCGGTCCCGAGCCACACGTCGTCGCCGAGCGCGATCCCCCGCGAGACGCGCGGCTGGTCGACGACGGCCACCTCGGTCGCCTCGAACTCGTGGCCGCCGCCGACGAGGTACGCCTGAGCCGCGAACAGCCCGTGTCGGCCGACGACCACCGTCCCTCCCGAGAAGATCTCGCAGTGGAAGCCGAGGTTCGTGTGGTCGCCGAGGACGATGTCCCCGTCCTTGCACGAGAGGATCGTGCCGCGGCCGAGGAAGACGCCGTTCCCGACGTCGATCCCGCGATTCGACGTGCCCTTCGCGTCGAGGAGGACGTGGTCGTCGACGGTCACGCCGTCCCCGAGCCGGATCTTGTGCGGGTGCCGCAGGACGACGCCCTGTCCGAAGACGACGCCCCGCCCGCACCGGCCGAGGAGGAGCGGGTAGAGCGCCCGCCGGAGGACCAGCCCGAGCGCGCCGGGAACCCACGAGGCGAAGAGGGCGACCGCCTCGTAGAGGAGGAGTCGGCCGAGGCCGCGGGAGCCGACGACGAGGTCCTGGTACTTGCGCAGGGGAGACGACGATCCCTCGCCCATGGCGTCCTGGATCCCGACCTGCCGTCGTCCGGCCGACCCGACTCCGAACTCGCTCAAGCCCGACTCTCCCGACTCCGCCGGCGAGTTTGCCGCGGCGCGGAAGCTACTGTAGCATAGCCGCTTAGATGAAACGTGGTGCCGTCGTCGGGGTCAAGGTCGCGGTCTCCGCCGCCCTGCTCGTCTACCTCTTCTCCACGACCGACCTCGGCGCTCTCGATGCGCGGGTGAGGACCGCCGACCTCGTCGACATGCTCCTCGCGATCGCCTGCTACGTGGCGATGCTGGCCCTCGCCACCTGGCGCTGGCAGGTCCTGCTCCGCGGGCTCGGGCTCCCCGCCCCCCTCGGGAAGCTGACCGCCTCCTACCTGGTCGCCACGTTCTTCAACAACTTCCTCCCGAGCAACATCGGCGGCGACATCGTCCGCGTCCGCGACGGCTCGAAGCTGACGGGGTCCACCACCGCGGCGTCGCTCGCGGTGGTGGGCATCGACCGCATCCTCG
>JAXLRD010000138.1:0-5700 GCA_046331285.1 Vicinamibacteria bacterium
GCACCACCGCAGCGCCTGGCTCGGCGAGCGCGACGTCTTCGGCGAGCTGGTCGCCGGCTGCCGGAAGCTCGGCATGGTCGTCCTCGCCCGCACCGACCCGCACGCGACCTACGACGACGTGCAGGCCGCGCACCCCGACTGGATCGCGGTCGACGCGGCGGGGAAGCCGCGCCGCCACTGGGCCTCGCCCGAGATGTGGGTGACCTGCGGCCTCGGTCCCTACAACTTCGACTTCATGACGAGGGTCACGCGCGAGATCGTCGCGCGCTATCGGCCGGACGGCATCTTCGTCAACCGCTGGGAAGGCTCCGGCACCTGCTACTGCGAGCACTGCCGCGCCGGGTTCCGCGCGGCCACCGGCCTCGAGTTGCCGCGCGGCGACGACGCGCCGGGCGCTCTGCGCCGCGCCTACCGCGCGTGGCGGCAGGAGCGCCTCTTCGAGCTGTGGGGCGTGTGGGAGGACGCGATCCTCGACGAGAACCCGGACGCCTGCCTCATCCCGAACACCGGCGGCGGGGCGACGAGCCTGCTCGACATGAAGGCGATCGGCGAGCGGGCGCCGATGCTCGTGGCCGACCGCCAGGCTCGGCGCGGCCTCATGCCGCCGTGGGCGATCGGCATGAACGCGAAGGAGTACCGGGCGGTCATGGGCGGCAAGCCCGTCGTCGGCCTCTTCAGCGTCGGGGTCGAGGAGCCGTACCGCTGGAAGGACTCGGTGCAGAGCGGCGAGGAGATCCGGCTGTGGGCCGCGGACCTCGTCGCAAACGGCATGCGGCCGTGGTTCTCGAAGTTCGCGGGCGTGCTGCACGACCCGCGCTGGCTCGCGCCGGTCGAGGAGGTCTTCCGCTTCTGCCGCGGCGCGGAGCGGTACCTGCGCAACGAGCGGCCGCTCGCCCGCGTCGGCCTCGTGTACTCGCAGCAGAGCGCGTGGGCCTGCGAGCCGGCGCGGCTTCGCGACCGCGTCGAGGACCCGGCCCTCGGCTGGTACCAGGCCCTCGTCGAGTCGCGCGTGCCGTTCGAGCTCGTGCACGACGGCCTCCTCGACGAGCAGCACCTGGCTTCGTTCCGCACCCTCGTCCTGCCGAACGTCGAGGCGCTCTCCGAGGCGCAGTGCGCCCAGCTTGCGGCGTTCGTGCGCCGCGGCGGGGGCCTCGTCGCGACCGGTGAGACCTCGCTCCGCGACGAGAACGGCGCCGAGCGGCGGGACTTCGGCCTCGCCGCGCTCTTCGGCGTGGCCGTCGCCGGACGTCGGCCGACGCCCGTGCGCAACGCGTACCTCTCTCTCGAGCACCGCTCGGCGCCCGGCCACCCGCTGCTGCGCGGCCTCGAAGACGCGCCGCGCATCATCCACGGCGTCTGCCCCCTCGACGTGACCCCGCGGCAGCCGTTCCCGAACCCGCCGGTGACGCTCGTCCCGTCCTATCCCGACCTGCCGATGGAGAAGGTGTACGTGCGGGAGGAGCGCCACGACGTGCCGCAGGTCTTCCTGCGCGAGGAAGGAAGGGGGCGCGTCGTCTACTTCCGTGGGACGTCGACCGCGCGTTCCTGGGAGATGCTCTCGCGACCACTGAAGCTGATGCGAAACGCGGTCGCGTGGGCCTCGAACGAGGAGCCGCCGGTGAGCGTCGAGGGGCCGGGTGTCCTCGACGTGACGGTCTGGCGGCAGAGGGACTCGCTCACGGTCCACCTCGTCAACCTGACGAACGCGATGACGATGAAGGGCCCGGTGCGCGAGATCCTGCCGATCGGCGCGCAGCGCGTGCGTCTTCGGCTGCCGGACGGCGCTAGCGCGAAGCGGGTCACCCTGGTCGCCGGCGGCGCGTCACCGGCGTTCCGTCAGGCGGACGGCTGGCTCGAGACGACGGTCCCGCTGGTCTCCGTCCACGAGATCGTGGCCGTCGACCTCTGAGCTTTCGAGGGTTCCCGGCCGGAACATTCCCGCGCGCGGGGCGTACTGCGGTGCAATGGTCGCCGCCGGCACGACGGTGCTGCCCTTCGGATCGTTCTTCGGGAAACCGCGGGCCGCGCGAAGCGCCGGCGGCTTCGAGCTCACGCGCATGTGGCCCACCGTCCCGGAGCGCGAGGTCGAGCGGCACACGCACGAGGACGCCCACTTCATCCTCGTCACCCGCGGGACCTACCTCTCGACCGCGCTGGGTGCGCCGGCCGTCTGCGACCCGCCGGCGCTCATCTACAACCCGCCCGGCACGACCCATCGCGATCGCTTCCTGTCGGACTGGGGCCGTTTCGTGACGATCTCGGTCACCGACGCGACGCTCCGCGAGGCGCGAGAGGTCCTTCCGCTGCCCGACCACGCCCTGTTCCTCGGGCCCGCCGCCGTCGCCGCCGCGTGCCGGATCCCGGGGATGGCGTGGGACCCCGACGGAGCGGGCGCCCTGGCGATCGAGTCGCTCTGTCTCGGGCTCCTCGACGACACCGCGCGGAACGCCGGGCCGTCGCGGCCTCGGCCCCCGCGCTGGCTCGGGCAGGCGCGCGAGCTCCTGCACGACCAGTGCTCGGAGGACCTCTCGGTGGCGTCGATCGCGGCGGCGCTCGGCGTCCACCCGGTTCACCTCACGAGGGCGTTCCGCGTCCACTTTCGCATCACCCCCGGGGACTACCTCCGGCGGTGCCGACTCGAGAAGGCCGCGGGGCTCCTGGCCGGCTCCTCCGCGTCCCTCTCCGACGTGGCGCTCGCCTGCGGGTTCTGCGACCAGAGCCACCTGACCCGCGCGTTCCGACGGGCGTACCGGACGACGCCGGGTGCCTACCGTCGAGCGAAGCCAGCGCGGCGCCGCCACGATGCTCGTTCCGTCCAAGACGCGGGTCGCCCCCCCGTGTAGCTTCGGGAGGAGGAGACGCCCATGAACCTTGCCTCGATCCGCTCGATCGCGCTCGCCCTCGTCGCCCTTCCGGCGGCGCTCGCCTGGCGCCCCGGGCGATCGAGCCCGGCTCGGACCCCGCCCTCGAGGAGGCGCTCGCGGCGGCCGACGCGGCGATACGGGAAGGAAGTTCGAGGCGGTGACGGAAAGCGTCCTCGTGGCTCGCGGGGGACGGCTCCTCCACGAGGCCTACTTCGACGAGGGCGGCGCGGAAGCGCTCCGGAACACGCGGTCGGCGACCAAGACGATCGCCGGCATGCTCGTCGGGGCGGCGATCGAGCGGAAGAGGCTTGCCGGCGTCACGGCTCCGATCGCCCCGTTCCTCGCCGACAAGCAGCCGTTCGCCAACCCCGACCCGCGCAAGGCGCGGATCACCGTCGAGGACCTCCTCACCATGAGCTCGCTCCTCGAGTGCGACGACGAGAACCAGTTCTCCCGCGGCAACGAGGAGCGGATGTACCTCATCGAGGACTGGGTGAGGTTCTACGTCGACCTGCCGATCCGCGGCTTCCCCGCGTGGGTGAAGAAGCCGGCGGACTCGCCGTACGGCCGCAGCTTCAGCTACTGCACCGCGGGCGTGACGACGCTCGGCGCGGTCGTCCAGGCGGCGGTCGGCAAGCCGCTCCCGCAGTTCGCCGAGGAGGTGCTCTTCCGCCCCCTCGGGATCGAGCAGGCAGAGTGGCAGGTCTCGCCGCTCGGCCTCGCGCAGGCGGGAGGGGGTCTGGCCCTGCGGAGCCGTGACCTCCTCGCGCTCGGCCAGCTCTACCTCGACGGCGGTGTCTTTCGCGGACGGCCGGTCCTCCCGCCCGAGTGGGTGCGGGCATCGATCGAGCCGCACGCCCAGATCGACGAGACCACGCGCTACGGCTACCTGTGGTGGCTCCAGGAGCACCAGGCCGCCGGGCGCACGTTTCGCTCCTTCGCCATGAACGGCTCCGGCGGGAACACGGTGCAGGTCTTCCCGGAGCTCGGCGCGGTGATCGTGGTGACGACCACGAACTTCGGAGCGCGACAACCGCACCGCATCACGGCGCGCCTCCTGAGCGAACACCTGCTGCCCGCGCTGGCGCGGCCCGACGGGAGCGCCCGGTAGCGACCCGACTACTTCTTCCGCAGGATCTCGTCGAGCAGCAGGTACCGGGCGCGGTTCTCCGGCTCCGCGCGGGAGTCGACGTCGATCGTCATGCGCATGAAGCCGCCGGCCTCGGTGTAGGCCGGCCACTTCGGGAGGCCGGGGCCGTTCGGGTCGCCCGTCTTCACGAAGTTCGCGAAGTAGTCCTGCATCGTCTGCGACACCTTGCGGTCGCCGTCCTCCCACGCGTAGTGCCGGTTCGCGGCGAGGTTGCCGAGGGCGTACTCGATCTCGGCCGAGTGCACGGCCCCGCGCCAGGCCGGGGGCGCGGCGGCGGCGGCGCCCGTCACGATGCCGCCGGCCATGCCGGGCGTCTGGTTCGCCGCGCCGAGGAACTTCGGCCGGGGCCGCGTGTAGAGGTAGCGGTAGACGTTCCTCCCGCTCGCGACGCGGTGGCCGTCGCCGAGCAGCCACATGTTGTAGGCCATCCGGCGGTCGCTCGCGAGGGCCATCGCGGCGTCCATCACCTCCGCCTCGGTGCGCGCCGGGTAGGCCGCGAGCAGGCGTTCGGCGTCGGCGCCGTAGGCCTTGCGCAGCGCCGCGGCGAAGCCGTCGGGGGTCGGCGGGTGGTCGCCGAGCACGTCGCGCCAGCCGCTCTCCTCGGAGTTGCTGCCCTGCAGCAGCGGCACCCGCGACTGCTGGCCGGCGTTCACGTAGGCGACGAGGTCCGTCGCGGGGATCAGGTGGCCGTCGGCCACGGGCCCGAAGCGCGGGGCCTTCGCGTCGGCCGTCGCCGCGAGCACCTGCGCGGCCGGCATCGCGCGGAACGCCTTCAGATCCGGGGCGCCGGCGAGGGACATGAACGCGAGCCCCTGCTTCTCGGCCTCGCCGAGCGACGGGGGATTGGCCGCGGCGACGACGCTGCCGCTCTCCATGATCGCGCCGGCGAAAAGGCCCTTCGCGAGCGGCGAGAGGAGCTGGACGCTCACCGAGCGCGAGCCGGCCGACTCGCCGGCGATCGTCACGCGGGCGGGGTCGCCGCCGAAAGCGGCGACGTTCGCCTTCACCCACCGGAGGGCCGCGAGCTGGTCGAGGAAGCCGTAGTTGCCGGACGCGCGGTCGGGCGCCTCGGCGCTGAGCTCGGGCAGCGACAGGAAGCCGAAGGCCGAGAGGCGGTAGTTGAGGGTGATCGAGACGAGGCCTTTCTTCGCCAGGCTCTCGCCGTCGTAGCGCGGCTCGGAGCCGTCGCCGGCCATGAGCCCGCCGCCGTAGAAGTAGACGAGCACCGGGAGCTTCGCCTTCTCCGACGCGGCCGGCGTCCAGACGTTGAGGTACAGGCAGTCCTCGCTCATGCCGTTGGCGCGGAACTCCATGTCGCCGAACACGGCCCGCTGCATGCAGCTCGCGCTGAAGTCGACGGCCTTGCGGACGCCGGTCCAGCGCGCGACGGGCTGCGGCGCCTTCCACCGCAGATCGCCGACCGGGGGCGCGGCGAACGGGATGCCGCGGAAGACGCGGACGCCCCCGCTCGTCCGGGTGCCCTCGACGACCCCGTCCGTGGTCGTCACTCGATCTTCCGCGGCGGCGGGCGCGTGGGCGCTCGCCAGAGCCGCGAGGCCCAGGATGAGGGCGGCGGCGACCGCCTCAGGACGGCCTCGGCGCTCACATCCGGTGTGGCGGCGGAGGGCCATCAGCTGGCCCTCCGCAGGACCTCGACGTCCGTCTCGAGGCGCTTGCCGAGGCGGT
>JAXLRD010000139.1:0-5659 GCA_046331285.1 Vicinamibacteria bacterium
GCGTTCATCGACCACGTCGGCGTCGCGAGCCTCAACGTCGGCTACGGGGGCGAGGACGACGGCGGCATCTACCACTCGATCTACGACTCGTTCTACTGGTACACGAAGTTCTCGGACGGCGACTTCGTCTACGGCAAGGCCCTCGCGCAGACGGTCGGCCTCGCGGTCCTGCGCCTCGCCGACGCCGAGCTCCTGCCCTTCGACTTCACGGGCCTCGCCGACACGACGCAGGAGTACCTGAAGAGCCTCAAGGAGCTGCTCGGGCAGAAGCAGGAGGCGATCGCGGAGCGGAACCGCCAGGTCGACGACGGGGTCTTCGCCGTCACGAGCGACCCGCGCCGTCCGCTCGCCGCGCCGTCGAAGGCCGACGTGCCGCCGCACCTCAACTTCGCGCCGCTCGAGAACGCGACGGACGCCCTGGCGAAGAGCGCGGCCCGCTACGCGAAGGCCCGCAAGGCCGTCGAGGGCCGGGACCTTCCGGCCGCGACGCTCGTCCGCGTCAACGCCGGCCTCATCCGCAGCGAGCGGGCGCTGCTGCTGCCGGAGGGCCTCCGGCGCCGCCCCTGGTACCGGCACTCGCTCTACGCGCCCGGCACCTACGCCGGCTACGGCACGAAGACGATGCCCGGCGCTCGCGAGGCGATCGAGCTCCGGCGCTACAGCGAGGCCGACGGCGAGATCGCGCGGATCGCGAAGGCGCTGCAGGACGAGGCCGCGCTCGTCGACGACCTGGCGGCGGAGCTGGAAGCGGCGGGGAAGTAGCCTTGGATCATGCGCGGATGTGCTCGCCGACACGTCATCTCGACGCGTGACATCTCTGGCGCTGGGCTCGGCCGTGCGGGCAAGTCCCTCGGCGAGAGTGCGGCGCTGACTAGACTCTCCGGAGGAACGAATCGCGGCGCGCCGTGAGCGCAAAGGAAGGCCCATGAGAATGACATCCGCGCTCTTGCTGCTGGTCTTGAGTGGGGTTCCCTCGCCGTCGAAGCCGCTGGCTGGATCCGGTTCCGGGGGGCCAGGTCTAGGCGAGTCCGTTCCGGTGCGGATCCGGAGTCTGCTCGCCTCGAAGGCCTACGGCGTCCTCACGCAGGAACTCGAGGCGAAGCAGCGGCAGTTCGAGAGGTCCGCAAGTGAGGAAGACGCCCTGTGGGAGGCCTTCCTCTCCTTCTCGGACGCCGATCCAGGTCTCGCGGAACCTCTCGACAGCTGGGTGCTCGCTTCCCGCGGCTCCTGGCTGGCCCACCTAGCGCGGGGCGTCTACCTCGAGAAAAGGGCCTTCACCAGCCGCGGTGGCGCCTCTATCGATGCCACGTCCCGCCAGCAACTCGAGGCCATGGCCTCCTATGCCGACCAGGCCGAGCGCGACTTCCGCAGCGCTCTCGCCCGCAATCGCAATGCCGTACTGGCGTACGACGGCCTGATGTTCGTGGGCTTGTTGCGGGGAGACAGCGCCATCACCGAGGACGCCTACCGTGCCGCAATCCGCATCGCGCCGGCCAGCTACAACCTGCGGGCGGCGATGATGTTCGCGTGGAAGCCGCGTTGGGGCGGGTCATATCCGCAGATGAAAGCCGTCGCCGTCGATGCTCAACGTCATCTCGCCGAGAACCGTCGACTGGCGTCGCTCTTCGGATTGATCCCACTCGACGAAGCGGACGCGATCAGCTCCAGCGATCCGGAGCAGGCGGTGCGGGTTCTCTCGGAAGCCCTGGGGGCAACGGAAAGCGCCGAGCTGCTGAGCGAGCGCGGGCGACTGTACACCAGGGCGGATCGCTACAAGGAGGGCCTCGCGGACCTGGAGCGTGCCCTGGCCCTGCGCCCAAACGGTTGGTGGTACGTGCGGACGGGCCGAGCGGACACCTTCTACTACAGGGGGCGGTGCCTGCTGGAGCTGGAGAGGTCCTCAGAGGCCGTGGCGTCTCTCGAAAGGGCCGCGCAACTGGACCCATCGGCGTGGCCCCTCGATTACGTGCATAGAGTGATCGCGCGGGGCCCGCGAAACCCGACCCAGCCGCATCGGGTCGCGGTGGAACTCGGTGATGCGCCGGTGCGCGGGAATCCGTCCGCGCCGGTGACGATCATCGAGTTCTCTGACTTCCAGTGCCCGTTCTGCGCGCGAGCGCGACCCACGGTAGCGAAAATCCGCGAGACGTATGGCGACAAGGTGCGCTGGTCGTTTCGCCACTTCCCGATGGGCGTCCACCCGCTCGCGCACAAGGCGGGCGAGGCAGTCGCGTGCGCCGGCGAACAAGGACGCTTCTGGGAGATGTACGACACCCTCTGGGCGGCCCCCGGCAAGCTCGGTAGCCCAGACCTCAAGGCCGCCGCAGCCGGCCTCGGCCTCGATCGGCCTCGCTTCGACGCGTGCCTCGACTCCGGCCGTCAGGCCGCGCGCGTCGAGGGCGATCAGGCCAAGGGCTCCGCCTGGGGTGTGGCCGGCACGCCCGCCTTCTTCATCAACGGCCGTCCGCTCATCGGCGCGCAGCCGTTCGAGTCATTCCAGCAGGTGATCGACGACGAGTTGCAGCGGACCCGTGCCCCCAAGGCGCCGGCCTCGAAGTGACGGACAGCCGCTGACCCTTAGCCTCTGGCCGCCCTCACGAGCGCGTCCAGGTTCTCGGCCGGCATGCCCGGCGACGCGCCGCCGCCGGCGGAGAGCACGAAGCCGCCGCCCGCCGCCACCTTGTCGACGCAGGCGCGGGCCTCGGCGTAGACCTCGTCCGGCGTGCCGCGGACGAGCGTGCCGAGCGGCGACACGTTGCCGAGTAGAGACATCTTCGGCACCGCGGCGCGGACCGCGGCGATGTCCATCTCGTGGCTGAAGTTCCACATCTCGCAGTGGAGCTGGGCCATGCGCGGCAGCAGGTGCGCGCACGGCGTGTCGTTGTGGTAGATGCGGAGAAGGCCCGGGAAGGCGTCGAAGACGCGCTGGAGGTAGGGCAGGGCCATGCGGTCGAACGCGCGCGGCGACAGCATGCCCGGGAGGTCGTCGAGCATCAGGACGCCGAGCGGCTCGCGCAGGCGCGCGAGCTGGGCCTTCAGGAACGCGATGACGTTGTCGGTGAAGATCTCGAGCGCGTCGGCCGTCGCCTCCGGCTCCGAGGCGGTCGCCTCGAGGAGGGTCGTCGTGCCGAGGACGTGGGCCGCCACGGCGAGCGGGCCGCGGGCCGCGACGATGTGGATGCGGTGCGGCTCCGGCAGGCCGCCGTTCTCGAGGAGCTCGATGCGGCGGAGGACGAGCGGCATGAGGCCGTCCACCTCCGGATCGGGCCGCGGCAGCTTCGGCCACTCGGACGGCGGCGCCTCGACGTGGTGCAGCGAGGGCGGCGAGTCCGTCCGCCACGCGACGCGTGCGCCGAAGGCCGTCGGCTCGTTGGCCATGCCGTACTCGACCCAGAAGCCCGGAAGGAAGACGACGTCCGGGAAGCGCTCCATCGTCTTCAGGGTGCCGTCGAGCCAGCGGCCGGTGTCGAGGAAGAAGTCGAGCGTGTGCATGCCGAGGAAGCCCGGCATCCAGGGGCTGTCGACGATGAGGCCGACGGGAATCCGCTCGGGCCTGCCGCCGCGGGCCGCGGTCATGAAGTCCTGCCAGTTCCGGGGAAGGGCCAAGGTGCACCTCGCATGCGGGGTCCGCGTCCGACCGGCGCGCCAGTCTACGGCAGGGAGGCGCCGCCGTATACTCCGGCCGGAGGTCGCTCTCATGGCCCGCTCCCGCGTGCTCCTCGCCGCTCCGCTGCTCCTGGCCGCGCTGGCGTGCGGCTCCAACGACACGGTCCAGGCCGCGAGCCCGGCCGGCTTCGCGCGCGTCGACGGCCGGCGGATCCTCGACGGCGCGGGCCAGCCGATCCTGCTGCGCGGGATCAACCTCGGGAACTGGCTCGTGCCCGAGGGCTACATGTTCCACTTCGAGAAAGGCCCGCAGTCGCCGCGGCAGATCGAGGAGCTCGTGAAGGAGCTGGTCGGGCCGGAGGAGGCGGCCGCCTTCTGGAAGGACTACCGGGACGCGTGGATCACGAGGGACGACGTCCTCTACCTGAAGAAGACCGGCCTCAACTCGATCCGCGTGCCGTTCAACTACCGCGTGCTGACGCCGGAAGACCAGCCGGGCGTGTGGCTCGACGAGGGGTGGAAGCGCCTCGACGACGTCGTCGCCTGGAGCCGCGAGGCGGGACTCCTCGTCGTCCTCGACATGCACTGCGCGCCCGGCGGTCAGACGGGCTCGAACATAGACGACTCGAACGGCTACCCCTTCCTGTTCGAGGACGAGACGGCCCAGGCGCGGACGGTCGAGATCTGGAAGAGGATCGCCGAGCGCTACAAGGGCGAGACGACGGTGCTCGGCTACGACCTCCTGAACGAGCCGATCCCGCACTGGCAGGGGCTCGACAGGTACAACCCCGCCCTCGAGCCGCTCTACAAGCGGATCACGACCGCGATCCGCGAGGTCGACCCGAACCACGTGATCTTCCTCGGCGGAGCGCAGTGGGACACGAACTTCACGGTCTTCGGCCCGCCCTTCGCCCCGAACCTCGCCTACACGTTCCACAAGTACTGGAACGAGACGACGGACGCGTCGATCAGGAACTACACCGACTTCCAGGACCGCCACTCGGTGCCGCTCTGGCTCGGCGAGTCGGGTGAGAACACCGACGAGTGGGTCGCGGCCTGCGTGAAGCTCGTCGAGCGCCGCGGCATCGGCTGGGCGTTCTGGCCCTACAAGAAGATGGACGCCACGAGCTCGATCGCCAGCGTGAGCCGCCCGAAGTACTGGGACGAGATCGTGGAGTACGCGGCGAAGCGGACGAGCTACGACTTCGAGGCGAACTACAAGATGCGCCCGTCGCTCGAGCACAGCCGCGCGGCCCTCGCGGGCCTCGTCGAGAACGCGCGGTTCCGCAACGTGCGCCTGAACGCCGGGTACGTGAGGGCCCTCGGGATGCAGCCCTAGGCGCCGCGCGTGGCCACGAAGTCGGCTTCCACCTCCGCCGATCCGAGGAAGGCCGTGCGCCTCGCCGGGCTCGGCACGGCCCTCGTCGGCGCGGCGATCCTCCTCGGCGCCTTCTTCTCGTACCGGCGCGACGTCGCGCGCGAGGAGGCGCTCGTCCCCGCGCAGGGGACGGTCGTCGAGCAGCGCGACCGCGCGTACGACGGCAGGCGGCGCGTGGTCGTGACCGTGCGGTTCACCACGGCCGCCGGCGAGGCGGTGCGCTTCGAGAGGGACTATCCGGCCCACGCGACCTCCCGCCCGGCGAAGGGCGACGCCGTCACCGTGCTCTACGATCCCCGCCGGCCGGGGAGGGCCGAGATCCAGGACGCGAGCCGCCCCGGCCTCGCTCTCTTCGCGGCCCTGGGCGGCGGCTTCTTCCTCTTCGGCCTCGCCCTGCTGCGCTGGACGATTGGCCAGCGCAGCGTCAGCGCCGGGCGTCCGCCCGGAGGCAGCGGCTCTCGACGGCGGCGGTGATCCAGGCGCTCGAGGGGCGGTCGTCCCCCAGCCCGAGCGTGTGCAGCAGCTCGTGGATCACGATCGCCTCGGCCTCGGAAGGACGCGCGGCGGCCAGGGCGCCGAGGGTCGGGCAGGCGCGGACGATGCGCGAGCCCGGGGACGTGAACGCGTAGACGCGCGGCCGGCGACAGGGGTCGTCGTTCGAGCCGTCGTAGAAGA
>JAXLRD010000140.1:0-5641 GCA_046331285.1 Vicinamibacteria bacterium
CCCGCTCCTCGTCCCGGCGCGCAAGGGGAAGAAGGTCGTGACGCTGCACGACCTGTTCTTCCTCAAGAGCCCGGAGATGGTCGAGGGCGAGGTGCGCCGCGACTACGTCGCCCTCGTGCGCGAGCACGTCCGGCGGGCCGACGGTGTCGTCTGCGTCTCCGAGCACACCGCGGCCGAGGCGCGCCTTCTCCTCGACGTTCCCGAGGAGAAGATCGGCGTCACCCCGCACGGCATCGAGCCGTTCTTCCGCGAGACGCCTCCGCGGGCCGAGGTCGACGCCCGGCTGCGCCGGCTCGCGCTGCCGGCCGGCGGCATCCTCTACATCGGCAGCGACGAGAAGCGGAAGAACCTCGTCACGCTCGTGATGGCCTACCTCGCCCTCGCCCGGAAGCGGCGCGACCTGCCCTCGCTCATCCTCGCGGGGCCGGGCTCGTCGTGGGCCCAGGGCGGCAGCCGCGTCGGCCCGCAGATCCTCTCGACGGGCTGGCTCGAGCGCGAGGACATCCGGGCCCTCCTCGCCGCCTCGCGCATGCTCGTCCTCCCCTCTCTCGAGGAGGGCTTCGGCCTTCCCGTCGTCGAGGCGATGGCCGCCGGGCTGCCGGTCGTCTGCTCGCGCGGCTCCGCGCTGTCCGAGGTGGCCGGCGGCGACGCGCTGCTCGTCGAGCCGCGCGACGCGAACGCGATCGCCAAAGCCATCGCGCGGCTCGTCGACGACCGCGCGCTCGCCGACGACCTGCGCGCGCGCGGGCGCGAGCGGAGCCTCCAGTTCGACTGGGACCGCACGGCGGCGCAGACGCTCGCCTTCTACCGGAAGGTCCTTGGCCGGTAGCCCCCTCGTCGTCGGCGTCGACGCCCGCGAGCTGACCGGGCGGCCCACCGGCACCGGCCGCTACCTCCGCAGCCTCCTGCGCCACTGGCGCGAGGGCGGCGACCGCTTCGTCCTGTACTTCGACCGGGAGCCTCCGCCGGACCCCGTCCTCGACCACCCGTCGCTCCGCCGCCGCGTCGTCCCGGCCGGCGGGAGCGGCCTCGCGTGGCAGCAGCGCGCACTGCCCGCCGCCGCCGCCGGCGACGGCCTCGACGTGTTCTTCTCGCCCGCCTACACGTGCCCCTGGCGGCTCCCGGTGCCGCGGGTGACCGCCGTGCACGACCTGTCCTACTTCGCCTGGCCCCAGGACTTCTCGTTCCTCGACGGCCTGAGGCGCCGCCTCACCGTCCGGTGGAGCCTCGCCGCCTCGGCCGCCGTCGTCGTGTGCTCCGACTTCACGCGTCGCGAGCTGGCCCGTCTCTTCCCGGCCGTCGCGCCGCGCGCGCGGCTCGCACCCCTGGGCCCGGACGAGGACCTCGCCCCGGCCCCGGCGCGCACCCCGGCCCGCGCGCGCCTCGGCCTCACCGGTCCTCTCGTCCTCAGCACGGGGACGGTCCTCAACCGCCGCTGCGCGCCCGAGCTGCTGCGGGCCGTCGCCCGGCTGCGGACCGCCCACCCGTCCCTCGTCCTCGACCTCGCCGGCGAGAACCGCACCGAGCCGCGGATCGACCTCGACGGCCTCGTCCAGAGGCTCGGCCTCGGGTCGCGGGTGCGCCTCTCCGGGTTCGTGGACGAGGCGGGCCTCGCGGACCGCTACGCCGCGGCCGACGTCGCGGTGTCGCTCTCCGAGTACGAGGGCTTCGGCCTTCCGGCCCTCGAGGCCTCGGCCCGCGGCGTGCCCCTCGTGGCCGCGCGCGCGCCGTCGCTCGGGGAGATCTTCGGCGCCACGGCCCTCCTCGTCGACCCGCGCGACGAGGGCGCGATCGCCGCGGCGCTCCACCGCGTCCTCACCGACGCGCCTCTCGCCGCGCGCCTGCGCGACGCCGGCCACGGCCTCGCCGCGCGCCACTCCTGGGCCCGGACCGCCGCGCTCACCCGCGAGGCCCTCGCCGAGGCCGCCGCGTGAGCGTCTCTCCCCGCGGCGGCGCACCGGCCGCGCGCGTGGGTGTCGTCGTCGTCGGCTACGAGTCGCGCGACGTCCTCCTCGGCGCACTGGACTCGATCGCGGCTCACGCCGGCCTCCCCGCCGAGGTCGCGTTCGTCGACAACGCGAGCACCGACGGCTCGGTCGACGCCGTGCGCGCCCGCCATCCGCGAGCGCGCGTCGTGGCGAACCCGGTGAACCGCGGGTTCTCGGCGGCCTGCAACCAGGGATGGCGCGCCCTGGAGACGCCCCTCGTCCTCTTCCTGAACCCCGACGCCGAGGTCCTGCCGGGCGCCCTCCCGGCTCTCGCCGCCGTCTTCGACCGCCGGTCCGACGCCGGCGTCGCCGGGCCGCGCACGCTCAACGACGACGGCACCGTGCAGGTCTCGACCGGGCCCGACCTCACCCTCGCGTCCGAGCGCCGCCAGCGCCGGCTCGTGGCCGGCGTGAGGGACCGGGCGCCCTGGGCCCTGGCCGAGGCGGACGCGCGGCACTCCCGCGAGCACGAACCCGACTGGGTCTCCGGCTCCTGCCTCATGGCCCGCCGCGAGGCGCTCGAGGCCGTGGGCGGCTTCGACGAGGGGTACTTCCTCTACGAGGAGGACGCCGACCTGTGCCGCCGCGTGCGCGCGGCGGGCTTCCGCGTCGTCTTCACCCCCGAGGCCGTCGTCCGGCACCGTCTCGGGCGGAGCATGGCGAAGGCCGCCGCGCGCGCCCGGGCGGAGTACGACAGGAGCCACCTGCGGTACTACCGCACGCACAACGGACCGCTGCAGCGGGCCCTCCTCCGCGCCTGGATGACCTTCGCCGCCCTCCGCCGGCGGGCCTAGCGGGACGCCGCCCGACCTTGGGGCCGCCCCGCGGTCCATGTTATTGTACCCGCGGCACTTGGGGCGGCTCCTGTGAAGATCGCGATCGACGTCCGGAAGTGGCGGGACTACGGCATCGGCACCTACGTCCGCAACGTCGTGCGCCACCTCGCCCGCCTCGATCCGCACAACACCTACTTCCTCTTCTGCCACGAGACCGACGAGCCGACGCTCCGCGACCTCTCCGAGAACTTCGTGCCCGTCGTGGACGAGTCGCACCAGTACCGCCTGCGCGAGCACTTCTCGATCCCGTTCAAGCTCCGGCGGCTCGGGGCCCAGCTGCTGCACTCGCCGCACTACGTGCGCCCGCTCCTGTGCACGATCCCCTCGGTCGTGACGATCCACGACTGCATCCACCTGCTGTTCCCGCAGTACCTGCCGAACCGGATGGCCTACCGCTACGCGCGGTTCGTGATGGGCTCGGCCGTCGAGAAGAGCGCGCTCGTCTACACCGTGTCGCAGGCCTCCCGCGCGGACATCCTGCGCTTCTACCCGTCGACCGACCCCGACAAGGTCCGGGTGGTCCCGAACGCGATCGACCCCGAGCTCCTCGTCGACCCCGGCGAGGAGGAGAGAGAGAGAGTCCGCGAGCGCTACCAGATCCACGGGCGGTTCGTCCTCTTCGCCGGCAACGTGAAGCCCCACAAGAACCTCGAGCGGCTCATCCGCGCCTTCGCCCTCGTGCGCGCGCAGAGCGGCCGCCGCGACCTGCGGCTCGTGCTGATCGGCGACGACGTGTCGCGCTACAACTCGCTGCGGCGGACGGCCGAGGAGGCCGGCGTGCGCCCCGACGTGCGCTTCTTCGGCTTCGTCCCGCACCAGACCCTGGCCGCCCTCTACCGCATGGCCTCGGTCTTCGCCTTCCCGTCCCTCTACGAGGGCTTCGGGTTGCCCCCGCTCGAGGCGATGGCCTGCGGGACGCCGGTCCTCACCTCGAAGGTCTCGTCGCTCCCGGAGGTCGCCGGCGACGGCGCCCTGCTCGTGGACCCGTACAGCGTCGAGGAGATCGCCACCGGCCTCGCCCGGCTGCTCGACGACGAGGACCTGCGGCGCGACCTCGTCGCCCGCGGCCGGGCTCGCGCCGCCGCCTTCAGCTGGGAGCGCTCGGCCCGCGCGATCCACGACGGCTACCTCCGGGCGCTCGGCCAGCCGCCCGCGCCCGAGACGGCGGAGGCGCTCAGCTGAAGGTCGCGCTCGTCCACGACTGGCTCACCGGGATGCGGGGCGGCGAGAAGGTCCTCCTCTCGCTGTGCCGGCTCTTCCCCGACGCCACGATCTTCACCCTCCTCCACGTGAAGGGCTCGGTCGCGCCCGAGATCGAGGCGCACGAGATCCGAACCTCGTTCGTCCAGCGCCTGCCGGCCGCGTCCTCGCGCTATCGCCACTACCTGCCGCTCTTCCCCGCGGCCGTCGAGCGGTTCGACTTCTCCGGCTTCGACCTCGTCCTCTCGAGCTCGCACTGCGTCGCGAAGGGCGCGCGCAAGGCCCCGGGCGCGCGCCACCTGTGCTACTGCCACACGCCCATGCGCTACGTGTGGGACCGCTACGACGACTACTTCGGCCCGGGCCGGGTGTCACTCCTCGGCCGGATCGTCATCCCGGCCGCCGCGGCCCGGCTGCGCGCGTGGGACGCGGCCACCGCCGACCGCGTGGACCGGTACGTGGCCAACAGCGCCTACGTCGCCGACCGCATCCGCCGCTACTACGGCCGTGAGGCCGTCGTCGTCCCCCCGCCCGTCGACGCCTCGTTCTTCACGCCCGGCCCCGACGCCGGGGACGGCGGCGGGTACGACCTCGTGGTCTCGGCTCTCGCCCCCTACAAGCGGCTCGAGCTCGCCCTCGAGGCCTACCGCGGCACGGGCCGCGCCCTCCGTATCGTCGGCGACGGGCCCGAGGCCGGCCGGCTGCGGGCGTCGGCCCCGCCCGAGGCCACGTTCCTCGGCCGCGTCGGCGACGAGCGGCTGCGGGAGCTCTACCGCGGCTGCCGCGCCGTGCTGATGCCGGGGATCGAGGACTTCGGCATCGTGCCCGTCGAGGCGATGGCCTGCGGCCGCCCGGCCGTCGTCTACGGCGAGGGCGGCGGGGCCGAGACCGTCGAGCACGGCGTCACGGGGCTCGTCTTCCGGGAGCCGACCGCCGCCTCGCTCCGGGAGGCCGTTCTTTCTCTCGAAACGGCCCGGTTTGATAGACTGGCGCTCCGAGCCAGGGCCGAAGCGCACCGGACGGAGGTCTTCGAGAGCAGGATGCGCGCGTTCGTGGACGAGGCCCTCGCGTCGAGCCAGCCCCGATGCTGAAGTTCCAGACCCGTGTCGTCGTGACGAGCTACCTTCTGGCGGACGTTCTGGCGACGGCCGTCGCCTGGGTGCTCGCCTACGCCCTGCGCTTCCACGGGCCGATCGCGGCGCTCGTGCCGGTCACGAAGGGCGTCCCGCCTCTCGGCGACTACCTGCAGCTGCTGCCGTTCATGGCCGTGCTGTGGCCGGCCATCCTGTACTTCCACGGCCTCTACCGGCTGCACCGCGGCCGCAGCCGCATCGACGAGCTGTTCGCCATCGTCTTCAGCGTGCTGATCGCCGCCGCGGTGACGCTCGGAGCCACCCTCTACGTCCGCGTCTACTACCGCTTCCAGCCCGACGTGGCGCCGAGCTGGGAGTACAGCCAGGCGGTCTTCGCCCTCTTCGTCGCGCTCGACGTCGTGGCGATCGCGTCGGCCCGCGCCGCCCTCCGCGCCTACCAGGAGCGGCAGTGGGCGGCCGGCCTCAACGTCACACGGATCGTCGTGGCCGGCACGGGCCCGCTCGCGCGAACCGTCGGCGAGGC
>JAXLRD010000141.1:0-5607 GCA_046331285.1 Vicinamibacteria bacterium
TCCATCTGCGCCCGGCCCTTCGCGGCAGGCTTCCGTTTCCGGCTTTCCGTCTTCGCCAAGAAGTCTCCTTCTTCTTTTCTTCGCCCGAGCGGCGAGTTTAGCACCACCCCCCGGACCTCCCGGGTCCGGAAGGGCTCGTTCCGTTAGGATGGACGCCATGTCCAGCGCACGCGAGCGCACGGAGCGGCTCGCCTCGACCGTCGTCTCCTCCCCGGCGCTCAGTCGCGTGGCGGGCCGGCTGTCCGACCTCCGCCTGCCCGGCTTCGCCCTCCGGCCCCTCCTCCGCGCGTACGTCCGCGCCTACGGCGTGAACATGGACGAGGCGGAGCGGCCGCTCGAGGCGTATCCCACGTTCAACGACTTCTTCACCCGGCGGCTCGGGCCCGGGAGGCGGCCGGTCTGCGCCGAGACCGGCGTCGTGACGGCCCCGTGCGACGCCCGCCTCTCGTCGATCGGCGTCGTGCCCCCCGACGGCCGGCTCGAGGCCGTGAAGGGCCGCGACTACTCGATCGAGGCGCTCCTCGGCTCGGCCGAGGACGCGCGGCGCTTCCGCGGCGGCGTCCACGCGACCCTCTACCTCAGTCCCGCGATGTACCACCGCGTCCACTCGCCGGTCGACGGGATCGTCGAGGCGTGGCGCTACGTGCCGGGGCGGCTGTTCCCGGTGAACGCGGCCGGCGTGCGCTCGATCCCCGGGCTCTTCGCGCGCAACGAGCGGGTCGCGGTCTTCTGCGACAGCGAGGCGCACGGCAAGGTCGCGGTCGTCCTCGTCGGCGCGGCGAACGTCGGCCGGATGAGCCTCGCGTTCGCGCCGCTCGTCACGAACCGCGGCGGGGAAGGCGTCCGCGAGGAGCCGGCGCGGCCCGTGCGCCTCGCCCGCGGGTCCGACCTCGGCGCCTTCAACCTCGGCTCGACCGTGGTGCTGCTCGTCGCCGACCCGTCCCTCGCGCCCGTCGCGCGCGAGGGCGAGCTCGTGCGGATGGGGGAGCCGCTGTGGCGCGCCTCGAGGTAGGCGTCGTCTCCGACACGCACGGCCTCGTGCGGAGGGAGGCCGTGAAGGCGCTCGAGGGGGCCGAGGTCATCCTCCACGCCGGCGACGTCGGCGAGAACGAGGTGCTGAAGGAGCTGCAGCTCCTGGCTCCCGTCTTCGCGGTGCGCGGCAACGTCGACGGCGGCTGGGCTCGGCTGCTGCCGGAGCGCCGGCTCCTCGAGCTCGGCGGCGCCTCGGTGCTGCTGCTGCACGACCGCGCCCTCGTCGGCCCGGACCCGTTCGAGGACGGGCGGAAGAGGAGGGCCAGGGACGGGGGCGACCGCGTGATCGTCTTCGGCCACTCGCACCAGCCGCTCGCCGAGTCGAGGGCCGGCGTCCTGTGGTTCAACCCCGGCAGCTGCGGCCCGCGCCGCTTCAGCCTCCCCGTCTCGGTCGGCCGCCTCACGATCGAGGACGGCCGCGTGCGCCACCGGCTCGTCACGCTCGACGCCTGAGCCGCGCGGACGCGTCGGCTCGCTCCTCGCGGCCGCGACGACTTTCTCTTGACGAACGCGGTCGCCTTGCATAACCATATGGTTATGAATCGAGCGCCGGCGATCGCCCCGGACGCGCTCAGCCGCACGCTGGCCGCGCTCGCCGACCCGACGCGGCGGTCGATCCTCGAGCAGCTCAGCCTCGGCCCGGCCTCGGTCACGGAGCTGGCCCGGCCCTACGCGATGAGCCAGCCGGCCATCTCGAAGCACCTGAAGGTCCTCGAGGCGGCCGGCCTCGTGAGCCAGTCGCAGGCGAGCCAGCGCCGGCCGCGCCGGCTGGAGCTCGCGCCCGTGAAGGCCGCCGCGCGCTGGCTCGACGAGTACGCGCGCATCTGGGAGGTGCGCCTCGCGCACTTCGAGAAGCGCAGGGGGAGACGATGAGAGCACGCAGTCTCGGGGCCGGCATCGCCGGCATCGCCGTGAACGTCCTGGCCGTTCCCATCGACCTCGCCCTGCACGCCGCGGGCCTCATGCCGATGGGAGCGGCGATGGGCGACACTCACTACGCCGTGGCCTTCGCGTACCGGGCCGTCCTGGCCGTGGCCGGAGCCTGGGTCGTCTATCGGCTCGCTCCCGTCCGGCCGTGGGCTCACACCTGGACGCTCGCCGGCCTGGGCGCGCTCGTGAGCGCGCTCGGCGCGGCGGCCCAGTGGGAGCTGGGCCACCACTGGTACCCCCTTTCACTGGTCGCCCTCTGCGTCCCGGCCGCCTGGGCGGGCGGGACCCTCGCCGAAAGGAGCTGAGATGGCCCTCCGCCGCTCGCGCGTCACTCCCTTCCTCTGGTACGACGGCGCCGCCGAGGAGGCGGCGCGCTACTACGTGTCCGTCTTCGGGGAGGGCTCGCGGATCGTGAGCGCCTCGCCGATGGTCGTGTCCTTCACGCTCGACGGACAGCCCTTCATGGCGCTGAACGGCGGCCCGACCTACCGGTTCAACGAGGCCGTCTCGTTCTACGTGGAATGCCGCGACCAGGAGGAAGTGGACTACTACTGGAAGGCCCTGGGCCGGGGCGGAGAGCCGGGCCGCTGCGGGTGGCTGAAGGATCGCTGGGGCCTGAGCTGGCAGGTCGTGCCGCGGGCCCTGGCCGAGTGCCTGGGCGGCCCGGACAAGGCCGGGGCGCAGCGGGCCATGGCGGCGATGCTCCGGATGGGGAAGCTCCGCGTGAAGGCGCTCGAGGCGGCCTATCGGCGGGGCGGCCGCGATTCGACTAGCATGGCTTCCGGACCGCGGCGGGGCGTTCCGCGCCGTGAAGGAGGAAGACGATGAAGCTCCGCACCGCGAGCTGGGTGCTCCTGGCGGTCGTCGGCGCGCTCGTGCTGCTGGGCGCGCTCAACTCCGCGAACATCGCCTACCGGGGCGACTTCCGCGTCGGCGGCACGGCGGTCGGCGAGATCGCCGCGGGCCGCGAGGCCGTCGCCCTCGGCCTGAGGGGCGCGCGCGGCACGGCCGCGGCATGGGCGGCGGCGTGGGCCGCGCTCTTCCTGGCCGTCGTGGTCGGCCCCTATCGCCGCGGCGACACGGGAGCCTGGTGGGGGATCCTGGTCTCCGTCGTGGTCCTCGGGGCGGTCGCCGGCGCTCGCGTCCTTCTCACGGGCGCGCAGGCCGGGACGGGCGAGCCCGTCATACTGCTCGTGGTCGTCCTCGTCGCGCTGCTGCTCGACGTGCGCCGGCTCTCGGGCCCGCGTTGAGGCTCGTCGCCGCCGCGCTCCTGGCCGTGGCTGCCTCGACCGCGGCCCCGGCGCCGGTCGTCGTCCGCCCGGGAACGGTCGTGCGCTGGCCGGGAGCGGGCGTCACCTCGTGCTCGGCCGACGGCCGCGTGTTCACTCCGCTCGGCGGCGCGTGCTGGTACGCGGTCGACCTGCTCCACCGGGCCGGCCCGCTGCGGCTCGAGCGCGTGCGCGAGGGCCGGCCCGAGGCGGCGACGGTGCGCGTCGGCCCGTTCGACTACCCGGTGCAGAAGCTCACCCTGCCCCGGGGGCAGGTCGAGCTCTCGCCCGCGGACCTCGCCCGCGTCGAGCGCGAGAACCGCGAGGTCGCGAGGCTGTGGGGCCGCGACGGCGAGCGGCGCTTCTCGCTGCCGCTCACGAAGCCGCTCGACCCGCTCCCGCCGGGCGGGCGCTTCGGCAGCCGGCGGGTGATCAACGGCCTCCCTCGCAGCCCGCACGGCGGGGCCGACTACAGCGTCGCGGCCGGCGTCCCCGTCCGGGCCGCCGCCGACGGGACCGTCGTCCTCGTCGGCGACCACTTCTTCGGCGGCCGCAGCGTCTTCGTCGACCACGGCGACGGGCTCGTCACGATGTACTTCCACCTCAGCCGCGTCGACGTGACCGCGGGCGAGACGGTCCGGCGGGGAGAGACGATCGGGGCGGTGGGCGCGACCGGCCGCGCGACCGGCCCGCACCTGCACTTCGGCGTCCGCTGGCGGGCCGCGCGCGTCGACCCCGCGCAGCTCCTCGACCCCGAGGCGGTGACGACGCTCGAGTGACCGCCGGCTTGCCAGCGCCCGGCGCGCGGCCCTACGATCCTCCGCACCGTGGTGCCCCGCTGGCTCGGCCGTCGCATCCGGAACCTGTCGATCCGCGGGAAGCTCACGTTCATCGCGACCATCACGAGCGCGGTCGCGGTGGCGCTCGCCTCGGCCGCGTTCCTCTACACCGACTACACCGAGTTCCGCGAGCAGATGAAGCGGGACCTCGAGGTGACGGCCGACAGCGTGGCCCTCCTCGTCGCGCCGGCCCTCGAGAACCCGCAGGCCGGGGTCACCGCCCAGCGCCTTCTCGCCGCCGCGCTGCAGGCCCGGGAGAACGTCGTGGCGGGGAGCCTCCTCGACCGCGAGGGCACCCTGGTCGCGCCCTACGTCCGCGGCCTCTCGTCCGAGCCGCGCGATCTGCCGACGGCGGGCGTCGCCGACGGCACCCGCTTCGAGCGGGACGTCCTCGTCTCGGTGCGGCCGGTCCCGAGCGAGACGACCGGGCGCCGCGTCGGCACGATCTACCTCGAGTCCCACACCCGCGAGCTGACGGCGCGGCTGTCGCGCTACGCGGTCATCCTCGCGGTCGTCACCTTCCTCTCGCTCGCCGCCTCGCTCCTCCTCGCCTCCCGGCTGCAGCGCGTCATCTCGGGCCCGATCCTCCACCTCGCCGACCTCGAGACGCGGGTCTCCCGCCACCGCGACTACGGCCTGCGCGCGGTGAAGCAGGGCGACGACGAGCTCGGCGTCCTCATCGACGGCTTCAACGACATGCTCGGCCAGATCCAGTCCCGCGACGCCGAGCTCACGATCGCCAAGGAGGTCGCCGAGCAGGCGAACCGCACGAAGAGCTCGTTCCTCGCCAACATGAGCCACGAGCTGCGGACGCCGCTCAACGCGATCATCGGCTACAGCGAGATGCTCGAGGAGGAGGCCGACGAGCGCGGCATCCCCGACCTCGCCCCCGACCTCGCCAAGATCAAGGCGGCGGGCCGGCACCTCCTCACTCTCATCAACGACGTGCTCGACCTGTCGAAGATCGAGGCCGGGAAGATCGAGCTCTTCGTCGAGGATCTCGACGTGGCGGCGGTCGTGCGCGACGTGGAGAGCACCATCCGGCCGCTCGTGGAGCGGTCGCACAGCTCGTTCGACGTGGCCTGCCCGGTCGACGTCGGCGCGATGCAGGCTGACCTGACCCGCGTCCGCCAGATCCTCTTCAACATGGTGAGCAACGCCGCGAAGTTCACCCAGCACGGCCACGTGCGGCTCGAGGTCGTCCCGGTGAGGGCCGAGGGCCGCGAGTGGATCGAGTTCTCGGTGGCCGACACCGGCATCGGGATGACGCCGGAGCAGCTCGGGCGGCTCTTCCAGTCGTTCACCCAGGCCGACGCCTCGACCGCGCGGCGCTACGGCGGGACGGGCCTCGGTCTCGTCATCAGCCGGCGCTTCGCGGAGATGATGGGCGGCGACATCCGCGTGCAGAGCGAGCTCGGCAAGGGCTCGACCTTCACGGTGCGCCTTCCCCGCGGAGGACCGGCGCCGGCCGCGTCGGCGGGGACGCGCACGGCCTTCCTCGCGCCGGCCATGGAGCCCGCGCCGCGCCCCGCGCCGGC
>JAXLRD010000142.1:0-5380 GCA_046331285.1 Vicinamibacteria bacterium
TGACGGTCGACGCGTTCCGCCGCTTCGTGGAGGCGACGGGCCGGCGGACGACGGGCGAGATGGACGGCTGGAGCGTCTTCTACGACGGGCAGCGGCCGGTGCGGCGCGAGGGCATGAGCTGGCGCGCCCCGGGCTTCGAGCAGGCGCGCGGCGAGCCGGTCGTCGACGTGAGCTGGTACGACGCGGAGGCGTTCTGCGCCTGGAGCGGGGGCCGCCTGCCCACCGAGGCCGAGTGGGAGTACGCCGCCCGCGGGGGGGCGGACGGCCGGCTCTACCCGTGGGGCGACGCTCCGGCGCCCCTCGCGAACGGAGCGCTCCAGGCGAACGTCGCCGACGAGGCGGCGCGCCGCGCGTTCCCGTCGTGGCGCGCCGTCGCCGGCTACGACGACGGCCACGCCTTCACGGCGCCCGTCGGCTCCTTCGCCGCCAACGGCTTCTCTCTCTTCGACGTCGAGGGCAACGCGGCCGAGTGGTGCGCGGACTGGTACGACGAGCGGGCGTACGCCCCGGCCGCGGCGGGGGAGGACGCGGCCGCGGTCGACCCGGCCGGCCCGGCGACCGGGGAAGAGCGCGTCGTGCGCGGCGGCTCGTGGGCCGACGACGCGACGTTCCTGCGCACGTCGCGCCGTTACTTCGACAGGCCGGCGACCCACAAGGTCTTCATCGGCTTCCGCTGCGCGCGCGACCATCCGCCGCCGCGGGCGAAGGCGGCCGCGGCGCGGGCCGGAGCGGCCCCCGCGCCGAGGAGCGAGGACTACGCCTTCGTGCCGTCCGGCCCGTTCGAGATGGGCTGCGTCGAGGGCGACCGCGAGTGCCAGACCGACGAGAAGCCGCGGCGTCGCGTCGAGCTGACGCGCGGAGCCTGGCTCGCGCGCACCGAGACGACGGTCGCCGCGTTCGGCGCCTTCGTCGCCGCGACCGCGCACCGCACGACGGCCGAGTCGGACGGCTGGAGCCTCGTCTTCGACGGCCGCAGCCTCGTGCGCCGTCCGGGCGCGGACTGGCGGCATCCCGGCTTCGCGCAGACGCCGGCCGACCCGGTCGTGCACGTGAGCTGGTACGACGCGCGCGCGTACTGCGAGTGGGCGGGCGGGCGGCTCCCGACGGAAGCCGAGCGGGAGCGCGCGGCGCGCCCGTCCGCGGCCCCGGCTCGCTGGCCCTGGGGCGACTCCGCCGTCCCGCTCGTCGACGGCCGCCCCGCGGAGAACGTGGCGGACGAGTCCCTGCGCCGCGAGCACCCGCGCGCCCGCGGGACGGGCGGCGGCTACGACGACGCCCACCCCTTCACCGCGCCGGCGGCGTCGTTCGCGCCGAACGCGCTCGGCCTGTTCGACGTCGGCGGCAACGCGGCCGAGTGGTGCGCCGACTCGTACGACCCGAAGTACTACCAGACGTCCTTCGACCGCGACCCTCAGGGGCCGCCCTTCGGCCTCGAGCGCGTCATCCGCGGAGGCTCCTGGCTCGACGAGGGCGCGAGCCTCCGCTCGTCGTACCGGCTGCGCGACGCCCCGTCCTACCACGACGCGCTCGTCGGCTTTCGCTGTGCCCGGGAGGCCCCCGCGGCCGGCGAGGCGCTTCGGACGGGCCCATCCAAGAATCCGTAGCCGAGCCGCAGCGGCCCGCATCTCGCTGTGGGCCCGGGATTAACGAAAACGGTTTCGTGAATCCGCATTCTGCACGGGATTGGATTGTTAACACGTTCAATCTAATGCATTTAGGCGATCATTTTTCCCATTGACAGATCCTATGAGCGCTCGTAAAAGTTGCTGCACCCTGCGTGCGGGGCGAGGGGCGCGCGCGGTGTCCCGCGCTCGTCCGAGCCACCCCGCGAGGAGGAATGAGGACCCATGAATCTAGTGAGGAAAGGGCGCCGGGCCGCGTGGCTCGCCGTGCTGATCCCCGCGCTCGTCGTCGCCGCCGGCACGCCCGCGTGGGCGCAGAAGACCGTCGGCGAGGTGCGCGGGACCGTCGCGGACACCAGCGGGGCCGTCCTGCCGGGCGCCACCGTCACGCTGACGAACGTGAACACGGGCTACACCCGCGACGTCGCCACGGACGCGAAGGGCGACTTCGTCTTCCCCGTCGTCGATCCGGGCTCGTACCGGGTGGACGTCACCCTCCAGGGCTTCCGCAAGTACAGCCAGATGCTGAGCGTGAGCGCCCTGCAGACCGCCTCGATCCTGCCCAGGCTCGAGGTCGGCGGCCTCCAGGAGGCGGTCGAGGTGACCGCCGTGACGGAGGGAGTGAACACCACGAGCGGCGGCGTCACCCAGAACCTCAAGAAAGAGGTCCTGGAGATGCCGAACCTGAACCACTACGGCTTCGCCAACGCGACGCTCATGCCCGCCATCCAGCAGTCCGAGGAGCGGCGCGAGACGATCAACGCGTCGGTCGCCGGCAACAGCTCGAACCGCAACGCGTTCTACATCGACGGCGCCGAGGCCACGGACCCCTGGCGCGGCTGGTCGCCGCGGCAGCCGGTCGCCGACGCCTTCGAGGAGATCGTCGTCAACACCGCGGGCGCGACGGTCGACGTCGGCTCGAACTTCGGCGGCACGTACAACGCCATCTTCAAGTCCGGCACGAACCAGTTCCACGGCAGCGCCTGGTACTTCTTCCGCGACAGCGGGTTGAACGCGAACTCGTGGGTGAACAACCGCGTCGGCCTCGCGAAGCCCGACGACCCGCTCAAGTACTGGGGCGGCCAGGTCGGCGGCCCGATCATCAAGGACAAGCTCTTCTTCTACTTCACGGGCAACCGCGAGACGGACAAGCAGCCCTACAGCCAGACCGGCCTCTTCGCGCCGACGAGCGCGATGATCGGCGGCGACTTCTCGGGCGTGCCGTTCACGATCTACGACCCGACGACCGGCCAGCCGTTCCCCGGCAACCGGATCCCCGCCGCGCGGATCGACCCGGTCGCGAAGGCCTTCTGGGACAAGTACGGATACGACATCCCGAGCTACGGGCCGAACTACTCGTTCCAGTTCGCCAACGAGCGCAAGGTCTGGAACTTCAACGGCCGCATCGACTACAACATCAGCCAGAGCCACCGCCTGACGCTGTCCGGCTACTACTTCGACAACAAGACGACCTCGCCCGACGCGCGCGTCCAGAGCATCTCCGGCTCGCCGACGGGCGGCACGTCCGGCAACACGTTCCAGAAGGGCGGCAACGAGCTCAGCGACTTCCCGCAGACCGTGCTGAACGCGAAGTGGACGTGGACGCCGAAGTCGAACCTCGTCATCGAGACCCGCGCGGCCTACTCGAGCATGCCCGAGAAGGTCGTGCTGGCCGAGGACTCGCTCGGCACGACGCTCCAGACGCTCGGCGCCAACGACCCGCTCCCGCGCGCGGACGCCCCGGCCATCCTCCCGACGATCAACATCGGCGAGTGGTGGGGCGGCTCCGAGGGCGCCGTCCTCTTCAACGGGTGGACGACGGACTTCACGGTCAAGAACCTGACCCTCGGCTCGTCCGCCACCTGGATCAAGGGCTCGCACAGCATCAAGCTCGGCGCCGAGTTCCAGGACGGGAACTTCAACACGATCAAGCCCGCGCGTGACACGGGCGGCGCCATCACGTTCAACGGCAACGTCACGTCGCAGAACAACCCGTCGTCCGGCGGCCGCGGCGCGACGTTCGCGCACTCGTTCGCCGACTTCCTGCTCGGGCGCTTCGACAGCTACTCGCAGGGAGACGGGTTCGACCAGACGCTGCAGTCGTGGAACCTCGGCGTCTACCTGATGGACACGTGGCGCGTCACCCCGCGCCTCACCGTCACCCCGGGCCTCCGCCTCGAGGTCAACAGCGGGATCAGCGAGATCGAGAACCGGCTGACGATGTACCGGCCGGGCCTCCAGTCCACGCTCTACCCGAGCTTCCCGAACGGGGTCGTCGTCGCGGGCGATGCCGGCCTGCCGAACAGCTTCTCCGGCACGTCGACGAAGCTCGCCCCGCGCCTCAACTTCGCGTACGACGTGACGGGCGACGGCAAGACGGCCGTCCGCGGGTCGGTGGGCATCTACTACGGCCGCGACGTGATGGCCCTCTACGAGACGTACTTCATGCACAAGCCGCCGTTCACCGGCGGCTCGGTGACGGCCCGCAACGGCGTCCTGTCGAACCCCTGGCTCACCAGCCAGAACCCGGCCTACACCTCGATCCCGCTCCCGCTGACGGACCAGAACCCGGCCTCGTACCAGTTCGGGTCGCAGGTCTCCGGCCTCCGCGGCATCTCCGAGGACTACGGGCTCGGTTCGTCGACGCAGTGGAACCTCGCGGTCGAGCGCGAGATCCTCCGCGGCGTGAAGCTCGAGGCGAGCTACCAGGGCAACTCCTCCACGTCGACGCCGACGGGTGTCCCCACGAACCTGCCGGTGTGGGCCTCGGGGGCCTCGGACAGCGGCTCGAGCTACCAGGAGCGTCGTCCCGACCAGTTCCTGGGCGACAACGGCGGCATCGTCACGAACGACGGCCGCACGCGGTTCGACCAGTTCCTGCTGCTCGCCCGCGCCCGCCGCTCGGGCCTCTTCGCCCAGCTGAGCTGGGCCTACACCCACGCGCGGCGCAACTTCGCCGGCACCGGGTCGAGCCCGGGCGGCATCCGCGACTGGGACAGCTCGATCAACATCCCGTGGGACCTCGGCATCATGCAGGACTTCCAGAACGGGCAGACGATCGCCGGCTTCTTCACGTGGGACCTGCCGTTCCTCCGCCACAGCGACACCGTCGCCGGGAAGATCCTCGGCGACTGGTCGCTCACGGCGAACGGCTTCTGGAACTTCGCGAACAAGGGGCAGACGGTCAGCGTCAACTACGACGCGAACGCGAACAACTGGGGCGACGACTTCGCCAAGGTCAACGGCACTGTTTCGTATCCGAAGACCGCGATCACCGGCCAGGGGGACCTCCTCTACCAGTGGGTCGATCCCGGCGCGTTCGTCTACCCGAACGGCACGCTGAACCGCACGTTCAGCTCGGCCGTCTCGACGGACGGCATCAACGTGATCGACCAGCTGCCGTGGTCGTGGCGCGTGGACGCGGGCCTCATGAAGAACTTCCGGATCGCGGGCGACGCGAAGCTGCAGTTCCGCGCCGAGGTCTTCAACCTGTTCAACCACGCGAACCTGAACGGCCCGAACCTCAGCGTCGGCTCCTCGGACTTCGGCACGATCCGGGGCAAGTACGGCGACGGGCGCCGGGTCCAGCTCGGGTTCCGGTTCGTCTTCTAGAATACGCACCGTCCGGGCCGGGGCCCCGCATCGGGGCTCCGGCCCGGGCCCGTTCCCGCCGGGAACACTCCTCGGCCCGGCCCACGGAGGAGAGGCCTCTCGTGTCGCCACGTCGCGCCGGGACGACCGGAAGCCGGAAGAAGAAG
>JAXLRD010000143.1:0-5197 GCA_046331285.1 Vicinamibacteria bacterium
CGCGGAGAGTCCGGGCGCCGCCACGCGCGCCCCGCTCCGCCTGTCGGCCGAGAGGCGCAGCGCGCTCAAGCTCCAGGGCCAGTACATCGGCCACCTGCGCAACCTGAAGCCGCGGCAGAAAGCCCAGGTGAAGGCCCTGCGCGTCTCGAAGGGCATGGCCGCGGCGATCGCTCTGGCGCGCAAGCTCGGCGCCGCCTGATGACGTGACTGAGCCCGCCCCTCGGGGCGGGCTCAGCCGTCCATTCGCACCGCGGCGAACGACGTGCTCCTCGCGGGACCGCACCCGCGAGCCCGGGGGTGTAGTCGCCTCCGCCGGCGCCGGGGCCGGCACATTGGTCCGACCTCCGGCCGCCTTGACTGGGCCGCCCTCCGCGGGCGATAAGTTCGGCACAGACTCCCCTCGGCGACTTTCTTGGACGAGCGGTCCGACCATCCGTCGATTCGGGCTCTCCCCGGACGACTAGGGGACGAAGCGCGGCAATGAGGCCGCCTTCTGAGAGAGCGGAGGCCCGTTCGATGCGCTACCTGTGCCTGATCTACGACGACGAGAAGAAGATGGCCGAGATGTCGAAGGCCGAGGGCGACGCCTTCATGGGCGAGTACTTCGCGTTCACCGAGGAGGTCCGGAACAGCGGCCACATGGTGGCCGGTGAGGCGCTGCACCCCGTCCACACCGCGACGACCCTGCGCATCCGCAACGGCCAGCTGTCGACGACCGACGGCCCCTTCGCCGAGACGAAGGAGCAGCTCGGCGGCTTCTACCTGATCGAGGCCAAGGACCTGAACGAGGCCATCCAGGTCGCCTCGCGCATCCCGTCGGCGCGCACCGGCAGCGTCGAGGTGCGGCCGGTCGTCGACTTCGGCCAGGCCTAGCGCCCCGCCGGCGCATGAGCTCCCCGCCCTCCCGCCCCGCGCGGGACGCCATCGACGCGGTCTACCGCTCGGAGTCGCGGCGGGTGCTCGCGACGCTCATCCGCCTCCTCGGCGACTTCGACCTCGCCGAGGAGGCGCTCCACGACGCCTTCGCGGCCGCCGTCGAGCGGTGGCCGGTCGAGGGCCTGCCGGCGAACCCCAGGGCGTGGCTCGTCTCGGCCGGCCGGTTCCGGGCCATCGACGCGCTTCGCCGGCGGGCGCGCTTCTCGGCCGCGTCGGCGGAGCTCGCCGCCCGCTTCGGCGACCGAGTCGCGCCCGACCCCTCCGCGGCGATGGACGAGGAGCTGGCGGACGACCGGCTCCGCCTCGTGTTCACCTGCTGTCACCCGGCGCTCAGGCCCGAGGCCCAGGTGGCGCTCACCCTGCGCGAGGTCTGCGGCCTCACGACCGAGGAGATCGCGCGCGCGTTCCTCGTCTCGGCGCCGACGATCGCGCAGCGGATCGTCCGGGCCAAGGCCAAGATCCGCGACGCCCGCATCCCCTACCAGGTGCCCGAGCGCTCCGAGCGGCCGGCGCGGCTCGACGCGGTCCTGCGCGTCGTCTACCTCGTCTTCAACGAGGGCTACGCCGCGACGGCCGGCGAGTCCGTGACGCGCCGCGAGCTCTCGGCCGAGGCGATCCGCCTGGGCCGGCTCGTCGTCGACCTGCTCCCCGAGGCCGAGGCGATCGCCCTCCTGGGGCTCATGCTCCTGCACGAGTCGAGGCGCGAGGCACGGACGACGGCGGAGGGAGAGATCGTGCTCCTCGCCGACCAGGACCGGGGGCGCTGGGACCGCGCGGCCATCGACGAGGGCGTGTCGCTCGTCCGCCGCGCGCTGCGCTCGCGCCCGGTCGGCCCGTACGCGCTCCAGGCGGCGATCGCCGCTGTCCACGCGGACGCGCCCTCGGCCGAGGCCACGGACTGGGCGGAGATCGTCGCCCTCTACGACCTCCTCCTCCGCGCCGCCCCGTCGCCGGTCGTCGAGCTCAACCGCGCGGCCGCGGTGGCGATGCGGGACGGGCCTGCCGCGGGGCTCGCCCTCGTCGAGGCCCTCCTCGCGCGCGGGGAGCTCGAGGAGTACCACCTCGCGCACTCCGCGCGCGCCGACCTCTGCCGCCGTCTCGGCCGGAGCGGGGAGGCGCGCGGGTCGTACGCCCGAGCCCTCGAGCTCGCCCGTCAGGGGCCTGAGCGACGCTTCCTCGAGCGGCGTCTGCGCGACCTGGCCGGCTGAGCGGGAGGCCTCAGTCGAGGCCCGCGCCCTCTTCTCCGGGGCCCTCCTCGAGCGCCCGCGCCGCGGCCTGCGCCTCCGCCTGCGCCGCGGCGAGGGCGCGCCGGGCGTCGTCGGCTTCGGCCCGGGCCTCCGCGAGGTCCTGCTCGAGCGCGGCGCACCGGCGGTCGCACTCCTCGGCGCGATCCCGCGCGGCGTCGAGCGCCTGCCGGGCGATCGCTTCGCGCTCCCGCGCGCCGGCGCGAGCCCGGGCGAGGCGCGCCGCCTCCTCCGCGCGTCGCGGCGCGGCGTCCGTCTCGTCCGTCTCGTCCGGGACGCGCCCGGGCATGGCCGCGCCGGCCGCGGCCTCGGCCACGGAAGGCGGCGCGGGCGGCGGCTCCCCGCCGCTCGCCGGCGGCAGGCTCAGCCCGGCCACCGCATCGAAGCCGACGGGCGACAGCTCCTCCACCAGCCGGCCGGGCGTCGCCGCGCCCGCGCCGTAGCAGAGGGCCTGGAGAGTGGCGGCGGCCTTCTGCAGCACCGCCGGCGTCGCCGCGTGCCCGTGCTCGACGAGGAAGGCCGCGGCCCGCGCCTCGCAGGCCGCGAGCGCCTCACGCTGCGCCCGGCTCGCCTGCCGCAGCACGTCCGCGGAGGCTCCTGACTCGTGGCCGCGGCGCAGGGCGGTCGCCGCGGTCTGCAGCCGCTCCCACGCGTCCGGCGTCCGCCACACCACCTGGTTCGCGGCCCACGCGGCGACGCCCGGCCGCCGTATCGCCTTCACGGCGGCCGCGCCGGCCTTGTCGCCCCCGGCCTTCAGGCGCGCGGCGAGCGCGTCGCGGTCGCGGACGAAGTCGGCGAGGGGAACCCGGAACAGGGCGTCGCTATCGTCGACCATGGGGATCGTGGGACCGAGTCTACCCGCCCGCGCCCCCGATCGCCCTCCCGCCCCTTCGGACAGGCCGTCCCGCGTGATAGCGTCCGCTCGGCGGCCCGGGCGGGCGCTCCCTTCGGGCGCCGGGACCGCCCATCGAGGACGGAGGCAGCGCCATGAGCGAGCACGAGAAGAACCAGCCGGCGGGCGGCGACGGCGTCGCCCCGGCGCTCCAGTCCACGCGCCGCGAGTTCCTCGCGGCCGCCGCCCTCGCGAGCGGCCCCCTGCTCGTCTCGCCGAAGACCGCCTTCGGCACGGAGGCGAACTCGAAGATCACGATCGGGGCGATCGGCTGCGGCGGGCGCGGCACGTGGATCGCGGAGCTCTTCCAGAAGCACGGCGGGTACGAGATCGCCGCCGCCGCCGACTACTTCCAGGACAAGGTCGACGCCTACGGCGAGAAGATCGGCGTCGCGGCGGAGCGGCGCTTCACCGGCCTCTCGGGCTACCGGAAGCTCCTCGAGTCGAAGGTCGACGCGGTGGTGATCGAGAGCCCGCCCTACTTCCATCCCGGCCAGGCGCGGGACGCGGTCGACGCGGGCAAGCACGTCTACCTCGCGAAGCCGGTGGCCGTCGACGTGCCCGGCTGCCGGACCGTCGAGGAGAGCGCCCGCCTCGCGACCGGGAAGAAGCGCGCCTTCCTCGTCGACTTCCAGACGCGGACGGACCCCTTCTACCGCGAGGCGGTGAAGCGGGTGCAGTACGGCGACATCGGCCGCGTCGTCTCCGCGGAGGCGACCTACTTCTGCGGGCCCACCTGGGGCGAGCAGGCGAAGTGGCTCAAGGACCACCCCGACGACCCCGAGATGCGCCTGCGGGCCTGGGGCCTCGACCGCGCGCTCTCCGGCGACGTGATCACCGAGCAGAACATCCACGCCCTCGACGTCGCGTCCTGGGTCCTCGACGCGGTGCCGCTGGCGGCCGTCGGCACGGGCGGCCAGCGGGCGCGCACGGCCGGCACCTGCTGGGACACCTTCGCGGTCATCTTCTCGTTCCCGCAGGACGTCGTCGTCTCGTTCGCGTCGAAGCAGCTCGGCGACGGGTGGGACGACATCTGCTGCCGCGTCTACGGCACCGAGGGCACGCTCGACACCCACTACTTCGCGGACGTCTCCATCCGCGGGAAGCTCCCCTACAGGGGCGGGAAGATCCCGAACCTCTACACGGACGGCGCGGTCGCGAACATCGCGACCTTCCACGAGTCGATGACACGGGGCGACCACTCCAACCCGACCGTGCCGGCCAGCGTGCGCAGCAACCTGACCACCATCCTCGGCCGGTCCGCCGCGTGGAAGGGCGGCCGCGTCACGTGGGACGAGATGATGTCGGCCGCGGAGCCGCTCGAGGCCGACCTGCGGGGCCTGCGGAGCTGACGCCGTGCGGCGGGTCCTCACCGTAGCCGCGCTCTGCCTCGCGGGCGGCGCGGGCGGCGCGGGCGGCGCGGGCGGCGCCGGCGCGCCGGCCGCCCCCGACGTCACCGTGAACTCCGCCGGCATGCGCATGGTGCTCGTGCCGGCCGGGTCGTTCGTCATGGGCAGCGCGCCGGGCGCACCCATGCGGCAGGACGAGGAGACCGAGCGGCGGGTCACGCTCACCCGGCCCTTCCGCATCGGCGAGACCGAGATCACGCAGCGGCAGTGGCGCGCCGTCATGCCGCTCGACCGGAGCCCGCGGACGGGCGACGACCTCCCGGTCACCTCGGTGACGTGGGCCGAGGCGAACGAGCTCGCGGAGCGACTGTCGGCGAAGGAGAAGGCCGTCTATCGGCTTCCGACCGAGGCCGAGTGGGAGTACGCGTGCCGCGCCGGCGGGGACGGCACGCCCGCGCCGGCCGCCCGCGACGCCGTCGCGTGGTCCGCCGCGAACGCCGACGAGGGGACGCAGCCGGTGGCGCGGAAGCAGCCGAACGCCTGGGGCCTCTTCGACCTGCTGGGCAACGTCGCGGAGTGGACGGCCGACGCCTACGCGCCGTACCCGCGCGCCGACGAGACCGATCCCCGAGGACCCGCCTCCGGCGCACAGCGCGTCGTCCGCGGCGGGTCGTGGCGGAGCTTCCCGCCGGCTCTCCGCTGCGCCGCCCGAACGGGCATCCCCGGGTCGTACCAGCTCTCCCACGTCGGGGTGCGGCTCGTCCAGGAGGTCGCCC
>JAXLRD010000144.1:0-4986 GCA_046331285.1 Vicinamibacteria bacterium
ACGAGGAGGCGATGCGCCTGCGGCCCGAGGACTACCAGTCGCCTCTCCTCGCGGCGCAGATCTACGACGACGCCGGTCGGCCCGCGGAGGCGGAGGCCGCGCGGCGGCAGGGGGTCGAGCGGGCGGGACGGCATCTTTCGATCGACCCCGACGACGCACGAGCCCTGTACATGGCCGCCAACGGGATGGCCGCCCTCGGCGAGAGCGGCCGGGCGCGCGAGTGGGCCGAGCGCGCGCGGGCGCTCCGGCCGGACGACGGCATGGTGCTCTACAACGTGGCCTGCGTCCTCGCCCTCCTCGACGCGCGCGACGGCGCGCTCGAGTGCCTCGAGCGCGCCGTCCGGTGCGGCCTGCGCCAGCGCGGCTGGTACGAGCACGACAGCAACCTCGACGGCCTGCGCGCCGCGCCGCGCTTCCAGGCGCTTCTGCGCGAGCTCTAGCCTCCTACGGCAGGCCCACGACCGGCCGCGCCACGTCCGCGGCCTCCGCCGCCCGCTCGGCCGAAACCTCGGGCAGCGTGACCTCGGAGCCGTGGCCGGTGGTCACCGCCTTCAGGAACCGCTGGCCGGCGTGCTTGTGGAACACGATGCCGACCTCGCGCGCGGCGTTCGGCTGCGCCTGGCACAGGGCCGTCGTCAGGTGGCGGCCCGACGGCGCGTAGACGTGGACGACCCGCGCCGTCTCGTCGATCTCGAACCGGTAGTCTCCGCCGGGCAACGGCTGCCCGGCCAGGACGAACTCGAACGGCAGGTGGACCTTCACCGTCTCCCCGGCCGTCGCCTTCGGGGCCGCCAAAGCCGCCGCGACCGCCGCCACCGCGAGCACGCTCAACTTCCTGGACATGATCGCCTCCTCGTTCTCCCGAGTCACCGGATGAGACGCAGGAAGCGGGCGGCGGGTGCCGCGGCACGGAACGCCAGCCGACGGCTGGCGCGGTCTGGCGAGCTCTGGCGAGCCTCCGCGGCCGCCGCCCGGGCGAAGTCCGACGGGCCGGCTACTTCGCGCGGACGAGGGCGGCGACCTCGCGGAGTCTCTCGAGGTGCGCGCCCGAGATCCGGCCGTCCCGGTCGGGCGGGACGTTCAACAGATAGTTCGCGCGGCGGGCGTTGCAGACCCGCAGGCGCTCCGCCATGGCGGCGGCCGGCTGCAGGTCGTCCGCCTTCGACACCGCGCGCCAGAACCACCGCTGCCCGGTCTGGATCGTGTCGCAGACCTCGGCCGGGCTCGCGTTGCCCTCGGCGGGAAGCGTGCCGGCCCACGGGAACTCGTAGCTCAGGACGTCCGTCTCGCGAAGGTCGTGGCTGTTGTTCGCGAGCACGAGGAGCGAAGGCTGGAGCGACTTCAGGGCCGCCCGGATCCCGGGCCAGTCGCCGGCCGTGTACTTGTTCGCGTACTGGTCGACCCACAGGAGGTCGATCGGCCCGTAGCGCTCCAGCATCTCCGCGAGCTGCTTCTTCACGAAGCCGGCGTAGTCGCCGACGGCCTCGGGCGGCAGGCCGTGGAGGTTCGGCTTCCCCGGCGGCGGCGCGTTCCGGTGGGCCTCGTCGGCGTAGTCGCCGGGGAAGCAGTAGTAGAGGCCCGTCTTCAGGCCCCGCTTCCGGCAGGCGTCGACGAACTCGCGCACGACGTCGCCGCGGCCGCCCCGGAAGCGGCGGAAGAGCGTCGCGTCGTGCGTGGTGAGCGCGCTGTCGTAGAGCGCCACGCCCTCCGTGTGCTTGGCGGTGAGCACCATGTAGGTCATGCCCGCCTCGCGCGCGGCGTCGGCCCACTGGCCGGGATCGAGGCGCGCCGGGGCGAAGAGGTCCGGGTCCTCGTATCCGCCGGCCCAGTCGAGGTCGGCGAAGGTCCCCAGGTTGAAGTGGACGAACATCCCGAAGCGCCACGTCATGAAGTCGCGCTGCTCGGGGCCGAGGACCGGCTCTTCGGCCGCCCGCGCGGGGAGCGGCGTCACTGCGAGGGCCGCTGCCGCGGCCAGGACACGGAGCCTCACGGTCGCCTCCACGGGTGGCGCGCCGGGCGCGCGGTCGGATGTTACGCGGGCCGGCGGCGCAGCGACAAGGGCGCCGTCCCCCGGGCTTATGATCGGACCGCCCCACGATCGGAGGTCGACGTGAACCGACGCGCCTCGCTCCTGCTCCTCCTCGCGGCCACCGCCGCGTGCCGGGCCCAGACGAAGCCGCCCGCGCGGGTGAGCGACACCGAGACGGTGGGACGCCGCGACGGCGGCCGGACCGTCCTGCCCGTGAACCAGGTCGTCACGCCGGCCGGAGTCCAGGTGGACCTGCCGGGGCTGCGGCCGCAGGCTCTCGCGCTCTCGCCCGACGGGCGTCTCCTCCTCACCTCCGGGAAGTCCGCCGAGCTCGTGGTCCTCGACGCGGGCAGCGGCGCCATCCGGCAGCGGGTCGCCCTGCCGAAGACGAAGGCCGCGAAGGCGCCGTCCTCGAACGTCCTCGCCCCGGACAAGGACGGGCTCATGAGCTACACGGGCCTGCGCTTCGCGCCCGACGGCCGCCGCGCCTTCCTGAGCGACGTCAACGGCTCGATCGCCGTCTTCGACGTGGGCGACGACGGCACGGTGCGGAACGCCCGCTCGATCGCGCTGCCGCCCGCCCGCGCGCCGCGGCGGCTCGAGGAGATCCCCGCCGGGCTCGCGGTCTCGGAGGACGGCCGCCGCCTCTACGTCTGCGGCAACCTGTCGAACCGGCTCCTCGAGCTCGACGCCGCGAGCGGACGCGTCCTGCGCGCGATCGACGTCGGCGTCGCCCCGTTCGACGTCGTCCTCCTGGCCGGGAAGGCGTACGTATCGAACTGGGGCGGCCGTCGGCCCGAGCCCGGGGACCCCACCGGGCCGGCCGGGCGCGGCACGACGGTGAAGGTCGACGCCGTGCGACGGGTCGCGAGCGAGGGGTCCGTCACCGTCGTCGACCTCGCGACCGGGAAGACGTCGGACATCCTGACCGGCCTCCACGCGAGCGCCCTCGCCGTCTCGCCCGACGGACAGCACGTCGTCTGCGCGAACGCCGCGAGCGACAACCTCTCGGTGATCGACGCGCGCACCGGCGCCGTGGTCGAGACGATCTGGGCGAAGCCGAGCCCGTCCGACCTCTTCGGCGCCCAGCCGAACGCCCTCGCCTTCGCCCCCGACGGGAAGACCCTGTACGCGGCCAACGGCACGCAGAACGCCGTCGCGGTGCTGCGCTTCGATCCCGGCGCGCGCGCCTCGAAGCTGCAGGGCCTCGTCCCGGTCGGGTGGTTCCCCGGCGCGATCGCCTACGACGCGGCCCGCCGGCGCCTGGCGGTCGCGAACATGAAGGGCCACGCGTCGGCGAAGCAGGCGCCGGGCGCGGGCAAGGCGGCGGGCGCCGACGCCTCGGGCTTCAACTCGCACCAGTACTCGGGGTCGGTGTCGCTCGTGCCGGTGCCGTCCGACTCCGAGCTGCCCGCCCTCAGCGAGACGGTGTGGCGCAACCTGCGCCAGGAGCGGATCGCGGAGGCGCTCCTGCCGCCCCGCCGGGAGGCCCCCGCCCGCGCGATTCCCGAGCGGATCGGCGAGGCGAGCTTCATCCGCCACGTCGTGTACGTCATCAAGGAGAACCGCACCTACGATCAGGTGCTCGGCGACCTGAAGGCGGGCAACGGCGACCCGTCGCTGTGCATCTTCGGGGCGAAGGTCACTCCGAACCAGCACGCGCTCGCGTCGGAGTTCGTGCTGCTCGACAACACCTACTGCGCGGGCATCCTGAGCGCCGACGGCCACCAGTGGAGCACGACCGCGATCGGCACCGACTACCTCGAGCGCTCGTTCGCCGGCTGGCCGCGCAGCTACCCCGACGGCATGGGCGAGGACGAGGCCGACGCCCTCGCCTACTCCCCCGCCGGCTTCCTGTGGGACAACGCCCTGAAGGCCGGGCTCGCCATCCGCAACTACGGCGAGTTCATGGCCCCGGCGGTGAAGTGGCGCGACCCGAAGCGGAAGGACGCGCCGGACTTCCTCGCGAACTACCGCACGTGGAAGGGCCAGTCGGACGAGTCCGTCTTCGCGAGCTACCCCATGGTCGAGACGATCGCGCCCTTCTCGCCCGCCGCCTACGTCGGCTGGGAGATGACGGTCCCCGACCAGTTCCGCGCCGACTTCGTCCTGCGCGAGCTCGCGGAGTACGAGAAGAGCGGCGAGCTGCCCCAGCTCACGATCATCTGCCTGCCGAACGACCACACGAGCGGCACGAGCCCGGGCTACCCCACGCCGGCCGCCCACGTCGCCGACAACGACCTCGCCCTCGGCCGCATCGTCGAGGGACTCAGCCGCTCGCGCTTCTGGCCGCAGATGGCGATCTTCGTGATCGAGGACGACCCGCAGGACGGGTGGGACCACCTGAGCGGCTACCGCACGACGGCCTACGTGGCGAGCCCCTACGCGAAGCGCGGCCAGGTGGTGCGGACGCAGTACAACACGACGAGCCTCCTGCGCACGATGGAGCAGATCCTCGGCCTCCCGCCGATGAACCAGTTCGACGCGAGTGCCGTGCCGATGTGGGACGCGTTCACGGACGCTCCCGACCTGCGGCCGTTCACGGCCCGGCCCGCGAACGTGCCCCTCGACGAGATGAACCCGGAGCCGCGGGCCCTCGCGGACCCCGTGCGGCGGCGGGACGCCCTCGCCTCCGCCCGGATGAACTTCCGCGAGGTCGACAAGGCCCCCGAGGACGCGCTCAACCGGATCCTGTGGCGCGCGATGAAGGGCCCGCGCGAGCCCTACCCGGAGTGGGCGGTGAGGGCCGACGCGGACGGGGACGGGGACGACGACTAGCCCACGACGACGCCATCTCTTGCTCACTCGGCCACTCTGTCCGGAATGGGCAGGACGGTAACGCAGTAGCGCGCCTCACGGCGCGTCCCAGTCGAGGGCGTAGAGCGCACGGCTGCTGTGGTCGACCGTTACGAACGGCAGGCCGTCTTGATCGAGGCCCTATTCCCACTGTCGAAGGG
>JAXLRD010000145.1:0-4871 GCA_046331285.1 Vicinamibacteria bacterium
GCGGAGGGTAGTTGAGAGGGCGCAGGAGCTGGGGGATGAGGTCGATGACCCCCAGAATCTCCTTCTTGTCCCAGATGTGGTTCCCCGAGGTGAGGCAGTCGACCCCGAGGTCGAGGATCTCGTCGCAGACGTCCTTCGTCACGCCGAAGCCGCCCGCGGCGTTCTCGACGTTGGCGACGCAGTAGTCGATCCCGTACTTCGCGAAGACGACCGGGAGGGCCTTGCGGAGGATCGCGCGGCCCGGGCTGCCCACGACGTCCCCGATCATCAGGATGTTCATCCGGACAGGCTAGCCGCCGGGCGACGGGGGGTCAAACCCGCGGGTCCGTGGGCAAGGGAAGAGGGCAGCGGCTGCCCCGTGAGAGGCGGCCGCTGCCCTCGGCCGACGGTGAGGCGCTTCTAGTTGAGGCCGGCGGGAACGGGCAGGCCGAGGACGCCGAGCGCCTTCACGGCCTGGGCCTTCACGTCGTTGGCCTTCGCCACCGCGCCGGCCAGGTCGCCGCCGCTCGCGGCCGTCGTCGCGTCGGTCATGGACTGGTTGAGGCCGGCGAGGCCGGTCTTCACGCCGTCGAACGCCGCGGCGTCGATGCCGGCCGGCAGCTTCTTCGACTTCGAGAGGATGTCGACCCGGCTCTGGATCGCCGCGATGATCTGCGGCAGGCCCGCGCTGAGCGCCGTCCACGTGGCCGTCAGCTCGGTCTTCTTCGCCGCGATGGCGCTGCCGAGGGCCGAGACGCGGGCCGGAAGGGCCTGGGCGGCGGTGAGGGCGGCCGCGTAGTCGCCCTTGTCGAACGAGGCCTTCGCCGCGCCGATCGCGGCCTCGACGTCCTTGGCCTCCTGCGGAACGTACTTCGCGCCGTCCGCCTTCACGGCGTCGTAGGCCTGCTGCGCCGCGTTCAGCGCGGCTTCGGCCGGAGCCTTCTGGCTCGCGCAGGCCGCGAGGGCCAGGACGGAGCACGCGGCGGCCAGCATGCGGAAACGCTTCGTCATTTCACTCTCCTCGAGAAAATTCCTCGCGCGCCGGGGCGCGCTTCGACCTTGCCGGAGGACTCTCCGGCGGCTCGCCGACGGGCTCGTGCCGCCGGCGTCAGGGGATGCGCAGCTTCTGTCCGACGCGGATCTTGTCCGGGTCCTTCAGGACGTCCTTGTTCGCCTCGAAGATCGTCATGTAGAGGCTCGCGTCGCCGTAGTACTTCTTCGCGATCTTCGACAGGTTCTCGCCGGCCACGACCTCGTGCCACTGCGTGGCGTCGAAGGCGTCCTTCGGCTTCGTCTCGTCGCTCATGGATTCTCCTCAGGGTACCGAGCGTACATCGAGCGGGCCGTCCCGTGGTTGACGAAAACCTGACGGCGCTCGCGGGGCCGTCGTATCATCCGCCCCGAGCTTTCCAGTTCCAGTCGAGCGACGCTCGCGCGGGCCGTGGCGCGCGAGGGGAGAGGGCATGACCCGCGAGCAGGAGTTCCTCGCGCACCTGCCGGCGATCGAGAAGGTGATCGCCTGGGTCTGCGCGCGCCGCGGGCTGCGGGGGGCCGACGCCGAGGACTTCGCGTCCGAGGTGAAGGCCCGCCTCGTCGAGAACGACTACGAAGTCCTGGCGCGCCACGAGGGCCGCAGCGCGCTCACGACGTACCTCGCGGTCGTGGTGAACCGCCTCTGCCTCGACTACCTCGTACGCCGCTTCGGACGGTGGCGGCCGTCGGCGGAGGCCCGGCGCCTCGGCCCGCTGGCGGAGCGGCTGGAGCGGCTCGTCCACCGGGACGGGCTCACCGTCGACGAGGCCTGCGGCGTTCTCGGCAGCGACCCGTCGGTGCCGGAGGACGTCGGCGCGCTGCGCGCGCTCTACGAGCGGCTGCCGCCGCGGGCCCGCCGGGGCGTCCCGGGCGACGGCGCCGAGCCGGCCGCGGCCGACGCCGACCCGGCCGAGCGGCGCGAGAGGCAGGAGCTGGCCGACCGCGTGTTCGCGGTCCTGCGGCGAGCGCTCGCGGCTCTCGCCCCGTCGGACCGGCTCCTGCTGCGGCTCCACGTGGAGTCCGGCTTCACCCTCGCCCAGGCCGCGAGGACCCTCGGGATCGAGCAGAAGGCGGCCTACCGCCGGAAGGACGAGGTGCTGAGGCGCCTGCGCGAGGCGCTGGCCGGCGAGGGACTGGGCGCGGCCGACGCGCACGAGCTGCTGTCGCGGCTCGACTGGGACGCCGCGCTCGGCGGGGACGGGACGGAGCCGGGGCGGGAAGCGAGCGGTGAGCGTCCGTCTAATGGAATGGACGCCACGCCGACGACGGAGGAGGGGTGACGACCGTGGACGAGCGACCACCAGCGGGAGGCGGTCACCCCGACGCGGGGACGATCGCCGCCCACGTCGAAAGGCGGCTTCCGCGGGACGAGGCGTCCCGGGTCGACGCGCACCTCGCCGCCTGCTCGAGCTGCTACGAGGTGTTCGCCGAGGCCGCGCGCTTCCGGCTGGAGGAGGACGGCGAGGATGGCGTCGCCGCCCCGCAACCGGCGTCGGCGGTCGTTCCTCGGGCGCACGTCGCGCGCGCGGCCGCCGTCCTCGCCCTCGCCGCCGCGGTGGCGCTCGGCTCCTGGGCCGCGTGGCGGGCGCAGCGCCGGCCCGCCGAGCCGACCCTCCTCGCCGCGCTCGTCGACGCGGTCGGGGAGAGCCGGTTCGTCGAGCCGCGCCTCACCGGAGGCTTCCGATACTCCCGCTACGTTCGTCTCCGCGCGGGCGAGGGTCGGCCGGGCCTCGACGCGCAGCCGGCCGCGGTGATCGCGGCGGTCGCGCGGATCCGCGAGCGGGCCGAGGCGGATCCGACGCCGGAAGCCCTCGCGGCGCTCGGCGTCACGTACCTCGTCTCGGGCGACGCCGCCGCCGCCGTGAAGGCCCTCGAGTCGGCGGCGGCCCAGGCGCCGCGGGACGCGCGGATCCAGAGCGACCTCGCGGCCGCCTATCTCACCCGCGCCCTCCGCCTCGACGAGCCGGCGGACCTGCCGCGCGGGCTCGAGGCCGCCGAGAACGCGGTGGCCCTGCCCGGCGCTCCGCCCGAAGCGTGGTTCAACCGCGCCCTCGCGCTCGAGGCCCTCCACCTCGTCGACCAGGCCCGTCGGGCGTGGGAGGACTACCTCGGGCGCGACCCGTCCTCGCCGTGGGCGGACGAGGCGCGTCGGCGGCTCGTGGAGCTGCCTCCGGCGCGGCGTTCCTCCGTCGAGGAGGACCGCGCGCGGGTGCGCGACGCGCTCGCGCAGGGCGGCGCGAGCCTCGAGCGTCTCACCGAGGAGCAGCCCGCCATCGTCCGCGAGTACTTCGACGACGAACTCCTGCCCGCCTGGGCCGAAGCCCGGCTCACGCCGGTGGGCGATGCGCGCGATCTCGCGGCGCAGGCCGCGATCCTCGGCGAGGCGCTCCTGCGCGCACCGGCGACACGGAGCCACGGGACGCCGCGGCCGCCCTCCGCTCGCCAGCCGCGGCCGCCGGCCGCGACCCGCCGCGCCTGCAGGCCCTCGGCTACCGTCTCCTCGCCGAGGCGCGTCGCCGCGACGAGACGCAGCGGCCGGCCTGCGGCGCGTTCCGCGAGGCCTCCCGCCTCCTGGCCCTCGGCGGCAGTCCTGCGCGGAGGTGGCCGCGGAGCGCGCGGTCGCCCGGTGCCTCTACCCCTCGGACCTCGCCGCGGCGCGCGCCGAGCTCGCGGGCCTCGAGTCCGCCGCGCGGGATCGGGGACGCCTGCGGCTGCTCGGCCGGGTGCGCTGGCTGCAGGGGCTGATCGCGGCCGTGCAGGGAGAGCTCACGGCCGCGGTCGAACGATACGCTCTCGCCCGCGAGGGCTTCGCGGCGCTCGTCGAGCCCGGAACGAGGCGTTCGTGCACGCGCTGACCGCGGAGGCCCTCGCCAGCGTCGGGAACCAGCGCCGCGCCTGGGCCGAGCGGCGGGCCGCGCTCTCGCTTCTCGCCCGGGTGAGGGATCCCCGGCGGCTCCAGGGGATCCTGGAGGAGGCCGCGTTGTCGTGCCTCGACGCGCGGCTCGGGAGAGCCGCCCTCGCCCTGCTCTCGACGCTCGTCGACTCCGGGGCCGCGCGCACGAGCGACGCGACCCTGTGCGACGCGCTCACCCGCCGGGCGGCGGTCCGCCTCGAGGTGGCTGATGCGTCGGGCGCCGCCTCGGATCTCGCCGAGGCGCGCCGACGGCTCGTGGGCATCGAGGACGCCGCCTTCTCGGAGCGGATGCGCGCCGAGGTGGACGCCGTGGAGGGGGCGCTCCTCGCGACCACGGGACGCGAGGGCGGCGAGGTTCCGCTCCGGCGCGCGATCGACTACTTCGGCCGGGCCGCGCCCGTCCGGGTCCCGACCCTGCGCGTCCTGCAGGCGCGCGTTCTCGCGGCCCGTAGCGAGACCGATGCCGCCGAGGCCGAGCTCGAGGCCGGCATCCGCCTCGTCGAGTCGCAGCGCCTGTCCCTGCACGACGTGGCCGAGCAGGCGGCGTTCCTCGACCAGTCCCTGCCGCTCTTCGACGACATGATCGCGCTGCAGGTGGACGAGCGGCGCGACCCCGCCGCCGCCCTGGCGTTCCTCGAGCGCGCCCGGGGACGGCAGCTCGCGGACGCGCTCGGTGACGGCTTCACGGGAGGGGGCGAAGGAGAGCCGCCCGAGCCCGCCGCTCCGAGCGACGCCGCGTCGCTCCAGCGCCGGCTGCCCGAGGGCGTCGGGCTCGTGTACTACGCCGTCCTCGGATCGCGCGTGCTCGCCTGGCGGCTCACGCGGGAGAGCGTCCGCTTCGCCCCGCTCGCGGTGTCGGCGACGGAGATGTCGCGGCTCGCGGCGGCCCACGCGACCGCCCTCGAGCGGCGCGTGTCGCCGGACGCGGTGCGCCGGTCGAGCGAGG
>JAXLRD010000146.1:0-4406 GCA_046331285.1 Vicinamibacteria bacterium
AACGGCTGGGCGATCGGCGACGGGCGGATCAACCCCGACACGAGTGCCCAGGACCGGGCCGACGCCGAGTCGCTCTACCGCCTCCTGTCGGACGACGTCGTCCCGCGCTTCTTCACCCGCGACGCGGCCAACCTGCCGTACGAGTGGCTGAAGACGATGAAGGCGTCGATCGAGTCGGTGGTGGCGCCCTTCAGCGCCCTGCGGATGGTGCGCGACTACGCGGTCGGCGCCTACGTCCCGGCCGCCGAGCCGCGCCGGGGGTGAGGCCGGCCTAGTCGCTCTCGATCCGGCGGCGGGCGTCGAGGAAGGGCTGGTAGAGCCGCTTCCGCTCGGCGAGCGTCGCGCGGATCAGGTTCTCGGCGCGGGTCGCGTCCGCGGTCGACAGCACGAGGTCGGCCTGCGCGGCCCAGGCCTGGGTGCCGTCGCCCGAGCGAAAGTCGTCGCCGACGAGGACCACGAACACCCGCCGGCGGGCCTCGGGGGGCAGCCGCAGCATCCGCTGCGAGAGCGTCGGCGGCCGCCCGGCCGCGGCCTGCTCGCGGGCCGTGACCGCGATCTCGTAGACCCCCTGCTCGAGCAGGCGCGCCCCCTCCTCGACGTCGTCCACCGTGTCGACGCGGTAGCCGAGCTTCTCGAGCGCCGCGTGCACGTGCTGGGCGGCCGGGCCGGCCAGCGCGACGAGCGCGTCGTTGTGGGAGTCGTGCAGCCGGTCGCGGCGGGCGTGGGCCTCCGCCGCCGCGAAGGCGTCGGGCGCCGCCGCGGCCGCGGGCGCGGCGGCCGGGAGGTCGAACGGGGACGCCGGGTGGGCCTCCGCCCCGCCGAGGTCGGGCGCCGGCGGGGGCGCCTCGGGGGCCGGGGCCGCTTCAGCGGCCGCCGGCGAGCGGCCCGGCAGGGCGATGAGCCCCTGGCACTTCGGGCAGCGGACCCGGAACGGCTTGTCCGGCACCTTCGAGTCGTCGATCTGGACCTTCGTCGAGCACTGCGGGCACTGGGCGAGCACGGGTCACCTCTCGATGAGATCGTCCATGTCCGGGTCGGCCGGCGGGCTCGGGCGCCTCGGCTCGGCGCGCACGGCGCCCGTCCGCCGGACGCCCTCCTCGGCCTTCAGCGGGATCGACATCTCGCTCGTGTCTCCCGCCCCCTGCGTGTCGAGGCGCAGCTGGAGGTTGGTGCGGTTCGTGGCGAAGGAGAGGCCGGTCTCGCGGTCGACGGCGCCGGCGAGGATCAGCTTCTCGAGCTCCTGGTCGAAGGTCTGCATGCCCTCGAGCCCGCCCGCCTCCATCGCGTCCTGGAGGCTCTTGCCCTCGCGCTCGCCCTCCTGCACGTACTCCTTCGTGCGCGAGTTCGCGCGGAGGATCTCGCACAGGGCGAAGCGGCCCCCGCCCTTCTTCGGCACGAGGCGCTGGCTGACGATCCACTTGAACGACTGCGAGAAGCGCGTGCGGATCTGCCTTTCCTCGTTCTTCGGGAAGACGCCGACGATGCGGTCGATCGTCTTCGCCGCGTCGATCGTGTGGAGGGTCGACAGCACGAGGTGGCCCGTCTCCGAGGCCTCGAGCGCGATCGAGATCGTCTCCTGGTCGCGCATCTCGCCGACGAGGATGACCTTCGGGGCCTGGCGCAGGGCGGCCCGCAGGGCGAGGGCGAAGGTCTGGGTGTCGGTGCCGACCTCGCGCTGGTTCACCGTCGCCTTGTCGTTCGGGTGCAGGTACTCGATCGGGTCCTCGATCGTGATGATGTGGATCGGCTTCTCCTCGTTGATCTTCTTGATGATGGCGGCGAGGGTCGTGGACTTGCCGGAGCCCGTGGGACCCGTCACGAGGACGATGCCGTTCCTCTCGTCGGCGATCTGGTTGAGCTGCGGCGGCAGGCCGAGCTCGGCGACCGTGGGGATGCGGTTGGGGATGACGCGCAGGACGATCGAGTAGCTTCCCCGCTGCGCGAAGACGTTCACGCGGAAGCGCGTGCGCTGGGCGAGGCTGTAGGACAGGTCGACCGAGCCCGTCCGCAGGAGCTTCTCCGCGAGGTCGCGCTTCCCCTGCAGGAGCCGCAGCGCGACGAGCTCGGTGTGGTACGGCATCAGCTTCGCGACGCCGGCGTGCGACACGGGCCGCAGCGCGCCGTCGATCTCGACCTGCGGCGGGCGTCCCACCGACAGGTTGAGGTCGGAGATGCCGGGAGCGGTGTCCAGCATCGCGTGCAGCAGCGGGTCGAGGTCGAAGAGCGCCATCCAGGCCTCCGGACTGGCGATCATAGCATTCGGACCCGGCCGGCTCCGGCGGTCGGCGCGACCCGCTAAGATGGTCGTAGAGGAAGGACGCCCCCAACCCATGAGCCCGAGCGGCGCCCCCGACCCCGACCGACGTCCCCTCTGGCGGTGGCTGGCCGTCGCCGGGGTGCCGCCCCTCCTGTTCGTCTGGGCGCTGTGGCGCGACGTGTACATGTTCGACGCGGCCGGCCTCGTCCGGGTCGGCGGCGCCCCGCAGGTCGCGGAGTGGACGATCCTCTGCGCCGCCACCCTCGCGCTCGCGGGCCTCTTCTGGTCGGCGAGCCGCTCGCTCCGCGTCCTCGGCTACACCTTCTACGCGCTCGTGACGAGCGTCGGCTTCGGCGCGGCCGGCGTCCTCGGCGTGATGCACGCCTTCGGCGGGCCGCAGGGCAACCTCGCGGCGCCCGGCTGGGGCCTCGCCCTCCTCGGCGCGGCCGCGGCGGCGTGCGTGGGCGCTCTCCTCGCGACGGCCGCGCTCCTCGTCGAGGACGTGCGCGGCGAGGGCGCCCGCTGAGCCGCTCGCCGGTCGCGGCCGGCGTCGCCGTGGGCCTCGTGGCGGGCCTCGCCGTCATCGCCGCCGCCCGTGTGCGCTCCTCGGCCCCGTCCTCCGCCGCCGGCGGGGCGCTCCTGCGCGTCGCGCCGGGGCCGGCGCCGCGGCCCGCCGTGTCGGCCGGACCCGACGACCTGCGGGTCCTGCGGTCGAAGGGCCTCTCGCTGCCGCTGCCCGGCCTGGAGCCGGGCGCCCTGCGCGACACCTTCGGCGACGCCCGCGAGGGCGGAGCGCACGAGGCGATCGACATCATGGCCCCGCGCGGGACGCCGGTGACCGCGGTCGAGGACGGCACCGTCGCGCGGATCTTCCGCGGCTCCCGTGGCGGGCTCACGGTCTACCAGTACGACCCCGACGCGACCTACTGCTACTACTACGCGCACCTCGACCGCTACGCGCCCGGCCTGCGCGAGGGCGCGCCCGTCCGCCGGGGCGACGTGCTCGGGTACGTGGGCACGACCGGCAACGCGCCGCCCGGCGCGCCCCACCTCCACTTCGCCATCTACCGGCTCGGATCGCCGCCGCGCTGGTGGCAGGGCGCCGCCGTGAACCCGTTCGAGGTCTGGCGCCGAGCCGATTGAGGTCGGATCGAGCCCTGTCCGCGCCTCGGACGGTTCGATTCTTCCCGCTGGCGGCTTTCTCGCCACCCGCTCGGGTCGAGGGGAATCGGCCCCCGGCGTGACGCTTGTGAAAAGACCGCCTCGACGGGCCGCGGGGACGGGCGATCGTTGCTGGTCGGATACGGATCCGTCCGGTCTCGGTCCGAATGTGGATCCGCGAGGTACGCATTGCGCTGCATGAGCCCGCTCCAATGGCTGCCTCTGGCACAGCCGTTGCTCCTTCGGGCGCCATGGATTCCACGACGGCCGGAGCGTCTCGACGTGTCGCCCTCGGGGCGGCGCTCCTCCTCCTGGCGTGGGCCCGGCCGGCGGCGGCGCAGGAGCCCGTGGGCAACTGCGAGGCGCGCGTGATGCGGGTCAGCTTCTACACCTGCGGCGAAGGCACGAGGGAGTGCCTCACGCGCCGCGGCCACCACCCGATCCCGTTCCGCACCGTCGCGGTCGGCGACCGGGCTCTGCTCGGCAAGTGGCTCTACGTCGAGGACCTCGGCGGCTGGGTGAACGCGAGCGACACCGGCCAGGGGCTGCGCCCCGGCTGGATCGACGTCTTCGTCGGCGAGGAGCGCATGGCCGCCCACGCCCGGCGGCTCGGCGTGCAGTACTGGACGGTGCGCGTCTGCTCTCCGCAGCCCGACCGGCTCGCAAAGGTGTCGACCCCGACGAGCGCGGTGGAGGGCCTCGGGACCCGCTGAAGCGAACGCCCGCGAGACGGTAAGATCGCCCCGCGATGAACGACGCGGCGGCGAGCCGGGCGCGGCGGGCGGGGTGTCTGGTCCTCGCCCTTCTCTTCCTCGCCGCCGCCCCGCCCGGGCGGGCGGCGGACGCCGACCTCGACGCCCGCGTCTTCCTCATCGGCGACGCCGGCGTGCCTCGCCCCGCCGATCCCGTGCTCGCCGCGCTCGAGCGGGACGTCGCGGCGGATTCCGCGTCGTCGACCGTCGTGTTCCTCGGCGACAACGTCTACCCG
>JAXLRD010000147.1:0-4390 GCA_046331285.1 Vicinamibacteria bacterium
TCGAGCGCGGCCACCGCGCGCGCCTCGCGCTCGAAGCGCCGCCGGCGATCGGGGTCGCCAGCCACGTCGGCGGGAAGGATCTTGACGGCGACGTCGCGGCCCAGCCGCTCGTCGCGGGCGCGATAGACCTCGCCCATGCCGCCCGCGCCGAGGGCGCCGACCACGCGGTACGGCCCCAGCCGGGTGCCAGGGACGAGGTTCACGCGCGCTAGAGGTGGCTGTCGAGCAGCTTCACGAGCGCGTCCTTGCTCATCTTGCCGACGCGCTGCTCGGCGACCTTCCCGCCCTTGAAGACGATGAGGGTCGGCATCGCGGTGATGCCGTACTGGAACGGGACCTGCTCGTTCTCCTCGACGTTCAGCTTGCCGACGCGCACGCGGCCGGCGTAGTGGGCCGCGACGGCCTCGAGGTCGGGCACCATCGCCTTGCACGGCGCGCACCACTCCGCCCAGAAGTCCACGAGGACGGGCTTGTCGGAGGCGAGCACCTGCTGCGCCCACGTCTGGTCCGTCAGCGTCTCGATGTTCGAAGAGGCCATGCGCCTTCTGTCTCCTTAGCTCCCTACGCCTTCGCCATCGCCTTGCGGTAGAGCTCGACGTACTCCCGCGCCGAGCGCTCCCACGAGAACTCCTGCGCCATCGCCCGGTCCATCAGCCCCTCCCACGCCGCGCGGTCGCGGTGGGCCGCGAGCGCCTGGTCGAGGGCCCACACGAGCCCCGTGCCGTCCGGCGTGTCGAAGCGGAAGCCGGTGCCCGTCCCCGCGGCCGCGTCGTACGGCTCGACCGTGTCGACGAGGCCGCCGGTCGATCGCACGATCGGGATCGTCCCGTAGCGCAGGGCGTACATCTGCGTGAGGCCGCACGGCTCGCTCCGCGACGGCATCAGGAAGAGGTCGCAGCCGGCCATCACCCGGTGGGCCAGGCCCTCGTCGTACGCGAAGCGGACGGAGAAGCGGTCGGGGTCGCGGTGGCTCAGGTGGCGCAGCCCCTCCTGCACGCTGTGATCGCCCGTGCCGAGCACGACCATGCGGATCGGCCGCTGGAGGAAGTCGTACCAGGCCCCGGCCACGATGTCGAAGCCCTTCTGCCACACGAGCCGCGAGGTGACGCCCACGAGCGGGAGGTCCGGGAACTCCGGCAGGCCGTACTCGCGCAGGAGCGCCGCCTTGCCGGCGCGCTTGCCCGAGCGGTCGGCCCGGGTGTACGTCTCGGCGAGGTGCGGGTCGCGGGCGGGGTCCCACTCGTCGTAGTCGACGCCGTTCAGGATCCCCACGAGGTCGGCGCCCCGCGAGCGCAGGACGCCGTCGAAGCCGTAGCCCTGCTCGGGGCCCTGGATCTCGCGGGCGTAGGTCGGCGAGACGGTGTTCACCATCTCGGCGAACATCGTCCCGCCCTTCAGGTAGCTCACCGTGTCGTGGTACTCGAGGCCTTGCGACGTGCCGAGGTTCCACGGCAGGCCGAGGAGGCCGATCGTGTCCATCCCGAACTGGCCCTGGTAGGCCACGTTGTGGATGGTGAAGACGCTCGGCATCCGGTGGAGCGCGGGGTCGTCCCAGTAGAACGCCTTCAGGTACACGGGCACGAGGCCGGTCTGCCAGTCGTGGGCGTGGAAGACGCTCGGCCGCTCGCCGCGGCTCCTGAAGTACTCGACCGCGGCGCGCGCGAGGAACGCGAAGCGCAGCCGGTCGTCCCCCTCACCGTAGTAGCGCCCGCGGTCGAAGAAGGGCGGGTGCTCGACGAACACGACCTCGGCCCCCGCCGCCGTCCACGTCCGGTAGAAGCCGGCGCTGCGGGGAACGCCGTCCACCGGCACGTGGACCGAGCCGGCGAACTCCCCCGGCGGGAACGGGACCGAGCCGTACCGCGGGAGGACGACGGTGACGCGGTGCCCCAACTGGCGGAGCGCCTTCGGCAGCGCCGACGAGATGTCGGCGAGGCCGCCCGTCTTCACGTACGGCGCCATCTCCGGCGTGACGAACGCGACGTGCAGGGTGTCGGACAAGGTCGGCGCTCCCGGGGCTGTCAGGCGACTCAGGCTAGCACGGGCGGATTGCGGTCCACAAAGATCCGGGCGAAGGGCGGCGGTGCTAACCTGACGCGTGCCCCGCCGCCTCGGTCAGCACTTCCTGCGGCCGGCCTCCGTCGAGAGGCTGCTGCGCGTGATCGACCCCGCGCCGGGCGACGTGTTCCTCGAGATCGGCCCCGGGGCGGGCGCCCTGACCCTTCCCCTCGCCGAGCGCTGCGCCCGCCTCGTGGCGGTCGAGCTCGACGGCGCCCTCGCCCGCCGCCTCCGCGGCCGCGCGCCCGCCCACGTCGAGATCGTCGAGCAGGACGCGCTCGGGGCCGACCTGCGCGCGCTCGTCCCGCCCGGCGCGCGCCTCGTCGGGAACCTGCCCTACTACGTCTCGAGCCCGCTCCTGCGGCGCTTCCTCGACCTGCGTGACCACGTCCGGGACGTCCACGTGATGCTGCAGGACGAGGTCGCCCGCCGGATCGCCTCGCCGCCGGGCTCGAAGGAGTACGGCATCCTGTCCGTCCTCTACGCCCTCTATGCGGACGCGGACCTCCCGGCCCGCTTCCCGCCGGGCGCCTTCCAGCCCCCGCCGAAGGTCCACTCGGCCCTCCTGCGGGCGCGCTTCCGGCCGGAGCCGCGGGCCGAGGTCGGAAACCTCCCGGATTTCGAGCGATTCGTCCAGAAGGCCTTCGCCCGCCGCCGAAGAACCCTTGAAAACAACCTCCAAGATAGCTATCCTCACCTCAAGGAATACTTTAGGTTCCTCAACGTCGAGGGGTCGCGCAGGGCGGAGACGCTATCCGTAGTGGAGTTTGCGGGGATTTGGCGGGCGCTTTCCGCGCCCCTTCCGGGGGCTCTGGGTTGATCGCAGGCGAGGCGGACGAGGCACGGGCGATCCGGCTCGTGCCGCTCGGCGGACTCGGTGAGTTCGGCCTGAACGCGATGGTCCTCGAGTGGCGGGACGACCTCCTGCTCCTCGACGCGGGAATGCTCTTCCCTCCGGCCGACCTGCCCGGCGTCGACTTCATCGTCCCCGACTTCGAGTACCTGGCCGCGCGCCGCGACCGACTCCGCGGGATCCTGCTCACCCACGGCCACGAGGACCACATCGGCGCCCTCTCCTACGCCGTCGCCGCCGCGCCCGCGCCCGTCTACGGAAGCCCGCTGACGCTCGGCTTCGCGCGGCGCCGGCTCGCCGACCGCGGCGTCGAGGCGGACCTGCGGCCGCTCCGCGCGGGCGAGTCGGTCGAGCTCGGGCCGTTCCGGGTCCACGCGATCCGCGTGGCCCACAGCGTCCTCGACAGCCTCGCCCTGGCGATCGAGACGCCGGCCGGCGTCGTCGTCGCGAGCGGCGACTTCAAGATCGACGAGACGGCCCCGGAGGACGAGCGGACCGACCTCCAGGCGCTCTCCGAGTGGGGCGACCGCGGCGTCCTCGCCCTGCTCTCCGACAGCACCAACGTCGAGCTCGAGGGCCGGACACCCGGCGAGGACACCCTCGTCCCCGCCTTCGAGGACGTCCTCCAGCGCACGCGCGGCCGCGTGTTCGTGTCGTGCTTCGCGACCTCCATCCCCCGCATCCAGCGCGTGGCCGACCTCGCGGCCCGGCACGGGCGGCCCGTCGCGTTCCTCGGGCGGCGGATGGTCGACAACGCCGAGGTCGCGCTCGACCTCGGCGCCCTGCGGATCCCCGAGAGCCGGCGCATCGCGGCCGGGATGCTCGAGCACGACGGCCGCTCGGTCGTGTTCGTCTCCGGCAGCCAGGGCGAGCCGCTCTCCGCCCTCGCGCTGCTGAGCCTCGGCGAGCACCGTGACGTCGCGGCCGGCCCCGGCGACACGGTCGTGATCTCGGCCCGGGCCATCCCCGGCAACGAGCGCGCGGTGTCGCGGCTCATCGGCAACCTCTTCCGGCTCGGCGCGGACGTCGTCCACCCCGGCACCGCGAAGGTCCACGTCTCCGGCCACGGCGGCCGCGGCGACCTCGTCGAGCTGCTGCGGCGGGTGCGCCCGCGCTGGCTCGTCCCCGTCCACGGCGAGTACCGCATGCTCGCCCAGCACGCGCGGCTCGCCGCCGCGGCGGGGCGGCCGGCCGACAGCGTCCTCCTCGCCGAGGACGGCGACGTGCTGCGCCTCTCCGCCGCGCGGGCGGTCCGCGAGGGGCGCACGCCGGCCGGCCGGGTGCTCCTCGACCGGGGCGGCAACTCCGAGATCGAGGACCTCGTGATCCGCGACCGCCGCCACCTCTCGTCCGAGGGGATCGTGGTCCCGATCGTGGTCGTCGACCGCGCCACCGGCCAGCTCGGCTCCGCGCCGGAGATCGTGACGCGCGGGATCGTGGCCCCGGAGGAGGCGCAGGAGCTCGTCGACGAGGCGGCCC
>JAXLRD010000148.1:0-4384 GCA_046331285.1 Vicinamibacteria bacterium
ACCGGCGGAATCACGGTCGGGACACTCGGGCGCTGGAACGCCGCGGCGAGCGGCCGCTTCGACTCCCGACGGCTGGTGGTGGAGACGGCGGAGGTGACCGGCAGCGCGGCGCGCCTCGCGGCCGACGGCGTCGTCGGCGTCGACGGTGTCTCGCCGACCGAGCTGCGGCTCCGCGTGGCCGCGCTCGACGTGCGCGCGCTGGCGCGGGCGGCGGGCGACGCGGACCTGCCGGTCCGCGCCCTCCTCGAGGGCTCGCTGCGCTACACCACGAAGGGCCTCGATCCGGCCGGGGGACGCGCGAGCGGCTCGCTGACCCTCCGCCCGGCGCCTGCCCCGGGCTCCCGCCGCGGCGTCCCCCCCGGCGTGCCTCTCGCCGGATCGGCCGACCTCGCGGTCGAGGGACGGCGCGTGCACCTTCGCCGCCTGCGACTCGAGGCCCGCGACACGCGTCTCGCCGGCGAACTGAGCCTCTCCCCGGAGCTGGACGTCGACGGACGGTTCGAGGCGACGGTGCCGCTCGCGGCGGCGGGAGCGCTCGCCGCGGACGTCGGCGCCGAGGCGCGGCCGGAGCTCGCGGGAACGATCGAAGCGCGCGGCACGATCGCCGGTCCCGTGAAGGCGCCGACCGTCGCGTTCGCGCTGCGTGGCGAGGGTCTCGCGCCGGTCGGGACGGTCGCGGCCGGCACGGTGTCGGTCGAGGGCGCCGGCCGCTACGCCGGCGGCCGCGTGGCGCTCGAGCCGCTCGTCCTCCGCTCGGGCGGCGGCCAGGCAGTGGTCCGCGGCGGCCTGCCGCTCGACGCCGCGTCCGGCGCGTGGGACCTGGAGGGCGAAGCCCGCGCGCTCGAGCTCGGCCCGCTGCTGGCCGCGGCGGGCGTCGAGGCCCGCGGCCCGCTGAACGGCCGCCTGCGGGTCGACGGCCCGTACGGAAAGCCGGCCGCGCGCGGCGACCTCGACGCCCGGCTGTCGCTCGCCGGAGTCACTGAGCCGCTCCGCGTGACCGCCTCGGGCTCGTTCGCGGAGGGTCGCATCGACGTCGAGCGCCTCGTCGCCGAGGTCGCGGGCGGGCGGGTCGAGGCGCACGGAACCTACGACACCGCGACGCGCGCGACGAAGGCGAGCGGCTCGGCCAGCGGCCTCCGCCTCGGGCACGCGCCGGGCTGGCCCGCGGCGCTGCGCGGGCTGGACGGCCGCGTCGGCGGCGCGTTCGACGTCGCGGGCACGCTGGACGCGCCAGTCGGCACGGCCCGCGTGTCGATCGAGGAGACGACGCTCGACGGCCGCCCCCTGCCCGGCGTCCGGCTCGGCGCGACGGCCGACGGCGCGCGGCTCGAGCTCGAAGGCGCGACCCGGACCGACGCGGGCGGGGACCCGCGGGAGGCGACGTTCCTGAGGGGCCGCGGGGCTCTTCGCGGCGACTGGCCGCTGCGCCTCGAGCTCGACGTCTCGGCGCTGCCCGCGCAGGCGCTCTTCGACGCCCTGCCCGCGGCGGCGGGCGCGAGCATCCGCGCGGACGGCCGCGTCGTGGTCGAGGTCTCCGCACGGGACCCTCGCCGGGTGCGCTACACGGGCGAGGGCCTCGCCCTCTCCGGCCGGCTGCGCGAGCTCGAGTGGAGCACCGAGCCCTTCCGCGTCCAGGGCGGCTCCGAGGAAGCGACGATCAGCGGCCTGCGGCTCTCGACGCGCACGACGGCGGGCGCGGCCCCGCGGCGCGACGACACGGCGTCTTCCGGCGGCCCGCCGGCCGCCGGCCCGGCCGGAGGCACGCTGAGCGTCGACGGCCGCGTGCCCTTCGCCGCCGACCGCGCGTTCGACCTCGCGGTCGAGGGAGGTCTCGATCTCGCGGCGCTCCAGGCCATCGCCCCGGAGGATCGCGCGGCCGGCACGGCCACGCTCCGCGCCCGCGTCCGGGGCACGCTCGAGGCTCCCGACGTCCGCGGCTCGTTCGGCCTCACCGGGGCCCGCGGCCGCTTCGGCGGGACGCGCGTGAGCCAGGCCGAGCTGAGGGGCCGCTTCGAGGGCGCGGAGGCCTTCCTCGACGAGGCGAGCGCGCGCGTCCTCGGCGGCGCCGTCCGCGCGACCGGCTCCCTGCCCTTCGCCGCGCTCGGCGCGGGCCGGGCGGCGCGCCTGCGCTTCGAGGCGACGGACGTCGATCTCTCGCGCCTCGCGATCCCCTTCGCCGAGCGCACGCCGGAGACGCCGTCCTTCCTCGTGTCGGCCAGCGGGGAGATCTCCGCGACGGCGCCCCGCCTCGACGCCGTCCGCGCCGAGGGCCGATTCACACGGGTCGAGTCCATCTCACCCGAAGGCCGGGTCGGCCTCGTCGCGGCGGCCGCGTGGCGCTTCGCCGACGGCCGCTTCGTGCAGGAGCCGATCCGCCTCGCCGGCCCCCTCGGAACGGTCGAGGCGCGGGCCGAGGCGCGCCTCGGCGGGAAGGACCCGGGCGGCTCGGCCGTGGTCGCGGGCCCCTTCGACCTGAGGGTGATCAGCCCCTTCGTGCCGGACACCAGCCTCGCGGGCCCCGCCCGGGTGGACCTGCGGGCCGCGTGGGGCGCGGACGGCACGACCGTGGACGGAGCGATCACGGTCGCCGGCGGCCGCGTCACGCTCGAGACGCTGCAGTTCACCGCCACGAAGCTCGAGGGCGAGGTGCGCTTCGCGGGCGATCACGCGACGCTCCACGCGACGGCGGCCTCGGGCGACGGCCAGCTCTCGGCGGACGGGCGGATGAGCTTCGGCCCCGGGCTCCTGGGCCCGGCCGAGCTCGCGCTCGACGCCCGCCGCGTGCCGATCAGCTACCCCGAGGGCTTCCGCGGGCGCGCGACGGGCGTCCTGCACGTGGCGGGCGACGCCGGGCGCTACGAGGTGACGGGCGACGTGGCGGTGAGCCAGGCCTACTACACCGCCGACTTCGACGCGCGCGGCCAGTCGCTCGATCGCCTCGACTACCAGCTGGCCGCGATCGACGGCGAGACCTCGCTGACCGAGCGGCTGCCCCTCCGGATCGCGGTCCGCCTCGCCGACCCCGTCCGGGTGCGCAACAGCCAGGCGAGCCTCGACATCGTGGGGACGTTCGCGGTCGGCGGGACCCTCGCCCAGCCCGTGGCCACCGGCCAGCTGAGCCTCCTCGAGGGCGGGCGCCTCACGATCCGCCGCGCGCGCGTGCGCCCCCAGGACGGCCGCGTCGAGCTGAACGGCTACCCCACGGGCGTGCCCGAGGTCGACTTCAACGGCGTCACGCAGGTCGGGGGCGTGGCGATGACGCTGCGCGCGCAGGGCTCGATGGAGGACCTGCAGCTCGACATCGCGTCCTCGAACCGGCCCGACCTGTCGCAGAGCGACCTGCTCTCGCTCCTCCTGACCGGGCGCACCGCCCAGGCCGCCGCCTCGCAGAGCGCGGCGATCGTCGCCGAGGAGCTGGCGTCGGCCCTCGGCGGCGCGCTGCAGAAAGGAGTCGGGGAGACGTTCCTCATCGACGTCTCGAGCGACCAGACGCTCCAGCTCGACGAGAGCGACCCGACCGAGCGCTTCAACGTCGGCACGCGCCTGCGGCAGGACCTCGCCGTCGTCTACTCGACCCGGCTCGACGGCACCGAGCAGCGCTTCGTCGTCGAGTGGAACCCGAGGGGCGGCCGCTTCCGAGTCCGCGGCATCGACGACCGCGCGAGCGGCCTCGCGGCGGAGGTGACCGACCGCCTGAGCTTCGATCTCGTCCCCCGCCGACGGCCCGCGACCGCCTCGAAGCCCGCCGAGCCCCACAAGCTGACCGCCCTGCGCCTCGAGGGCGGCCCGCCGCCGCTCGCGGAGAAGGAGCTCGTCGACGCGGCGGGGCTCACCGTCGGCCACCGCTACGACCCGCCGCGGATCGAGCAGGCGGCCGACGCCGTGCGGGCGAAGCTCGTGCAGCACGGCTTTCGGGGCGCCGCCGTCGACGCGGTCAGCGAGCCCGTGAAGGGGCACGAGCGCTCCCGCTTCGCGCTCGTCCTGCGCGTCGTCCCCGGGCCGCACGTCGCGGTCGCGTGGAGAGGCGACGACCCCGGCGAGCGGCTGCGCCGCGAGGCGATGGAGGCGTGGCCCGCCTACGCCTCGCCGGAGGCGGCCGCGAGCGCCGTGGCCCGCGCCCTGCGTGTCTCCCTCCAGGCGCGCGGCTTCTACGAGGCCCGCGTCGAGGCCCGGACCCGGACGGAAGCCGACCAGGCCGAGGTGACGTTCGAGGTGACCCGCGGACGGAAGGGCTCGCGGGTCGCGGTCGCGTTCGAGGGCAACTCCGCGCTCACCGACGCCCGGCTCGCGGCAACGCTGCCGAAGCCGGGATCGCGAGCGTTCTTCGAGGCCCTCGACCGCTCGGCCCGCCTCACGGCGGAGGCCCGCATCGCCTACGCGAGCG
>JAXLRD010000149.1:0-4264 GCA_046331285.1 Vicinamibacteria bacterium
GAGGTACAGCGACGTCGAGTGCAGGTCGACCCCGCAGTAGTACTTGTGCGTCCGGCGGTAGTAGTTGATGCCTACATGTCCTCCTTCTGAGCGGTCCGTCGGGTGTACCCTCCGTCGGACGGGCGCCCCGAACGAGGGGGCCTGGATGAGGATCAAGGGGATGAAGGTGACGAGCGCCCTGCCGCGCTCCGCGCGATGGCACGGACGGCGCTCGCAGGTTATGCCCGGTGTTAGCCCGGCAGGGGACGAATGGAGGGCTGCTAGATGCGCTACGAACCGACTGAGCCTGTCGACGCGACGGCCTGGCTGGCCCTCGACGAGGCGGAGCGACTACGCATCGTGGAGCGCTATCACAAGCACAGCGGCGACGTGGTGCCTTCACCCCGCATGCATTCCATCGTCCATACCGCGATTGAAACTCAGCTGTCGGAAGGCCACCCGGCAGCAGCTAGAGCGCTTGCGCGGATGCTCGCCGAGGGTCTTGACCGACACGATGCCGTGCATGCGGTCGGCTCGGTGTTCGCGGCGCATCTGCACGCGACCATGACGCGACAGACGCCATTCGACGATCGCGCCTATTCAGCCGATCTCGATGCGCTGTCAGCAGCCAGGTGGGCCGCCGAGTCGCGGCGAAGCGACAAGTGATCAGGTGTCCACGGCGCTCGAGTGACGCGCCGCCAACAAGCCGATGAGGGCTGAGGAGGCTGCCGACGTGCGGCCTGTCGCTGGTGTTCGACGGTCCGGTGCGGGACTCACCACCCATGGCCAACGAAGGTGCTGCGATGTTGACGGTTGACCTGGCGAGCCATCCCGCCGCAGAGGTTGAGGAGTTCCAGTCGTCCGGTGCAGAGGCGGCCGAGCTGGTCGCGGGTCAGGGCGAGGTGCACGTGCACGTGCTCCGCATCCGGGCGGGCGGTGCAATCGGGACGCACGAGGCTGGCTTCGACCAGCTCTTCGTCGTCGTCTCGGGAGCGGGGTGGCTGAGCGGCCCCGGCGGGCGGGTCGAGCTCGCCGCTGGACAGGCGGGTCGGGTGAGGCGCGGCGAGATGCACTCCAAGGGCGCTACCACGGACATGGTTGCTCTGATCGTTCAGGTGACGCGAATGGACTCGGTGGCATGAACCAGGCGCGTCTGGGCACGCGAGCGCAGAGCGACTGGCGGGGAGCTACGAACGGAGGAAGACAACAGCCGCGGCTGGAGCTGCGCCGCCACCTCGTCCTGCTGGGCGTCCTGTGGCATGTCGCGCAGCGACGAGAAGGGATCGTTCACGACTGATGGACCCGATCCGACGGCCCGGGACCACGTGTGCACGGAAGGGGGAGGGATGAACTACGTCGTGCGACGCCAGCACGTGGCCGCGCGCCATCTCGCAGTCGTGCGCGATCGCCGCTCGTGGTCCCGGCTGGGTGGGCAGCTGCTGCCGCTCCTGGACCGCGTCTACGCCGAGGTGAGAGCCGGGAGGATCGCGAAGGCCGGCCACAACGTGTTCGTGTATCGAGACGCGACCGCGGACGAGGTGACCGTCGAGGTCGGCGTCGAGGTGGCCTCACCGTGCAGCGGGGTCGATGCCGTGACGGACGCGTCGACGCCGGCGGGCGAGGTCGTCACCACCGTGCACGTCGGCGACTACGCCCGCCTCGGCCGGGCGTACGAGGCTCTGATCGCCTGGTGCGATGAGCGGCGCGTGACCCGAGCCGGGATCTGGTGGGAGGTCTACGGCGACTGGAACGAGGACCCTTCGCTCGTCGAGACGGAGGTCTTCCACCTGCTGCGGACGGACGGCAGGTGAGCTCGTCGTCGCCGTCCGATGTCGGTGCGTACATCGCAAGGCAGCCGCCGGCCGCGCGGGCCGTTCTGAAGAAGGTCCGCGGCATCGTGCGGCGGGCCCTGCCCGCGGCCGAGGAGACGATCCGCTACGGGATGCCCGCGTACCGGCTGAAGGGCCGGCCCGTGGTGTATTTCGCCGGGTGGAAGGCGCACTGGTCTCTCTACCCGGTGTCCGAGTCCATCCGTCGGGAGCTCGGGGCCGCCCTCGCTCCGTACGCGTTCAGCCGGGGCACGCTGAGGTTTCCGTGGGCCGCTCCGGTGCCCGCGGAGCTGGTGAAGCGCATCGTCGAGGCGCTCGCGATCGCGGCCGAGCGACGCGGGTGAAGGAAGACGGGATCCCGGTCTGGTCCTGGGTGTGCGGCGCGAGCCTCGTCTTCGTGTCCTTCATGGGGCTCGTGGGCATTCCGCCGCCCGAGGCGCAGCCGGCCGCGAGCGCGCTGGACGTCGCGATGGGCGACCTGCTGCACCCGGCCGCCCTCTTCGGGACGGCGTGCTCGGTTCTCGCGCTGGGGGCCGCCGTTCGCCGGCGCCCGCGCGGGGCCTTCGCCTTCGCGGTCGCGTGTCTCCTCGGCTTCGTGGTCTCCGGGTTCGCGGGCGACCGGATCTCGCCCGCGAGCCGATCGGGGAACCTGGGCGCGGTGGCGGTGCTGTTCGTGCCGTTCGTGCTCGGGCTCTGGGCGGAGTACCGCCGCCGCCGCGGCCGGGCGTAGCCTTCCACGGGAGGCGGGCATGGGACAGGGCCGGGCCGCGCTCGGCGCGGCGGCGTTCTTCGTCGTGGCGCCGGGCAGCGTCGCGGGGCTCGCCCCGTACCTGATCTCCGGCTGGCGCGTCGCGCACCGCCTGCCGGAGCCGGCCCGCCTCGCGGGCGCGGCGATGCTCGCCGTCGGACTGGCGAGCGTCGTGGAGTCCTTCGTCCGCTTCGTCGTGCGGGGGCTCGGCACGCCGGCTCCCGTGGCGCCGCCGCGGCGCGGGGTCGTCTCGGGGCAGTACCGCCACGTGCGCAACCCGATGTACGTCGCCCTCGTGGCCGTGGTGCTCGGCCAGGCGCTGTGGCTCGGCAGCGCCGCGCTGGCGGCCTACGCCGCGGCGCTGCTCCTCATCTTCCACCTGCGGGTGGTGACGTACGAGGAGCCCCGCCTGACGGAGCAGTTCGGGGCCGAGTTCGCCGCCTACCGCCGCGGCGTCCCGCGCTGGATCCCGCGGACGACTCCGTGGCGGCCGAGCTGAGGACCCGGGCGGGACCCGCGCGACGCCGCCGCGGAGGCCGGCGTGCCATACTGGTCGCAGGAGCCCGATGGTCGAGGAGATCGTCGTCGAGTGCCCGAGCTGCGGCGAGCCTTTCGCGCTCGACGTGGACACGACGGGCGGCGGCGAGCAGTCCTACTTCGAGGACTGCCCCGTGTGCTGCCGGCCGGCGGAGGTCTTCGTCCGCTGCCGCCCGGGGGAGATCCTCTCGATCAGCGTGAGCGCCGACTGAGCCCGGAGGCTGCCATGACCCACGCCGACGACCTCGCCCGACTCGCCCCCGAAGAGCGGCTGCGCCTGCTGCGGTTCGTCATCGCGTTCGCCTGGGCCGACCTCGCGATCTCGGCCGGGGAGATCGCGCACGTCCACCGTCTCGTCGCCCGCCTGAAGCTCGGCCCCGAGGAGAAGGCGAAGGTCGAGAAGTGGCTGAAGTCGCCGCCCGCGCCCGAGGAGGTCGACCCGACCGACATCCCGCAGAAGCACCGGCGGCTCATCATCGACGCCGTGCGCGAGCTGGTGGCCGCCGACGGAACGATGAGCGAAGAGGAGAAGGAGAGCCTGGAACTGCTCGAGCGGCTGAGCGAGTGAGAGTGAGACAATCCGCGCGGTGAACCGCCGCGCGACGCTCCTCGGCCTCGGCGCCGTCCTCCTCCACGCGCTCGCGCGGGAGGCGGACCGCGCGCTCGCCCTGCTGCTGCAGGCCGAGATCGAGCCGGCCGGCCTCGGCCGGGAGCTGCTGCGCGCCCTCGCCGCGGATGGCGTCGTCGCCGCCTCGCGCGGCGCGGGGTGGGCGGTCGCCCTCGGGGCGGTCTGGGGCCTTCTCGCGTACCGGGGTTCCCGGGGCGGTCGCTCCTTCGCGGCCGGACTCGAGGCCGAGGCCGCGACGCTCGCGCCGCTCCTCCTCCGGCCGGCGCTCACCCTGCTCGCCCTCGCGTCTTTCGCCGTGCGGCCGTCCTTCCCGTACGCCTTCACGCTGCCGGTCGCGCTGACGCAGGACTGGGCCCCCGCCCAGGACCTCGCGGCTCTCGCGGTGATGGTCGCCCTCCGCGCCCCGGCCGTGCGCTTCCCGGCGCCGCGGGCCCGCGACGTCTTCGCCGTCGCGTTCCTCGCCTACGCCGCCCTCGTGCCCGATCGCGCCTGGCGCTGGGAGCAGCACCCGGGCAACGAGCCGAAGTACCTGCGCCAGGCGGT
>JAXLRD010000150.1:0-4214 GCA_046331285.1 Vicinamibacteria bacterium
GCGCCTACCACCACACGATCTCGTCGCCCCTCGTCTACGCGCTGCGCGAGGGGCTCCGGCTCGCGCTCGAGGAGGGCCTCGAGGCGCGCTACGCCCGTCATCGCGCGAACGCCGAGGCGCTGTGGCAGGGCCTCGAGGCGATGGGCCTGCAGCTTCACGTCGCGGATCCTGCGCGACGCGTGCCGTCCCTCACCACCGTGCGCGTCCCGGACGGCGTCGACGAGGCCGCGCTGCGGGTCCGCCTGCGCGACGGCTGCGGCATCGAGATCGGCGCCGGCCTCGGGCCGCTCAAGGGACGCGTGTGGCGGATCGGCCTGATGGGCCACGGCTCGCAGCGGGCCAACGTCCTCCTGCTCCTCGCCGCGCTCGCCGAGGTCCTCGGCCGGCGGTAGGCGCCCTCGGGCGTTCCTCCCGATCGGCGGCGGCCGCCGCCCGGGCATCCTTCCCGTGGCCCCTCGAGCGATCTCGCGAAGTCGCTGGCCGGCCTGGGACGCGGGATCCGGCGGCCGCGGCATGCCTCTTGCCCACGCGAATGGGCGATGAGCGAAGGAACCACCGATCTGTCGAGCGCCGCTGACGCCTGCCCCGCCTGGGAGTCTTTCGACCTCGAGGCGCCACTCGCCGCTGACGAGACGCCCGAGTGTCCGCCGGGTCTCGGACCGCGCCACGCGGAAGTCGCGCTCCTCCTCGCGAGGCTGGCCGGAGCCAGCCGGACCCTCCTCCTCTACGACGCGGCGAACGACACCGCGCGGCGCCAGCTCGCGGGCCTGCTCAGCTCGTTCGATTCGGCCCTCCGCCGCGAGCCGGGCCTCACCCTCGAGGTGCGGGCCGACGAGATCCGCTTCGAAGGCCGGCCGGTCTACCACGACGCCGACCGCGACAGGAGCCTCGCGGCGCGGCTCTACCGGGACGGCGCGCGTTCGCTCGTCTTCCGCGCGGGTCTCGACGCCCGCGAGCTCGCGCGGCTCCTCGAGATCCTCTCCATCCGCCCGGCGGGCCTGCACGCGCACGAAGACGACGTCGTCACGCTCTTCTGGAAGGCAGGGCTCCGGTCGGTCGAGGTCGTCGCGGTCCAGGGCCCGGTCCCCGACGACGGGTGCCCCCGGACAGCGCCGTCCGCCGCCGCCGGCCATCCGGCCGAGGATCCGGAGCGCGTCCTCGCCGCCCTCGCGACCGCGGCGGAGCCGGAGTGGCTGGAGGTCACGGAAGGACGGCAGCGCGCCCTGCGCGCGGAGGCTTCGAGCCCGCTCACGCTCGAAGGCCTGCGTCTGCTGGAAGGCCTCGTCGCCGGACTCCTGGAGCCCGGCGAGCAGATGCGGCTCGCCGAGGCGGCGCCGCTGTGCCGGGACACCTTCGACGCCCTCCTGGCCGCGGGAGACGTCGCCTCGCTGCTGGGGTTCGTCCGGCTGATGCAGGTCGTCGCCCGCCAGGACGTCCCCTGGGACCCCGAGCGCCACGACGGCGCGGTGCGCCTCCTTCTCTCGTGTGGCAGCGACCGAGCGGTGCGACGGCTCCTGCACGCGACGCCGGCGGACGATCCGGCGCCGAGGCCCGAGCTCGTGGAGCTCCTCGACATCGTGTGCCCCGACCCGCTGACCGCGGTGGGCGAGGCGCTGAAGACGGAGGAGCGCCGCTCGTCGCGTGCGGTAGCGCGGCAGCTGATCGAGCACTACGGCCGCCGCCGCGAGCAGGAGATCAGGCGCCGCTTCGACGAGTCCCGCGGCCGGGTGGCCGCCGACTACCTTCGCTCGCTCGGCAACCTGGAGAAGGCGGCCGCCCTGTCGTTCGTCGCGCGGCAGACGGCGCATCCCGACGAGGAGGTGCGCGAGGAGGCGCTGTGGCACGTCGAGCGGGCCGCGTTCTCGGCCCCCCTCGGCTACGCTCTCGTGGAGGCGGTGCGCCGCACCGGCGGTCCCCATCGCGGACGGCTGCTCGCCCTCGTCGAGCGATCGGGCGACCGCCGGTTCGTCCGGCCGCTGCTCGCGATAGCCCTCGCCGAGGGCGGTGGCCTCGACGAGGCAGTCCGCGTCGCGAGCGTCGTGGGGCGGCTCGAGCGCGACGCGGGCCTCGCCCGGTGGCGGGCGATCCTCACGCCCAAGGGGCGCTTCTTCCGCCGTCGCCTCGGCGGGACGATCCGGGAGCAGGTCGTGGCCGCGGCCGCGGCGGTGCAGGCGCCGGGCGGGGACGGGGCGCGGCTCGTGGACCTCGCGCGCTCGGCGGCGCGCGGGGAGGCGAGAGCGTGGATGGAGAGTCTGCTGGCCGCCGCGGCGGCGGGAGAGCGGCGATGAGCAGCGTCGAGGCCCTCGAGGCCCATCATCACCTCGCGCTGCGGCGACCCCGGTCCGGCGAGCCCGACGTCGCCCGCCAGCTCCGCGAGGAGGGGCACCGGCTGGTCTTCCTCCTGAACGGGCTCGTGAGGGGATCGCGCCTGTACGACCTCGACAACGCCGCCCTCGCCGGCCCGGCGGAAGAGCTCGCGGCCGTTCTCTCCGGCCACCTCGATCGCATCGGCGCGGTCGCCGTCTCCGCGGTCGAGAGCGAGATCTACGTCAACGACGTGCGCCTGCGCGTCCGTCCGGCCCAGCACGTGGCGATCGAACAGCTCGCGGCCGAGCTCGCGCGCCACGAGGCGGGCGGGCTCGTCTTCCATCACGCCCTGCGCGCGGACGCCCTGCGCCGGGTCGCGCACGCCCTCGCCGCGCCGGCGACCAGCCCGAGGCTCGAGTCGCTGCGGGCGCAGGTGGCCGAGGCCGGCGACGTGGAAGTGACGGGTCGCCTCCGCCACCGCACCGGCCCGGAGGACGACGGGCCGCCCGCCGGCGAGACGCGCATCCTCGAGGCGCTGGCCGCCGCCGCGGGGAGCGCGCGGGCGCGGGCGGCGGCCGGGTGGATGCCGAGCCCGTTGCCGCTGAGGCGGGCGGTGATCCCGCTCGTCGATCTGCTGCGCACGGACCCGGGGCGGGCCGCCCTCGCCCCCTTCTCGGGCGGGCCCGGGGAGGAGCGCCACGCGGTCTCGACGTGTCAGCTCGCCCTCCTCGTCGGCCGGACGCTCGGCCTGGGCGACGCGGCGCTGGCCGACCTCGGCGTCGCGGCTCTCGTCCACGACGTCGGCGTCCCGCGGGCGGCCGACGCGCCCGGGGCTCGCGGCCTGGCCGGCGCGCGGGTGCTCCTCCGGCAGCGTGGCTTCGGCGACGCGCAGGTGCGCCGCCTGAAGGCCGTGCTCGAGCTCGAGCGAGACTACGACTCGGCCGGGGGCGCGCCGAGCCCCTTCGCGCGGATCCTGCGGGTCGCCCACGAGTACGACCTGCTGACCGCCCCGCGCGAGGACGCGCCCGGACGCCTCGCCCCGCCCGCGGCCCTCGCGCGCCTGTGGGCGGCGCGCGGAACGCGACTCGACCCCGATGTCGTCGCCGCCCTCGCCCGGGAGCTCGGAGCCTTCCCGCCGGGCAGCCTTCTCCGCCTCGCGAGCGGCGAATGGGCGGTGGCGGTGCGCGCGGGCGAAGGGCGGGCGCGGTGGCGCCGTCCGGTGGTGAGGATCGTTCGCTCGGCCCAGGGCGTCGTGCGCCCGGGGGAGCTCGTCGACCTCGGCGCCGGCGACGGCCCGTCCGAGGATCCCGGTGTGATCGAGCCTTTGCACCTCGCCGCGGCGACCGCCGCGGCCTGCCGCGACGCACTGGCCGACGCGGGGGGCCGGGCGGCCGGTCATCCGCCCTCGGCCGCTCGATAGGCACGCGGCCGGCGGGCCGCGTTCGGGTCGATTCTACTTGACACAAAATCCTATCTAGGATCAAATACTAAATAGATGCCACTCCGGCCGAGCCCCGACCGCCTCGCTGCCTTCGCCGCGGAGTGCCGCCGCCGCGGTCTGGCGCTGACCGTCCAGCGCCGCGCGGTCTACGCCGAACTGGCCGACCGGAGGGATCACCCGACGGCCGACCAGGTCTACGACGCCCTCCACGAGCGGCTGCCCGGCCTGTCGCGGGCCACCGTGTACCGCGTGCTCGAGACGCTCGTCGAGCAGGGCTTCGCCCGCAAGGTCCACCACGCGGGCGCCGTCGCCCGCTTCGACCCGATGACCGCGCGGCACCACCACCTGGTGTGCGACCGCTGCGGCCGGCTCGTGGATCTCGAGGACGGCGCCGTCTCGGCCGTCCGCCTGCCCGAGGCGGGGCGGCGGGGCTTCGAGATCCGTGACTACTCCATCAGCTTCACCG
>JAXLRD010000151.1:0-4201 GCA_046331285.1 Vicinamibacteria bacterium
CCACGACGTCGCCGACGTACAGGTGGTTCGTCGGCACGTAGACGGTGCAGACCTCGTGCGCGCGGCCGTCGGCGAGCTGCAGCGTGAAGGTGCCCGTGAGGAAGCCGGGCGTCGTGCGGCCCGGCAGGCGGGCGAGCACGAACCGCTTGAACGCGTTCTCCGACCCCGGGCCGCCGATCCCCGAGATGACCTTCTTCGTCGTGCCGTAGACGAGGCCCACGACCGGCACGGCCTCGACGAGCTGCTCGGTGCTGTCGAGCAGGCGCTTCAGGGGCCCCCGCGAGAACAGGAGGCCCGACAGCAGCACCACGCCGATCGTGATCACGAACCCGAGGCCCGGCAGCGCGCGGCCGACGAGCGCCTGCGCGAGCGGCTGGGCCAGGCCGTCGAGCAGCTTGAAGAGCCACACGAGGGCGTTGACCGTGATGACGATCGGGATGACGACGATGAGGCCCCCGAGGAACAGGTTCCGCAGGCGGCGCGAGAGCGTGGATCGAGTGAGCGGTGTCATGGGGAAAGGGCCGGGGTGCGGGCGACGGGCGGCCGAAGCAACGCTAGCACGCCGGAGCGGGCCGGCCAACGCGGTGCGGCCGGCGCCCGGGGCAGGTAACATCCCGCGCATGCGTCACGCCACTCGCCTCGTCGCAACCCTCGCCGCGCTCGTCTCGGCCGCTCCCGCGCTCGCCCAGGCTCCCGCGGCGGCCCCCAGCCGCTTCGCCATCCCCGCGACCGACGACGGCCTGCCGGGCACGGGACCGATCCGGCGCTACCCGTGGTTCAGTCAGCTGTGGGAGCAGCGACGGTCGGAGTGGGCGCAGACCGCCGCCCAGGACCGCCACGCGGTCGTCTTCCTCGGCGACTCGATCACGCAGGGCTGGGGCGGCGGGCTCGGCGCGGCGTTCCCCGGCGTGAAGGTCGCGAACCGCGGCATCAGCGGCGACACGACGCGCGGCGTGCTCATCCGCCTCGAGGAGGACGTGCTCGCCCTCGATCCCGCCGCGATCGTCGTCCTGATCGGCACGAACGACCTCGAGGAGGGCGCGACCCCGGAGATCGCGACCGCCAATCTGAAGCTCGTCCTCGCGGCGATCGAGAAGCACGACCCCAAGACACCCATCGTCCTCTGCCAGGTGTTCCCGAGCTCGGCCACCATGAAGCGGCCGGCCGACAGGATCAAGGCGATGAACGCGCTCTACCTCGGGACGGTCAAGGGCGACCCGCGCGTCACGTACCTCGAGACGTGGCCGCTCTTCGCGAACGAGCAGGGCGACGCGAAGAAGGAGGAGTTCCCCGATCTCCTCCACCCGAACGAGGTCGGCTACGCGAAGTGGGCGGCGGCGCTGCGCCCGGTGCTCGCGACGCTCGGCCTGTCGGAGGCCGAGGCCGACCCCTTCACCCCGGAGCCGGGGTTCGAGAGCCTCTTCAACGGCCGCGACCTCACGGGCTGGGGCTTCCGCCGCACGAGCGACAAGGACCGCGAGAGCGCCACGAAGTGGCGGGCCTCCGACCCGAGCGCCGCCGCGTGGCCCTTCGTCGACGCCCCCGTCGTCTTCGACGGCCAGACGGCGACGCCCGACGGCCGCTACCGCGTGATCGGCGGCCGTCTCGTCGTCACCACTCCGCCGGAGTACCGGAAGATCCAGCAGCTCTGGACGACCCGCGAGCTCGGCCAGGACTTCGTCCTCCGCCTCGAGTTCCGCGCGACACCGAACGCGGACAGCGGTGTCTTCATCCGCCAGCCGCAGCTGCAGTGCCGCGACTACACCCTCGCCGGCCCGTACAAGACGCTCGCGAAGTACCGCCCGCAGGAGTGGAACGAGCTCGAGATCACCGTCCACGGCACGAGGGCCCGCGCCACCTGCAACGGCGAGGTACTGGAAGAGGCGATGACCCTGCCCCCGACCGGCCCGATCGGCCTCGAGGGCGACCGCGGCCAGATGGAGTACCGCCGCATCCGCGTGAAGATGCTCGCGAAGGAGCAGGACCGGACCGACGCTCGGCGCCCCTGATCGAAGCCGGACTGCGGTACGGACGGCTCGCTTCGCTGCAGGAATCGCAGGGGAGAGACTCCGAGTGACACCACGCCGGCTCGGCCGGTTCACGCTCATGCTGGGCCTGGCCGTCGCGCCGGCGTCGGCCACGCCATCGGCCGTGGCCGCGCCGCCGGAGGCCGCCGTCGAGGCGGCGCTGGCCGCGTACGCGCGGAACCTCACCTCCATGGACGCGCGGGCGATCGCCGCGACGTTCGCCTCCTTCGCCGTCCAGTGGTCGCGGCGGCCGTCGGGAGAGTGGCTCATACTCCGGCTGATGATGCAGCCGGTGAAACCATGAGTCCGGACGATCCGCGCTCGGCCGCGATGCAGAAGGTGAGCCTGGCGGAGAAGCTGTCCCTGATCCGCGACGCCTGGAGCCCGAAGGCCGTCGCCGCGGTCAACGACTTCCACGTCAAGCTCGTGAAGCTCGCGGGAGAGTTCGTCTGGCACCACCACGAGACCGAGGACGAGCTCTTCCTCGTGCTGCAGGGCCGCCTCCGGATGCAGTTCCGCGACCGCGAGGTCGTGCTCGATCCGGGCGAGCTGATCGTGGTGCCGCACGGTGTCGAGCACCGCCCCGTCGCCGAGGGCGAGGTGCACGTCCTGCTTCTCGAGCCGGGCACGACCGTGAACACGGGCACGGCCGGGGGCGACCGCACCCGCGCGGTCGAGTGGATCTGACGCACGCGGGCGGTCGGGAGTAAGCTTCGCCGAAGAGGCGCGGCGGCACGCGACCGCGCGAACGACGGAAGGGAGGCTCCGATGTGGCAGGCTCTTGGGGTCGCGCTTCTTCTCGGCGCCGGGCCGCAGTCGTCCAGCTGGTCGCCTCCAGACGCCCCGAACCCCACGGCGATCCTGAACGAGGCGCGCCGCGACACCATCGACGGGCGGTACGAAGCCGCGCTCCAGAAGCACCTCTGGTTCCACGAGCACGCGCTGCAGTACCAGCCGGGCCTGCGCGGCGTGCGGGTCTCGTTCGCGCTCGCCGACTGGGCTCGCCTGGCCGACCAGTACCCGCCGGCCGCGGCGGCACTGAAGGACTCGAGAGAGAAGGCCTGGGCCCGGGTCCTGTCCGCGCTCTCGCCGACGACGGCCTTCGAGGCCTTCCAGGATTTCTCGGCCATCAATCGCACGCTTCGAGAGGATGAGAGAACGATGCGAGGCTTCGAGCAGCTCGACCGGGAGAGGCCGGAGCTGGCCACCCGCGTGGCCCCGCTCGCCCGGCCCGCGCTGGTCCGGAACGGGAGATACCCGCTCTGCGCCAAGTACGTGAGCGCGGAGGACGCCCGGCGCGCGGCCGAGGTCCATCGCCTCACGAAGGAGTCCGCGGCCGCCGGCCGGATCCCGGGAGACGCCGTCTCCTTCGCCGACAAGCGGTTCGAGAACGAGGCGGCGACCGTGGTCGCACTCCTGGTGGTCTCGGGGCGCGAGACCGAGGCCACGGCCCTGGCGGAGGAGCTTCGCCAGGAGCGGACCGATCCGGCCTTCGGCGAGTCTCTCTCCGCCGCGCTGAAGGGCACCGTCCCGCATCCCTGGCCGTGAGCCTCGGGCGGACGCCGCCGGGGCGCTGACCCGTGGCCGCGTGCGCAGCGTCGATGTGGCTTCTCCTCGCGAGCGGCCTGCTCGTGCAGGAGAAGGCCGCCGCGCCGCCGGGCAGCGCGGCGCCGATTGCCGCGGCTCCGCGCCCGGAGGCCTCGGCCGACAAGCCCGCCTCGCCGTCCGCGCCCCCGCCGCTGAGGATCGACATGGGGCGAGCCATCGGCGAGGCGGTCGCGCGCACACTGGCGACGCCGCGGTTCGAGGAGCATGGGCCCGCGAGCTCCGGCCCGGTGCCCGCGTTGACCCGCTCGGCGGGCGCGCGAGCGGACGTCGCTACGCCCGCTGCTTCTCGAAGAGGGCCCGCACCGTCTCGATCGTGTCCGCTTCCGCGGCCGGCTTCTCGGGGCGGTGGCGCCTGACGCGCGCGAAGCGCAGGGCGAGGCCGGCCGGATAGCGCGGGGACTCCTGCACGTCGGAGAAGGCGATCTCGGCGACGAGCTCGGGGCGGACGTGGACGGTCCAGCCGTCGGTCGACGTCTGGAGGGCGGTGAGGCGCTGCGTCTGCCACTCCAGCATCTCGTCGGTCAGGCCCTTGAAGGTCTTGCCGAGCATGACGAACCGGCCGCTCC
>JAXLRD010000152.1:0-4114 GCA_046331285.1 Vicinamibacteria bacterium
CGTCGAGCACATCCTCGACGCCCTGCCGCAGCCGATCTTCTGGAAGGACCGGCGCTCCGTCTACCTCGGGTGCAACCGCGCGTTCGCGGACGCGGTCGGCCTGTCGCATCCCGATCTCATCGCGGGCAAGACCGACCACGACCTGCCCTGGCCCCGCGCGGAAGCCGACGCCTACCGGGCCGACGACGACGAGGTGATGTCGACCGGCCGCCCGAAGCAGCTCATCCGCGAGCAACTGCAGCAGGCCGATGGCTCGCGCATCCAGATCGAGACGTCGAAGACGCCGCTCTTCGACGCGGGCGGCGTCGTGTGGGGCGTTCTCGGCATCTACACCGACGTCACCGAGCGGCGGCGACGGGACGACGCGCTCGTCGAGGCACGGCGCATGCTCCGCCTGGTCCTCGACACCATTCCCGTCCGGGTCTTCTGGAAGGACCGCGCCGGACGGTACCTCGGATGCAATCGGCTCTTCGCGGCCGACGCGGGCATCGACAGCCCCGAGGCCGTCGTGGGCCGGCTCGACGCCGATCTGGGCTGGCACGAGCAGAGCGATCTCTATCGCGCCGACGACGAGGCTGTCATGGCGTCCGGGGAGCCCAAGCTGGGCTACGAGGAGCCGCAGACGACGCCCGACGGGGGCCGCATCTGGCTCCGCACCAGCAAGACGCCGCTTCGCGACGCGAACGGCGGCGTCATCGGCGTCCTCGGCACCTACGAGGACATCACCGCGAGCAAGGAGGCCGAGGAAGAAAGGCGCCGGCTGGAGGCGGAGATCCAGTACGCGCAGAAGCTCGAGAGCCTCGGCATCCTGGCGGGAGGCATCGCCCACGACTTCAACAACCTCCTCGTGGCCGTCCTGGGGCATGCCGACCTGGCGCTCGCGGGCCTCTCCGCGGCCAACCCGGCCCATCGCCACGTGGAGGAGATCCAGACCGCGGCGAGGCGCGCGCGTGAGCTGACCAACCAGATGCTGGCGTACTCCGGCAAGGGCCGCTTCGTGGTCCGCGCCCTCGAGCTGAACGACGTCGTCACGGAGATGGGTCAGCTCCTCCAGGCGTCCATTCCGAAGAAGGTCCAGCTGCGCTACGACCTCGCCGCCGACCCCGGCACGGTCGAAGTCGACGTGGCGCAGATCCGTCAGGTCGTGATGAACCTCGTGACCAACGCCGCGGAGGCGATCGGCGACCAGCCCGGCACGATCACCCTCCTGACCAAGCGTCGACACGTCGACGAGGCCTACCTGCTGCGGACGAAGCTGGGCGAGCCGCTCGCCGAAGGCGAGTACGTCGTCCTGGAGGTTTCGGACACCGGCTGCGGGATGGACCAGGCCACGCGGCAGCGGGTGTTCGAGCCCTTCTTCACGACCAAGTTCCACGGCCGGGGCCTCGGGCTCGCGGCCGTCCTCGGGATCGTGCGCGGCCACGGCGGAACGATCGTCGTGTACAGCGAGGTCGGAAAGGGATCGTGCTTCAAGGTCTTCCTTCCCGCCTCCTCCCGGCGGGAGCGGCCGAGTGACCTTCCCTCGTCGCCTTCGGGCTCGGCCACCCCGCTCACGGGCACCGTGCTCGTCGTCGACGACGAGCCCGTCGTCCGCGAGGTCGCCCGCCAGATGCTGGAGTGTCTCGGCTTCTCCGTCCTCACGGCCGCGGACGGCGCGGAGGCCCTCGATGTGTTCCGCAGCCACGGGGCGGACGTCCGGCTCGTCCTCCTGGACCTGACGATGCCCAACGTCGACGGCGAGGAGACGTTCGTGGCGCTGCGTCAGACGGCGCCGGACGTCCGGGTCATCCTGACGAGCGGCTACAACGAGGTGGAAGCCACGTCCCGCTTCGTCGGAAGGGGCCTCGCCGGCTTCCTGCAGAAGCCGTTCGCCCTGGAGGAGCTCGAGGCGAAGATCGCCGAGATCCTGGCCTGAGAGCCGGACGGGGCGGCCCGCCCGCCTGGGTGCTCCTATCCGGCGATGCGGCCTCTCACGGTCGCACTCTCGGCCCGCCACCGGCCCGTCGACGACAGCCCGACGAGGCACGCGGGCACCGCGATGTCGAAGGACCCGCAGAAGGCGGGCCACCACGGCGGCATCCCGGGATTCTCGACGATCCGTGCGTGAATGAAGAAGTCCATGACGCCGTGCGCCGCGAGGCCGGCCGCCACGAGCCACAGGCTGCGCCGGAAGCCGACGACCGCGATCACCACGAAGGCGCTCATCAGGCCCAGCTCGAGCACGAGCGTCCGGGTGGAACCGCCCATGACCGCGAACAGCACGTAGTACGACGCCACGACGATGAGCACGGTGGGATAGAACGCACGGTCGCGGTCGAAGCCGACGGCTCGCGCGAAAGCGCAGATCACGAGCCCGAGCGTGCCGCCAACCCAGTAGCCCATCCGGTCCTCCTCAGAGCGGCAGGTCCGGCTATTGAGCCGGCGACTCCGACGCGTGGAACGCGACGACTCGCCACTCTCCGCGCACGCGGGCGTACACCTTGGTGAATCGCCAGTCATCATCGCGCGACTGCCCGTTGAGGGTTCGAGATCGCCGAAGGCGCCCGGTGACCACGGCCGCATCACCGTAGGACTGGACCCTGATGCCCGACGTCTCGTAGCGCTCGAACCGCATTCGACCGGTCCTGGCGAAGGCGAGGGCTTCCGCCTTGGTCATTGGCGACATTCCGGGCACGACGATCTCGAGCTCCTCGGCCCACAGCCGGTCGAGCGCGCTCGAGTCGCCGGCCCTGTGCGCGGCGTTCCAGGTCTGCTCCAACTGCAGGAAGTCGTCGGCGTCGCCAGCGCGCGCCCCGGCCAGCGGCGTGAGAAGGAGAACGGACAGCAGCACACGCAGTCGCATGGCGAGCTCCAGCCGAGGATTGTAGCGAACGCCCGCCCCGGACAATCGGCGCGGGCTCCGCCCTACCAGATGCTGCGCTTGCGGCCCCGGATGTTCCGGCGACTGCCCTTCGGCCGCGACGGCGGGCCGCCGCCGGGCCGGCCGAAGCCGCCGCCGCCGCCGCCGCCGCCGCCCGGCCGGCCGAAGCCGCCTCCCCCGCCCCCGAACGAGCGCTCGGGGCGGTCCGTCGCCTCGTTCACCCGCAGCGCGCGGCCGCCGAGCTCGGCCCCGTTCAGCTTCTCGATCGCCTGGGCCGCGAGGTCCGCGTCGGCGAACGTCACGAACGCGAAGCCGCGCGGGCGCCCCGTGTCGCGATCCGTCGGCACGACGAGCTCGCTGATCTCTCCGATCGCGCCGAAGAGCGCCTCGATCTCCTCGCGCGTGGTGTCGAAGCTGAGGTTCCCGACGAAGACCTTGCTCACCCGTTCTTCCTCCTGGAAGCCCGCGGCGCCTTCGGCTTGGGCGGCTTCGGGGGCACCTGCGCGACGAGCTCCGCGACGAGGAGCTCGGTGACGAACGTCTTGCGGCCGTGCTCCTGGAAGTCGATCGTCGTCCGCGCCTCGGTCGAGGCGACGGCGACGCCGAATCCGAAGACGTCGTGGCGGAGTCCCTGGCCGGCGCGGACGGGCCTCACCGCCCCCTCCGACCGCGGGGCTCGGACACACGACACGGCGATTGGAGGCGCGCTGGGGCCATCGTGACCTCGGTCGGCTCGTGGAGGGGCCGGGATGGCCCGCGCGGCTCGACGAACAGTGTAATCGACGGGAGGCGGAGGCTCGAACGGCCCGCCACTCAGGCCGCCCCGCGGCGGCCGCGCATGGCGGCGAGGTGCGCCACCATCCGCTCGCGCAGGCCCTCGACGAACGCGGGCAGCGCCTCGGCGTCGTCGGGCGGCTCGAAGGTGCCGACGACCTCCGTCTCGCCGCGAATCTTCCCGACCCCGAGCACGAAGTCGACGAGCCGCCGGGCCTGCCAGAAGCCGTCGGTCACGATCACGTGGACGGGCAGCCGCCGCTCGCGGAGCACCGCGAGGATCCCGGCGGTCTGAAAGGGCTGCACCGTCCCGTCGCGCGAGCGGTGGCCCTCGGCGAAGATCAGCATGCCGTGCTCGAGCTCCCGCGCGGCCCGGATCATCGTCTTCAGCGCCTGTCGCCGGTCGCGCGGCTCGATCACCGGGCAGCCCATGAGGCGCAGGCACGGCGACACCGCGGGCACGCCGTAGTGGTAGCGCTT
>JAXLRD010000153.1:0-4095 GCA_046331285.1 Vicinamibacteria bacterium
GAGTCGGCCGCGATCGAGGTGAACGGCGCGCCGCTCGGGAAGGGCGGCTCGTACGAGGCGGCGCTGCAGCCGGGGAAGAACGTCTTCACGATCGTGGTGAAGGCCGACGGGGGCGCCGCCGCCTACGAGCTCGTGGTCGACCGCGGGGGCGCGCCGCCCGCGCGGTGGTGACTCAGGCGCTCTCCACGCGGTTGCGGCCGATCTCCTTCGCGCGGTAGAGGGCGCGGTCGGCCGCGGCCACGAGGTCGGCGGGCGTGCTCGTGGGGCTCGCCGCGGCCCACGCGACCCCGACGCTCACGGTGACGACCGGCGCGGTCTTCGACCCGGGGTGGGGCAGGGCCAGGGCCTCGATGCGCCGCCGCGATTCCTCGGCCGCCGCGACGGCGTCGCCTCTCGTGCCGAACGGCAGGAGGACGGCGAACTCCTCGCCACCGTAGCGGGCGACGAGCTCGCCGGCGCGCCGGTGGCCGGCCGCGAGCGCGCCGGCCACCGCCTGGAGGCAGGCGTCGCCCGCCTGGTGGCCGAAGCGGTCGTTGTAGTCCTTGAAGTGGTCGACGTCGACGAGGAGCAGCGCGAGCGCCCCGTCGTGGCGCACCGCGCGCCGCCACTCCGCCTCGAAGGCCTCCTCCAGCCGCCGCCGGTTCCACACGCCCGTGAGCGGGTCCTCGCGCGAGAGCTGGGCGAGCTTCGCGTTCGCGGCCTGGAGCTCCGCGGTCCGCGTCGAGACGAGCGTCTCGAGCGCGGCCTGCTGGCGTCGCAGCCTTCGCACCCGCACGAGGTAGAACGCCGGGCCGGCGAAGGCGAAGAACGCGACGACCGCCGCGCGGAAGAGGGTCGTCTCGTAGAAGCGGGGCGCGATCTCGAACGCGGCCGAGGCGCCCTCCTGGTTCCACGCTCCGCCCTCGACGCCGGCCCGCACGCGGAATCGGTAGCGGCCGTGGGGAAGGTTCGTGTACTCGACCCGGCGCCGGCTCCCGCCGTCGACCCAGGCGGGATCGAAGCCCTCGAGCCGCCAGGAGAAGCGCAGGCGCGACGGCGAGCGCAGGCCGATGGCGGTGAACTGGAACGCGAGGCGTCGGGTCCCGGCGGGGAGCGGCGCGCGGTCGGGCCCGAGCGGGCGGTCGTCGGCCGAGACCTCTTCCATCAGCACCCGCGGCGGCTGCGACGGCCGGGCGAGCCGCGCCGGGTCGACCGACGCCACCCCGCCGCGCGTCGCGAACCACAGCCGCCCGTCCGCGTCGCGCCAGCCGGAAGCGGCCGACCCGTTGATCTCGAGGCTGCGCAGGCCGTCGTCGAGGCCGAGCACGAGGGAGTCGAGGCTGCGCCGCGCGCCGTCGATCGCCTGGTCGAGCTGGACGCGCGACACGCGGAAGAGGCCGCGGTTCCCGCCCATCCAGAAGGTCCCGTCGCCGCCCGAGACGAGCAGCATGAGGCCGTCGTCGAAGAGCCCCTGGCGCTGCGTCACGCGGCCCAGCCGCCCGTCGCGCAGCCGGGCGAGACCGGCCCGGGTGGCGACCCACACGGTGCCGGCCGGCTCCTCGAGGAGCGCCGTCACGTACGTGCTCGGCAGCCCGTCGGCGGGGCCGAAGACGCGGACCCGATCGCCCTCGACCCGCGCGAGCCCGCTCGTGGTCCCCGCCCAGAGCGCGCCGTCGCTCGCGAAGAGGAGCGACGTCACCTCGCGGCCGGCGAGCGCGGCGACGCCGCGCGCCGGCTCCCGCGCGCCGGGCCGGTAGGCCACGAGCCCGGCGCGGTCCGTCGCGATCCACAGCGTGCCGTCCGGCCCCTCCGCGAGGCCGTTGATGCGGCCGCCGACACGGAGGACCGACTCGGCCCGCCCGCCGCGCCAGCGGTCGAGGCCGCCGTCGCCGCCGATCCACACCGTGCCGTCGCGGCTCTCGAGGAGCGCCTTCGCCTGGTTCGTCGACAGCCCCTCGCGCGTCGTCACGCGGCTCACCCGCCCGTCGGGGAGGAGGCGGGCGAGCCCCGCGTCCTCCGTGCCGACGCACAGCACGCCGTCGCGCGTCCGCCGCACGGCCCAGACGAAGTCGCTCGGCAGCCCCTCCCGCGTCGACAGGGGCACGACGCGGCCCTCCTTCAGCTGGGTCAGGCCGCCCCCGTTCGTCCCGACCCACAGGTTGCCCTCGTCGTCCTCGCGCAGGGCCCACACGTAGTCGTTCGCGAGCCCGTTGCGCGTCGACAGGGTGGCGAGGCGGCCGCCGGTCAGCCGCTGCAGGCCGCCGCCGTCGCTGCCGATCCAGAGGTTCTGGTCGCGGTCGACGGCCAGGCTCCAGATGCGGTCGTGGGCGAGCCCGTCCCGCCGCGTGATCGCCGTGACCCGGCTGCCCGCGAGGCGCGCGATGCCCCCGCTCTCCGTGGCGATCCACAGGCCGCCGCGGTCCTCGGCGAGGGCCATGATCCGCTCGTCCGGGAGGCCGTCCTCGCGCCCGAGGCGCGTGCGGACGCCGCCCGACCAGCGGTAGAGCCCGTCGTCCGCGCCGACCCACACGGTGCCCGCGGCGTCCTGCAGGAGCGCGCGCACGCTCGCCCGCGGCGCGTCGTCGAGGCCGGGCACGCGCTCGAACCCGCGCGGGCCCAGGCGCAGGACGCCCTCGCTCGTGCCGGCCCACACGCGCCCCTCGCGGTCCTCGAGGAGCGACAGCACGACGTCCTGCGGCAGGCCGCGGCTCGCGTCGTAGCGGACGAAGCGGCCGGCCTCGCGGCAGACGAGGCCGCCGCCGAACGTCCCGACCCACAGCCGTCCCTCGCGGTCCTCGAGGAGCGCCTTCACCCAGTTGTTCGTGAACGCCTCGGTGGTCGCGCGGTCGAAGACCACGGAGCGCACGCCGTCGAAGCGCGCGAGCCCCTCCACCGTTCCCACCCACAGGTAGCCGTCGCGGGTCTGGAGGAGGGCCGTGACGTCGTCGTGGGGCAGCGCGTCGGGCGCCCGCCAGACGCGGCTCGCGTACTGGGTGGGGGCCCGGGCGGGATCGAGCGCGTGGGCGGCGCCGGGCAGCGCGAGGAGCGCGAGCAGCAGTGAGAGCGGGCGCCGCATCCGGCCGATTCTGACATCACTCGGGCCGGGGGCCGCGCCGGGGCCCGGGCCGGCCGGAATAGTCGGGTAATCTAGTGAAATGAGCTCACCAATTCCCGGCGACGAGCTGGCTGCCCTCTCCACCTTCGCGATCGTGGCCGAGGAGCGCAGCTTCACGAGGGCCGCCCTCCGCCTCGGCGTCAGCCGCTCGGCGGTGAGCCACGCGATGCAGGCGCTCGAGGAGCGGCTCGGCCTGCGACTCCTCGCCCGCACGACGAGGACCGTCGCGCCGACCGAGGCCGGCGAGCGGCTGCTCGTGCAGCTGCGGCCCGCGCTCGACGGCATCGCGGGCGCCCTCACCGACCTCGGCCGCCTGCGCGACAAGCCGTCGGGCGTCGTCCGGCTCATCGCCCCGCCCGTCGCCCTCGCCATGACGCTGAGCCCGAAGCTCGCGAAGTTCACGCGGGACTACCCCGACGTCGTCCTCGACGTCGCGGTCGTCGACGACATGGGAGGCGACCTCGTGGCCGGCCGCTACGACGCCGGCATCCACCTCGGCGAGTTCCTCCAGAAGAACATGATCGCGGTGCGCGTGACGGGCCGTCAGCGGGCGGCCATCGTCGGGGCGCCGTCCTACTTCGCGAAGCACCCGAAGCCGAAGAACCCGCGGGACCTCACCGCGCACCGCTGCGTGCGCTACCGGATGGGCCAGGACGGCCCGGTCTACCGGTGGGAGTTCGAGAAGCGGGGCCGGCCGGTCACGGTGGCGGTCGACGGCCCCGTGATCGCGAGCGACACCGCGTTCACGATCCGCGCCGCGCTCGACGGCGTCGGCCTCGCCTTCTCGCTCGAGGACGACGTCGCCGAGGCGATCGCCCGCGGCCGCCTCGTCCGCGTGCTCGAGGACTGGTGCCCGCCCTTCGACGGCTTCTTCCTGTACTACCCGAGCCGCCGCCACCAGCCCGCCGCGCTGCAGGCGCTCGTCGAGGCGCTGCGGGTCTGAGGCGGGCGGCCGGCGGCCGCCCGGATCCGCCGGCCCGATCTCACTCCGGCCTCGTCAG
>JAXLRD010000154.1:0-4061 GCA_046331285.1 Vicinamibacteria bacterium
GGTCGTCGACGGCGGCCCCCTGAAGTCGCACAAGGGCATGAACCTGCCGGGGGTGGCGCTCTCGACCCCCGCGATCACGGACAAGGACCGCGACGACCTCGCGTTCGGCCTCTCGGCCGGCGTCGACTACGTCGCGATGTCGTTCGTGCGCCGCGCGGCCGACGTGGTCGAGGCGAAGGCCCTCATCGCGAGCCTCGGCGCCGACACCCCGGTGATCGCCAAGATCGAGAAGCCCCAGGCGCTCGAGGACCTCGAGGCGATCCTCGCCGCGACCGACGGGGTGATGGTCGCCCGCGGCGACCTCGGGGTGGAGCTCGGCACCGAGGACGTTCCGATCGCGCAGAAGCGGATCATCGCGATGGCGAACGCGGCCGGGAAGGTCGTGATCACCGCCACCCAGATGCTCGAGAGCATGATCGAGAACCCGCGGCCGACGCGGGCCGAGGCCTCGGACGTCGCGAACGCCATCCTCGACGGGACCGACGCGGTGATGCTCTCGGGCGAGAGCGCGGTCGGGAAGTTCCCGGTCGAGACGGTCGAGACGATGGCCCGCATCGCCGACTTCACGGAAGAGCACGGCCTCACCGGCATCCGCACGCGCGCGGCCGAGGCCGGCCGCGACGGCGCGGGGACCCCCGTCACCCGCAGCCTCACCCGGGTCGCCGCGTCGGTGGCCGAGGAGCTCGGCTGCAAGCTCATCCTCGCCTTCACCGAGTCGGGCCTCACGGCCCGCCTCGTGGCCGGCCACCGGCCGCGCGTGCCGGTGGTGGCCGTCACCCACGACGAGAAGGTGTACCGCCGGCTCGCGCTGTGGTGGGGCGTCCTGCCGACGCTCGTCGCCTCCACCGAGAACACGGACGCGCTCCTCGCCGCGGGCGAGGAGACGCTGAAGGCCCGCGGCCACGTGTCGGCCGGCGACACGATCCTGATGCTCTCCGGCCACTCGATCGCCGCCGCCGCGACGAACATGATGCGCGTGCACACGGTCTCGTGAGCGCCCGCCCGAGGCCCGCCCCGCTCGCGGCCGCCGCGCTCGTCGTCGCGCTCGCCGCGGCCTGCGGGGGCAACCCGAAGCCGAAGGCCTACGCCTTCCCCCCGCCGGAGACGCCCGCCGTCGGGACCGTGGTCGAGGGGATCGCGTCGTGGTACGGGCCCGACTACCACGGCAAGCGCACGTCGAGCGGGGAGCGCTACGACCAGGACGGGCTCACCGCCGCCCACGCCTACTGGGCGTTCGGCACCCGGGTGAAGGTGACGCTCCTCTCGACCGGCCGCAGTGTCGTCGTCCGGGTGAACGACCGCTTCCCGTCCCACAAGGGCCGGGCGATCGACCTCTCGCGCGGCGCGGCGCGGGCGATCGGCCTCATCGGCCCCGGCACGGGCCGGGTCCGCCTCGAGGTCGTCGAGTAGGCGCCGCCGGCTCGGCTATACTCGATTCCCGTCCGCATGAGCGATCCCTCTCGGCGCGTGTACTCGGCGCGCCGATTCCGCGCCGTCGTCGCCCTGCTCGCGCTCGTCTTCCTGCCGATCGTGATCGGCGCGTCGCTGCTCATCTACCAGTACATCCGCTTCTCGGTGATGGTCGAGCAGCGGCTGCGGGGCGAGAAGGGCAGCATCCCCTCGCGCGTCTACGCGCGGCCGCTCGTGCTGCGGCCGGGGCTCGTGCTCGATCCCGCCGCCCTCGCGAACACACTGAACGGCCTGCGCTACCAGGAGCGGACGGACCCGCCGGCGGAGGCCGGCCAGTTCCAGCGCAGGGCCGACGGGGTGGCGCTCTTCCCGCGGCCGGTGCCGGACGGCCCGGCCGAGGCGGTGCAGGTCGCCTTCGCCACCGACAAGGCCGGCGTCACCCGGGTGAAGGACCTTCGCGGGAAGGACCCGCGCCGGCGCTACGAGACGGTGACGCTCGAGCCCGAGCTCGTGACCTACCTCTTCACGGACGAGCGGGAGAAGCGCCGTCGGATCGCCTTCGAGGACATGCCGGACCTGCTGGTGAAGGCGGTCCTCGCGATCGAGGACCGCCGCTTCTTCTCCCACCCCGGCCTCGACCCGATCCGCCTCGTGGGCGCGGCGATACGCAACGCCCGCTCCGACAGCGCGATCCCGCAGGGCGGCAGCACCATCACCCAGCAGCTCTGCAAGAACTTCTTCCTGACCCCGGAGCGCAGCTACCGCCGCAAGGCCCAGGAGGCCCTCCTCGCCTTCGTCCTCGAGCGCCGCGCCACGAAGCAGGAGATCCTCGAGCTCTACCTCAACGAGATCTACCTCGGCCAGTCGGGCTCGTTCTCGATCAACGGCATGGGCGAGGCGGCCCGCACCTACTTCCACAAGGACGTGGCGAACCTCACGCTGCCCGAGTGCGCCCTCCTCGCGGGGATGATCCAGTCGCCGAACCCCTACAACCCGTTCCGGCACCAGAAGCGGGCGACCGAGCGGCGCAACGAGGTGATCCGGGCGATGCGCGAGTCGGGGTTCATCGACGACGCGCAGCAGAAGGAGGCCCTCGCCTCGCCGCTCCTCGTCGAGCGGACGAGGCCCGACACGACGGACGCGCCGTACTTCGTCGACCTCGTGCGCCGGCAGCTCGCCCAGCGCTACGACCCCAAGGACCTCACCACCCAGAACCTGCAGATCCACACGAGCCTCGACCTTCACCTGCAGTCGCTCGCCCAGGGCGCCCTCGAGCGCGGCCTCGACCGGGTGCAGGAGATGATCAAGAAGCGCACGACCGAGCAGGTGCAGGGCTGCCTGATCGTGCTCGAGCCGGCGAGCGGCAAGGTGGTGGCCCTCGTGGGCGGGCGCTCCTACGGGGCGAGCCAGTACAACCGCGTCGTGCAGGCCCACCGCCAGCCCGGCAGCACCTTCAAGCCGTTCGTCTACCTCGCCGCTTTCGAGGCGGGGTTCGACGACCCGAGCCTGCCGCCGATCACCCCCGCCACCGTCGTCGAGGACGCGCCCTCGGTCTTCTTCTACGAGGACAAGGAGTACATCCCGACGAACTACGAGGACACCTACCACGGCATGGTCACGCTGCGCCGCGCCCTCGCGATGAGCATGAACGTCGCCACCGTGAAGGTCGCGGAGATGGTCGGCTACGACCGCGTCGCGCAGATCTGGTCGAAGAAGCTCGGGATCGGCGCGCCGATCCAGCCGTTCCCGGCTCTCGCCCTCGGCTCCTTCGAGGCGACGCCGTACGAGATGGCGATCGCCTACAACGTCCTCGCGAACGGCGGGCTCAAGATCGAGCCCGTCACGATCACCCGGGTGGCCGACGACAAGGACCGGACCCTCGAACAGCACCACGCGCCGGTGCCCGAGCGCGTGGTCCACGAGGAGTCGGCCTTCCTCGTGACGGACATGCTGCGCAGCGTGATCAACGAGGGGACGGCCGCCTCGGCGCGCGGCATGGACTTCCGCCCCGACGCGGCCGGCAAGACGGGCACGACGAACGACTACCGCGACGCGTGGTTCTGCGGCTTCACGTCGGACCTCCTCGCGGTCGTGTGGGTCGGCTTCGACGACAACACGCCGGTCGGCCTCTCCGGCACGAAGGCCGCGCTGCCCATCTGGGTCGACTTCATGAGGGCGGCGACCTCGGGCCTCAGGTCGGAGCCGCTGCCGCCGGCGCCCGAGGGGATCGTCTACGCGACGATCGACAAGGAGACGGGCCTCCTCGCCGGACCCCGCTGCCCGGAGCGGCGCGACGAGGCTTTCGTGGCGGGCACCGAGCCGCGGGAGATCTGCGGCGTCCACGGGAACTGAACGCTTCGCCTTCCGCTGAACGGTCAGGCGCCCGGATCTTCGCCGCGCTTGCGCCCGGCACCTCGGCGCATCGCCTCAAGCTACTGACTCGAATGGATTTGCAGACGAGGTGAAAGCTTGTCGGGCGCACCGAATTTCGCTTGAGGCCCCGCCGTCGTGGAGGTAGATTGCATTGTTTCGGGCGGGGCATTCGACCGTCCGTGGTGTCGGCAGAACTCGAGAGGATTCCGGATGACCGTGAGACGGCTCCTTCAGCCCTTGGCCCTCGTGGCCTTCGGGGCGGCCGTGTGCGTGATCCC
>JAXLRD010000155.1:0-3865 GCA_046331285.1 Vicinamibacteria bacterium
AGCCCGACCCGGCCGGCCCGGGTGGGGTCGATCCGCACCTCGAGCTCCGGGTTGCCGCGCTGCGGCCGCACCAGGTCGACGAGGCCGGGGACCTCCCGAAGCCGCTCCTCGGTGCGCGCCGCGAGGCGGGTCAGGGCGTCGAGGTCGTCTCCGAAGATCTTCACCTCGACCGGCTCCGGATTGCCCTCGAGGTCCCCCAGCATGTCCTGCAGGAGCTGGACGAACTCGATCGTCATGCCGGGCATCTCCTTCTCGAAGACCGCCCGCTGCTCCTCGATGACCTCCTCCGCGGTCCTCTGCCTCTCCCCGCGCGGCTTCAGCTTGACGACGATGTCGCCCCGGTTCTGCTCGGTGGCGAAGAGGCCGAGCTCGGCCCCGGTGCGGCGCGCGAAAGCGGCGACCTCCGGCGTTCCCGCGATCACGGCCTCGACCCGCTTCACCATCCGGTCGGTCTCCGCCAGCGAGGTGCCCTCGGGCGTCCAGTAGTCGACGACGTAGCCGCCCTCGTCCATCTCCGGCAGGAAGCCGGTGCCGAGCCGCGCGTAGAGGACGACGCCGAGGGCGGCCGCGGCCAGCGTCACCCCGGCCACGAGGCGAGGCCGGGCCATCGCCGAGCGCAGGAGGCGTCGGTAGCGCTCCGCGAGACCGGTGAGGCGGGCCGTGCGCTCCTCCCCTTCGCGCAGGAGGCGCGCCGCCGCGTTCGGGATGAAGAGGAGCGCGTAGACGAGCGACAGCAGGACGGCCGCGGCGAGGGTCAGCGACAGCGCGGCGAAGAACTGCCCGACGACGCCCGTCAGGAGGCCGAGGGGGACGAAGACGACGACGGTCGTGAGCGTCGAGCCGACGACCGCGGCCAGCAGCTCCTGCGTGCCCTTCTCGGCGGCCACGGCCGCGCTCTCGCCCGCCGCCCGGTGGCGGTGGATGTTCTCGACCACGACCACCGCGTCGTCGATCACGAGGCCGATCGCGATGGCGAGCCCGCCGAGCGACATGAGGTCGACGGTGCCGCCGGCGAGGCGGAGCACGAAGAAGGTTCCGACGATCGTCAGCGGCAGCGACACCGCGGCGATCGCGGTGACCCGCCAGTCGCGCAGGAAGGCGACGAGGACGAGCACGGCGAGCAGCCCGCCGAGGAGGATGGCGTCGCGCACGTTCGCCACCGCGTCCCGGACGAACTCCGCGAGGTCGTAGACCACCTGCAGCTTCACGCCGGGCGGGAGAGACGGCCGGTACTCGCGCAGGGCGGCCCACACGCCCTCCGCGACGTCGATCACGTTCCCGCGGATCTGCCGGGCGACGTTCACGAGAGCCGCCGGGTGGCCGTTCCCGCTCACGAGGGTGACCGGGTCGACGACGCCCTCCCGCACGTCGGCGACGTCGCCGACGTAGAGGGGAGCGTCCTGGCGGAAGGCGACCACCACCTTCTTCACGTCCTCGACGCTCGTGAGCTCGGACGTCGCGAGGACGAGGTACTGGAGGTAGTCCTTCGGCAGGCGGCCCACCGAGGACGACCTCGTTCGTGGCCCGAAGCGCTGCTCGGCGACCCGCCGAGGGTCGTCCTGGGCTGCGGCGCGAGCCGGTCGGGATCGACGTCGACGACGGAGATCTGCGTTTCCTCCCGGCCTGCGAGCACCTCGACGCTCGCGACCCTGGGCACCTGGGCTCAGCAGCGCCGGAGCTGGAAGACGGCGATGTCGCGTAGTGGCCGCCGCCGGCGCGTCCCCGGTCACGTTGACGCCGAAGATCGGGGAAGAGCGACGGCGTCAGGTGCTCGACGACGAGCTCGAGGCGCCGGCAGCTCCGGCTCGGCACCTCGTCGAGCCCGCCTGGACGAGCTGGAGCGCGTAGCGCATGTCCGCGCCCGGCTCGAACAGGACCGAGACCGCACGCCGGGCGGATCGTCTTCGAGGACGCGCCGCACGCCGAGCACCGTGCGGGGCCGCCTCGAGCGGCCGCGGCCATCGCGAGCGCATCATCCGCGGCGAGAGAAAGCCCGCCCGAGGGGCGACCATCTGGATCCGCGGGAACTCGACCTCGTGTAGATGTCGTCGGCAGGCGAACATCGATCACAGGCCGGCGAGCGTCAGGAAGACGACGCCGAGCAGGATCGCGCGCGTTGCGGGAGGCGAAGGCGGCGACGTTCACGGTTTCGCGGAGAGCCGCGCCTTCTCGCCGAGCCCGTGCACGGCGGAAGCGAGGACCGTCTCGCCCTCCTTCACGCCCGACACCACCTCGACCGCCTCGGCCGTCTCGAGGCCGAGGGTCACGACGCGGCGCGCGGCTTCGTCCTTCACGACGACGTAGACGGCGGGCGCGCCCGGACCGGCGTCGCCCCCGGCTTCGCCGGCCCCGCCCTCGCCCCGGCTCACCGCCCCGGGCGGGACCGTGAGCACGCCGGTCTTCTTCGAGAGCTCGACCTGCGCCTCGGCGAACATGCCGACCATGAGGGCCCGGTCCGGGTTCGGCACGCGGACGCGCACGAGCGCCGCGTTCGTCGCCGGATCGACGGCGGGGGCCACGGCGACCACCCGCCCGGCGAACGCGCGGCCGGGCCAAGCGTCCGAGCGGACGACCGCGGCCTGCCCGGGACGGACCCGCGCCAGGCGCTCGGCCGCCACGCGGGCCGCGACCTCGACCGTCGTCACGTTCGCGACCTCGAGCAGCGGCTGAGCCGGCGTGCCGTCCACCTGCTCGCCCACCCCGACGAAGCGCCGGACGACCTGGCCGGAGATCGGCGTCCGCACCCGCGCGCGGTCGACCTGGCGCTCCGCCAGGCTCACCCCGGCCTCGCCCTGCTCCACGGCAGCCGCGGCCGCCGCGCGCGCGCTCCTCGCGTCCTCGACCTCCTTGCCCGCGGCGATGCCCCGCTCGAAGAGCCGCCGCACGCGTGCCAGCTCGAGGTCGGCGGCCTCGAGCGCCGCGCGCGCCTGGGACAGCGCGGCGCGGGACTGCCGCGCCTGGTCCTGGAGCGGCTGCGGGTCGATCTCGGCGACGACCTCGCCCGCCGTCACCCGGTCGCCCTCGGCCACCCGCATCGCCGTGACCCGGCCCGCCACCTGCGGAGCGAGCCTCACGTCCTCGTTCGGCGCCGCGGCGACCGATCCCCGGACGACGAGCGCCTCGACGAGGTCGCGCTTCTCGACCCTGGCCGTCCGCGCCTCGATCGTCGGGACCGCGTCCGACTCCATCTCCTCGCCGCCCCGCTTCGCGCAGCCGGCCGCGGCGGCGACGGCCATCACGAGAGCGAGGACGGTCCCGCCCGTTCGGCTACTCGATCGGTCCGCCAAGGACGTCCTCCAGGTCGGCCAGCGCCGACTGTTCCGCGAGCTGCGCCGCCGTCGCTTCGGCCCGCACGTCGCGCAGAGCGCGCTGGGCGTCGAGCACGGAGAGCAGGCCGGCGCGGCCGAGACGATAGCTCTCCTCGGCCAGCGCCTCGATCTGCGTTGCGGTCGGCAGCAGGGTCTTCCGATACGACTCGGCCCGGGCGCGCTGGGCCGCGGCGCGGCCGAGGGCCGCGTGGGCCCGCGCCTCGACCTCGCGCCGCAGCGACGCGCGACGCAGCTGCGCCTGGCTCGAGCGCACGAGCGAGCCCGCGATCTCGCCCTGGTTGCGCGAGAAGAGCGGCACCGCGAGGCTCAGGGCGGCGCGACCGCCCACGTCGAACTCGCCGGGGGCGTCGAACACCGCGCCGACCGACAGGACCGGAGCCGGCACCCGCTCGGCCTTGAAGAGCGACCGCCGCCGCTCCTCGATCGCCACCTCGCGCTCGGCCGCCTGCAGCTCGGTGTTCCCCGCCGCGGCGGGGGCCACGGCCTCCTCGGGCGACGGCAGGCGCGGCCCCGAGGCCTCCGCGGGCGCGAGCACG
>JAXLRD010000156.1:0-3744 GCA_046331285.1 Vicinamibacteria bacterium
CGATCGTCTCGAGGATGCGGCCACGGGCCTCGGCGAAGCGCGCCTTCCGGACGAGGGAGGCGATCGTCGCCTGCTTCGACCGGTTCGGATTGAGGCTCACCGTTCACGCCTCCGGGTGGCCCGAACGCGTCCGATCCGAGAAAAGACACCCGACCGTCCGGGAGCGAGGCGTCCCGTCCGGGCGTAGTCCAAGGGCACTGTCGGGTTGGCGCGTCCCGGCCGGAGGGAGAAACGGGGGGTCGGGGGCGGCTCTCCGCTGAACGGTAGTGTACGCCCTCCCGGGCCGGCCGCGCTCGGGGCCGGGGGCCGGATCGGTCCGGCCGTCGATGCATCCGGGACGGCGGCGGCGTGGTCCAATGCCGCTGAGGAGGACCGATGCCCCGCCCGATCGCGCCCCATGCCCTCGCCCTGCTCGGCGGCCTCGCGCTCGCCGGCCTCGCCGCGGCCGGCCCGGCCTACGACCCGCTCGCGATCCCGGCCGGGTGGCGCGCCGAGACGGTCGACCTCGCGGTGAACGACGCGGGCCGCGGGCGCGAGATCCCGCTGCGGGTGTACCTGCCGAGCGACCGGCGGCCGGCGCCCGTCGTCCTGTTCAGCCACGGCCTCGGCGGCTCGGCGCGCCTCGGCTACGTCTACCTGGGCGAGCACTGGTCGGCCCGCGGCTACGTCGTCGTGATGATGCAGCACCCGGGATCGGACGACGCCGTCTGGAGGGAGGCGCCGGCGGGCGGCCGAAGGGAGGCGCTGCGGCGCGCGGCCAACCCGCGCAGCTTCCTCGAGCGCGCCGGCGACGTGCGCGCCGTGCTCGACGCGCTGGCGCGCTGGCAGGCGGGCGAGGCCACGACCGCCCTCGCCGGCCGGCTCGACCTCGGGCACGTCGGCATGGCCGGCCATTCGTTCGGCGCGGTCACGACGCAGGCGGTGAGCGGCCAGAGCTTCGCGGGGCGCGGGCCCGCGCTCACGGACGCGCGGATCGCGGCGGCCCTGGCGATGAGCCCTTCCTCCCCGCGGGACGAGGCGCGCACGGCCACCGCGTTCTCGTCGGTGCGCGTCCCGTGGATGCTGATGACCGGCACCCGCGACGTGGCCCCGATCGGCAACGCCACCGTCGAGTCGCGCCGCGCGGTGTTCGACGCGCTGCCGCCGGGGAGCAAGTATGAGCTCGTCCTCGACGGTGCCGAGCACTCGGCCTTCACCGACCGCGAGCTCGCGAAGGACCGGGAGCCGCGGAGCCCGGCGCACCACCGGGCGATCCTGGCCGTCGGCACGGCCTTCTGGGACGAGGCGCTGCGCGGCGATCCCGCGGCCCGCGCGTGGCTCGACGGCGCGGGGCCCGCCTCGGTCCTCGGGCCGAAGGACGAGTGGAGGAAGAAGTAGCGCGGGCCCCGTCGAAAATGAAAAAGCCCGGGGCGCCTGCCCCGGGCCTTCTGGTGCGGCTCTACGAGTGGTTAGCGGGCGACCGTGACGTTCGCGGCGCGGGGCCCCTTCGGGCTGTCCACGACCTCGAAACGGACCTTGTCACCCTCGTTCAGGGTGCGGAAGCCCTCGGCCCGGATCTCCGAGTGGTGGACGAACACGTCCGGACCACCCTCACGAGACAGGAAGCCGAAGCCCTTCGACTCGTTGAACCACTTGACGGTACCTTCGATCATGTACGTTCGGCCCTCCCTGGGCCTGTTGCCAGCCGGATACTCCAACCGCGCGCCGCACGATCGCTTCACACAAAGCGAAAGCCGCCCTCCGTGGGCGGCTTCTCCGTGCGCGCAAGAGCAAACTGCCGACTGACTCGTCGGGGAGTATGCCCGATTTCCTTCCGGAACGCAATTGTCGATCGGAGCGGGGCCGGCGGGTGTGCCCGGGGTCGGGATCGAACCGACACGAGCTTTCGCTCACAGCCTTTTAAGGGCCGCGTGTCTGCCAGTTTCACCACCCGGGCACGGGCGGCAGGGCGGGACGATTATCCCGCGGATCGGCCGTCGGCCTTCCCGCCCTTCTCGATGTCCGCGAGGTGAAGGTCGAGGGCGTGGACCGAGATCTGGATCTCCCAGATCGAGAGGGCGAGCGAGGCGATCATCAGCACGAGCCCCGCGCCGAAGACGACCTGGGCCGCGCGGAGCTCGCTCACGTAGATGAGGAACATGCTGAAGACGCACAGGAGGAGACTCGCGATGCCCGCGACCTGCATCCAGCGGATGAGGTGGATGCGGGTGCGGAGGTTCCTGATCTGCCCGAAGAGCACCTCGTCCGGCCGCTCCTTGTAGGCCGCGTGGAGGCTCCGCACGAGCGCGGCGAGGGCGAGGAAGCGGTTCGTGAACGCGAGCATCAGGAGCGAGATCGCCGAGAAGAGGAGCGCGGGGGTCGCGAGGGTGATCGGCGGCTCGGGCATGCCGGGGCTCACTCGCCCGCCGGCGCGGCGGCCCGCGCCTCCGCATGCGCCTCCGCCTCCGCCTCGGCGAGCACGGCGAGGAGCTCCTCGTGGATGCGGCCGTTCGTCGCGACGACGCCCTCGGGGCCGAGGCCGAGCGGTGCGCCGTCGAGGCGCGTCGCGCGGCCGCCGGCCTCGGCGAGCACGATGCGGCCGGCGTGCATGTCCCACGGCTTCAGGATCGCCTCCCAGAAGCCGTCGGCCCGGCCGGCCGCGACGTAGCAGAGGTCGAGGGCGGCCGCTCCGTCGCGGCGCAGCGCCCGGGCCCGGCCCGCCATCTTGCGGAACGGCCGCAGGCGCTCCTCGAGCCGGTCGTGCAGGTCGTACGGGAAGCCGGTGATGAGGAGGCTCTCGATGAGCCGCGCGGCCTTCGAGACCTCGAGCCTCCGGCCGTTCAGGTGCGCTCCCCCGCCCTTCTCGGCGGAGAAGAGCTCGTCGCGCAGGGGATCGTGGACGACGCCGGCCACGATCTCGCCGTCGACCGCGAGGGCGATCGACGCGCAGAACATCGGGTAGCCGTGGGCGAAGTTCGTCGTGCCGTCGAGCGGGTCGACGTACCACACGTGGCGCGCGCCGGTCCGCGCGAGGTCGGTCTCCTCCGTGACGATGTCGTGGTCGGGGTAGCGGGAGCGGATCGTCTCCAGGATCGCGAGCTCGCACGCGCGGTCGACCTCGGTCACGAGGTCGATCTCGCCCTTCAGCTCGACGGCGACGCCGCTGCCGTAGCGCTCGCGCTGGATGCGCCCCGCCCGCAGCGCGGCCTCGATCGCGACGGCCAGGAATCTCCAGCTCAAGGGACCTCCGGTGAAGGACCGCCCGGGCGTGCATTGTAGCCGCGCCCGGGCCGACTTCCGGACATCCCGGCCGCCGGTCGGAATCTCACCGCGCCCGGCGGCGCGGCGAACGCGCCGAACCGCCCATCCGTACCGGCACAGACCGTGCACAGAGGCAAGCCGGCCCCCGGCCCTGAGAGCGGGGCAGGAGGAATGGAAGCCATGCCCGAGCCGGCGCCGGTGCCTCTTCGTCCCGTGAGCCGTTTCAGCCCGCGGCCGCCCTCGTACTACGCCGCCTCGCGACCCGTCTCGGCGGAGGAGGCGCGCGCGACCTTCCTGACGCGGACGTACCTCCACCTGCTCGGCGCGATCCTCCTCTTCACGCTGCTCGAGTTCACGTACTTCGCGACCGGCCTCGCCTTCCCGATCGCCCAGGCGCTCCTCGGGACGTCCTGGCTCGTCGTCCTCGGCGGCTTCGTCGTGGTGAGCTGGCTCGCGACGCGGGTCGCCCACGCGGCCGAGTCCCGGGCCGCGCAGTACGCGGCC
>JAXLRD010000157.1:0-3695 GCA_046331285.1 Vicinamibacteria bacterium
TCGGCCTGTCCGTCGTCCGCCAGGGCGTGCGGGACAAGGCCGCCGTCCTGCGCGAGATCCTCGCCGAGCACGGCCTCGCCGCCCACGAGGTCGCCTACATGGGCGACGACGTGAACGACCTCGCCGTCCTGCGCGAGGTCGGCCTCTCGGCCGCCCCCGCCGACGCGCCGCTCGAGGTGCGGCTCGAGGCGTTCATGGTGACCGAGGCGCGGGGCGGCCAGGGCTGCCTCCGCGAGTTCGTCGAGTCGATCCTCCGGGCGCGCGACGACTGGGACCGGACCGTCGCCGCGCTGGGATGGTGAGCGGGCGGCGGTGACCGAGACCGCCCTCGCCGGCGTCGTCGTGGCCGCGCTCGCCGGCCTGTTCGCCGGCCGCGCGTGGGCCGTCGCCCGCCGCGGCGCGGAGTCCCGCCCCGGCTTCCGCTCGTCTCCCCACTACACCGAGGCCCTCCACGGCCTCGCGACCGGACAGACCGAGAGCGCCATCCGCGAGATGGCGAAGGTCCTGCGCGAGCACCCCGACTCGGTGGAGGTGCAGCAGGTGCTCGCCCTCCTCTACCGCGAGGTCGGACAGGTCGAGCGCGCGATCGACATGCACCGCGGGCTCCTCGCGCGGCCGGACGTCACCCGCACCGAGCGCGCCCACGCCCTCGCCAGCCTCGGCACCGACTACCGCAAGGCCGGCCTCCTCGACCGCGCGGCCGCCGCCTACGGCGAGGCGCTCGACGTCGATCCCCGCAACGTGCACGCGCTCGCGGGGCAGCAGAAGCTGGCGGAGGAGCAGCGGCAGTGGCGCGAGGCGTACGAGGTGCAGACCCGCCTCGCGCGCCTGCGCAAGTCCGACGACGGCCTCGTGCTCGGTTTCCTGCAGGCCGAGATGGGCGGGGAGGCGCTGATGGCCGGCCAGCGCGAGGCGGCCGAGACGGCCTTCCGCACCGCCGTGTCCCTCGACCGGCGCGTCTTCCCCGCCCACCTCGCCCTCGCCGCGCTGTGGGCCGAGGCGGACCCCCGCCGGGCCGCGTCGATCCTCGAGGGGGCGATCGCGGTCGCGCCCGAGCGCGCGTACCTCGCCTTCGCCCCGCTCGAGGAGGCCTATCGCGCCTCCGGCGAGCCGAGCCGCTTCGTCGCCCTGTGCGAGCGGCTCGTGCGGGAGGACCCGCGCGACTGGCGGGCCCGGCTCGCCCTCGCCCGCCATCTCCGGGCGGAGGGCGCGGCGCGGGAGGCCCTCGGCCTGCTGCTGCGCGCCCTCGAGTCGAACCCGCACGTCCTCCTCGTCCACCTCGAGGTCTGGCGCACCCTGCGCGCCATCGGATCGCTCTCGCCCGACGAGCAGCGCTACGTCGCCACCGTCGAGGAGTCGGCGCTCTACGTCGACCCGCATATCTGCACGGCCTGCCGCTACCGCGCCGACGACATGCTCTGGCGCTGCCCGCACTGCCACGAGTGGAACTCGTTCGTCGAGGAGCGGGTGGGCCCCGCGGCCGGGACGCGCTGAAGCGGCCGCCGCCCGCCGCGGCGCGGCCCTCGATCAGGCGTCGGCGACGCGGCGGAGGACGGCGGCGAAGCGCTCTTCGCCCGGCCGCCTCTCCCCCGCGGCCCCGCCCCGCGCAACGGCGAGGGCAGCGGCGAGGCCGGCCTCGACCGGGCCGTCCGCGGCCGAACGGCGGTCGGCCCACGCGGACGCGATCCACCCGGCCGGCGCGCCGCCGCCCCATCGCGTCGCGAGCGGCACGAGCGCGGCCGCGATCCCGGCGAGCTCGCGCGCGTCGCCGGCGGCCACCGCCTGCAGGACGAGGGCGTACAGGCACGCGGCCGCCCGCTCCCGCGCGTCCTCGTGGGTCAGCCGCGCGAGCGAGGCGGCGGCCGAGGCGAGGTAGTCGCTGTCGGCGCCCCCTCGCGCGAGCTGCCAGGCGACGAGGGCGGCGGAGAGAGCGGCGGCGGGAGAGCCGGGCGGGGCGGCCCGCGCGGCCTCGAGCCACCGGGCGCAGGGGGGCGCGAGCCGCGCGGCGAGCGCCTCCATCTCGAGTCCGCCCGCCTCCGCGGCCGCCTCGAGCAGGGCCAGGGACGACAGGCCCCGCGGGCCGGCCGGGGGCCCCGCCGCCGCGATCGCCGCGAGCGTCGCGAGGGGCGGTCCCGGCGGGAAGCGGCGGTCCGCGAGCGCGCGCAGCTCCTCGGCGAGGGACGCGGCGCGCGCGTCCGTCTCGTCCACCGTCCCCGAGGTGTCGACGGTGAGGTGGGCGAAGGTCCGCTTCTCCGCGAGCGGCATCTGGGCGTCCGCCCGCGCCCGGGCCGAGGCCTCGTCGAGCCCGTCCCGCGCCCGCAGACGCGCGAGCTGCTCGTCCGGGTCGCAGTGGACGACGACGACCCGGTGGAACCGCAGGTGCGCGCCGGACTCGACGATGAGCGCCGCGTCGGTCACCGCCACCGCGTCGCCCGCGGCGGCCCGCTCCGCGGCCCACGCCGCCTCGGCCGCGCGCACGCGGGGGTGCACGATCGCGTTGAGCCGCGCCCGGGCCGCCGCGTCGCCGAACACGACGCGCCCGAGAGCCGCCCGGTCGAGGGAGCCGGACGCGGCGAGGACCATCGGGCCGAAGGCCTCCGCGATCTCGGCGAGGGCGGGCTGGCCGGGAGCGACGACCTCGCGGGAGACCTGGTCGAGGTCGAGCGTCGGCAGGCCGAGCGCGCGCAGCCGGCGCAGCACGTGCGACTTCCCGCACGCGATGCCGCCGGTGAGCCCGACCCGCAGCACGGGCCTCGCCCCGGCCTCAGGCGCCGCGGGCGGCGCGGACGGTGCTCGCCATCAGCATGGCGATGGTGAGGGGCCCGACGCCGCCGGGAACGGGCGTGAGCGCCGAGGCGACCGGCGCGACCGACGGCGCGTGCACGTCGCCGACCAGCACGGAGCCGTTCTTCTCGAACACCGCGAGCCGCTCCGGGGCCAGCTCGCGCGCGAGCGCGGCGTCGCTCACGCGGTTCATCCCCACGTCGACGACGACGGCCCCCGGCTTCACGTGCTCGGCGCGGACGAGCCCGGCGCGGCCGATGGCGGCCACGAGGATGTCGGCCTCCCGGCACACCGCGGGCAGGTTCGCCGTGCGCGAGTGGCACACCGTCACCGTCGCGTCCGCGTGCATCAGCAGGAGCGCCATCGGCTTGCCCACGATGTCGCTCCGGCCGACGACGACGGCCCGCCGCCCCGCCACCTCGATCCCCTCCCGCCGCAGCATCTGCATGATGCCGGCGGGGGTGCAGGGCACGAAGCGCGGCCGCTTCTGCGAGAGAAGACCCACGTTCGTCGGGTGGAAGCCGTCGACGTCCTTGTCGGGGCTCACGGCGTCGAGGACGCGCTGGGTCTCGACCTGCTTCGGCAGCGGCGTCTGCACGAGGATGCCGTGGACGTCGGGCCGCCGGTTCAGCGCCTCGACCACGGCCAGGACCTCGCCCGTCGTCGCGGTCGCGGGCATCCGGTGGGTCTCGTGCTGCAGGCCCACCTCCTCGCACGCGCGGGTCTTGTTGCGGACGTACACCGCCGACGCCGGATCGTCGCCGACCAGCACGACCGCCAGTCCGGGCCGGGTCCCTCCCGCCGCCAGCTCGCGCGCCCCCGCGGCGGCCTCCTGGCGGATCGCCCGGGCGATCGCGGCGCCGTCGAGGAGGCGGGCGCTCACGAGGGCTTCTTCTTCGCGGGCGGCATGA
>JAXLRD010000158.1:0-3631 GCA_046331285.1 Vicinamibacteria bacterium
AGACGACGAGAAGGATCATCGGCCACGTGCCGGCCGCGAACTCCGGGCCGACCCACAGCACGAGGGCCCGGCCGCCGAGGGCGGCGACGCCCGCCGCGAGGAGCGCGGCCGGAACGAGCGCGAGGCGGGTGCCGGCGACGAGGACCTCCTGCACGCGGTCGGCCCGCCGCGCGCCGTGGAGGTGCGCGACGAGCGGCGAGAGCGCGTTGACGAACTGCTTCACCAGCACGAAGCCGTTCTCCGCGGCCTTCAGCGCGATCGTGTACACCCCGACCGCCGAGAGCCCCAGGAACAGCTGGATGACGACCGGGTCCGTCCGCAGCAGGGCGAGGCCCGAGACCGCGATGAGGAGCTGCGACACGCTGAGCGACGCCGCCTCGCGGAGGAGGCGCGGGTCGACGAGGGCGGGGGCGATGCGCAGGCCCGGCGTCCGCCGCCAGGCGAACGCGGCGTACAGCCCGTGCTCGAGCAGCATCGACAGCAGGCTGACGACCGCCACCGCGACGACGCCGTAGCCGCCGGCGAGCGCCACGGCCGCGCCGACGCCGTAGGCGACGGTCGACGCGGCCTGCAGCAGGTTCAGCAGGAGCAGGCTCTGCTGGCCGTAGAGGATCCCGCGGAAGAGGCTCAGCGGGAACGCGAGGACGACCGCGCGCAGGCCGATGATCCACAGCGTCGCGAGGGCCCGGCCGTGCGCCTCGGCCGGGATCGAGAAGAGCCGGTTGAACGCCAGCGAGAGGAGGCCGAGGATCGCGGCGGCGGCCAGCGCGACGCCGGCGTAGGCCGCGGCGTAGGTGCTCACCATGCGGTTGCGGCGGTCGACGTCGCCCGTGCCCCCCGACTCGGCCACGCACTTCACGACCCCGGTGCCCATGCCGAGGTCGAGGAGCGAGAAGAAGCCGACGACGGAGTAGACGAGCGACCACAGGCCGTAGTCCTGCTCGCCGAAGCCGTGCACCATGCGGGGAGTCAGGACCACCCAGACCAGGGTCGAGACGGCGAAGCGGGCGTAGTTGGCGAGCGTGTTGACGGCCACGCGGGTCGCGGCGCTCGGCGAGTTCACGGCGGAGGGAAGAACAAGGGGCGTGCCCGCTCGCCGGCACCCGCAAGTGCTTGATTCGTCTCGTGGCGCGGGTGGGCGCGGCGGGCCGCGCGGGGCCCCGCCGCCCCGGGCGTGGGGCGCTTCGCCCCATGGCCCCGCGGCGACGCCCGGGCGCGGGTCCGTCTTTTCATCGCCTTCCCGCCGCGGCCGGCCGGCACGGTCGTTGGATAGGGATCCGTCGGAATGCCCGCTCTCGCCCTCCTCCTGGCCGCCGCCGTGGCCTCCACCCCGGACGGCCTCCCGGCCGTCGGCTCGTCCGAGCTGCGCATCGTCACGCCGTCGCTCCTCGAGGTGCGGCTCGTGACCCGGGCGGCGCCGCTCGAGACGGCCCCCGATCGCACGACCGTCGCCGTGAGCACCGGCGGGCGAAGGATCGCCGTCGAGCGGACGGGCCTGCGCCGTCGCGTCCTCTACGCCCCCCTGCGCCGCGACGACCTGATCATCGGAACGTCGGTGCTCCTCGCCCTCGGGGAGCCCCTCGCCGGGGACGCGACCGTCGAGGTGGCGCTGCCCTCGGTGGCCGGCGTCGAGGCGGCGCGCTGGACGGCGCGGCTCGACGCGTCGCGCCTCGGCCCCGCCCTTCACGCGAGCCTCGTGGGCTACCTGCCCGACCGCCCCAAGCGCGCGTACGTCGGCTTCTACGCGGGCACCCTCGGCGAGTGGCCGATCGAAGCTCGCTCGTTCGAGGTGCGCCGCGCCGCCGACGGCGTGCGGGTCTTCCGCGGCCCGCTCGCGCTCCGGCCGGACTCCGGCATGCCCGGGACCCCGCCCGCGTACCAGGCCGTCCTCGAGGCCGACCTCAGCGCCCTGCGCGAGCCGGGCGACTACGTCCTGTCTGCGCCGGGCCTCGGCCGGACGGCGCCGTTCCGGATCGGCGACGAGGTCGCGGCCCGGCTCGCGCGCGCCTACGCGATCGGCCTCCTCCACCAGCGCTGCGGCGCCGCGGTCTCGCTGCCGTTCACGCGCTTCGTCCACGACGCCTGCCACGTGGCGCCGGCGCTCGTGCCGTCGGCGGGCGGGCCGGCCCTCGACGGGCAGCTCGAGGCGCTGAGCCGCGTGCCCGCGGCCGACCCGCCGCGGGCCGCGCCGCGGCTCGACCGCATCGCGGCCGCTCTCTTCCCCGCCGTCGCCACGGGCCCGCGCGACGTCCGCGGCGGGCACCACGACGCCGGCGACTACGGCAAGTACACGATCGACAGCGCGCTCTTCGTCCACCACCTCGTGTTCGCGGCCGACGCGCTGCCGGGGGTCTGCGCCCTCGACAACCTCGGCCTGCCCGAGAGCGGCGACGGGAGAGGCGACGTCCTCCAGCTCGCCGCGCGGGAGGCCGACTTCCTCGCGAAGATGCAGGACGACGACGGCGGCTTCTTCTTCCTCGTGCGGCCGCGCGACCGCGCCTACGAGGACGACGCCCTCCCCGCCCCGGGCGACCCGCAGGTCGTCTTCCCGAAGAACACGTCGGCCACGGCGGCGGCGACCGCCGCTCTCGCCCAGGCCGGCTCCTCGCCCGCGATGCGCGCCGCGCTTCCCGAGGCGGCCGCTCGCTACGCCGCCGCCGCGCGGCGGGGCTGGGCCTTCCTGCAGCGGGCCTGGGCCGCCCGCGGACGCGACGCGGCCTACCAGAAGGTGACGCACTACGGCGACGTCTTCGAGGACCGCGACGAGGTCGCGTGGGCGGCCACCGAGATCTGGCTCGCCGAGGGCGACGCCGGCGCTCACGCCCGCCTCCTCGCCGAGTTCGACCCGTCCCGGAAGGAGAGCCGGCGCTGGGGCTGGTGGCGGCTCTTCGAGGGCTACGGGGCCGCGGCGCGCAGCTACGCGTTCGCGCCGCTCACCGGCCGCGCCCGCGGCCGCGCGCTCGACCGCGTGCACCTCGCGCGATGCGCGACGGAGGTGATCGCGGGAGCCCTCGACCAGTCCGCGGCGGCGAGCGCGAGCGCCTACGGCACGAGCTACCCCGGAGCCGGCAAGCGCGGCCTGCGCGCGGGCTGGTACTTCGGCGAGAACGCGGTCTTCGACCTCGTCGTCGCCGAGCGCCTCGCCGAAGCGGCGCCCTCGAGCGGTCTCGCCTCCGCGGCCGACCGCGCGGCCTTCTCCGACGCCGTGGCGGGCAACCTCGCCCACCTGACCGGCGCGAACCCCCTCGACCTCGCGTTCGTCACGGGCCTCGCCGAGCGGGCGCCGCGGGAGATCGTGCACTCCTACGCGGTGAACGACCGGCGCGCCCTTCCGCCCGACGGGTTTCCCGTCGGCAACCTGCAGCAGGGCCTGCCGTGGATCCGCCCCTACGAGGGCCGACTGCGGGGCACCAGCCTGCCGCCGGACGACGGGCCCTCGGCGTACCCGATCTACGACCGCTACAGCGACACGTTCAACGTCTCGACCGAGGCCACGATCGTCGACCAGGCCCGCGCGCTCGCCGCGGCGGCGGCCCTCCTCGCGCGCACGCCGCTCGCGCGGCAGCCCTGGCGGGTGGCCGCGGCGCGAATCGCCGGCCTGCCGGCCGCCGCGCGCGTCGGCGAGACGGTG
>JAXLRD010000159.1:0-3628 GCA_046331285.1 Vicinamibacteria bacterium
CGAACGCATGAAGCCTCCTTGGCCGGGACACACCACGACCTGACGGTTGTTCCCGGCCGCGATCCTGAGGATACGTCGGCTAAGGCAGGGCGGCCAGCGCCGCCGCGGCGTCGTCGAGCGCTTTGACCGCTTCGCGGCCCCGGCCGGCGTTGTTGTTGACGAAAAAGGCGAACACGAGCCGCTCGCCGCCGCGCGTCGTCACGTAGCCGGCGAGCGCGTTGACGAGCGACAACGTCCCCGTCTTGGCGGAGACGTTCCCTTCCGCCGCCGTGCCCCGCATCCTCTTCTCGAGGGTGCCGTCGCGGCCGGCGATCGGCAGCGAGGCGCGGAAGGCCGTCGCGGCCGGGTGGCGGTCCATCGCCGCGAGGAGAGCGGCGAGGCCCCGCGGCGTCACCAGGTCAGTGCGCGCGAGGCCCGAGCCGTCGCTCATCCGCCAGCCGTCGTGCGGGACGCCGAGCCGGTCGAGGAGCGCCAGGACCGCCTCGTGCCCCTTCGCCTCGCTGCCCTCCCCCCGCTGCGCGCCGAGCGCGCGCAGCAGCATCTCGGCGTGGAGGTTCTGGCTCTCCTTGTTCACCGCGCGCACGAGCTCGGCGAGCGGCGGCGACTCGTGGGACGCCAGCACCCGTGCGCCCGCGGGCAGCGGCTCGCGCGAGGAGACGGCCGGAAAGGCGACGCGGATCCCCCGCGCGGCGAGCGCGGCGGAGAAGGCCGCGGCCGCGTGGCGCGCCGGGTCGACGACCGCGAGCTCGCCCGTCCACTCGCCGCCGAGAGGCACCGTGCCCGAGAGACTCACCGCGTTCGTCCCCGGCTCGCGCTCCAGCCGGACCGCCGGCGGGCCGGCGGGAGAGGTCGTCACGCTCGTCCGGATCGAGAGCGTGTCGGACGGCGGCCAGACGTCGAGCACGGCCGGGTCGCCCTCGCGCTCGCCCGCGGCGAGCCGCACGACGACGACGTTGTCCTCCCACGACAGGGCGGAGATCTCCGTCGCGTAGGCCCACGCGAGGTCCTCCCACGTCCAGTCGCTCCCGCGACGCTCGCCGGCGAAGGCGCCCTCGTGGCCGACCACCCGGCCCTCGATCCTCCGCACGCCCGCGGCCGCGAGCTCGCCCGCCATCGCCTCGAAGACGCCGGACGGGCGACCGGGTGTCGTGCGCGAGCCGAGCGTCGGGTCGCCGCGGCCCACCAGGTAGACGTCGCCGAGGATCCGGCCGAGGCCGTCGAGGCGACCCGCCGCCTCGACCGTCGTCCGGAAGCGCGCGTCCGGCCCGAGCGCGTCGAGAGCCGCGGCGGTCGTGACGAGCTTCATCGTCGACGCGGGCCGGAACGCCTGCGCCGCGTTCCGCGAGAAGAGCGTCTTCCCGGAGGCCGAGCCGCGGACCTCGACGCCCCAGAACGCCGCCGCGAGCTCCGGGCGCGCGAGGACCGGCTCGAGGGCCCGTGCCACCCGGTTCGGCGACGGCTCGGCGGCGACGGCCGGCGCCGCGAGAGGACCGAGCCACACGACGGCGGCGATCGCCGCCACAAGAGAGATCCGCCTCATGCCAGCGCCTCCTCCTCCGGCCCACACCCGCGGGCGACGATCGCCCGGACCTCGCCCGCGAAGGTGTCGACCTCGTCGACCACGCGCCCCGCCGAGGGCACGGGCGGGTGGAGGACGAGCCTCACCGTACCCGGCCGCACGCTCGGGATGCCCTCCGGGACGAGGGCCTTCACGCCGACGATCGACACCGGCACCACCGGCACTCCCGCCTCGATCGCGAGGCGGAAACTCCCCCGGCGGAAGCGGAGCACGCGGCCGTCGGGGCTGCGGGTGCCCTCCGGGAAGAGCACGACGCTCGTGCCCGAGGCGATCCGGCGCGCGGCGCGCTCGAGGCTCTTGCGCGCGCGGAAGGGATGGCGGCGGTCGATCGGCACGTGGCCGGCGAGCCAGATCGACCAGCCGAGGATGGGGATGAACCCGACCGACTGCTTGAAGACGATGCGGAAGTCGACCGGGAGCCAGCCGAACACCACGAAGATGTCGAGCGTGCTCGAGTGGTTGGCCGCGTAGACGGCGGGCCCGCGAGGAAGGTCCTCCTGTCCCGAGACCTCGACGCGGACGCGCAGGAGGCGCAGCAGCGCGCGGCTCCACCACCCGGCGATGCGGCGCGTCGCGCGGCCGCTGCGGTCGACGATCGCGGCGAGGAGCGCCGCGACGGCACAGAAAGAGGTGAGGACGAGAGCGAGGGGCCCCTGGAAGAGGTAGAAGCTCACTCGCTCCGGCCGGACGGTCCGTTCGAGGGCGCGGGCGGGGCCGCGTCGGCCTCGGGAGCGCGTGAGCCATCCGTGGCCCGCGCCGCGGGCTCCGGCGGGATCGGCGCGATTCCGCCCTCGCGACGGTGCTCGACGCGGTGATCGCGGCCGTTGCGGCCCTCCCGGCGCTCGACCGGGCGCGGCTCGCGCCGCGGGTCGGCCTCGACGGCGCCCGCGGCGGCCGCCTCGGGCCACCGGCAGAAGATCATCTTGCCGGCCGTCGTCTGCAGGACGGTGGTGACGGTCACCTCGATGATGCGGCCGATCGCGCGCTTGCCCTGCTCGACGACGACCATCGTCCCGTCGTCGAGGTAGGCGACGCCCTGCCCCGCCTCCTTGCCCTCCTTCAGCACGGAGACGCGCAGGATCTCGCCCGGCAGGACGACGGGCTTCAGCGAGTTGGCGAGCTCGTTGATGTTCAGCACCGCGACGCCGCGCAGCTGCGCGACCTTGTTCAGGTTGAAGTCGTTCGTGACGATCTTGCCCGAGAGGCGCTTCGCGACCTCGATCAGCTTGAGGTCGACCTCGCGCACCTCGGGGAAGTCGGTCTCGACGATCTGGACCTGGACGTGCGGCATCTTCTGGATGCGCTGGAGGATGTCGAGACCGCGGCGGCCGCGGTTCCTCTTGAGCGAGTCCGACGAGTCGGCCACCTGCTGCAGCTCGCGCAGCACGAACTGGGGGACGACGAGGGTCCCGTCGAGGAAGCCCGTCTCGCAGATGTCGGCGATGCGGCCGTCGATGATGACCGACGTGTCGAGGATCTTGTACTGGTGCAGCCGCGAGGCGTCCTTGAACGCGGCGATGACGCGGGCCGGCTCGAACCACTCGCCGCGCCGCACCCCGATCACGATCCCCATGTAGATGAGGAAGACGATCAGGAGGGAGTGGACGAGGTGCTCCGACTCGAGCTGCAGGCCGGCCACGACGCCCCAGACGAGGTGCGCGCCGAGGAGGCCGGTGACGCCGCCCACGAGGGCGCCGACCATGCTGTGGGCGGGAACCTTGTAGAGCCGGAGCTCGAGGCCGATGATCGCCGCGCCGCCGGCGAGGCCGATCAGGGCTCCGTAGACGGGCTGGCCGGGGAAGGGCGTGTACTGGGCGCCGGCCCAGGCCAGGCACACGAGGACGAGCAGGCGGAAGCCGATGAGCCACATGGATGAGCCTCTCGGGGCCCCTGCGAAGGCCCGCTGCTGAGGGATGATCCGGGAAAGAAGAGCATGAAAGCGCCGTCCCGCGACGATGGATCGCGGACGCGGGCAATGATACTCCGCGCCAATGGGCGGGCAAGCGCCCGCCCGAGCGGGCGGCGCCGCCGGGGCCGGGCTCGCGCGGG
>JAXLRD010000160.1:0-3626 GCA_046331285.1 Vicinamibacteria bacterium
CCGGCACGATGATCCAGATCCGCAGCGTCCCGGTCGAGCTGCACCGACGGCTCAAGGCCAGAGCCGCGATCGAGGGCCTGTCGATGTCGGATTTCGTCCTTCGCGAGATCCGGAAAGCGCTCGATCGACCGACCCGCCGCGAGGTCCTCGAACGGCTGCAGGCGCAGCCCGTGCGCCGGCTGCGGCGCTCCGCGGCCGAGGTGATCCGGGCCGAGCGCGACGCGCGATGACCGTGCTCGACGCCTCGGCCCTCTTCGAGCTGCTGCTCGGCACGAGCCTGGGGCGCCGGGTCGCCGAGCGCATCGCCGATCCCGAGCTGGCGCTCGACGCGCCGCATCTCGTGGACGTCGAGGTGGCGCAGGCCCTCCGCCGCCTGTTACGCGGCGGAGAGCTGGACGCCGCGACCGCCGAAGAGGCGCTCGAGGACCTGCGCGCGCTCGACGTGGAGCGCCACTCCCACGAGCCCCTCCTCGATCGCGTGTGGGCTCTCCGTGAGAACCTGACCGCGTACGATGCCGTCTACGTGGCCCTCGCCGAGGCCCTCGGGGCGACGCTGCTGACGTGCGACGGGCGGCTCGCGCGGGCCCCCGGCATCCGTGCGCGAGTCGTGCTGGTGAGCTGAGCGGCCGGCGCGGGCCGCTTTCTCGACGGGCGGTGCGACGACAGGGGCCTGCGACAACTTGTCGCGCCAAGCCCGCGCGGCAGTTGGGCCAAGATGGTCGCGCGGTGCGACGATGGCCACTTTCGAGACGCAGCGACCGCGCCCTTCTGGCCCTCGCGCTTCTCGCGGCCGGCGTGGTGGCGACGTGGGCCGACGGGGCCCGACTGCGACGACTGCGCTCGGGGAGCGTCTCGCGCAACCGCGAGCTCGCGAGCTCGCTCCTCCTGACCGATCTGGGCCTCTTCGGGGAGGCGCCGACGACCCGTCATCTCACCCAGGCCGACGCCTTCAGCAGCATGCAGGATCACCCGGGAGCCTTCGACCACTCGAGGAGCGGCTCGCTCGTCGGCCCACCCACCAACTTGAGCACCACCGATGCGGCCGTGGCTGAACCGCCAGCGTTTCCTCGCTGACTTCGCGCTGTCGTCGCTCGCGCGCCGGCGAGCGCGAACGGCCGTGCTGGCACTCGTCTACTCCGCGGTGGTGGCCCTGATCGCGTCGGTCATGCTCTATGCCGACGCCGTCCGGCGCGAGGCGGCGCTCGTGCTGCGCGACTCGCCGGCCGTGCTCGTCCAGGGGACGCAGGCGGGGCGGTTCGCGCCGGTGCCGGCCGACTCCGTGGCGGCGCTCGGCGGGCTGCGCGGCGTGCAGTCGGTCGAGGGGCGCCTCTGGGGGTACTACTACGACCCGGTCCTGAAGACGACCCTGACCGTGATGGTGCCGCCCGCCCGCAGCGGCCGGGCGGTGCGCGACGGGCACGTGCGGCTCGGCGCGGCGGTCGCGCGCGAGCGGAGGGTGCGCGCGGGCGAGCGCATCGCCTTCGTGACGACGAGCGACGCCGTCGACGCCGGCGCGGCCGAAGGCTCGGCTCCGGGCCTCTCCTTCAAGTGGGTCATGCTCCTCGAGGTTTCGGAGGTCCTGCCCGACGAGTCGGAGGAGCTGACGGCCGACATCGTGCTGCTGAGCGAAGGCGACTTCCGCAAGCTCGTCGACCATCCCGCCGGGTACTTCACGGACATCGCGCTCGAGGTCGCCAATCCCGCGGAGCATCGCACCGTGGCGGCCAAGGCCGCGGCCCGGCTGCGCGGCGTGCGGGCCATTCTGCGGGAGGACGTGGCCCGGACCTACGCCTCGGTGTTCGGCTGGCGCGAGGGCCTCGTCCTCGTCGTGCTCACGAGCGTGATCGCCGCGTTCGCGCTCTTCGCGTTCGATCGCGCGTCGGGGCTGTCGGCCGACGAGACCCGAGAGATCGCGATCCTCAAGGCCGTCGGCTGGGACGCCGGCGACGTGATCGGCATGAAGGCCTGGGAGGGCGCGCTCGTCTCGGCGGCGGCGTTCGGCATCGGATACCTGGCCGCGTATCTGCTCGTGTTTCACCTGCCCGCCGATCCTCTCGGCGGGGCGCTGCGGGGGTGGACCGTCCTGCGGCCGCGCATGGCCCTGGCGCCCGCTCCCGACGCGTTTCGGGTCGTCACCCTGTTCGTCCTGAGCGTCGTTCCCTACACGGCGGCGGTCCTCGTGCCGGTCTGGCGCGCGGCCGTCGCCGAGCCCGATTCGGTGATCCGCGGGTGAGGACGATCGAGCTCGCGGGCGTGCGCAAGACGTTCGACCCGGGACTGCCGACGGAGGTGCGAGCCCTCGACGGGATCGACCTGGCGCTCGCGGCCCGCCAGCTCACGGTCTTCTGCGGGCCGAGCGGGTCGGGGAAGACCACGCTGCTCTCGGTCGTGGGCGGCATGACGCGGCCGACCGAGGGGCGCGTCCGCCTCGACGGCCTCGACGTGTCGTCCTATCCGGAGCGGTTCCTCACCTCGCTGCGCCGGGCGACCTTCGGCTTCGTCTTCCAGGACCTGAACCTCATCCGGGGACTCTCGGCCCTGGAGAACGTGATGGTGCCCGCCTACCCGCTCGGAGGCGACTGGCGGGCCGTTCGCGCGAAGGCGGCCGACCTCCTGGAGAAGCTGCGCGTGGGCCATCGCGCGTCGACGCCGGTCGAGCGCCTGTCGGGCGGCGAGCGGCAGCGGGTCGCCATCGCACGCGCGCTCGTCAACGCGCCCGCGGTGCTCCTGGCCGACGAGCCGACCGCCAACCTGGACCCCTCGCTGACCCTGCAGTTTCTCTCCATCGTCGAGACGCTGGCCGCGGAAGGAACGTCGATCCTCCTGAGCAGCCACGACCCGGCGATCACCGGTTCGGCCGTCGTTCAGCGGACGGTGGTGCTGCGCGGCGGGCGCATCGTCGAGGACCGCTAGGTGCTGCTGCAGCCGCCGGTCCTGGCGCTTCTCCTCGTCTCCTCGCTCCAGGCGCTCGGAGCGGCGGCCGCGGCCCCCTTCAGCTTCTCGATCGCGACGAGCTGGGACCTGCGCCGGGCCGACGAGGGGCAGGTGAGGCTCGAGCAGCGGACGCTCCTGGTGTCGACGCTCGTCGCGCTCCTGATGGGCCTGGAGCTGCTGATGCTCCCCGTCTTCGCCTTCACCGCCGACCGGCTCGCCTCTCAGCTCTCGGGGGCGATGTGCGCCGTGGGGACGCTGAACGCTGACGAGTACGGCTTTCCCGCTCTCATCACGCGCATCGTCACTTTTTTCGCTGCGGCCGGGTGGCTGGCGCTCGACCGCTTCGACACCCGGGTGCCGACGTACCCGCTGACGAGGCTGAAGTACGGCCTCGTGCTCGGCCTCGCGCCGCTCTTCGTCGCCGCGGCGCTTCTCGACTGGCTCTACTTCGCGGGGCTCGAGCCCGACGTCGTCACGTCGTGCTGCGCACGCGTGTTCGAGCCGGAGGCGCGGTCGCTGTCCGGGAACCTCGCCGCCCTGCCGCCCGGCCCGGCGGCCGCCGCGCTCTTCGGCGCCCTCGCCCTGGCGATCGGCGGCTGTGCGTTCGTCGCCGCGCGGCCCGACCGCGCCTGGGCGAGCGCCCTCGCGGGGGTGGTCGGTGTCGCGGCGTTCCCGGCCGCGATCGCCGGCGT
>JAXLRD010000161.1:0-3151 GCA_046331285.1 Vicinamibacteria bacterium
CGCCTCCGCCGCCCCGGCCGGCGCCTCCTCCCGCATCCGCGCGAACGCGAAGGCGATCAGCACTCCGGCGATGGCGCACGCGTACCACACCGAGTCCGGCCCGGCCGCGTCCCACAGCCGCGTCGAGAGCGCGGGGCCGAACGTCGTCGCCGTCGCGAACGCCAGGCTCGTGAGGCCGAGGTACTCGCCCATCGCCGCGGGGTCCGACCGCAGCGTCGCGAGCGTGTGCAGCATCGGCATCGTCATCATCTCGCCGAGCGTCCACACCACGACTCCGGCCACCGCGAACCCGGCCGACCGACCAAGCGGCGTCATGCCGAACCCGAGGCCGATGAGGAGCGTGCCGAGCGCGACGATCCGCGCGGGCGACGCGCGCCGCAGGCCGTGCATGAGGAGCATCTCCACGGCGACGATGAGCAGCGTGTTCACCGCGATGAGACCTCCGATGCCGCTCTCCGACAGGCCGTAGTGGAGGCGCAGGTAGAGCGGGTAGGTCGAGAAGAACTGCGAGAACACGAGCCCCACGCCGAGGACGAGCGGCAGCAGCCGCAGGAACGCCGCGTTGCGCCACGGCGCCAGCGCGACCGCTCCGGCCGGGCGTGCTTCCCCGTGCGGGCCGGCGCTCGGCAGGAAGACGAACGCGAGGCCGCACGCGAGGAGTGTCGTGAGCCCGTCCGCCCAGAAGAGCCACCGGTAGTCCCGGAGCGCGAGGTAGCCGCCGACCACGGGGCCGACGCTCACGCCGAGGTTGCCGGCGAGGCGATGCACGGCGAAGCCCTTCGGCCGCAGCTCGGGCGTGCAGATCTGCGCCGTCGCCGCCGCGTTCGCCGGGTGGAGCGCCTCGCTGAAGGCGGCGAGCGCGAACGTCAGCCCGGCGAGGAGCCACACGCTGCGCGGCACCTGCAGCGCGACGAGGAGCAGCCCGGAGACGCCGAGGCTCAGCTTCTGCACGTGGTACGCCCCGAGCCGGTCGCACAGGCGGCCGCCGAGGTACGTGCCGAGCATCGAGCCGGCCCCGAAGACGCTCATGACGAGCCCGGCCTCGACGACCGTGAACCCGAGCTCCCGGGTCATGTACAGGGTGAAGAAGAAGAGGACCATCATCCCGCTGCGGTTGACGAGCTCGAGGAGCGCGAGCAGCCACGCCGCGCGCGGCAGCCCGCCGTAGGCCTCCCGGCAGAGCTGCGCGGTGCGACTCGCCCAGCCCTTCCACCACTCCCCTCTCCGCCATCTCTGGCTTTCCACGGTCCCTCCAAAAAAGCAAAACCCCCGAGGCCGTCTGGCTCTCGGGGGTGGCTGGTGAACGGCGGGCTGAGGCTTCAGCCTAGATCACGGGACCCCCGCGGGCCGGAATGACCGGGGACGACACGTCGAAGCGCACGCGCGCGCTCGAGGTGGCGGCCGGTCGGGCGGAGGTCAGGCACATCATGAAGTGAGCATAAGAGAAGGAGCCGAGAGACGTCAACAGTGAAGGCCGGCTCGGCCCGGACGGTGGTACGCTGCCTGATCACATGAAGAAGAAGACGATCCGGGCCGCGCTGTCGGCGTCGCTCGTCCTCGCGGCCTGCGGCGGCGGGTCGCCCGCCACTGCGCCGTCGGCCGTCGCAGTCATCCGCTCCACGACGTCCTTCGGCTTCTGTGCCGGCTACTGCCGATCGACCCTCGAGGTCTCGGGCCAGCGAGCGACGTATCGCCTCGTCGACCCGCGGGCGGCCCTGCCCGACGTCGAGCGGACGGTCACCGTCGCGGCGGCCGAGTGGGACGCGCTGCGCTCGGCCGTGGATCGGTCTCGCATGGAGTCGCTGCCCGGGGTGATCGGCTGCCCGGACTGCGCCGACGGCGGCGCCGAGTCGCTGGAGGTCGTCGCCGGCGACTGGTCGCGGTCGATCACCTTCGAGTACCAGGCCGCGGTCCCGTCGATCCAGCCCCTGCTCGACCGGGTCCGCGCCCTGCGCGAGCGGCTCGACCGGGAGGTCCGGCCCGCCCCGTGAGGCCTGCCTCGGCCGGTTAACGCCTGCCGCCCGCGAAGCGTCTTCGTCGGCAAGGCACCAGACACGCTGGTGGGGAGGACGACATGAAGAAGACGCTGCTCGTGTGCGCGGTGGCGGTTCTCGGGACGGTGGCGACGTCGGCCTGGGCCGGAGGCCAGCAGGTGAAGGCCGAGGCCGGCGCCGACGGGAAGTCGGTCGTCGTGCGCACGTACCGCTGCGGGACGCCGTCGAGCTTCAAGGTCGTCGGCACGGCCGAGGGCGTCGTGAACGGCGCGAGGAAGACGATCCCCCTGACGATCGCGCGCGCGAGCGAGGAGGGCGTCTTCACCGTGGAGCGGCAGTGGCCGGCCGAGGGCCGGTGGGCCCTCGTCTTCAGCGTCGAGGGCTCGCACGCCGTGAGCACGATCGCCGAGCTCGAGCCGGGAGCGGCGATCCGCGTCGCCCGCCAGAAGGCGAGCTACGAGAAGCCGACCGCGGCCGACGTCCACGCGGCCCTCGCGAGCGCGGCGCCCGCCGCCTCGCGCTGAGCGAGCCGCCCGCTTCCCCGGGCCGCTATCATGGCGGCCCCGGGGAGGCGACATGCACCTCGTCGACTGGCTCGTCGTAGGCGCGTACTTCGCCCTCGTCCTCGGCGTCGCGTGGTGGTCGACCACCCGGGACCGCTCGAGCCGCGCGAGCTCCGCCGGCTACTTCCTCGCCGGCCGCCACGCCGGCTGGTGGGTGATCGGCGCGTCGCTGTTCGCCGCGAACATCGGCTCGGAGCACCTCGTCGGCCTCGCGGGCACGGGGGCCGCGTCGGGCGTCGCGGTCGGCCACTTCGAGGTGGCCGCGTCCTGGATCCTGCTCGTCCTCGGCTGGTTCTTCGTCCCGTTCTATCTCCGCAACGGCGTCTTCACGATGCCCGAGTTCCTCGAGCGGAGGTACTCGCCGGCCGCACGGTGGTACCTCGCGCTCGTCTCGATCGCCGCCTACGTCGTGACGAAGATCTCGGTCACGATCGCGGCCGGCGGCATCGTCTTCGAGACGGTCATGGGCGTCGACTTCTGGACGGGCGCCGTGGTCGTGGTCCTCGTCACGGGCCTCTACACCGTCCTCGGCGGCCTCCGCGCCGTGCTCTTCACCGACTTCCTCCAGGTCCTCGTGATCGTCGCGGGGTCGCT
>JAXLRD010000162.1:0-2936 GCA_046331285.1 Vicinamibacteria bacterium
GGACGTTCTCGGCCTCGAGGCGGTCCTTCAGCTCGCGGACCTCCGCGAGGCTGCGCTCCAGCGCCTGGTTCGCCTCCCGCAGGCGCGCCTCGCTGCGCTGGCGGTAGAACGCGTGGGCGAAGGCGCTCGCCAGCAGCTCGAGGCGGCCGAGGAACTCGGGCGGCCAGTCGCGCGGGCGCCGGAACGTCGCGACGCCCAGCGCGCCGAGGATCTCGCCCGCCACCACGAGCGGCAGCATGGTGTGCGAGGCGATCCCCGACTCGGCCACGAAGCGCATCTCCGCCTCGGCCTCCGGCGGCAGCTCGTGGTCGACGAAGTTCAGGACGAGCCGTCGGCCGCGGCGCACCTGCTCCGTGTACCAGGGCAGGGCGGCGGCGAAGTCGAAGCCGGCCGCCTGGCGCTGCGTGGGGGAGCGCGCCGCGGAGTTCGTCGCGAGGAGGGCGCGATGGTCGGGCGTGAAGAGGCCGATCGTGGCCCGGTCGACGTCGAGGACGGCCACGAGCTCCGCGAGGGCGCGATCGATCTCGGGCGGCAGGCGCTCGGCCGGCACCTGGAGGAAGCGCGAGGTCACGTCGGCGAAGAACGTCTCGAACTGGAGCCGCGCTCGCAGCTCGACGTCTGCGACGCTCGCGACGTCTGCGACGGCCTGCTGATCGCTCAAGGCCAGGATGTCCCTTCCGGCGCGGACGGGATGTTACGCGCCCGGCCGTGACCCGGGCAAACGAGGCTGCCAGCCCGCCGTCAGGCCTGCCGGCATCCCGGCACCCGAATCGGGCCGGCCGGGCGAGGTCACCCCGCCCTGGGGCGGGGCGTAAGGCGCTGAAGGGAAGAGGCTTCTCGCGTGGGACTCTCTCGGCGCCGGGAGCGGCATTCCGCCTGCACCGTGGGACGTTCATCGTGCCGCTGCGAATCGTCACGCACTCCAACGGAAGCGAGCCCGTGGTCGAGCGGCATGGCTGCACGGATGCTGGCCCTGGGCCCCGCCTTCTCCGCGTCGTCCGCGTGGGCGCAGGATGCCAGGGTCGAGGTGAGCGGCACGGCCGGCTGGACGTTCAGCGACGGCGTGAGCGCCTCGAGGCCCGCTGGACCCCGAGCCGGCGACCCGGTCCGCGGGTACCCTATGCCTCGACCGGGTACGGCAACGATCGCGCGCGGAGGGGCATGACGCTCGCGCGGGGCCGGACCGCGGGCGGCGGATCGCGCGCTCGGAGGAGACGATGATCAAGCGAATCGAGAAGGGCCGGGGCGCGGTCGCGCTCGCAGTGGCGGTGTGCGTCGCGCTGTCGCCGGCCGCGTCGCTCCTCGCCGAGCCGCAGGCCGCGGGCGCGCCGGGCGGACCGGCGGGCCCGCCCGCCAGGCTCGCGCCGGCGTCGGCGCGGGCCGTGTCCGCCCCGGCCGCCCCGGCCGACGGAACGGTCCCCGCGCCGGCCGACGGAGGCTGGCCGCGGGCCTACGAGACCCCGAGCGGCGGCCGGATCCTCGTCTACCAGCCGCAGATCGCGAGCTGGGACGAGCAGAAGCACATGAGCGCCTACGCCGCGGTGTCGTACGAGGCGAAGGGGGCGGTGAAGCCGGCGCTCGGCAGCGTCAAGGTCGAGGCCGACACCACGGTCGCGGTGGACGTCCGGCTCGTCTCCTTCCGCCCCCTGCAGATCACGGAGTCGAGCTTCCCGAGCCTGGACCGCGACGCGGTCCGCGAGGTGGTCGCGGAGATCGCGAAGTCGATCCCCGACGAGGAGCGGGTCATCTCGCTCGACCGCGTGCTGGCCGGCCTCGACCGCAGCGCGATCCTCCCGAAGAACGTCGAGGGCGTGAAGGCCGACCCTCCGGTCGTGCTGTACAGCACCAGGAACGCCGTCCTCGTGAACCTCGACGGCGATCCGATCTGGAGCCCGATCGCGGGGAACGACCTCGAGTTCGCGGTGAACACGAACTGGGACCTCTTCCAGCACGGCCCGACCGGGACGCTCTACCTGCGCCACGAGCGGTCGTGGCTCCAGGCGCCGAAGCTCGACGGTCCGTGGGCGCCGGCGGCGAAGCTTCCCGACAGCTTCGGGAAGCTCCCCGCCGACGACAACTGGAAGGACGTGAAGGCGGCGGTCCCGGCCAAGCCGCTGGCCGCGAAGGACGCCCCGGCCGTCTTCACGAGCACGAAGCCGGCCGAGCTCATCCTCGCGAAGGGCGGCCCGGCCTACAGCCCGGTCGCCGGCACGAAGCTGCTGTGGGTGTCGAACGCCGAGGCCGACGTCTTCCGGATGGGCGAGAAGGGCAGCGTCTACTTCCTCGTCTCGGGCCGCTGGTTCAGCGCACCGGGCTTCGAGGGCCCGTGGACGTTCGCGACGCCGAGCCTGCCCGACGACTTCCGCCGCATCCCCCTCGAGCACCCGCGCTCTCGCGCCCTCGCGTCGGTGCCGGGCACTCAGCAGGCGGCCGAGGCGGTGCTGCTCGCGCAGGTGCCGCAGACGGCGAAGGTGAATCGCAGGGAGCTCAAGGCCCCGGAGGTCGCCTACCAGGGCGAGCCGAGGTTCGAGCCGATCGAGAAGACGAGCGTCGCCCGCGCGGTCAACACCGACAAGGACGTCCTGAAGGTGGGCGACCTCTACTACATGTGCTTCCAGGGCGTGTGGTTCGCCTCGCGCGCGCCGCAGGGGCCGTGGGAGGTGGCGCGCTCGGTGCCGAAGGCGATCTACGACATACCGGTGAGCTCGCCCGCCCACAACGTGACCTACGTGACGGTCGTCGACGACGGCCGCGACGACGAGTGGGTGACCTTCGCGACCGTCGCGGCGTACACCGGCGTCATGGTCGCGTGGGGCTGCGCCGTGTGGGGCACGGGCTTCTACTACCCGCCCTACTGGGGCTGGGGCGGGATGTACCCCTGGTACTACCCGCACTACCCGACCTACGGCTACGGGGCCTGGTACAACCCGTGGACG
>JAXLRD010000163.1:0-2892 GCA_046331285.1 Vicinamibacteria bacterium
GCCCCATGAAGAAGCCCCGCGAACGGTTCTTCTGGGTCGAGAAGTCGTAGGGCAGCGCGAGCGGGCCGCCGAACACCACCGCGTGGTAGAGGGCGAGCGCGGCGCAGGGCAGCGCGGCGCCCGCGGCCAGCCACGCCAGGCGGTGGAGCGGCCGCACGAAGGTGGCCGCGTACGCCGCGATCACGATCGCGGCGAGCGCCGCCGGGTACTCGATCACCACGGCGCCGCCCAGCAGCGCCCCCGCGCCCGCGAGGACGAGCGGACCGGCGCCGCCGGCGTGGCGGGCGCGGACGAGGAGCGCGAACGCGCAGAGGGTGAAGGAAGCGGCGACCTGGTGGCCGTAGAGCAGCGTCGCGTAGGGGAGGGCCAGCGTTCCCAGGCCGTAGGCCGCCGCCGCCGCGAGCCGTGTCCGTTCGCCGACGCCGATCGCGCCGAGCAGGAGCGCCAGCGCGACGACGGAGACGGCCGAAGGGACGCCGATCGCCCACACGGTGGAAACGTACGCGGCGAACGCCAGGAAGCGCGCCTCGGCGACGTCGTCCCCGTCCGGACGCGGCAGCACGAGGCGCGCGAACGCGTAGGCCGGCACGGCCATCCACGAGACGCCCGGCGCTTTGTCGCAGTAGAAGCTGTCGCCGATCCGGGCCTTGTCGTTCGTGTTCTCGTGGTACGCGTCGATCGACGCGGTGCCGCGCTCGACGATGGCCCGCACCAGGTCGAAGCGCGAGTTCTGGTTCCAGCCGCCCGCCTGGTAAAAGTACGCGTAAGAGACGAGAGCCGCCACGAAGAGCGCCGTCTCCGGCCGGCGCAGGAGCCGGCGCCACGCGGCCGCCCGCACGCCGGGACCGCGGTCGCGCCCGCGCGTGTCGCTCCTCGTCGCGGCGGGCTCGGAGGCGTGGCCGGTCATGAGCGCGTGAGTGTAGCAGGGCGCTCCGAAGGGCGCGGCGTCCGCCCGCCCCCCGCGGAGGAACGCCGGCCCGGCGCATCCGCGGAGAGGCGGCGGGCTACTCCCGGCACTCGAAGCTCGCGGCGCTCTCCGCGTCGCCCGCTCCCCGATACTGCGCGTGCTTCGGGTACGCGCACAAGGGCCGGCTGCGGCCCGGGAACGCCCGGCCGGTCGCGACGACCGAGTCGGGCGCCACGCCCTTCTCGACCCAGTCGACGACCGCCGAGAGGAGGTCGAGCTGGTCGAGCGTCGCGGCGCCGCCGCCGCAGTGGCCCATGCCCGGCACGAGGAAGAGCCGGCTGAAGCCGCGCACGGTATCGGCGTCGCCGCTCGCCGGCGCGAGCGCGTCGTAGTAGCGCGCCGTCTCGTTCGCCGAGAACCACGGATCGCTGACGCCGTGGAAGAAGAGGAGCTTCCCGCCGTGCCCGGAGAAGCTCGACAGGTTCGTCCAGGTGGCCGTGTCGGTGAGGATCGCCTGCGGGTTCTCGTCGGCCGCCCGCGCTTCCCGGTCGACGTCCTGCTCGCGACCGACGACCGGGGCGCCGACGGGCGGGCCGGAGCCGGCGAGGATCCCGGGGATGCCGGCCGAGGCGGCGATGCCGGTGTCGTAAGGGAAGCCCGGGTAGACCTGGCGGCCCTTCGAGTCCTTCGGGCCTGTGAACGCACGCGCGATCGCCGCCGCCTGCGCGGGCGAGAGGCAGCCGCCCTCCTTCGCCCCCTTGCAGACGAGGGTGGCGGGGTCGAACGCGCATCCCCGCACGTCGAAGACGAGGCCGTCCTTCACGCCGTCGCGCGCGTCGCACGCGTCGAGGATCCCCTGCACGACGGCCCTGCGCTCCGCGTCGGAGAAAGCCTGCCCCGCCTGGGGTACGCCCTTCTCGTCGCGCGGCGCGATGGCGGCGAACGTCGCCACGTTCCACCGCAGCGCGAGGTTCGAGTGGCCGGTGCGCATGGCCGGCGCGCCCGACACGATGCCGTCGAACCAGCCCGGGTAGCGCTGCGACAGCATCATGCCCTCGCGCCCGCCCGTCGAGCAGCCCGTGAAGTACGCGTGGTGGGCCGGGCGCCCGTAGCGGCGCGCGACGATCTCCTTCGCGAGGAGCGCCACGCGGGGCACGGCGGCGAACGCGAAGTCGATCGCCGCCTGCTGGTCGCGCAGGAAGCCCGCGTCGAAGGCGCCCGGGCTCTGGTGGCCACTGTCGGTGGCCGCGACCGCGAAGCCGCGCACGAGGGCCGGCGTCTCGCCGGCGGCGGCCGCTCCGGCCGGGAAGCCGACGCGCCCGTTCAGACCGCCGCCGCCCTGCATCAGCAGGCGCCCGTTCCACTCGTCGGGCAGCGCGACCGCGAAGCCGATGCCGTACGGCTTCCCCTCCGCACCCTGGCGGCGGTCGATCATCCCGTCGATCCGGCAGTAGGCCGGGAGCTTCCAGGACGGAGCCGGCATCGGTCCCATGGGCGGGGGCGCGCTGCCGGCCGGGAACCACTCGGTGGCCGTGATCTCCAGGACGACGCCGGGGACCGCGAGGGTCTTCATCGCGGCGCACGCCGCGGCGCCGTCTTCCGCCGCCGAAAGGCCTCCGCGGCCGAGGACGAGGATCGCCGCGAACACGAGAGCCGTCGCGCGCACGGTCAGCTCCTCCTCGCCTCGCGCGCGCGGCGGGCGAGGTCTCCGAGGAAGCGCGCGCTCGGCTTCGGCGTGCGCGCCTGCGTCGCGCGGTCGACCGCGACGAGGCCGAACTTCGGCCGGTAGCCGTACATCCACTCGAAGTTGTCGAGGAGCGACCAGTGCACGTAGCCGCGCACGTCGATCCCGTCGGCGAGGCACTTCTCGACCCCGGCGAGGGCGCGGCGGATGTAGTCCACGCGCTGCGCGTCGTCGTCCGTCGCGACGCCGTTCTCGGTCACGTAGACCGGCACCTTCGCCGTGGCCGCCGCGTAGCGGACCG
>JAXLRD010000164.1:0-2868 GCA_046331285.1 Vicinamibacteria bacterium
CCGCACGCCGGCCGACACCTTCAGCCGGCTCGTGAGGTTCAGCTCCTGCTGTCCCCACGCGACGTCCACGGTCCGGTGCGGGTCGGTCACGCTCAGCGTCCCGCGCCGCAGCTTCTCGTCGCGGTGCTCGTACCCGCCCTGGAAGAACTGCTCCTGTCCCAGGAGCGCGAACGACTGCCGGCCCGTCAGCTTCAGCTCCTCGTTCCACTCGCGCCACGGCGCCTGCGGCACCACGTGCCCGTCGGACGTGAAGACCCGCGTCTCGTCGCGCAGGTAGCGGCCGTAGGTGTAGGTGGCGTTGAGCGTCGTCCGCGGCGTCAGCGTCCACTCGAGCTCCGGCGACAGCGTGTAGCGGGTGAGGTCGCGCTGGGAGTCGTAGACGGTCGACGCGAGCTGCGTCGCCCCCGAGAAGAAGTAGTTGCGGATCTCCCGCTGCTGGTAGTCGCCGAAGAACCGCGCCACGAGCGAGGGCAGGATCTGGTAGTCGGCCGTGCCCGACGCCGACCAGTACGTGCTCGCCGGCTGCCCGATCGTCTGCGGGTTCTTCGCGTCGAGGTCGAAGCCGTCGTAGGTCCGGTAGCCGCCGGACACGGAGGCGCTCCCGCGCTCGCCCCGCCACGCGGCGGTGTCGCTCACGCGCCAGTCCCCGTACGATCCGCCGCTCGCCGTGAGGTTGTTCGTCACCCCCCGGCGCTCCGGGCGGCTCGTGATGAAGTTGACGACGCCGCCGAGCGCGTCGGACCCGTAGAGCGCGGAGCCGGCGCCCTTCACCACCTCGACGCGGTCGAAGCCGGCGAGCTGCAGCTCCTCGAGGTTGAGGTTCCCGTTCGCGTCCTTGCCGAGGTACCGGCGGCCGTTCACGAGGACGAGCACGCCCTTGTTCGGCACGCCGTTGATCGAGACGTGGCCCTGGCCGCCGCCGGCGTTCACGTAGACGCCGGCGCCGCCCTGCTCGGCCAGGAGGTCCTTCGCCGAACGCGCGCCGCTGTCGGCGATCTGCTCGCGGTCGAGGAGGGTCGTCGGCACGGCGACGTCGAGGAGGAGCTGCTCGCGCCGGTTCGCCGTCTCGACGGTCACGCTCGTCGAGAGCGAGGCCACGGTCAGGGCGAGCTCGACCGCCTGCGGCGCGCTCGCGGCCACCGCGACGCCCTTCTTCTCCGCGTCGGCGAAGCCGGGATGGGAGGCCCGCACGTCGTAGGTCCCCGCCGCCAGATCGGCGAACGCCGCGACGCCGCGGTCGTCGGCGGTGCCGCGCGCGGCGAGCCGCCCGTTCGCGGCCAGGACCCGGACGTCGGCCCGGGGGATGACGCCGTACGTGTCGCGGACGGTGACCGCGAGCGTCGGCGTCGCCTTCGCGGGATCGCTCTGCTCGGCGGCGGCGCTGGCCGCGGCACGAGCGGGCGCGGACGCGAGCAGCGCCGCGACCAGGAGGGCGAGGCGCACGCGGGTGCGGGGGAGTTGGCGTCTCATCTCAAATCACCTCTCAGTCGAAACTCGTCGAGTGCCTTCGGTCAGGGAGCCGGTGCTCCGCGGCCGCCTCATCGCGGCGGCTCGAACGCAGTGAGCGGCACGTCCCAGTGGGCGTCGAGGATCTCGAAGCGTCGCTGCTCCTCCTTCCGGTAGGCGTCCTGGTCGGGGAAGAGCTCCCTGGCGAGAGCTTCCTCGCCGCTCGGCGACCCGACCGCGGCCCAGTCCGCGAAGGTGATGACCACCAGGTACGTCCAGTCCGCGCGGCCGTCGCCGTGGAACGTGGGCTTGTAGAGGCGCACGGCCTTGACGTGGGTCCCCTCCTTCGCCTGCGCGGCCAGCAGCGGGTAGTGGTTCTTCAGGAAGAGGCGCTCGAACTCCTGCTGGAAGCCCCATCGGACCCGGTAGTAGTAGGCGACCTCCACGGGGGTGCCGGCTGCGCTCGCCAGGGTCGGCACGAAGAGGACGAGCGCCAGGGCGATCGTCCGTGCCCACCCGAACGCGCGTCGCTCGCCCGCATCAGCCATCGCTTTCCTCATGTGTCCCTCTCCGTGGCGCCTCGCGCGGCGCCTCCTGCCGAAAAAGAAGAACGGCCCGGGGCTCTTCGCCTCCGGGCCGTGGGTTCCGCCGTTCTTCGGGTGACGCGTCTGTCTAGGGCGTCCCTCGCGCGGCGGGGCCACGGCCGGAAGGCATCTCCGGTCGACAACACGTGCACATGGCCCGCGCGCTCGTCATGGGACGTACTTGTAGCGTGGCCGCGAGGCGGCTGTCAAGAGAAAACATGACCGTCGCAGTCGTAATTCATGCGATTGGACGGCCAGATGCCTCGCGCCCCCCGGTCCCCGTGCCCCTCCTCCCGCGAATCCCGTTGACGCGGCGCGGAGGGAGCTGATACATAACAAAGCCGATCGTATTTGAGATGAGCGCTCACCGGAGGCGCCGAGAGGAGAAGGAATGAGGATCGCCGAGGACGTGACGGGACTCGTCGGGAACACGCCGCTCGTGAGGCTCCGCCGCGCCTCTCGCGAGTCGGGGGCGGACGTGGTCGCGAAGCTCGAGTTCTTCAACCCCGCCCACAGCGTCAAGGACCGCATCGGCGTCGCCATGATCGAGGCGGCCGAGAAGGCGGGCCTCCTCAAGCCGGACACGATCATCCTCGAGCCGACGAGCGGGAACACGGGGATCGCTCTCGCCTTCGTCTGCGCGGCGCGGGGATACAAGCTCACGCTCACGATGCCGGAGACGATGAGCAAGGAGCGGCGGATGCTCCTGCGGGCCTACGGCGCCGAGCTCATCCTGACCCCGGGGCCGGAGGGGATGGGCGGCGCCATACGCCGCGCCGAGGAGCTCGCCGCGTCCGACCCGCGCTACTTCATCCCGCAGCAGTTCAAGAACGCGGCC
>JAXLRD010000165.1:0-2851 GCA_046331285.1 Vicinamibacteria bacterium
TCGACTGGCGCGCGGTCGTCGAGTTCATCCGCGCGAACCTCGGCAACTACCTGCTCTCGATCGTCGCCTACATCGCGGCGAGCGTCGTCGCGCAGTTCGGGTTCATCCTCTGCTGCGTCGGCCTCTTCCCCGCCGCCTTCTGGAGCTACCTCGTCTTCGCGTTCGCCCTCGGCGACACGATCCGACTCAATCCGGCCAGCCTGAGGTAAGCGCCCGGCGAACGCCGGAAGGCCTCGGGCTCGGAGCGGAGCGGGATTCACTCCCGCGGAGCGAAGGGGGGGTCCGGGCACCATACTCTGCTCGCGCGTGGCCGACCGCAGTCCCCGCAGGCAGCAGTGGGCGACTGGCGAGCAGAGTATGGTGGGGGGTGCGGCGCAGCACCCCCCGGTTCAGAGCAGATCGGCGACCGTCTTCTCGGAGGCCGCCCGACGCGCCGCGTCGTGGATCCAGGCCAGGGCGACCCAGCCCGGCCCCTGGCGCGGGTTCTCGCCGAGCGTCCGCCGCGCGGCGAGGGCGACGACACGGTCGAGCGGGACGAGCTCGGCCGGAAGGGCGAGCATGAGGCCCACGTCCTCGGAGCCCGGCCGCCTCGTGTGCAGGACGAGGCCGTCCTGCTCGAGGACGGAGACGAGCTCGGCCACCGCCTCGAGCCGCAGGCCGAGGTCCTCGGCGAGCTTCTGGCGGCTGACCGGCTGGCCCTGCCGCGAGCCGCGGGCGATCGCCGCGGTGAGCGGGACGAGCCACATCGGGTCGGAGAGCTTCAGCATGCCCTGGGGCTCGGGGCTTTCGAGGACCCGCCCGCGCATCGTCTGCAGCGTGAAGGCGATCTCGAGGCCGAAGATGACGATGAGCCAGTTCACGTACAGCCAGAAGAGGAAGAGCGGCACGAGGCCGATGGCGCCGTAGAGCTTGAGGTAGGGCAGCGCGCGCGAGACGTAGAGCCCGAACGCCCACTTCGAGAGGGACCACAGCGACGCGGCCATGAGCGCGCCCGCGATCGAGGTGCGCCAGCGGACGTGCGTGTTCGGCATGAGCTTGTAGAGGAGGCCGAGGGCGAGGAAGCTGCCGGCGAGCGAGCCGAAGTTCCCGAGAAAGGCGAAGACGCCGCCGACGAGGGGCAGCGACTCGGCCTGATCGAGCCAGAACTCGGCCGAGTAGAGGACGGTCAGCAGGAGGATCGGGCCGAGGGTGAGCACGGTCCAGTAGATGCCGACCCGGGTCAGCCAGCTGCGGCCGCGCGGCGCGCGGTAGACCTTGTTCGCCGCGTTCTCGAAGGAGACGAGGAGGTTGAGCGCGGCCCAGATGAGGAGCAGCGCCCCGATCGCGCCGATCGTCTCGAAGCTCAGGCCGCTCACGCCCTTCAGGACGTCGAGGAGGCGCTGGTCGAGCACCGCCTTGAAGGCGGCGGCCTCGGGGCTGCGCGTGTCGACCTGGTAGTTGAAGAAGGCGTAGGCCGCCTGCTGGAGCTGGACCGCGGCGTGGTCCATGTCGCCGAAGAGGCGGAAGGCGAGCATGCTGACCATCAGCAGCGGCACGAGGCCGAAGATCGTCCGGTAGGTGAGCGCAGCCGCCATCTCGCCCGAGTCGTTGGCGTTCATCTGCTGGTGGCTGTGCCGCGCGAGGTCGACGACGAAGCGCAGCCGCCGCTGCCAGCGCGACAGCTCCGCCACGGGCCGGCTCACGAGCCACGCGAGGTACGCCTCGAGCCGGACGATGGGGTCCATGGGCGCATTATGGCGCGCCGGGACGGCGGCGCCCGCGTTCGCGGCTCGGTCCCGGGCCGGCGAGGGCGGGTGCTAACATCCCCGCTCCGGTGAGCTTCCGTCCGCTCCTCCTCCTCGTCCCTTCGAAGGCCGCCGCGACCGAGCTGCCGCGCCGGCTCGCCTCGACGGGGCGCGCCCTCGCGGGCGTCTACGCGTGGAAGCCGCTCGACCTCGCGCGCGCGATCGCCGAGCCGCTCCTCCTCGGCCGGGGGCTGCGGCCGTGGGACGGCGGGCACGACGCGCTTCTCGCCGCGCGGCTCCTGGCCGACACCGGCGGCGCGGGCCTGCGCCTCCCCGAGGGCGCGCCGATCGCCCCGGTCGCGGCGGCGCTCGCGCGGACGCTCGTGGCCCTGCGACGCGGGCGGATCGACCCGGCGGCGGTCGACGCGCTGGCCGAAGAGGCGGCGGCCCCCGAGGACCGCGCCCGCCTCGCGGCCGTGGCTCGGCTCGCCCGCGGCTTCGAGACGGCGCTCGACGGCCGCACCGCCGACCCCGTGACCCTCGTGGCCGCCGCGCGCGAGGGGCTCGCCTCGGCCCGCTGGCTCGACGACGCGGACGTCCTCGTGGTCGACGACCTCGAGCTCGACCCGAACGAGGCGGAGATGGTCGCGGCCCTCGCCGCCGTCCGCCCGACGCGGATCCTGAAGCGCGCGCTGCCCCCGTCCCTGCGGCCTTCGGCCTTCCGCGCCGCCATGGCCGCGCGCGGCCTGAGCGAGGCCGACTGGAGCGAGACGCCCCTCGCTCCGCTCGCCCCTCCGGCGCCGCCGCCCGCGCTGCGCCGCCTGCGCGAGAGCCTCTTCGAGCCGCCCGGCGGCCCCGCGGTCGAGGACTCGTCGGTCGAGCTCCTCACCGCGCCGGGCGAGGCGGCCGAGGTGCGCGCCATCGTGCGCCGCCTCCTCGGCGAGGCGGCGCGCGGAGTGCCCTTCGAGGAGATGGGCGTCGTGGTGCCCCGGCCCGAGGAGTACGCGCCTCTCTTCGCGGACCTTCTCGGCCGCCTCGGCATTCCCCACCGGCTCCACCCCTCGCTTCCCCTGCGGTGCGGCCGCGCCGCGCGCTCCCTTCTTCTCCTCTTCCGCTGCCGCGGCCTC
>JAXLRD010000166.1:0-2799 GCA_046331285.1 Vicinamibacteria bacterium
TCGCCAAGGCCTCGCCCGCCGTGCGCCGGCGGCTGCGGTCCCTGCCGTTCTCGGCCGCGGCGTTCCGGCGCGGGGCGGGCCTCGTGAAGGGCGCCCGCCTCGACGGCGAGCGCGGCTTCACCCCGTACGAGCAGCTGTGGACGCGGCCGTCGCTGACGGTGATCGCGGTGGACGCGCCCGCCTTCGAGGGCTCGGTCAACCAGGTCGTCGACTCGGCCCGCGCGCGCCTCTCGATGCGCACCGTGCCGAACATGGACGCGGCTCGCGCGGGCGCGCTGCTCGTGAAGCGCCTCACGAGGAACCCGCCGGCGGGCGCGCACGTCAGCGCGCGGGTCGTCCGCACGACCCCGTGGTGGACGACGGATCCGGTCGGGCCGGCCTTCGAGGCCGCGATCCGCTCGCTCGAGAAGGGCTACGGGAGAAAGCCGGCGCTCGTGGGGTCGGGAGCCTCGATCGGCTTCGTGAGGCCCTTCGCCGACGCGCTGCGCGGCGTCCCGTGCCTGCTCACCGGCGTCGAGGACCCGGGCTGCGCCGCGCACTCCGCGGACGAGAGCCTGCACCTCGGCGACTGGAAGAAATCCATGCGCTCGGCCGTGCACCTCTTCGGCGAGCTCGGCGCCCTCGGGCGCGCCGGGCTGAAGGCGAGGCGTCGCTGAGCGCGGGGGTGCGTCGGTGAGCCTCGGCTTCGCCCTCACGGCGCTCATGGCGTGGGCCGCGGTGGCGCCCGCGCCGCCCGGCGGAGGCGGCGAGGCCCGCGGGCTCGCGTTCTGGACGGCCTTCGCGCAGGGCTGCGAGGTCCCGGCCGGCGAGACGGCGGCGGGGCTCGTGGCCGAGGCCGTCGCGTTCGCCGGCTCGCCCGACCCGCGGTGGCGCGACGACGTCGGCTACGGCGTCCTTGCCTCGTGCGTCTACGAGAAGGGCCGCCTGGCCGACGCGGAGCGGCGCGCGCTCGTCGCGTCGCTCCTGCCCGCCCTCCGCGACGGGATCGGCGAGGCGGGCACTCCCTCGGTGCTGCGCCGCTCGTTCTCGGCTCTCGACCTGTCGATCCTCGCCGCGGCGGAGCTCCGCGAGCCGGCCCTCGACGACGCCGGCTACCGCGCCCTCCTCGACGCGGCGCTAGGGTACCTGCGCGACGAGCGGGACCTGCGCGGGTTCGAGCCGGAGACGAGCTGGATCCACGCGACCGCGCACACCGCGGACCTCCTGAAGTTCCTCGCCCGCGACCGGCGCCTCGCGCCCGGCGATCAGGCGCGGGTCCTCGACGCCGTGTGGGCGAAGGCCACCGCGCCCGGCGCGCCGGTGTTCACCCACGCGGAGCACGAGCGCCTCGCCGCCGCCGTCGCGTCGGTCCTGCGGCGCGACGACCTCGACGCCGCGGTCCTCGGCCGCTGGCTCGAGCGGTTCCCCGCGCTCGAGAAGGCCGTGTGGGAGCAGAGCCCTCCGCGGCCCGCGGCGCTCGACGCCGCGCAGAACGCCCGCGACGTCCTCGCGAGCCTCTACGTGCTGCTGTCGCTGCCGGCTCCGGGCGGAGCCGCGCCGGGCCCGGCCGCGGCGGCCGCCCGCGACGCGGTCCTCGCGACCCTCGGGCGCATCCGCCGTTCCTGACCGGCCGGCCTCAGTCGGCCCGCGGGCGGGGCAGCGTGAAGCAGAACGTCGAGCCTCGGCCGGCGCCCGCGGACTCCGCCCACGCCCGCCCCCCGTGGGCCTCGACGATGCGGCGCACGAGGGCGAGGCCGACGCCGGTGCCCTCCGACCCGGGCTCGAGCTTCTCGAAGAGCTCGAAGACCTTCTCCAGGAACCGCGCCTCGATGCCGCGGCCGTTGTCGCGGACGAAGAAGACGGGCTCCGGGCCGTCGAGGCGGGCGCCCACCTCGACCCGCGGCTCGGGCCGGCCGGCCACCGCCTTCACCGCGTTGTCGACGAGGTTCTGGAGGACCTGGAGCAGCCGCCGGCGGTCGGCGCGCACCGTCGGCAGGTCGGGCGCCACGCGGACGTCGACTCCGTCGCGGTCGATCGCCCCGCGCACGAGGTCGACGGCCTCCTGGGCGAGCGCGCCGAGCGCCACGTCCTCCTCCGGGCTCACGATGCGTCCGATCCGCGAGAGCTCGAGCAGGTCCGAGAGGAGCCGCTCCATCTTCTCGGACGCGCTGAGGATGCGGCCGAGGTCGTGGCGCACGCGGTCCGTCTGCCCCTTGCCGAGGTCCTCCGTGGCGAGGCCGGCGAAGCCGCGGATCGTCACGAGGGGGCTCCGCAGGTCGTGCGAGACGGTGTAGGTGAAGCGCTCGAGCTCCGCGTTCTTCGCCGCGAGGTCGGCCCGCTCCGCGCGCAGGGCCTCCTCGTGGGCGCGCAGGTCGTCCGCCATCCGGTTGAACGATCGGGCGAGCTCGCCGAGCTCGTCCGGCGAGTCGAGGGCCAGGCGGTGGTCGAGCCGGCCCGCGGCGATCTGGGCCGCGGCCTGGCTCATCTCGGTGAGCGGCCGGGCGAGGCTGCGCGAGAGGAGGACGGCCGTCAGCACGCCGAGGCCCACGGTCGCGACGAGCGCGAGGGCGCTCACCGAGAGGAGCGACGCGCGGCGGTTCTCCCAGAGGGTCGTGGTGCGCGCCTCGAGGCGGCGGAGCGACGCCTGCCACGGGGCCTCGGCCAGGCGGACGACGCCCCATCCCGCGACGACCCCGCCGGAGGCGATCACGAAGCGCAGCTCCGTGGCGCTGCCCTCGCGCGTCAGCGCGGGCGCGGCGGGGTCGGCGGGCAGGTCGCCGGGGATCGCGTCGCCGTAGCGCTCGTTGGTCGGCGTCCCGT
>JAXLRD010000167.1:0-2743 GCA_046331285.1 Vicinamibacteria bacterium
GTGACCGACGTGAAGTCCGCGCCGGCCTTCGCCGTGCCGCCGACGGTCGTGTAGCCGACCGTGACCGGGACGGGAACGGCCGGCGAGAGCGACAGCGGGAAGACGGCGTTGGTGACGCCCGCGTGGCCCTCCACGACGGTCACGTCGCCGATCGACACGCCCGTCAGGTCGTCGTTGCGGATCGTCCCGATCCCCGCGGCGCGCGCGACCGTCGCGTTCACGGCGCCGCTCAGGCCGAGGACGAAGGTCTCGTCGGGCTCGAGCGCGGCGTCGCCCTGAACCTGGACGGTGACGGCCTTCGACGTCTCGCCCGGCGCGAACGTCAGCCAGCCGGAAGCGGGAAGGTAGTCGGATCCCGCCGTCGCCGTGCGGTTCGCCGTGGCGTAGCGCACGCGCACCGCGCGCGGCGAGGGAGCCGAGAGGGTCACCGCGAAGGTCGCGGGCTGGCGCCCCGACCCGCCCTCGTCCAGCGCGACGTCGGCGACGGACAGCTCGGGGAGGACCACGGGCGCGCTCGCCGGGCTGGCCCGCCGGCCCGGGGCGGCCGCGCGGACGCCGGGCAGCACGAAGAGCGTGGTGCTCTGGGGCGCGAGCGTCGTCGTCACCGCGCCGGCGGTCACCGGGACGTCGCCCTGGCGCTCGATCGGGAGGCCGCCGGTCGTCTGCCAGACCTCGGCCGGGCCGGCCGGCGTGAAGCCGGCGAGAGCGATGCTGACGAACACGGCCGTGCGGGACTGGTTGACCGTCATCACCGTGAGCGCCCCGTCGGCGCTGCGCTGCGCGGCGAGGACGGCCAGGCTGTCGCGCTCGGGGCCCGTCGCGCGCACGCTCACGTCGCCGAACGGCGGCCCTCCCCCGGGGACGCCGTAGGCGCCGGGGTCGATCGGCTGGCGGTCGGCCGCGGCGTCGACCTGGATTTGGAGCGCTCCCTGCGCGAAGGCCACGCGCGCCGGCAGGAGCGTGAAGCACGCGGCCAGGGCGAGCGCGACCGCCTGCGCCGCACGCCTTCCGGGTGTCGATGTCGTGCGGCGGCGCGCGCGGTCGGGCATGGCGACGAAGAGACAGCGTAGGGGCCGAGGCGCGCCCGCACCGGTGAGCCACGTCACGGCGTGACCCGGCCCACCGGCGGGACGAGGCCGGCGCTCGACGGAAGCGCCGGCTACTCCGCGCGCAGCGTCGTCTTCAGCAGGTCCTTGTCGCGCGAGGACGGGCCGACCAGCACATGGAACTCGCCGGGCTCGACGACCCGGCGGCCGTCCGCGGCGACGAGCTGGAAGGCCTCGTACGGCAGCGTGACGCTCACCGTCTTCTTCTCCCCCGGCGCGAGCCGCACACGGGCGAAGCCCTGGAGCGACTTCACCACCCACGTCACCGACGTCACGACGTCGCTCACGTAGACCTGCACGACCTCGTCGCCCGCGCGCGCGCCGGCGTTCTCGACGTCGACCGACACCGTGGCCGACTGGCCCTTGGCGAGGGTCGGCGAGGCGAGCCGCGCGTTCGAGTACTTGTAGGTCGTGTAGCTCAGGCCGTGGCCGAACGGGAAGAGCGGCTCCTGCGTGAGGTCGGCGTAGCGCGAGCCGTGCTGGCCGCGCACCTGGTTGTAGAAGGTCGGCTGCTGGCCGACGTGCACCGGGAACGAGATCGTGAGCTTGCCCGACGGGTTGAGCTGCCCGAACACGGCCTCGGCGATCGCGCGGCCGCCCTCCATGCCGGGGTTGAAGCCCTCGAGGATCGCCGCCGCCCGCTTCACCGACGGGGGCAGGACGAGCGGCTTGCTGTTCACGAGCACGACGACGATCGGCTTCCCCGTCTTCTCGAGCGCGTCGAGGAGCGCCACCTGCCCGCCCTGCAGCTCGAGAGTGGCCGTGCTCTTCTCCTCGCCGATGAAGTCGAGGTGGTCGCCGACGACGGCGACGACGACGTCCGACGCCTGCGCCGCGGCCACCGCGGCCGGGATCCCGGCGAGATCGCCGTTGTTGATCGCGCAGCCCTTCTCGTAGCGGATCGTCGTGCCAGCGGGGGCCACGGCCTTGATGCCGTCGAGGATCGTGACCGTCTTCTCGCGCGGGTGCTTGCCGGCCTCCGGCGGGTGCTGCGACGAGCCGAGCGACCAGTCGCCGAGCTGCTGCAGGTCGTCGTCGGCGTTCGGCCCGACGACGGCGATCGACTTCACCTTCGCCGCATCGAGCGGCAGGAGGCCGTTGTTCTGCAACAGCACCAGGCTCTGTCGCGCGGCGTCGAGCACGGCCGCGCGGTGGTCCTTGCGCGCCACCTCGACGGCCGCCTTCGCGAGGTCCGGACCGCGGCGGTTCTCGAAGAGGCCCATCCGGAACTTGAGGGCGAGGAGCCGCCGCAGCGGCTCGTCGATCTCCGATTCCTTCAGCTTCCCGCTCTTCACCGCCTCGAGGGCGCCCTCGTAGAACTGCGGCGTCGTCATGATGAGGTCGTTGCCGGCGCGAATCGCCACCGTGGCGGCTTCCGCGTAGTTGGCCGCGACCTTCTGCTCGTGCACCAGGCGGCCGACGTTGTCCCAGTCGGTGACGAGGACGCCCTTGAAGCCCCACTCGTCCTTCAGCACGTCGCGCAGCAGCCACCTGTTCATCGTCGACGGCACGCCGTCCATCGACTGGTAGCCGGTCATGAACATCATCGCGCCCGCGCGCGCCGCCCGCTCGAAGGGCGGAAGGAAGTAGCTGCGGAGCTTGCGGCGGGAGATGTCGGCCTCGGAGGCGTCGCGGCC
>JAXLRD010000168.1:0-2717 GCA_046331285.1 Vicinamibacteria bacterium
GGCGAGGACGCCGCCGAAGGAAGAGCCGCCGATCCCCGTGGACTCCCGTCCCGGCCGCGTGCGGTAGGTTCGGTCGACCCAGGGCTTGAGCTCCTCGACCAGCATCCGCGTGTAGAGGGCGGCCCCGCCCCCGTCGCCGACCTGCCGGTCGCGCGTGGGCAGGTACTCGAAAGCGCGGCGCTCCCCGCCGTTGTCGACGGCGACCACGACGAGCGGCTCGATGCGCCCCGCCTCGGACAGCCGTTCGACCGTCTCGTCCGCCTGCCACTCCTTGCCGGCGAGGAAGGCCGTCGCCCCGTCGAACACGTTCTGCCCGTCCTGGAGGTAGAGGACCGGGAAGCGCCGCTCGGGCTCGCGCGCGTAGTGGGGCGGGAGGTAGACCCACACGCGGCGGTTGGCCCCGAGCGCCTCCGAACGGAAGTCGGAGTGGCGCTCCACCGTGCCCGTGAGCGTGTGGACCAGGCGGATCCGGGCGTCGCGCTCGTGGTCGCGCCGGGCCTGGAGCCGGAGGCCGGCGATCGTCGCGACGACGAGGAGGAGGGCGAACACGAGGCATCCCAGGGCGCGGCGGCCCGGGCGGGCGGGGGATCCCGTCGAGGCTCTCTCTCGATCACGTGGGCGAGGCACGCCGGCGAGGCTAACATGCGTCGCCGGGGAGAGTGACCTCGGGGCGCGTGAGCCGAGCGCGCGCGAGCCGGCTGCGGTTCGCCGAGGGCTCGATCTACCCGGCCCTGCGGCGCCTCGAGGCCGCCCGGCTCGCGCGGAGCTGGGGTGTCGTCGGTGCGGTCCCCGGGCCCCCCGGCGCGGTCGAGCCGCATGAGGCGAAGGCCGGCACGCTTCGTCCGGGTGGCCCGCAGGATCGCCGAGGCCCTGGGGACCGAGGACTGTCTCCTGGCGGGCGGCCTCGCGGTCATGGCTCACGGCTTCGTACGGGCCACGCGCGACGTGGACATCCTCACCCGCCTCTCGACGAGCGAGTCGGCCCTCAGCCGGCCGATCCCGCGTCAGTTGACGCTCGAGGGCGTCGCTCGTGCGGCCAGTGCGGCCTGCTCGTCGCGATCGGCCCGAGCCTGCAGCGCCGTCTTCCGCCGCAGGTCGAGGTTCATCGCCAGCAACGCTGCCGTGATCACCGGGTCGCGGTGGAGCGAGCGGCGCAGCGTCAGCCAGGGCGTCGTGAGCCGCAACGACAGCGCGAGGTAGCCCTCCTCGACCTGCCGCGGCGTCATGCCTTTCGGGACGAAGAAGCAGCGCCGCGCCGACGAGTTGTAGCCCGCGTTGTTCGCGAGCATCTCGTCCTCGTCCTCGATCAGCAGTCGGCCCTCCTTCCTCAGCCGCTCGTGCAGGGCCGTGCCCGACGCCGGCAGGAGCACGTTCAGAATCGGCAGGTTGATCCCGGTGCGGCGGACGAAGTCGTAGAGGCGGTCGAAGGTGCCCGGGTCGTCGCCGTCGAGGCCGAGGATGAAGTAGCCCGCGACGGCGATGCCGGCGTCCTGGATGCGGGCCACGCGGTCGCGGTAGTCGGCCACCGCGTACGGTTTCCCGACGGAGCGCAGGTTGGCCTGGTCCAGCGTCTCCATGCCGATGAAGAGCATCCGGCACCCCGCCGCTCGCAGGGCGCGCAGGGCCGCCTCGTCGGCTCCCACGGCGATCGTGGCCTGCGCGCCCCAGCGCACGCGCACCGCCTCGGCGCTCATCGCCTCGCACAGCCTGAGCAGGTAGGCGCGATCGCCGTAGAGGTTCGAGTCGACGAAGGACACGGTGCGCGAGCGCGCGGCCGCGGATCGCACGTCCGCCACCACGCAGTCGATCGCCCGCGGCGTGTAGCGGCCGCGGTAGGTGGCGGCGATGCAGCAGAACGCGCAGCGGTTGGGGCAGCCGACGCCGGTGACCACCGGCGGGTAGTCGATCCGCTTCCCGTCGAACACCGAGTAGTCCCATGGGTAGTCGATCTCGACGCCGCAGCGGTACTCCGGCGCGAGCCGTCCCCGCTCGGCGTCGGCGAGGATGCCGCCGAGGGCCTTCGGCCCGGGGTTCCCGGTGACGAGCGCGTCGCAGAGGCCCGAGAGCTTCTCGGGCGACAGGCCGGCCGGCCAGCCGCCGAAGAGGACGACCTTGCCACGCCGCCGGAACTCGGCCGCCAGCTCGCGGCCGCGCGGGAAGTCGTAGCCCATCGAGGTGATCCCGACCACGGACGCGTCGCAGTCGAAGTCGACGTCCTCGAAGTACTCGATGCAGCTGCGCTTCCGCCAGTCGGGAGGCACGGCCGCGCTCAGCGCGGGCAGTACCGCCGAGTGCAGGCCCTGGCGACGGCCCTTCAGCAGCGTGCCGCTGCGGTCCCGGTACGACGGCTGGACGAGGTAGATGCTGCGGTCCATGGCCTGCGCGGTCCTGGCCGGCACGGCATGGAGAGTATGCGCCCGGTCCTCCGTGAACACGACGGCCCCGGCTGCTCGCGTCGAGCGGGCCGGGGCCGTGGCGTGCGTCAGGTCGACTGGCGGCTACTGCTTGTCGTAGAAGACGAGCTTGAGGAACGAGTCGGCCTTGAGCGACGCGCCGCCGACGAGGGCGCCGTCGACGTCGGGCAGGGCCATCAGGCCCTTGACGTTGTCGGGCTTGACGCTGCCGCCGTAGAGGACGCGGAGGACGTCGGCGACGGCCTGGCCGTGCTTCGCGGCGATCCGCGAGCGGATGAAGGCGTGGACCTCCTGCGCCTGCTC
>JAXLRD010000169.1:0-2650 GCA_046331285.1 Vicinamibacteria bacterium
GCGCCGCCGCCCGACACGACCTTCCCGACCCACTCCCGCCACTGCTCGGCGGGGAAGCGCGTGTCGCGGGCGCCCCAGTGCGAGCCGACGAACGTCAGCGCGTGCCACTGCGAGCCGTCGACGAACCGCGACGTCGGGACGAATGCGAACGGCTCGTTCAGCTCGCCGGCCGTGTAGTCCTCGGCCTGCGTGTGGCGCTTCAGGCTCACGCCGGGGTTGAACGTGACGATCGAGCCGGGGTTGCCGCGGCGCGCGGCCTCCGCGTAGATCGCGGCGATGTCCTCACGGAAGCCGACGCCGTCGTACCCGCCGTCGAACCACCAGCCCGAGACGGCGTTGCCGTAGCGCGTCGACCACTCCGCGATCACCTCGGCCCACTGGCGCGCGAAGCGTGCGTCGATCGGCTGGTCCTTCGGGCCCTCGGCGAGCCCGAACGCCTTCTGCGCGCGGCGATCCCGATTCGGCGCCTGACAGGGCAGGTAGAGCATGAGCCGCAGGCCCTTTGCCTGGAGCGCGCGGTGCAGGTCCCTCGGCAGGTCACGCTTCGCGCAGCGCTCGCCGGGCCGATAGCCGGTGCGGCGGTCGTACGCCGCGTTCGGCGCGTTGAAGTAACCCGAGTTCTGCCCGAGCGTCAGCACGAAGTAGCGCGCGCCCGTGCTCGCGACCTGCGCCGCGAGCCCGTCGACGTCGAACGCCTCGAGCTTCGCGAGGTCCGCGTCGCTCGCGGGCAGCACGTGCATGAAGACGCCGAGTCGCGCGTCCCTCAGCCAGTCGGCGCGCGAGGGCACGGCCTGCGCCGCGGCCACGGATGCGCTCAGGGCCAGTCCGCCCGCGGTCACGGCCAGACGCTGGAGCACGCGAGCCTCCTCGTTGCGCCCGAGTCTAGCGTGATCGCCGGTGTCGTCGAAAGGAGATTGGCGTCTGAAGCCAGCCACACTGTGCCCGCGGCGGCTGGGTCGAACAGACCAGAAGCCGGCGGCACGCGAAGTGTTACTGTGGCTCCGCCCGCGACTCTGCGCGGCAGGAAGGAGCTTCACTGGTGCGGCTTGGAATCTGCTGCAGCCTCTCTCTCCTCATCCTGGCAGGGACCTCGGCCACCGTCGCGCTCGAGAGCCGAGTGGAGCGACCGGCGTTGAGCGGAACCGTGAGGACGCCCGACGGCCGGCCCATCGTCGGCGCGCTCGTGTTCGTGAACACGGCCCGTCCGCGGGTCGGGCCGAGCGTGACATGTCCGTCGTGCTATCTGGACTGTCGCAAGCGCGCGACCACCGACGCGCGGGGCGCGTTCACCGTTCCCCGTCTCGACCCCTCGCTCATCTTCTCCGTCGGCGCGGCGGCTGACGGGTACGCGGCGCGCTTCACGGAGAGCGTCGAGCCGACCGGCGGACCGCTCGATGTCGTGCTGGAACCCCGCCCGCCGATGCCCGGAGATCCCCGTCGTGTGGTGCGAGCCCGGGTAGTCGACAGCCAAGGTCGCCCGATCGTCGGCGCCCTCGTCGAGCCGATCGGCCACCAGACCGGACGTTCTCCGGACGACGCGTACTCGCAGCACTTCGGGCCGTTCGGCGTCGACCCGGTCGTGACCGGCGCCGACGGCCGCCTCGTGCTGGGCATGACGGTCGACGCGGACGCGGTCCTCGTTCAAGTCGAAGCCCGGGACTTCGCGCGGAAGGCGATCGCGGTGTCCACCGGGGGCGCAGAAGAGGTCCTGCGGCTCGGTCCGGGGCGCACTTTGAGGGGCCGTCTCGTTCGCGACGGACGCCCGATAGCAGGCGCCGTAGTGGCGGCGGTTCAGGTCGACAGGCGGGTCGATACCTTCGTCGGCGAGCGCACGGCCGAGACCGATCGCCTGGGTCGCTTCCTCCTCGAGCACCTGCCGCCCGCCGAGGCCCTCGTCTTCTACGGCAAGCTCCAGGGCCTCGCCGCGACGGGCGCCGTGGCGGAGCGGACGATCCCGGCCGCGGCGGAGGGCACGATCCTCGACCTCGGCGACGTCGCGGTGGCCCCCGGGCTGACCGTGTCGGGCCGAGTCGTGACCGCCGACGGCCGGCCGCTGCCGGCCGACGCGAAGATCCGCGTCCAGCGGCGCGCCGCGTGGGACTGGGTCGAGGCCGAGCTGCCCGCCGACGGCCACTTCACTCTCGGTCCGCTCCCGCGGGAGATCGTCGAGGTCTCCGTCGACGCGCCCGGCTACTCGCGCGCCGCCCAAGACGCGAACCTCAGGCCCGAGGCGGACTGGATGAGGCGGAACGGCGCCAGTGACCTGCGCTTCGTCCTCGCGCCGGCGCACCGGCGCTCGTCCTCCCGCCGGGACTGAGGAAGACCATGCTGATTCCTCTCGCGCTGGCTCTCCTTCAGACCGCCGCGCCGGCCCCGAAGCCGGCGGCCGCGCGCCCGACCGTCGCGCTCGACGTGACGGTGATCGATCCGGCGGGAAAGCCGGTCGAAGGCGCCCTCGTCATGGCGCGCGCCACCGAGCGGCTCTATCGGCCCGACGGCGAGGTGGATCCCCTCCGCGTGAAGTCCGCGGTGACCGGGCGGGACGGGCACGCGCGGATCGACGCGCCGCCCCCGGCGCCCTGGACGATCGTCGCGCACGCCCGCGGGTACGTGACCGTCGTGCGGCCGCGGGTGTCGGCCGGTCCTTTGT
>JAXLRD010000170.1:0-2641 GCA_046331285.1 Vicinamibacteria bacterium
GGCGGCGCCGGGGCGATGGCATACTGTGCCCGGTCCCCCTTCAGCGCGCGCACTCCCATCAGGGCCGCAGCCGGCCCGGAAAGGTCTCGTCGATGAGAAACAGGATGGCCTCGCTCCTCGTCGCCGCCGCGCTCGTCGCGGCCGCCGCCGCTCCGTTGCGGGCCGAAAAGGTGACTCGCCCGAGGCCGGGCCCCGCCGGCTCGTGGCGCCTGATCGGCCAGACGCAGGCGCGTCACACGGCCGACCACGACGCGATCGTGGTGCAGGGCCCCTACGACAACTTCCGCCGGCTGAAGTTCAAGGTCACCGACGCGCCCCTGCACATGCACCACATGCTCGTCACCTACGACAACGGCGCCCCCGACCGGATCGACGTCCGCCAGGAGATCCCGCGCGGCGGCGAGAGCCGGGTCATCGACCTCCGCGGGGCCGGCCAGCGCAGCCTGCGCCGGGTGGAGTTCTGGTACGACACGAAGGGCCTGATGAACGGCCAGGCGGACGTCACCCTGTTCGGGATGAAGTGATCGCCTTTTCGGGCTGAAGTGACCGCGGCGGCCCGGAAGGGCCGCCGCCCTACCAGGTCCGCTCCTTCAGCAGCTCCTGGATCTGCTCCTTCGGCACGGGGAGCTTGTCGATGTGGTCGTTCAGCCACTTCGAGAAGTCCTTCTCCATGTCGTCGGTCCAGCGCTGGTCGATCTGGCCGGGCGTGTAGGTGCCGCTCTTGATGCGCTCGAAGCCGAACATGTCGCGCAGCTGCACGATCTCGCCCGTCTTGCACACGAGCTCGGCGAGCGACGGCGGGATGCACATGACGCCCTCGCGCTTCGCGAGCACGACGTCGCCGGGGAGGCACGTCATCTGACCGATGCGCGCGGGGCGGTTGATCTCGACGAGCATGTTGTCGTAGTTGTACGACGGGTGCCAGTCGCGCACCCACCCCTTGAAGCCCTCGATCGTCTCCATCTGCGCGATGTCGCGCACGGAGCCGTCGAACACGATCCCGTTCTGGGAGTTGCGGTAGATCGCGGTCGAGAGGTTGCCGCCGATGATCGGCCCGCCCTCGTAGCTGCCGAAGACGTTCGCGACGTAGACGTCGTCCTTCTGCAGCATGTCGATCGGCCAGGAGTTGCGGCCGCCGACGTGGCCCGCGGCGTGGCCGGCGTCGCTCAGCGCCTTGTCGAGGTCGGGGCGCTTCGGGACGAACGTCGCGGTGAGGGCGCGGCCGACCATCGTCGCGGTCGGGTCGAGGTGCACGTTGCGGAAGCGGCCCTCGTACTGCCACTCGAAGCCCTTGCCCCGCAGCACGGCCCACGCCTCCTCGAGGTTCACGTTCTTCATGCGGGCGAGGATCGCGTCGGAGACGCGGGGGCGGCCGTCCTTCATGCGCTCGCCCTTCCAGTCCGAGGTGAGGGCGATGACCTCGTCGCGCGTCGGCGTGATGCTCTGGGCGGCGGCGAGGACGGGCGCCGCGAGGATCGCGGCGAGGGCGAGGGGAGCGAGGGACTTCATCGGCGGGCCTCCAGCGGAAGTGCGCGCGGGCGTCAGCGCCCGCGCGATCTTACGCCGTTCGCGCCGCGGCGCGCGCGCTCGTCAGAGGCCGAGGGCCGCGAGCGTCAGGAGAAGGGCCGCGACGACGAGCGCGTCGACCGCGTCCTTCAGCCACTCCGGCGTCGCTCGGGCGGCCGGGGGCGGCAGGATCGCCGCGGTGACGGAGAGCCTGCGTGCGGACATCGCCGGCCTTCTCAGTCTCGCCCGGTCGGCTCTTCGGGCCGCCGCCCCGGCTCCGCCGCGGAGGCGTCGCGCAGATACTCCGCCTGGCTCGGGTCGACGAGCCGGGCGCCCTTCTCGACGAGTCGCTGGGTCCAGCGCGCGGAACTGCAGGAGACTCGAACGCCACCGGCCTCGAGCTCGAACGTCATCAAGACCTCCCGGACCGCACCGGCGCGGGACGCCCTGGAGGGGGAGCGTCCGAGAGGAGGGATGGGTCGAAGGTAACGCCGGCCCCTGGAGTGTTCAAGGAGAAAACGTGAGAGTCTCACCCGCGGTGTGATGACGCCCACAAACAGGCGAAGAGCGGCTATCGAGTAGTCGAAATCTGCTCCGCTGGCTTCGAGCGTCCGACCCTCGAGCTAGACCCAGCCGCCGTCCACGACGTAGCTCTGGTTCGTGATCGACTCCGAGTCGTCGGCGGCGAGGAAGAGGACGAGCCGGGCCACGTCGGCCGGGACGAGCTCGCGCTTCAGGGCCTGGCGCGACTGGACCTCGGCGGTGTACTGAGGGGTGAGCCACAGGCGCTTCTGCCGCTCGGTGGCGATCGCTCCCGGCATCACGCAGTTGACCCGCACGTTGTCGCGGCCGAGCTCGTGCGCGAGGGTGCGCGTGAGGCCCACGATGCCGGCCTTCGCGGTCACGTAGACGGGCAGGCCCGTCGACGGGATCACCCACGAGATCGAGCTGAGGTTCACGATCGACCCGCCCCCGGCCGCGGCCATGGCCGGCACGGCCGCCTGCGCGGCGAAGAAGTAGTGGCGGAGGTTCGTCGCGATCCGCTCGTCCCAGTACTCGGGGGTGACCTCGAGGAAGCGGTGGCGGTCGTCGCTCGCGGCGTTGTTCACCAGCGCGCGCAGGGGGCCGAGCGCGC
>JAXLRD010000171.1:0-2548 GCA_046331285.1 Vicinamibacteria bacterium
GCCGCACGGGCTCCTCGAACCAGCGGCCGTCGAGGCGGACGCCGTCGGCCTTCGCGGGCCCGGTCGCCTCCGCGCCGCCCGCTCGCGCGCCGCCGCACAGGGCCACGATTGCCGCGGCGAACGCCACGGCCTTAGACTGCGTGAACCGCTCCACAGCTCACCTCGGGGGAATGCCGGGAAGCTCGGCCCGGGCCCGGCGCGAGTCGTGAGGGAGAGGGGATGGACGGCCGCGGTTTCGGTGAGGGCCTCGCCGGACGGATGAGCTATCGCTTCGACGACGTCGAGATCGATCCCGAGGCCTTCCGCGTGACGAAGGCCGGCGAGCCCGTGCGCCTCGAGCCGAAGGCGGTGGAGCTGCTTCTCTTCCTGGCCGCGCAGCCGGGACGGCTGGTGTCGAAGGCCGAGATCCAGGCGGCGGTCTGGAAGGACACGGCCGTCACCGAGAACGCCCTCACGCGCCTCGTGGCCCAGATCCGTCGGGGGCTGGGCGACGACGCCCGCGAGGCCCGCTACATCGAGACGGTGCCGACGCGCGGCTACCGCTTCGTCGCTCCGCCCGGCGGCGACTCGGAGGCCCCGGCCCGGCGGGACCCCGCGCCCGGCCCGCCGCTCGACGGGTCGGCGCCACGGATCGAGCCCGTGGCCGCGCGGCCGTGGGCGCCCGGACTCCGCCTCGCCGCGGTCGTCTGCGCGTCGCTCGCCGTCGGCCTCCTGGCTCTCGGCGTGAAGCGCTTCACGACCCGGCCCCCTGTCGCGATCGTGGCGCCCGCGAGCCCGGGCGTGCTCGGCGATCAGCAGGTCAGCACGAGCGCGAGCCTCAACGTCTCACCGTGCTTCTCGCCGGACGGCGCGTCGATCGCCTACGCGAGCCAGAGAGGCGGCTCGATGGAGATCGTCCTCCGCGCGCTCGCGCCCGGCGCGCGCGAGGTGGCGATCACTAGCGACCGGCAGCAGAACGTGCAGCCGGCGTTCTCGCCCGATGGCCGGCTCCTGGCCTACCACTCGGTGGGGCGCGGCGGGATCTGGATCGTCCCCGCGCTCGGCGGCGTGCCGCGCCAGCTCACGCGGTTCGGCTCGTCTCCCGCGTGGTCGCCGGACGGGAAGACGATCGCCTTCCAGGGCCAGGCCTGGGTCGGCTCGGGCGAGGGCAACTTCGCCGCGGGCGAGGGCTCGACGCTGTGGACCGTCGCCGCGGCCGGCGGGGAGCCGCGGCCGCTCACGACCATCGCCGCCGTCGGACCCGGGGGCCAGGGCGCGCCGGCCTGGTCGCCCGACGGCCGCCTCATCGGCTTCCTCGCCGGGCCGAGGGTCATGGTGGTCCGCGCCGCCGGGTCGGGCCTGCGTCGGACGAGCACGAGCTCGCAGTGGTTCACCGGCCTCGCCTGGGAGAAGAACGGTCGTTCCCAGATCTGGCTCGGCTCGGAAGGGGGGCGCTGGTTCGCCTGGCGCGTCTCGGTCTCGCCCGAGTCGGGAGAGGTCGTCGGCGAGCCGCAGTTCCTGGCCGGCGGCAGCGAGCGGGCGTCCGCCTGGGCGCACGTCGCGCTGTCCTCGGACGGCCGATCGGTCGCGTACGTCACCTTCCGCACGCGGTACGAGATCCTCTCGGTCGGCCTCACCCCCGACGGGCGGCCGGTCGGCGAGCCGCGACCCGCGGTGACGGACGTCGGCGGCCGGAAGATCCCGCTCGGAGTGTCGCCCGATGGCCGGCTCTTCGCGTTCGGGACGATGCGGCCGGGCGTCGGTCTGGCCCTGTGGGTCGCTGACGCCGCCTCGGGCGCCGCGCGAGTCGTGGCCGAGGAGTCGGGCGCCTCGTGGTCCCGCGGATTCTTTCCCGACTCCCGAACCCTCGGCTTCGTCAGAGGCGGAGAGGCGCGCCCGACCTTCTGGACGGTGGACGTCGAGACCGGAGTGACGCGCCGGCAGGCCGTCCTCGCGCGGCACCTGCACTGGCCCGCTTCGATCTCGCCGGACGGGACCCGCGTCGTCGCGCACGGAGCGGTCGAGGGTCCGCTGAACGTCTGGGAGATGAGTCTCTCCGGCGGAGAGGCCCGGCGGCTGACGGACGACCGCGAGGGCGCCGGCTGGCCCGTGTGGTCGCCGGACGGCCGCCAGCTCGCCCTCGAGCTCATGCGCGGCGGCGACACGCGGATCGGCCTCGTGCCGGCCGCGGGCGGGGCCATCCGCGAGGTCCTGTCGCGGCCGGGGCAGAGCTGGCCGCAGTCGTTCTCGCCCGACGGGCGGCGCATCGCCTTCGCCGGCCAGCGGGAGGGCCTGTGGAACGTCTACACGGTTGCGGTCGAGGGGGGCGAGGAGCGGCGGCTCACGCCCTATGCCACGCCCTCTCTCTACGTCCGCTACCCGTACTGGTTCCCTCGCGGCGACCGCGTCCTGTACGAGTACGCCGAGAGCGCGTCGACCGTCTGGGTGGCGGCGCTCCCGCCCGCCCGCTGAGGCGACGGCGAGCCGTGGCGGGACGAGCTACAGCCGTCGCGTCATGAGCTGGCGCCCGTTCGAAGAGAAGCCCTCGCGCCGGTAGAGCGCCTCGGCC
>JAXLRD010000172.1:0-2541 GCA_046331285.1 Vicinamibacteria bacterium
GCGTGCGGTCGTCGCCGAACGGCGTGCCGTCCGCGAACACCTCGATCACGGTCTCGATCGCGACCGCGAGGGCCACGAGCGGTTCGGCGGCGTGGCGGCGGACGACGGCCTCGAGGCGCTCGAGGCCGAACTCGTCGCCGTCCGGGTTCGCGGCCTCGGTCAGGCCGTCCGTGTACAGGACGATGAGGTCGCCGGGGGCGAGGGTCACCTCGGCCTTCTCGTACTCGGCGAACGGCATGAGGCCGATCGGCATCCCCGTCGCGTCGAGCCGCTGGATGGAGCCGTCCGCGCGGACGAGGAGGCCGGCGTTGTGGCCCGCGTTCGTGTACGACACGCGGCCGCTCGAGGGGTCGAGGGCGAGGAGGAACGCCGTCACGTAGCGCTCGGGCGGCGTCTTCGCGTACAGCCGGCGCGAGACCTTCGCGCAGATGACGTCGGGCGGGTAGTTCACCTCGATCGGGCCCATGAGGAGCGAGTCGAACGACGCCGCGAGCAGCGAGGCGCCGATCCCCTTTCCCGACACGTCGGCGATCACGATGATCTGCTCGTCGCTCTCGTCCCGCTGCTGGAACTCGTAGAAGTCGCCGGACACCGCCCGCGACGCGTCGTTCGTCGCGAACACGGCGTAGCCGGGGATGTCGGGCAGGCTCTCCGGCAGCAGCGCGAGCTGGATGTGCCGGGCGATCGCGAGCTCCTTCTCGAGCTCGCGGCGGCGGGCCGCCTCCTCGGCGAGGGAGAGGTTGCGGATGCGCAGCGCGGCGACCGACGCGAACGCCACCAGCAGCTCCATGTCCTGCTCGGAGAAGCGGCGCAGGTGGATCCGCGAGCCGAGCACTATCATCCCGAGGCTGCCCGAGGCGTCGAGGAGCGGGGCGGCGATCAGGCTGCGGACGCCCGAGCTCAGGATCGACTGCGCGGCGGCGAAGCGCTCGTCGGTGAGCGCGTCGAGGACGAGCGCGGCCTGCGCCTTCTCGACCACCTCGTGCTCGAGCGAGCGCGAGTGCGACAGCTCGCCCTTCGCTCCCGGCAGCCGGCGCGTGGCCACCCGCTCGAGCCCGCCGTGCGGGCTCTTCAGGTAGACGATCGCCTCCTCGGGCCCGAGGTGGGCGAAGGCCCGGTCGAGCACGACCTCGAGGAGGTCCTTCAGGTTGTGGGTCGTCGCGAGGGCGCGGTGGACCTCGTTGAGCAGCTTCAGCCGGCCGGCCGACTCGCGCTCGGCCGCCGCGAGGAGCTCCGACGCGGAGCGCAGCACGATGGTGTCGCTCGACGACTTCTCCTCGGCCGGCGGGGCGGGGACCGCGCCGCCCTCCCCGGCGACGGCGATGACCGTCTCGGACAGCTTGACGAGGTCGCCCGGGCCGACCCGGGCCGGCCCGGTGACCGGGCGGCCGTTCAGCAGCGTCGTGTTCCGCGACCCGAGGTCCTCGACCATCCAGGTGTCGCCTTCGCGGTAGAAGCGGGCGTGCTGGCGCGAGAGGAACCGGTCGGAGAGGACGAGGTCGGCTCGCGACGAGCGCCCGACCACCAGAGACTCGGTGGTGCAGACGTGCTCGAAGGCATCTCCTACGGGGGGCGTGACGCGCAGCCTGAGGGGGTCCATCTCGGGGTGACCCGGGATCGTAGCACGCCGGCGACCACCCCGCGCGGACGCCGGCGTCCGTGCTAGTGTCGCGCCGGAGGTCACCACATGAGACGCGTCCTTCCCGTCCTCGCCGCGGCCCTCGCGATCCCCGTCGCTGCCCTCGCGATCCCCGGCGCGGCCCCGGCGCCCGCCGCCTCGACCCGCCTCGCCCCGGATCGCGAGACCGCCGGGCGGATCCTCGGGAGGGCCCTGGTCGACGACGGGGCCTGGACGCGGCTCGAGCACCTGACCACGCGCATCGGCCACCGGCTCTCGGGCTCGACGGGGCTCGAGCGCGCGATCCGCTGGGCCGAGGAGGGCATGAAGGCCGACGGCCTCGAGAACGTGCGCGTGCAGCCGGCGAAGGTGCCGCGGTGGGTCCGCGGCCGCGAGAGCGCGCGCCTCCTGGCCCCGGTCGAGCGCGAGCTGCCGATCCTCGGCCTCGGCCTGAGCGTCGGGACGCCGGCCGAGGGGATCACGGCGCCCGTCGTGGTCGTGCGCAGCTTCGACGAGCTCTCGGCCCTCGGCGCGGAGAAGGTGAAGGGCCGGATCGTCGCCTACGCGCCGGCCTGGGAGGGCTACGGCCGCACCGTGCGCTATCGCAGCTCCGGCGCCTCCGCGGCGGCGAAGCTCGGCGCGGTGGCGGTGCTGGTGCGCTCGGCCACGGGTCGGTCGATCGCGACCCCGCACACCGGGATGCTGAGCTACGAGGACGGCGCGCCGAAGATCCCGGCCGCCTCGATCACCGTCGAGGACGCCGAGTGGATGTGGCGGACGCAGGCGGCGGGCGTCCCGATCACGGTCGCCCTGAAGATGGAGGCGCGGCTCGAGGGCGAGGCCGACTCCGGCAACGTGCTCGGCGAGATCCGCGGGCGCGAGAAGCCCGACGAGGTGGTCGTCATCGGCGGCCACTTCGACTC
>JAXLRD010000173.1:0-2452 GCA_046331285.1 Vicinamibacteria bacterium
GCGTGCGAGATGGAGGGCGCGGCGGTGGCTCAGGTCTGCCGCGAGCTCGGTGTGCCCGTCCTCGTCGTGCGGGGCCTGTCCGACCGAGCGGCGGGCGACGCGCCCGAGGAGGCGCGGCGCCACCTCGGCGTCGCGGCGCGGAATGCCGCGGCCCTCGCCCTCGCGGTCGTGCGGGGCCTCGCGGCACGGCCGGCGCTCACGGCCGCGGAGTAGCGCGCGCCACCCCGCCGCGGAGAGACGCCTCTACTTCTGGCAGACTCCGTTCTCGAGGATGCAGAGGCCGCAGCGTGAGCCGCCGTCCGGCCACACGGGGACGTCGTCCGCGGCGCAGGCTTCGAAGCGCCCGTTGGCCTTGCCGATGGCCAGGAACTGCTCCGTCGGGTGGTTCAGGCAGCTTGCCGCGTTCGGGCCGTCGCAGGGCTGGCCATTGAAATACCAGCGCGGGCCCCAGCGTCCGGTGTCGGATGCCTTGCCGACCGCCAGGTAGTCGCACGCGACGCGCTGCGGGTCGCCCTCGAGCCGGGTTTCGCAGTACTTGCCCCCGATTCCGGTCGCGCGCTCGCAGTAGTTGTCCACGTTGATGACGATGGGCTTCGAGTCGATGACGGCCCGGTCCGGGGTCCCTGCGTGCACCTTGATCGGCATCCCGTAGAGCGGCGGCGGGGTCGGGTTGCACACGAGGCCCGACGGGAGGACGTTCGACGGCGTCGCCGTCGGCGTGGGCGTCGGCGAGAGGGTCGGCACCGGCGTGGGGTTCGACGTCGGCGAGGAACCGCCTCCGCACTGGATGACGAGGCCCAGCACGAGGGCGACTCCGAGGATCGAGACGGCCGTCCGCGTTGTCACTTCACTGCTCCTTCGCTCGCACTCCCGCACGGTCGGTCGCGCGGCCCCTTTCGGTACCCGCTCGCCCAGGCGCCTGCGGCCGGGGCCCATGGAAGAAGTGAAACTCACACGACCCGCATGGGATGTCAACCGGAGGCGCCGTCAAAGGCTGTCAATCGGGCCATGAACGTTCGGCCGAAAGGAACGAAGGCGCGGAGCGGGCGTGAGGCGGGCCCACTGCTGCTAACATCCGCGGCGTGATCCGCCGCGCCTCGATCGGCCTGCTGCTCGCCGCCGTCGCGGGAGCGGCCGCGACGGGCGGCGCGTGCCTGCGCCGGCCGGCCGCGCGGCCCCGCGTCGCCGCCACGGTCTTCCCTCTCTACGACCTCGTCCGCCGGGTCGCGGGCGACCGGCTCGAGCCGGTCCTCGTGCTGCCCGCCGGCGCCGACCCCCACGGCTACGAGCCGCGTCCCCGCGACGTCGCGGCCCTCGCGGACGCCTCGCTCGTGTTCGCGGTCGGTCTCGGCCTCGACCCGTGGGCCCAGGGAATGGCGCGGGCCGCGGGCGCGGGCGAGGCGCGGGTGTTCGAGCTCGGCCCGCTGATGGACCCGATCCTCGCGCCGGCCGGCGTCGTGCGGACCGAGCCGCTCATCGACGCGCACTTCTGGACCGACCCGGTCCGGGCCCAGCGCGCGGTCGACGTGATCGTCGACGCCCTGTCCGGGCTCGATCCGGCCGGGGCGCCGTTCTTCCGCGAGCGGGGACACGACGTGCGCCGCGCGATCGACTCCGCCGACAAGGACATCGCCGCGCGGGCGGCGGCCTGGCCGCGGCGCCGCATCGTCACCTTCCACGGCTCTCTCTTCTACTTCGCCGCCCGCTACGGCCTTCAGGTCGTGGGTGTCGTCGAGCCGGTGCCGGGCGTCGAGCCCACCGCGCAGCACGTGCAGGCGGTGGTCGAGCTGCTGCGGGGCCCCGCGCCGGCCGCGCTCTTCGTCGAGCCGCAGATGGACGGGCAGCTCGCGCGCTCGATCGCGCGCGAGGCGGGCGTCGCCGTTCACGAGGTCGACGGCCTCGGCGGCACCGCGTCCGCCAGCAGCTACGAGGACGTGCTGCGGGGGATCGCGCGGGCGATGGACGAGGCCCTGCGGTGAGCTCGGCCGCCCTCGTCGCCCGCGGCGTCACCGCGGCGATCGACGGGCGCGTCGTCCTCGAGGACGTGTCCTTCGAGGTCGCCCGCGGCGAGTTCTGCTGCCTGTGCGGCCCGAATGGCGGCGGCAAGACCACCTTCCTGAAGGCGGCCCTCGGCCTCGTGCCGGTCGCGGGAGGGACGATCGAGGTGCTCGGCCGCCCGCCCGGCGGCGGCCGCGCGCGCGTCGGCTACCTGCCGCAGGCGAAGGGCTTCAACCCCGGCTTCCCGGCGCGGGTCGTCGAGATGATCGTCGCCAACCGCCGCGGGCGCTGGCCGCTGCGCGTGCCCGCCGTCGAGCGGGAGGCGGCGCGGCGGGCCCTCGCCCGGGTCGGCGGCGAGCGGCTCCTCGACGCCCCGCTGCGCGGGCTCTCGGGCGGCGAGACGCAGCGGGCCTTCCTCGCCCGGGCGATCGTCGACGAGCCGGAGCTGCTCCTC
>JAXLRD010000174.1:0-2328 GCA_046331285.1 Vicinamibacteria bacterium
GCCGGCCGAGGCGCCTCTCGAGCCTCTCCCCTCGGCGCCCGAGCCGATCGCGGACGAGGAGGAAGCCTCGCCGGCCCCGCGGCCTCAGCGGCCGGGGACCATCCAGGGGAAGACGTAGGCCTGCAGCATCGCCACGACGCCCATGAGCGCCGTGAGCAGCAGGCTGTGGCCGACGACGCGGCGCAGGATCTCGCCCTCGCGGCCGACGGCGCCGACGCCGGCCGCGCCGACCGAGAGGTTCTGCGGGCTGATCATCTTCCCCATCACGCCGCCCGAGCTGTTGGTGGCCGCGGTGAGGATCGGGTCGAGGCCGGAGACCTTCGCCGTCGTGGCCTGGAGCGGGCCGAAGAGCGTGTTGGACGACGTGTCGCTGCCCGTGAGAAAGACCCCGAGCATCCCGATGAACGCGGAGAAGAACGGGAAGAGGGCGCCCGTCGCGGCGAGGGCCAGGGCCAAAGAGCTCGTCATGCCCGAGTAGTTCATGACCGTGGCGATCGACAGGATGAAGGCGATCGTGACGATCGGCCAGCGCAGCTGCCGCAGGGTCCGGCCGAAGGTGATCGCGAACGCCGCCGGCGGGGCCCCGAAGGCCAGCATCACGAGGAAAGCGGCGGCCGACGCGGCGAGCACCAGAGTGCCGGCGGAGGTGAGCGCGTCGAACCGGTACACGAGAGGGTAGGGCGCGGGCTCGGGCGCGACCGGCGGCTCCCGGTACACGAGCGGGGCCTTCCGTCCGTCGGCGGTCTCCGCGTACGACCCCGGCCATGGCGCTTCCCACTTCACGTTCTTCAGGCCGGCCGACGCCGCGGCCTGGCCCAGGAGGACGACCGCCACGAGGATCGCGTACATCCCGTAGGCCCGCGCGACGCGCGCGCGAGGGTCGCGCCGGGTCTCGTCGGGCGTCGCGGCCCCGCCGCCGGGGCCGCGCCAAACCTCGGCGGGCTTCCAGAACCGCAGGAGGAGGGCCACCGCGCCGAGCGACGCGAGCGACGAGAGGATGTCCGTCAGCTCCGGGCCGGCGAGATTCGACACCGCGAGCTGAACGGCGGCGAAGCTCACGCCGGCCGCGGCGACCGCCGGCAGCACCTCGAGCATCCGCCGCCAGCCGGCGAGCAGGACCACGAGGTAGGCCGGGATCACGAGGGAGAAGATCGGGAGCTGGCGGCCGACCATGGCCGAGAGGTCGCGCGTCGTCTGGGCCGTGTCGCGGCCGAGGATCGGGGCGAGGAGGCCCCCGAGCGTCGTCACCGGGATGCCGATCGAGCCGAAGGCCACGGGCGCCGTGTTGGCGACGAGGGCGAGCACCGCCGCCGAGACGGGCTCGAAGCCGAGGCCGGCGAGCATCGAGGCGCTGATCGCGACCGGCGCGCCGAACCCGGCGATGCCCTCGATGAGCGCGCCGAAGCAGAAGGCCACGAGCAGGCACTGCACGCGGCGGTCGGCCGTGAGGCGGGCGAGCGAGCGGCGGATGACGTCGAAGTCGCCGCTCGCGACGGTCAGGTTGTAGAAGAAGACCGCGTTCAGGACCACCCAGCTGATCGGCCACAGGCCGTAGGCCATGCCGTGGGTGGCGGCCGCGGCCGCGAGCGGCGGCGGCATCCGCCAGACGAACACGGCCAGCCCGAGCGCCGTGCCCGCCCCGGCCACCGCCGCCTTCCATGGCGCGACACGCACGACCGCGAGGAGCAGGCCCAGCACGACGAGCGGCGCCGCCGCGACGAGCGCCGAGAGCGTCGTGCTGCCGGCCACGGGATCGTAGGCGGGGTGGAAGGCGCCCGGCATCGCCGGGATTCTATCCGGCCGTCTGGTATCGTTGGGGCGCCGTGGACACCGACGCGCGCCTCCTCAGACTCCGCGACTCGATGCAGCGCGACCTCCGCGACAACGTGCTGCCGTTCTGGCTTGGGCACGTCCTCGACGAGAAGGCCGGCTTTCGCGGCCTCGTCGCCGAGGACGGCCGGGCGGACGAGGCGGCCCCGATGGGCGGCGTCCTCTGCGCCCGGCTGCTGTGGACCTTCTCGGCCGCGTATCGCCGCACCGGGGATCCCGGGCACCGGCGGGCCGCCGACCACTTCCGTTCCTGGCTGACCGGGCGTTTCCTGGACGAGCGGTACGGCGGCATCTACTGGATGCTCGACCACGCGGGCCGGCCCGTCTCCGAGCGGAAGCAGACCTACGCGCTCGCCTTCGCGACCTATGCCCTCGCCGAGCATCACCTGGCGACGGGGCGCCCGTCGTCGCTCGACGAGGCCCTTTCGCTCTTCCGCCTGATCGAGGAGCGCGCGGCGGACCGCGTCCACGGCGGCTACTTCGAGGCGCGGGCCCGGG
>JAXLRD010000175.1:0-2242 GCA_046331285.1 Vicinamibacteria bacterium
CCGCTGCCGACGAGCCGTACGGTGGCCTCGTCTGCCGCGCGGCCCGCGCCGTCGGCCGGCGGCGTGCCCGGCGGCACCGGGACGTCGTCGGCCTTCCCCGGCCTTCTCATCGGCCCGCCCGGCCCCGGCGTCCCCGACGGCACCGACACCGGCGGCGACTGGTACATGGCCGGGGTCACCCAGAAGATCTGGATGCTCTGGAACCAGCAGATCAAGGCCGGCTTCTCGCAGCCGATCGGCGTCACGTTCACGATCCAGCCGAACGGCAGCGTCACGGACGTGCGCGTCACGCAGCCGAGCGGCGCGGCGCTCCTCGACATGGCCGCGCAGCGCGCGGTCCTCAACGCGGCGCCCTTCGGCCCGCTCCCGAGGGAGTATGGTGGAAACCCCCGAACGATCCAGGCCCTCTTCCGCCCGACGTCGTAGCGCCGGCCCGGTCCGGCTCGCGCTGGCCCTGGCCGGCCTGCCGGTCGCGCGGGCCGCCGCGCTCGCGGCGGCGCCCGCGGCCCTCGCGGCCCTGTCGCCGGCGCCGGCCCAGGCGCCGGCGACGGCCGCCGCTCCACCGCCCCCGGGCATCCAGCAGATCGTCATCGGCGGCACACCGCCCCGGTTCGCGATTCCCGACTGCGCCCCGCGCGGCGCCGACGCGGCGAGCGCCGCGGCCTGCCGGACGATCAGCCAGGTGCTGCGCAGCGACCTGCGCTTCGAGGGCTTCTTCGACTTCGTCCCCGACAGCCTGCTCTCCGCGATCCCGGCCCAGAACCTCGACGCGCCGAACATGGAGGACTGGAAGGGCATCGGCGCGTCGCACCTCGTCGTCACGCGGGTCTCGCCCGCGGCCGGCGGCGAGATCGCGGTGGAGCTCTTCGTGTACTACGTCTCGTCGGGCCAGAGCATGCTGGCGCGGCGCTACGCGGGATCGGCCGAGAACCCGCGCATCTTCGCCCACCGGGCCTCGGACGACATCGTGGCCCTGACGCAGTACACGGGCGTCGCGCGGACGCGCCTCGCGTTCGTGTCCGACCGCGACGCCACCGCGGCCCGCCGGTCGAAGGAGATCTACATCGTCGACTACGACGGCTTCAACCCGCGGCGCGTCACCGTGAACAACTCGCTCAACATCCTCCCGACGTGGACCCCGGACGGCGGCGGGATCGCCTACGTGTCCTACCGACAGGGCAGCCCGCTCGTCTACCTCGCGCGGATCTTCGAGGGCCGCAGCGTCGCGAACCTCACCGGCGAGAGGGGCGACGCGCAGGCGATGTCGGCCGCGGTGAGCCCCGACGGGAAGCGGCTCGCCTTCTCGAGCACGCGGGCGGGCAGCAGCGACGTGTGGGTCTCGGGCATCGACGGCAGCGGCGCGCGGCGGCTGACGACGACGCAGGCGTCCGACACCGCGCCGTGCTGGAGCCCGACCGGGACCGAGATCGCCTTCACGTCGAACCGCACGGGCACGCCGCAGATCTGGGTGATGGACTCGGAGGGCCTGAACGTCCGACGCCTGAGCTCGGTCGGCAACTACAACGACGGCTGCGCCTGGAACCCGTCGAGGCAGTACAGCGAGATCGCCTACACCTCGCGGCTCGAGGCGGGCGGCTTCGACATCGCCGTCGTCGACCTGGCCACCCGGCAGGTCCGCCAGATCACCCAGGGGCGGGGCTCGTGCGAGTACCCGTCCTGGGCCCCCAACGGCCGCCACCTGGTCTTCTCGTGCAAGCGCGCGGACCGCTGGGAGCTCACGATCTCCGACCGGGAGGGCCGCAGCCTCACGACGCTCGCCACCGGGCCCGGGAACAACGTCCAGCCGGACTGGGGCCCGGCGACTCCTTAGGAGGGTGCTCATGTCGATCCGTCTCGATGGCCGACTGCTGACGGTTCTCGCCCTCGGGGCGCTGTGCGCCCTGCCGGCGTGCGGGCCGAAGCGCCCTCCCGCGCTGGCCGGCGCCCATCCCGGCGCGGGCGGCGCGGGCCAGGCCCCGGCCCAGGAGTCGCAGCCCGCTTTGCCGGCCGACCAGGGCCCGGACGTCCAGGCGATGGCCGGCGAGGGCGCCACGGGCAGCGACATCGGCTCGGGCGGCGCCTCGGCGACGGCGAACACGGAGGGCGGCCCGCTCGACGACATCCACTTCGAGCTCGACTCCGCCAGCCTCTCCGACCAGGCCCGCGCGACGCTCGAGAAGCACGCGCTGTGGCTCCAGGCGCACCGCGAGGCGCGCGTCACGATCGAGGGGCACTGCGACGA
>JAXLRD010000176.1:0-2155 GCA_046331285.1 Vicinamibacteria bacterium
GTGGAGGCCTCGCCCGACACCCTCTTCGACGTCCAGGTGAAGCGGATCCACGAGTACAAGCGGCAGCACCTGAACGTGCTCCACGTGGCCGCTCTCCACGAGCGGCTGCGCCGCGACCCGTCGCTCGCCGCCGCGCCGCGCACGGTCGTCTTCGGGGGCAAGGCCGCGCCGGGCTACCGCACGGCCAAGCTCGTGATCAAGCTCGTCCACTCGGTGGCCGCGGTCGTGAACGCCGACCCCGCGGTCGCCGGGCGGCTGCGGGTCGCGTTCCTGCCCGACTACAACGTCACGAACTGCGGGCGCATCTTCCCCGCCGCCGAGCTCTCCGAGCAGATCTCGACCGCGGGCAAGGAGGCCTCCGGCACCGGCAACATGAAGTTCTCGCTGAACGGCGCGCTCACGATCGGCACCCTCGACGGGGCGAACGTCGAGATCCGCGAGGACGTCGGCCCCGAGAACTTCTTCCTCTTCGGCCTCACCGTGGAGGAGGTCGCCGCCCTGCGCGCCCGGGGCTACCGGCCGCGCGACCACTACGAGCGGGACGAGGAGCTGCGCTCGGCCCTCGACCGGATCGGCTCCGGCTTCTACTCGAACGGCGACGCGTCGCTCTTCCGCCCGCTCGTCGACTCGCTGCTGAACGACGACCCGTTCCTCCTCCTCGCCGACTTCCGCGCCTACGTCGACGCGCAGGACGCCGTCTCGCGCGCCTGGCGCGACGAGGAGCACTGGACGCGGATGTCGATCCTCAACGTGGCGCGCATGGGCCGCTTCTCGTCGGACCGCTCGATCCGCGACTACTGCCGCCTGATCTGGGACGTCGAGCCCCAGCCGATCGTCCTCGGATGACGGACCCGCGCACCCTCCACTTCACCTCGCGGCGCGCGTCGCGCGCGCAGCGGGTCCAGGGCCTGCGGCACGCGTTCGTCGGCGCGGCTCTCGTCCTCGGCGGCCTCCAGGCGCTCCGGCCCGGCGGGCACGGCCCGGCGTGGCCCGACGCGGCCGGGATCGTCGCCGGCGTCCTCCTGATCGGCGCGTTCGCGCGCGAGCTGGGCGCCGCCCGGCGCGGCGCGCCGCACGCCGGCCACGGTCCGAACCTCGTCGACGTGTTCGCCGCCGCGGTGACCGGCGTCGAGGCATGGCACCTCCACCACCAGGGCAAGCACCTGCTGCCGTTCGCGTACCTCTTCGCGGCCGCGCTGCTGCTCGCCATCGGCCTCTTCCACGGCCGCCTGGCGCGGCTGCGGCGACTCCGCCTCGACGACGACGGCTTCGACATCCGTCTCTCGCCGTGGAAGCGCACGCGGCTCGACTGGTCGCAGGTCGCGCAGTGGCGGCGCGACGCCTGTGGCCTCGACCTCACCCGCCGCGACGGGACGCTCGTCCGCCTCGATCTTTCCGACGCCCCCGAGCGCGAGACGGTTCTCGACGCGCTCGTGCGCGAGCTCGAGGCGCGGCCGGCCCCGCCGGCGGAGGAGCCGGCCCCGGACGAGCCCGCGGGCGGCGCTCCCGCTCCGCCCCGGGCCTGACGACTCAGCCGCCCAGGATGCGGCGGTAGGCCGCCTTCAGCGCCTGCTGGAAGTGGTGGACGCCGGACTCGGCCGCCGGGCTGAAGGTCCCGCGGGAGTACGAGCCCGACGCGAGGCCCTCCTGGACGCGCTCGCAGATCTCGACGTCCTGCTGCTGCACGAGGTCGGAGAACTCGTGGTCCTTCTCGGCCCGCGCCCGGCCGGCCTCCGTGGCCGCGTCGTCGTAGTAGTACTCGAACACCACGCGGCAGCGGTCGGCGGCGGTCGGCACCACGAGGTTCGTCTGGAGGCGGCCCGGCAGCACGTTCAGCATCACGTTCGGGAAGAGGAAGGCGTAGAGCGCCTCCCCGCCGCCGGCCGTGTAGAGGTTCGCCTCGTCCGAGAGCGGACCGACCTGCAGCGACCAGTCCTCGTGGAGCTCCGTGCGGTAGCGCCGGAAGTCGTAGAGGGCGAGCAGCTCCGGGTGCACGTGCGGAACGTGATAGCCCTCGAGGTAGTTGTCGACGTACACCTTCCAGTTGCAGCGCACCTCGTACTCGACGCGGCGCGCGAATCGCAGCTGCGCGAGCGGCGGCTGGCCGACCCGCTTCGCGAGGCCGTCGAGGCGCGCGGAGAGGGACCGGGGGGCG
>JAXLRD010000177.1:0-2111 GCA_046331285.1 Vicinamibacteria bacterium
CTCGAGCTCGTCGGGCCCGCCGAGCACCGACGCGGCTCGCGCGAAGAGGGCCTCCGAGAGCCGGTCGCGGAAGCTCTTCTCCGGCTCGACGTAGAAGACGCGGTGGCCCGGCGGCAGCTTCGCCCTCCTCCCGGCGGACTCGATCGCCTTGTCGAGGCCGCCGAGCTGGTCCACGAGGCCGATCGTCTTCGCGTCCTCTCCGCTCCAGACGCGCCCGCGAGCGATCCGGTCGACCTGGTCGCGCGTCATCTTCCGCGCTTTCGCCACGTGCGCCAGGAACTCCTCGTATCCGTGGTCGATCGACTGCTGGATCACGTCCGCCACCGCGGGGTCGAGGGCGCGGTCGGGCCGCAGCGCGTCCGAGAAGCGCGTCGTGCCGACGCCGTCGGTGTGGATGCCGAGGTACTTCGCGAGCGGCTTCTCGACCGTCGGGAAGACCCCGAAGATGCCGATCGAGCCCGTGATCGTCTCGGGCTGGGCCCAGATCTCGTCGGACGCCGTCGAGATCCAGTAGCCGCCGGAGGCGGCCAGGCTTCCCATCGAGACGACGACCGGCTTGCCGGCGCCGCGCGCGAGCTCGCACTCGCGGCGGATCACCTCGGAGGCGAAGGCGCTCCCGCCCGGGCTGTCGACGCGCAGGACGATCGCCTTCACGGAGGCGTCCTCGCGCGCGCGCCGGATGAGGCGCGAGGTCGAGTCGCCGCCGACCGTGCCGGCCGGCTGCTGGCCGTCGAGGATGTCGCCCTTCGCGACGACGACCGCGACCGCGTCGCCGCGGGCCGCGCCCCGGCGGCGGTCCCCGGCCCGGGCCACGAGGTACGCCTGCTGGTCGACCTGCCGGAAGGTGCGGCCGTCGTCCTCCGCCCCGACGAGGGCGATGAGCCGCTGGCGCACCGCGTCGCGCGGGGCCACCGTGTCGACGAGGCGGGCCTCCTTCGCGAGGCGCGCCATGTCGCCGCCCGCGGCGCGCAGCCGGTCGGGCAGGCCGTCGACGAGCGCCTGGACGTCCGCCGGCTGGAGCTTCCGCGCCTTCGCGACGTCGCCGAGATAGTCGCGCCAGAGGTCGCCGTAGGCGTCGAGCGACATCTCCCGGGCCTCGGGGGACATGTCGTCGCGCAGGTAGGGCTCCACGGCGCTCTTGTACTCGCCGACCCGGAAGACGTGGACGGAGACGCCGAACCGGTCGAGGCCCTCCTTGTAGTAGTTGCGCCAGCGGCCGTAGCCCTCGAGGAGGACCATGCCCTGCGGGTGCAGATAGACCTCGTCCGCCTGCGCGGCCAGGTAGTACGGGCCCTGAGCGTAGCTGTCCGCGTAGGCGACGACCTTCTTGCCGCTCTTCCTGAACTCGGCGATCACGGCGCCGAGGTCGCGCAGCTTCGTCAGCCCCGCGCCGGACATGGCGTCGAGGTCGAGGAAGAGGACCTTGATCCGCGCGTCGTCCTTCGCGAGGCGGACCGCGTCGAGGAGGTCGCGGAGGAGGGTTTCCCGGGCGCCCGCCCCCGCGCGCTCGGCGGCCAGCCGCTCGAGCGGTCCGCCCCCGGCGACCTCCTCGACGATCGTGCCCTGCGGCCGCAGCACGAGCGCGGCTCCCGCGGGCACCTTCGGGCGGGCGGACCACGCGGCGACGACGAGGGCCGCGAGGAGCCCGAAGAAGACCAGGTTGACCACCAGCCGCCGGAGCGCGTCGAAGGCCCGCAGCAGCATCCCGAGGAACGACCGCTTCTCGCTCATGCGTCTCTCCTCCGGGTCCCGCGGGCCCTCAGCGGTCGATGAAGGTGGCGGCCACCGCCCCGTACCGCTCGCCGACCGCGGCGCCCGGCGGGCACAGGCGGTCGAGCGTCTCGATCTCCGAGGGCTCGAGGGCCACGGCCTCGGCCGCGAGGTTCTCCTCGAGGTAAGCGACGCGCTTCGTCCCGGGGATGGGCACGACGTCCTCGCCGCGAGCGAGCACCCACGCGAGGGCGAGCTGCGTCGGCCGGCAGCCCTTCTCCTTCGCCATCGCCGCCACCTGATCGGCGAGCGCGGCGTTGCGCGCGAAGTTCGCGTCCTGGAATCGGGGCGAGGAGTGGCGCCAGTCGTCCGCCGCGAGGTCGCCCGGGCTCCTGAAGCGG
>JAXLRD010000178.1:0-2091 GCA_046331285.1 Vicinamibacteria bacterium
GGCCCGGGCCGCGTCGCGCGAGGCGAGGGCGTTGTCGAGCTCCTGCTGGCTGACCGCCTGGACCTTGGCCAGCGGCCCGAGGCGATTGACGTCGGTCACTGCCTTGTCGAGCCGCGCCTTCGCGGTCGCGAGCTCGGCCTTCGCCCGGGCGAGGGCCGCCTCGAGCGGCTTCGGGTCGATCTGGTACAGGAGCTCCCCGCGGTGGACGAAGGAGCCCTCGGTGAAGGCCACGCGGTCGAGGTAGCCCTCGACGCGGGCCCGGATCTCGACGTCCTGGGAGCCCTTCGTCTGGCCGACGAGCTCCATGTAGACGGGCACGTCGCGCCGGACGACGCCGGCCACCACCACCTCGGGCGGCGCGGCGGCGGGCGCCTCCTGCTTCCCGCAGCCCGACAAGGCGAGGACGGTGAGGCCGCAGAGGGCCAGGGTCAGGGGGCGTTCCATGGGGTCGTCTCCTCGTGTCATGGGACCGGCGGGATCTGCGTCGCGAGGTCGGCGCGGACGACGGCATCGAGCGCCCCGAGCAGGGCCACCGTCGCGAGGCGGAGGGCGTTCATGGGGAAGCCTCCTCGACGAAGCGGCTGGATCATATCGCGGTCCTCTCCATGCGCGTCCCGGCGCTCAGTCGCTCATCAGGAAGATGAGCGGCCGCACGTCGTCCTCCGGCGTCCAGTCCCAGTAGCGCGTCAGGATCGTGTAGACCATGAGGCCCGTCTCCCCCTCGCCGAAGAAAAGGTAGCGGACCGCCTGCCCCATCAGGTCGCGGCGGGTGAGGCCGATGAAGATCGAGACGGGGTCGATGCACTCGCTGATGAACGCGATCGTGTTGGCGATGGCGACCGCTCCCTGGACCTCGCCCACGTAGTCGTCCCCCTCCTTCGCGAGCGCGACGCTCAGCGGGGCCTGGAACTCGCTGCGGTTGTCGAGAAGGTTCACGTGGAGGAAGAAGAAGGGGCCCTTCACCGCGTAGTGCTTCGCGATCTCCGCCCGCTTCGCCTGCCGCGCCCCGGGCGAGGCGGTGCGGATCGGCACGAGGTGGACCTTCTTGCCCCGCAGCTCCGGCCCCATCCGCCAGCTCGCGACGTCGGCGAAGTACCCCTGCGGGATCCGCATCTCCACCGAGCGCAGCGAGCGGCTGATCCCGCTCGCGGTCATCAGCAGGACCGTGAAGATCGTGCCGATGACGAGGCCGTCCGGCCGCTCGATGCAGTTGTCGGCGAGGGTGAAGGCGAAGACGAGGAAGAGGACGGCCGTGTAGGCCGACATCCCCCGCCGCCCCTCCCGCCACAGGGCGAGCGTCACCGCGAGCGCGGCGGAGAGGATCAGCACGAGCACGCCCGTCGCGTAGGCGCCGCTCTGCGCCTCGACGTCGGCCCGGAAGACGAGGGTGACGACGACGTCGATCGCGAACAGGACGAGGACGAGCGGGCGCGACAGGGCGGCCCAGCGCGGGGCCATGCCGAACCGCGGCAGGTAGCGCGGCACGAGGTGCAGGAGGCCGGCCATCGCCGAGGCGCCGGCGAGGCCCAGGATGAGGATCGTCGACGCGTCGTAGACGGTGCCGAAGGCCGGGCCGAGGTAGCGGTGCGCGAGGAAGGCGATCGCGCGGCCGGCGGCCTTTCCCCCCTCGCCGTAGTCGGCCGGCGCGATGAGGAGGGTCGTGACGAGGCTCGACAGCACGAGGAAGAAGCTCATCGTGAGCGCGGCGCTGGCGAGGAGCTTGCGCGTGCTGGCGACGCGGCCGGCCGGCGCGCCGTCCCGGCGCGGGTCGTGGCCGGCGTCGCGCGCCCCGCCGTCGATGAGCGGCATGACCGAGACGCCCGTCTCGAAGCCGGAGAGGCCGAGCGCGAGCTTCGGGAAGACGAGGAGGGCCCCGGCGACGAGGAGCGTGAAGTCGCCCTTCGCGGAGAGCGCCGCGCGCCAGCCCGCGAGCAGCTCCGGGCGGGCCGCCACCTCCCACGCTCCACGGCCCAGGACCACGAGGTTGAGCGCGAGGTAGGGCACGGCCGCGGCCGTGGCGAGGCCGATCGCCTCGCTGAACCCGCGCAGGAAGACGGCGGCGAGGACGGCGAGGACGACGAGGGTGACGAG
>JAXLRD010000179.1:0-2091 GCA_046331285.1 Vicinamibacteria bacterium
GACACGTTGCCGCCGCAGTCGGCGAGCACGCGATTGATGTGCTCCCACTCGACCCGGGCCAGGCTCGGCGCGGACTCGACCGCGGCCGGAGGCGGCGCGCCCGGGGCGTCGCGGGCGAACGCGGCGAGGATCTCGTCCACGTCGGCCGGCTTGGTGAGGTAGTGCCGCGCGCCGAGCCGGACCGCCTCGAGCGCGGTGGCGATGCTTCCGTAGCCGGTGAGCACCCCGAGCGCGGCGCCCGGGCGCGCCGCGGCCACCGCGCGCACGACCTCGAGGCCGGACCCTTCGCCGAGCCGCAGATCGACGAGGGCGTGCGAGATGTCGGCTTCCGCCGCCAGCCGCGCGGCCTCGGGAACGCTCGCGGCCTCGAGAACGTCGAACCCGCGCTCGCGCAGAGCGCGGCCGAGCCGGCGACGCAGGACGTCGTCGTCCTCGGCGAGCAGCAGGCGCCCCCCCTCACCCGGCATGGGACACCTCGCGCCGCGCCGGCCCGCACGGCACGCGCGCCCGCGCCGTCGTGCCCCGCCCGGGCGCCGACTCGATCGTGAGCCGGCCGCCCATCTGCTCGCACATCGAACGGGCGATGAAGACGCCGAGGCCGAGGCCGGCGCCCGGGCCCTTCGTGGTGAAGAACGGCTCGCCGACGCGCTCGAGAACCTCGGGCGCGATGCCCGGCCCGTCGTCGGCCACTTCCACGACGAGCTCCGGGCCCTCGACCCGGGCCGCGACGCGGACGGACCGCGACGCGTCGAGCGCGTTGCGGAGCAGGGTCTGCGCCACTCGACCCACGACCCCGCGGGGCGCGACCACGGCGCCGCCCGCGCCGCCGTCCGTACTCACGCGCGACCGCTCGTCAGCGGGGGCCGACGCCGCCACGTCCGCGAGGAGCTCTTCGAGCGCGAAGGACGAGGGCGCCTCGCCCGGTCCCTCACCGACGCCGGCCGCCATGCGGTCGAGGATCGCCCGGCACCGGTCGAGCTCGGCCCGGATGAGCGCGGCGTCCTCGAGGAGGGCTTCCGGCGGCCCGCCCCCGGCGCGGAGCGCGCGCTCCAGCTCGCGGGCCACGACCGCGATCGTCGCGAGCGGCGTGCCGAGCTCGTGCGCGGCCCCCGCGGCGAGGGTCGCGAGCGAGGCGAGGCGCTCCGAGCGCGCGGCCCGGTCGCGGATGCGCGCCATCTCGGCGTCGCGGCGGTCGATCGCGGCCGACATCTGCACGACGAAGTACGCGGTGAGGGCCGCGGCCACGCAGAACGCGACCCACATGCCCTGCAGGTGCAGGCGCATCGACGGGTCCATGTGGCCGAGGTGCTCGAGCGGCGTCGCGAGGGCGAAGAGGAGCCCGTAGCAGGCCACGCACAGCGCGGCGAGCGACCACGTCCAGCGCGCGCCGAGCACGACGGCGGCGAGCGTGATGTAGACGAGGTAGAGGACGCTGAACGGGTTGGCGGTGCCGCCCGTCGCGTGGAGGAGAAGCGTGAGCTGCAGGGCGTCGAACGCGAGCGCGGCCCCGCAGAGGGCCCGCGGCGCGTCGACCCACCGCCGCGCGGCCGCGAGGAGCAGGTTGCTCGCGGCCAGCGCGAGGACGAGCGCCCCGAGCCGCTCGAGCGGCAGGGGCGCCTGGAAGAGGGCGATCGCGAGAGCGATCGTGCCGGCCTGGCCGCCGACCGCTCCCCACCGGAGCCGGACGAGCCACGTGAGGCTGACCTCGGCTCTCCGGTCGAACGGCCCGCCGTCGCTCACGCGCGCATTCTCGCTCACGGCCGGGCCCGCGACGTCAGCGCGGCGTCAGCGCGCGAGGACGACGACGGACGGTGACGCGCACCGGCGGCTCCTTCCCGAGAGTGAGCCCGATGGTACGTCCGGCCGCCTCGAGCGTACCGAAGGGATGGTGCGGCTTATTGTCGCACCGGGGACCGCCCGGCCGGCTCGCGACACGGTCCGCCTAGGCCAGGCCGTGCCGGGCGAGGAGCGCCTGGTCGGCGAGAACCGCCGCGACGGGGCCGTCGGCCGCGACCGTCCCGCCGTCGAGCACGATCGCCCGCGAGCAGAGTCGCTCGACGAAACCGAGGGCGTGGCTCGCGACGACGAGCG
>JAXLRD010000180.1:0-2080 GCA_046331285.1 Vicinamibacteria bacterium
CTGGTCGCAGCGCCTCGACTTCGATTTCGAGATCCACAACGAGACGGCGAGCGGGATGCGCCTGGACGAAGTCGAGGTCTCGGCCTTCGATCCTTCGGGCGCTCTCACCGCGCGGAGGGCCCTTCGCTCCGGCGGATCGAGCCCCGCCGTTCGCACGCTGAACGCGCGCCACGTGCCGGCCCGGGACTGGATCCTGCTGTTCAATCCGTTCCACACGTGGGACCCGAGGATCCCACTGGTCCGCCTGCGGTACGAGATGACCTTCACGCCGGATGGCGAGGGCATGGCGCCCGTCAAGGCGACCGTCGAGATCACGCCGCGGCGCTGGCGCCAGCGGACGCCGCTCGTGCCGCCCCTCAGGGGCCGCTTCATCGTCTGGGACGGCCACGACTTCCTCTCTCATCACCGGCGCTGGGACCTCTCCGACCCGGCGTCCCGCGAGAGCGGCCTCCGGCACAACGTCGATCGGTACGCCTACGACCTCAGCGTCGTCGACGAGTCGGGTCGAATGTTCGCGGGAGACGGCCGCGAGCCCGAGGACTGGTTCGGCTTCGGCGCCACGCTCTACGCCCCGGGAGCGGGGACCGTGGTCGAGGCCGTGGGCAGCCGGCCCGACCGCGGCCCCGACCGGGTCGACTGGGACCGGTTCCGGGACGATCCCAGGGTGGCGGACGGCAACTACGTCCTCATCGACCACGGCTCCGGGGAGTGGAGCGCGCTGCTGCACCTGAAGCAGGGCAGCCTCCTGGTGAAGCCCGGCCAGCGCGTGCGCCTGGACCAACCCATCGGGCAGATGGGGTTCTCGGGCGACGCGATCACCGTGCACGTGCACTACCGGCTCCAGGGCGGCCCGGGGCCCGACGTGGAAGGGCTGCCGTCGCTCTTTACCCGCTTCCGCCGAGTCGGCGGCGCGGCCACGGTAGCGGCCAGTGGCGGGGCGATCGACACCGGCGACATCCTCGAGCGCTAGGACGTTCGTGTCGATAAACGTCCTACTCGCCATAGACGTCTTCGCGACGCACCCGCCGGCCCGCGTTGCCGCTTCGGGCGGACCTCGAGAGGTTCAACAGCTCTCGGATCGCCTTGCGGCGTCGAAGATCCTCCTGCACGTAGCTCTCCAGGCGCTCGCGCAGTACGCGGTTGACCGAGGTTCCTTCTCTCGCCGCGCGCAGGCGCGCCCGTCTCAGAAGGTCGTCATCGACCGCGATCGTCAGGATTGCCATCGATGGAGACCAGGGCGCGTGGAGGCCCCGCGCCTCAGGCCGCTTCCGGCGCGATGCCGAGCTTCTTCTGCATCTCCTCGAGCGGCACGCCCTTCGTCTCCGGGACCATCGTCTTCACCCACAGGAGCTGCAGGCACATCATTCCGCAGAAGAAGAGGAAGACGTAGCCCGGCGCGAAGGCGGTGACCATCCTGGGGAAGAAGGTCGTCAGGAGCGCCGCGAAGATCCAGTGGGTGAAGCTGCCGAAGGCCTGGCCCTCCGCGCGGTGGCGGTTCGGGAAGATCTCGGAGATGAAGACCCAGATGACGGCGCCCTGGCCGACCGCGTGGGCGGCGATGAACGCGAAGATGCAGGCGGGCACGATCGCGTAGTGCGCCGTGAAGAAGGCCCACGCGCACAGGCCGAGCGAGAGGATGTAGCCGAAGGAGCCGATGTAGAGGAGTGTCCGGCGGCCGAGGCGGTCGATGAGCCAGAGGCCGACGAACGTGAAGACGAGGTTCGTGACGCCGATGCCGACGGACTGCAGGAGCGCGGCGCGCGCGCCGAGGCCGGTGAGCTCGAAGATGCGCGGGGCGAAGTAGAGGATCGCGTTGATGCCGGAGAGCTGGTTGAAGAAGGCCACGAGGAAGGCGAGGAGGATCGGCGTGCGCAGGCGCGCGTCCCAGAACCGGGCGCCCGTCGCCTTCGCCGACGACGCGGCGACGATCTCGTCCGCCGTCTTCTCGAGCTGGGCGGCGGTCGCCTCGGGCTCCACGAGCTTCAGCACCGCGAGGCCCGCCGCCCGGTCGCCCTTGCGGGAGAGGAGCCAGCGCGGGCTCTCGGGGATGAGGAAGCAGCCGACGGTGTAGACGATCGAC
>JAXLRD010000181.1:0-1951 GCA_046331285.1 Vicinamibacteria bacterium
GGCTCGGCCGACAGCCCGTCGAACGGCACGGCCACGGGCTCGACGAACACGCCGGGCCCGCGCATGGTCCAGATCGGTCTCCGTCTCGAGTTCTAGCGCGCTCCCGCCGGCGCGCGTAGCGCCGGAGGGACGCTGCGAAAGGCGGCGGGCCGCGGCCCGCCGCCTTTCGTCTTTTTCGGGCCGCGCGAGCGGCGTCGGAGTCTGGCCTAGGTGGACGGCCGCACACGCGGGTAGAATCCCGCCGCTCTCGCCCCTTCACGAGACTCCAGGAGGAACCCCGTGCCACTCACGACCCGCCGACCGTCCCTGTCCGCTCCCCGCCTCCTCGCCGCCGCGGCCTGCGCGGCCGCCCTCGCCGCGTGCAGCGCGCCGAGCCTCGACATGGACGCCGTCAAGAAGGCGATCGCCGACGGCGTCGCCGCTCAGCTGAGCCTGCCCATCGAGGCCGTGGCCTGCCCGCCCCCGCGACCGGTCAAGGCGGGAGACGTCTTCGAGTGCGTCGCGACACCGAAGGGCGGCGGCCGGCTGACGGTGACGGTCACGCAGGACGACGCCAAGAGCAACGTGTCGTGGAAGGTGACGAAGACCGAGGGCCTGCTCGACCTGCAGAAGGTCGAGGCCTCGATCGTCACCGGGCTCAGGGAGCAGGCGCAGGTGGAGGCGACCGCGAGCTGCGGCGCGCGCTGGAAGCCGGCCAGGGCCGGCGACACGTTCGAGTGCGAGGCGAAGACGGCCGCGGGCCAGACCGCGGCCATCGTCGTCTCGGTGACGGACGGAGAGGGCAACATCAGCTGGAAGACGAAGTAGCCCGGGGCGGATTCGCCAGGCGCCCCGGCGGCTCCGGGCGCCGTCCCGCTCCGATCGGGCGGGAGGCGCCCCCGCCGGGCCGTCTGGCCTAGAATGGCCGACGGGCTCCTTCACATGTGGGCGCTCTTCGCCTCCTCGCTCGCCACCCGCCGCTGGCTCGCGCCGGCTGTGGCGCTCGCCGCGTCCGTGCCGCTCGCGTTCGTGGACTACCAGGGCGGGCCCAACGTCCAGTTCCCCCTCCTCTACCTGCTGCCGATCGCCTTCGCCGCGTGGCACGCCGGCGCGGGTCCGGGGCTGGCTCTGGCGTTCATTCTCACCGGCGTGCGCACGGCCCTCGCGCTCTACGCCTGGGAGTCGCCGCAGCCGCGCGACGAGATCTGGCTGAACGCCGGCATCCGCGCGCTCGTGTTCGGCTTCGTGGCGGTCCTCGTCGACCGCGTGGCGAGCCACCAGCGGCGGATCGACCGCGCGGACGAGGTGCTGCGCGGCGAGGCGAGCTACCTGGCCCTGGCGCAGGAAGCGGCCGAGGCCGGCGCGTTCAGCCGCGACCTGCGGACGGGCGAGGGCAGCTGGTCGCCGGAGTACTACCGCCTTCTCGGCCTCGACCCGGCGAAGGACCCTCCGACCCTCGAGAGCTTCCTCCGCGTGCTCCACCCCGACGACCGCGCCGCCTTCCAGGAGAAGCGCCTCTCGACGATCGAGCGGCGGGGGCGGATCGCGACGGAGGTGCGGGTGATCGGCGTCGGAGGCGAGATCCGCTGGCTGCGGCTGCGTGGCCGCGTCCTCGCCTCGCCCGACGGCAAGCCGGATCGGCTCGTCGGCGTGGCGATCAACGTGACCGAGCAGAAGGTGGCGGAGCGGGCGCAGAGCGAGAGCGACAGCCGTTTCCGCTCCCTCTTCATGAACATGAGCGCCGGCTACGCCCACTGCCGGGTGCTGTTCGACGACGGGGCCCCGAAGGACGCGGTGGTCCTCGAGGTCAACCCCGCGTTCGAGAAGCTCCTCCGGGTGCAGGACGTCGCCGGCCGGACGCTGCGGCGGGTCCTTCCCGGGCTCGCCGGCCCGAGCGGCGAGACCCTCGGCCGCCTGGCCCGGGTCGCGCGGTGGGGAGTGCCGGACCACTTCGAGGCGTTCCTGCCGGCGT
>JAXLRD010000182.1:0-1890 GCA_046331285.1 Vicinamibacteria bacterium
CGTCGGCAGCATCGGCGTGCCCGTGCCCGGCACCGACGCGCGCGTCGTCGACCTCGCGAGCGGCGCGCCGCTCCCGCCGGGCGGCGTCGGCGAGCTCGAGGTGCGGGGGCCTCAGGTCATGCTCGGCTACCGCGGCCGCCCGGCCGAGACCGACGAGGTCCTGCGCGACGGGTGGCTGCGCACGGGCGACATCTGCCGGATGGACGAGGACGGCTTCTTCTACGTCGTCGACCGCCGCAAGGACATGATCGACGCGTCCGGGTTCAAGGTGTTCCCGCGCGAGGTCGAGGAGGCGCTCCTGCTCCACCCGGCCGTGCAGGAGGCGGTGGTCGCCGGCGTGCCCGACCCGTATCGCGGCGAGACGGTGAAGGCCTATCTCGTCCTGCGGCCGGGCGCCACGGCGACGGCGGAGGAGATCGCGAGCTTCTGCCGGCTCCATCTCGCGGCGTTCAAGATCCCGCGCCAGGTCGAGTTCCGCCCCGAGCTGCCGAAGTCGATGGTGGGGAAGTACCTCCGCCGGGTCCTCGTCGAGGAGGAGCTGGCCCGTTCGCGCTAGGATCGGCCGCGTGCCGAGAGCCCCGAAGCCGCCGACCGGAGCGGGGTGGCTGCGGCGGCAGCTCCCGTCGGCGTTGCTCGTGGTCGTCGTGGCGGCCGCGGCCGTGGCCGGGTTCCTTCGCATCCGCCACCTCGACCGGCTCGCCGCCGAGCAGGAGGCGCGGTACGAGGCGTCGCGGGTGGCCGAGCGACGCCAGGCGCTCGAGCGCCTCACGCTCGCCGAGGCGCTGCGGTTCTGCCGCGAGGGCTGGCGCGAGCAGCTCTCCTTCTACCAGGAGCCCGCGGCCGTGGCCTGGAGCCCGGGGCGCGTCGACGGCTACTTCACCGCGGGCCGCGACGACCACACGCTGCGGCAGGCGAGGTGCGACGCGAACGGCGTCGAGCTCGGGCCGCGCGTCGCGCACCCGCTCCACGCGTTCCTGCCGGCCGAGTCGCCGCCGGAGGCCGCGTCGCGCGACGGCGACGAGGCCTGGGGCCTCGCGATGGCGCGCGTGCCCGAGAGGCTGGGGCCGGACGACCTGGCGTACGAGGTGGTCCGCCACCCGATCACCGGCGAGGCGTTCGCCCGGCGGTGGCGGAAGGGCGCCGAGGGGGCGGTCGCGTCCACGGACCCGCCGGGCGCGCCAGGCTTTCCTCTCCTGTCGGCGGACCCCCGCTTCACCCCCGCCGCGCGACCGCCGCTCGGCGCGCTGGAGGTCGTGCCCCGGTTCGACTGGACCGCGCAGCCGGACGCCGCGTTCGCGGTCATCGCGCGTTCGCTCCCGCGCGGCGCCCTCGTCTCGGAGATCACCCTCGACCCCGACAAGATCGAGGTGCAGGTGGCCCACCCCACGAAGGCATTCGACGGCAAGCCGCCGGCTCCCTTCGGCGACATGGAGTGGGACGAGTACGGGGTCGCGGACCGCGACTGGTGGTACCCGCGCGAGATCGCCGGGTTCGGGTGCGAGACGGGCCGGCCGCTCCCCGATCTGCAAGCCGACTTCGTGTCGACGTGGTCGCGGCGCGGCTCGCTGCCGCTCGCCCGCGCCTGGTACTCGTGCAGCCCGGCCTACTCGAACGGCCGGGCCGGCACCTGGCACCTCCTGCCGCGCTGACGCCGTTTTCGGGCCGGCCGGCTCCTCCTCGCCGGCTCGGCGGGCGTATCATCCGGCCGCCACGGGCCGGGGCTCGTCGCCACAGGAGGAGCACACGCAGATGAAGACGCTCAGGATCGCCGCCGCCGCTGCCGTTCTCGTGATCGCCGCTTCCGCGGGAGTGCTGGCCGCCGACGTCACGGGCCGGTGGACGACCGAGTTCGACAGCCCGGTCGGCGTCCAGAAGTACACCTACGACCTG
>JAXLRD010000183.1:0-1858 GCA_046331285.1 Vicinamibacteria bacterium
CGACGACGAGCTTCATCCGCTCCCAGACGAAGCGCATCGCGCGGACGAGGTCCTCGTCCGACACGGTCGCCATGTCGTCGACGTTCGCGCGCACGAGAGGGAAGGTGAGCGAGCCGAGCGACGGCGTGCGCGCGCCGTCCGCGATCGTCGCCGGGTTCGTGACCGTGTGCAGGACGCCGGTGCGGAAGGAGCGGGTGGCGTCGTCGCCGGCCGCGGGCTCGACGCCGATGACCCGGCAGCCCGGCGAGAGGGCGCGCGCGGCGAGGGCGGAGCCCGAGAGAAGGCCCCCGCCGCCGCAGCAGACGAGCAGCAGGTCCATCGCGCCCGCGTCCTCGAACAGCTCCTTCGCCGCGGTGCCCTGGCCGGCGATCACGTCGGCGTGGTCGTAGGGCGGCACGAGCACGGGGTCGCCCTGGGCGCGGAGCCCTTCCGCGACCTCCTCGCGCTTCTGCGTCGCGGGGTCGTACTCCACGACCCGCGCGCCGTAGCCCTCGGTCGCCCGCCGCTTCGCGGCCGGCGCGTTCCCCGGCATCACGATCGTCGCCCGAGCGCCGAGGAGGCGCGAGGCGAGCGCGATCGCCTGGGCGTGGTTCCCGCTCGAGTAGGTGAGGACGCCCCGCGAGCGCTCCTCCGGCCCGAGGCGGGCAATCGCGTTGTAGGCGCCGCGGAACTTGAAGGCGCCCGCGCGCTGCAGGTTCTCGCACTTCAGGAAGAGTCGCGCGCCCGTCCGCTCGTCGAGCGTCCGGGAGGTCGCGACCGGCGTGCGGTGCGCGACCCCCGCGAGGCGCCCGGCGGCCCGCGCGACGTCGTCGTAGGTCACCATCGGCGCAGGCTATCAGACGCCCGCGCGGGTTGACAGGGCGCGCCGGCGCGGCCTACGGTGCCGCCGGAGGGCGGGCCCATGAGCGAGAGCACGCGGAAGGTGGTCGTCCTCGGCGCGGGCATGGTCGGCCAGGCGATCGCCCGCGATCTCGCCGACGACGCGGGCCTGCGCGTGGACGTGGCCGACGTGCGCGCGGAGGCTCTCGAGCAGGTCGCGCGGCGGGCCGACGTCGGCACCGTTCGGGCCGACCTCGCGAACCCGGACGCGGTGAAGAGGCTGGTCGCGGCCTACGAGCTCGCCGTCGGCGCGCTGCCGAGCGCCATCGGCCTGCAGACGCTGCGCGCCGTGCTCGAGGCCGGCCGCCACTGCGTCGACATCAGCTTCATGCCCGAGGACGCGCTCTCCCTCGACGCGCTGGCCCGCGCGAAGGGCGTCACCGCCGTCGTCGACTGCGGCGTCGCCCCCGGCCTGTCGAACATGATGTGCGGCGCGGCGGCCGCGCGCCTCGCCCCGCTCGAGGAGGTCGAGATCTACGTCGGCGGCCTGCCCGTCGAGCGCCGCTGGCCGTTCGACTACAAGGCCGGCTTCGCGCCCTCGGACGTGCTCGAGGAGTACACGCGGCCCTCCCGCGTCGTCGAGCACGGACGCGTCGTGGTGAAGGAGCCGCTCTCCGAGCCGGAGCTCCTCGACTTCCCCGGCGTCGGCACCCTCGAGGCCTTCAACACCGACGGCCTGCGGTCGCTCGTCCGCACGATCGACGCGCCGTTCATGAAGGAGAAGACGCTGCGCTGGCCGGGCCACGCCGACCTCATGCGCGTGCTGAAGGACACCGGCTTCTTCTCCCTCGACCCGGTCGACGTCGCCGGGCAGAGGGTCCGCCCGCGCGACCTCACCGCCGCCCTCCTCTTCCCGAAGTGGACGTTCGACGAGGGCGAGGCCGACCTCACCGTGATGCGGGTGCGCGTGGCCGGCCACGAAAAGGGGGCGCGCGTCGCCTGCTCGTGGGATTTCGTCGACCGCTACGACGAGGCCTCG
>JAXLRD010000184.1:0-1765 GCA_046331285.1 Vicinamibacteria bacterium
GCCTCCTCGCGCGTGGGCTTGGGGAACGGGGTCACGAACGGCAGGCCGCCGAGCTCCAGCAGCTCCGCCGTCGTGAAGAAGCTCATGCCGTGCGGGTAGCCGTAGATCGCGTTGACGAGAACGCCCTTCTCGACCACCTCGTGGTCGAGCCCGGCCCGGGACGCGGCGATCGCGGCGGCGAGGCCGGCCGGCCCGGCGCCCACGACGAGGAGATCCCGCACGGCTTCCATCCGTCCATGTTAAGCCGCGGGACCGCTTGCTAGAATCGGCTCATGCCCGCCCGATCCATCGGAACGGGGACCCTGTCTTTCGGCATGGTCTCCATCCCCATCCGCATGTACTCCGCGGCCGAGTCGTCCTCGGCCGTCTCCTTCAACCTGCTTCACGGCAAGTGCAGCACCCGCCTCAAGCAGCAGTACGTGTGCCCGAAGGACAACGAGATCGTGCCGCGCGACCAGATGGTGAAAGGCTACGAGTTCTCGAAGGACCAGTACGTCACGTTCACGCCCGAAGAGTTGAAGGCGATGGAGCAGGCGAGCGAGCGGGCCATCGAGATCACCGAGTTCATCCCCGCCTCGGCCGTCGATCCCGTCTACTTCGACCGCGCGACGTACCTCGGGCCCGACGCCGGGGCCGACAAGGCCTACCGTCTGCTGAACGAGGCGATGAAGGCGACCGGCCGCGTCGCCCTCGCGAAGTGGGCGGCCCGCGGCAAGCAGTACCTCGTGATGATCCGGCCCTCGGGGAACGGCCTCGTGCTGCAGCAGCTGCTCTACGCGGACGAGGTGCGGCCGATCTCCGAGGTGCCGATCGGCGACGCCGAGGTGAAGGAAGGGGAGTTGAAGCTCGCGACCCAGCTCGTCGCGCAGATCGCGCGCGACGAGTTCCACCCGGAGAGCTACGAGGACGACGTCCGCAAGCGCTACCAGGAGGCGATCCAGCGGAAGGTCGAGGGCCAGGAGATCACCGCCCCGCCGGAGCAGCCGAAGGCCCAGATCATCGACCTCATGGAGGCGCTCAAGGCGAGCCTCGCCGCGAAGGCCGCCGTCGCGGCGCCGCCGGTCGTTCGGTCCGAGGACAAGGCCACGGGCACCGAGGGGCGCTAGCGGCTTGGCCGCCGCCCTGCGCACCCCCGACTCCATCGAGCGCGTCGCGCGCGACGTCGTCGCGTGCGAGCGCTGCCCGCGGCTCGTCCGGTGGTGCCGGAAGGTCGCGCGCGAGAAGGTGAAGCGCTTCGCGGCCGAGGAATACTGGGGGCGGCCGGTGCCCGGGTTCGGCGACCCGCGGGCCGGGCTCTTCGTCGTCGGCCTCGCGCCGGCCGCGCACGGCGGGAATCGGACGGGCCGCGTCTTCACGGGCGACCGCTCGGGCGACTTCCTCTTCGCCGCCCTCCACCGCGCCGGCTTCGCGAGCCAGCCGGAGTCCGTCGGCCGGGGCGACGGGCTCGCGCTGCGCGGCTGCTACGTCGCGGCCGTCGCCCGCTGCGCCCCGCCCGCGAACAAGCCGCAGCCGGCCGAGGTCGCCCGCTGCCGCGAGTACCTCGCCCGCGAGTGGGCGCTCCTCGGGAACGCGCGGGCGGTCCTCGTGCTCGGCCGGATCGCGATGGACGGCTTCGTCGCCATGCTGCGGGAGAGCGGGCGGCCGCCGGACCGCCGCCTCGAGTTCGGCCACGGCCGGACGCACGACCTCGGCGACGGCGTGCGCCTCTTCTGCTCGTACCACGTCTCGCAGCAGAACACCTTCACCGGCCGGCTGACCCCGGCCG
>JAXLRD010000185.1:0-1714 GCA_046331285.1 Vicinamibacteria bacterium
AAGACGCTCATGGTCTTCCACATGCTGCGCCAGCGCCTCGGGGACGACGGCTTCCGCCGCTGGGCCGCGCGCTTCTACCGCGAGAACCGCGGGAAGCAGGCCTCGTTCGCCGACGTGCGGAAGTCCATGGAGGCCGTGGCCGGCGCCGACCTCGGCGCCTTCTTCGCGGCCCACGTGGCGAAGCCGGGCGCCGCGCGGCTTCGCGCCACGCTCACGGACCTGCGCGACGCGCCGAACGGCGGCGCCGCTCCCGCCGCCCACGACGGCTACGACGTCGCGTTCGTGCTCGAGCAGACGCAGGACGGCGAGCCGCTGCCGCTCGACGTGCCGGTCGTCGTCCAGACGACGGGGAAGCCGGTCGCCTCGGTCGTGCGCATGACCGGCCGGCTCGCGGCCACGACGCTGCACACCGAGGCGGAGCCGGTGGCCCTCCACGTCGACCCGCAGTTCGACGTCTTCCGCCTCCTCGACCCGCGCGAGACGGCGCCGTCGATCGGCCAGATCTTCGGAGAGGCGAAGATCGTGGCGGTGCTGCCGGCCGGCGCGCCCGCAGCGGAGCAGGAGGGCTACCGGAAGCTCGTCGAGAGCTGGCGGAGCGACTCCCACCAGCCGGAGATCGTCACCGACGCCCAGATGGCGGAGGTCCCGGCCGACCGCGCGGTCTGGCTCCTCGGCCGGACGAACGCGCTCGCGGCGAAGCTGTTCGCCTCCGGCGGCGACTACTCCCTCGACGAGGCGAACCTCGCGGTCGACCGCGAGTCGATGGCGCTCGGCGGCCACTCGGTCGTCCTCGTGCGGCGGCACCCCGGAAACCTAGAGAAGGCGGTCGGCTGGATCTTCGCCGACGGCCTCGCCCCGCTGCCCGGCCTCGGGCGGAAGCTGCCGCACTACGGAAAGTACTCGTACCTCGGCTTCGAGGGCGACGAGCCGGTGAACGTGCTGAAGGGCCAGTGGACCGCCACGGACTCGCCGATGCGCGTCGACCTGAGGCCGGCCGCGGAGCAGCGCCGCGCCGCGACGGCGCTCGTCCTGCCGGCCCGCGCCGCGCTCGCCGAGCTGCCGCCCGTCTTCTCGCAGAAGGACCTCCTCGCTCACGTGCAGTGGCTCGCCGCCCCGGAGCGCGAGGGCCGCGGCGTCGGCACCGGAGGCCTCGACGCGGCCGCCGAGTACGTGGCCGCGGCGTTCGAGGCCATCGGCCTGCGGCCGGGCGGCGACGGGGGGACGTACTTCCAGTCGTTCCCGGCGGCGAAGTCGCCGTCCGGCGCGCCGGCGACGCTGCGCAACGTGATCGGGATCCTGCCCGGGGCGAAGGCGGAGTGGGCCGGCCAGTCGGCGCTCCTCACCGCGCACTACGACCACCTCGGCGCGGGCTGGCCCGACGTCCACAAGGGCGACGAGGGGAAGCTCCACCCCGGCGCCGACGACAACGCGAGCGGCGTCGCGGTGATGCTCGAGCTGGCGAAGGCCCTCGCCTCGGGCGAGAAGCCGCCGCGGACGATCGTCTTCGTCGCCTTCTCCGGCGAGGAGGCGGGGCTCCTGGGCTCGAAGCACTACGCGGAGCACCCGGTGTTCCCGCTCGACAAGGCGATCGGCGTCATCAACGTCGACACCGTCGGCCGGCTCTTCGACAAGAAGCTCTCGGTGCTCGCCACGGGCAGCGCCAGCGAGTGGCCGCACATCTTCCGGGGAGCCGGCTTCGTGACCGGCGTCGAGA
>JAXLRD010000186.1:0-1687 GCA_046331285.1 Vicinamibacteria bacterium
GTTCTCGTCGTCCCCGGCCGCGGCGTAGAGCGCCTTCACCTCGGCCGCCTTCGGCAGCCGCCACGGCTCGCCGGTCGCGCGAGCGAGCCACGCCGCGTAGGCCGCCGCCTTCTCGTAGGCGATCCCGCTCGCCGGCCAGTTGGCCGTGGCCGGGTCGAACCGGTACGCCCGGTCGAAGGCCGCGTACTGCGCCCGCGTCACCTCGAAGCGCGACAGGCGCAGGCCCTCGTGCTCGACCGTCTCCGGCACGAGGAGGCCCTTCACGGTGCGGCCGTAGGAGGTGCCGACCCGCGCGAAGCCCTTCCGCTCGAGCGCTCGCGCGAGCGGAGAGCCGTCCTTCACCGCCGCGTCCCCGGCCGGCGTGCCGAAGAGGTAGCGGTCGAACCACGCGAGGTCCTCCTCGACCTTGCGCTTCTGGTGGGCGTACTTCTGCAGGCCGTGCGGCTCGCCGGGGAAGGTGACGAACCGCACGGGCGTCTTTCCCACCTGCTGCATCACGCGGAAATGCGACCAGCTCTGGCTCGGCGGCACGTTGCGGTCCTCGGTGCCGGTGTAGACGATCATCGGCGTCGTCACGTCCTTCAGCCGGAAGTAGGGCGACTTGCGGACGTAGAGCTCCGGGTCCTCGTACGGGGCCTTGCCGAGGTAGTAGTTGTCGAAGGACGCGCCGAAGTCGACGTTCCCCCAGTCGCTGATCCACTCGACGTCGCCCGCCCCGGCCGAGGCGACCTTGTAGCGGCGCGAGCGCGTGACGAGCTCCGTGGTGAGAATGGAGCCGTTCGACCAGCCCATCGTGGCGAGCCGGTCGGGGTCCGCGAGGCCCCGCGCGATCACGGCGTCGACGCCCTTCTCGAGGTCGACGCGCTCGAGGTCGTAGTAGTTGCCGCAGCAGATCGACTCCACCCAGTCGAGGCCGAAGTTCGAGCTGCCGTGGTAGTTCACCTCGAGGAGGAAGGCGCCCTTCTGCGCGAGGAGGAGCTTCGGGTAGTCCCAGCCCTGGCTCCAGACGTCCATGTCGGTGCCGCCGGCGGGCCCGCCGTGGATCGACAGGAAGAGCGGGTGCTTCGTCCCCTCCTTCCAGCCGAGCGGGTAGTAGAGGAGCCCCGTGACCTCCTCGTCTCGCGCGCCCTTCCAGCGGAGGACCTCCATCCGGTGAACCGGCTTCTTCGCGTGGCCGGGGTTGAGCGTCGTCAGCACGGTCTCGTCGGCCAGCCGCGCGCCCTCGAGCCGGGCCCGATGGAGCTGGGGCGGCTGCGTCGCCGTCGAGTGGTCGTAGACGACCGTCGTCCCGTCGCGGCCGATCGTCCAGTCGAAGAGGTGCGGCACGTGGGCGCCGGCGAGGTCCTGGCGCGTGAAGCCCCCGCCCGCGCGCACGTAGCGCGCCGGACGGTGGACGATCCCGTCCGCGAGGAGGGCGAGGAACCCGTCGGCCGTCGGGAGCACCGCCTTCGTCCCGAGGCCGTTCTTCCACTGCAGGTCCACGGCCGCCGCCGCGCCGCTCGCCGCGTCGACCCACTGCAGGAGCTCGATGGTGGCGGTGAAGTAGGTCGGGTGCGACGAGTACGAGTGGGTGACGTAGAAGCCCTTCGAGTCGGGGGCCCAGGCGACGCCCGTCGGCAGGACGCGCTTCCCCTCGAACACGACGCGCGTCGTCCCGGCCGAGAGGTCGTGGATCATCAGCAGGGGC
>JAXLRD010000187.1:0-5452 GCA_046331285.1 Vicinamibacteria bacterium
ACGTCGACGTACTCCTGCAGGACGCGACGGCGCAGCGATGCGTCCACGCGCTGGACCTCAGGGAAGCCACCGGCTTCGAGGTACGCGTCGAAGGCGTGGACCAGGCGCGCGCGCTCGGCGGGCCCGACCGGCCATACCGATGGTGCGGACAGACCCGCGTGGGCGAGCGCCTCACGGAACCCGAACGGCAGCACCTCGGTCGCGAGCGCACGTCCACGGAGGCTCGTGGCGATCTCGGCGGAGAGCATCTTCGACGAGGAGCCGGTGACGAGCACGTGGACGTTTCCCTGGTCGAGGAGTCGCCGTACGAAGCGCTCCCAACCTGGGACGTTCTGGACCTCGTCGAGGTACAGCCAGTGCTCCTGCGCGACCACGTCGGGATGCCGTGCGTACCAGGCGTCTGTGAGCTCGGAGAGCTCGGCAGCCTGGACCGACAGGCGCTCGTCCTCGAGGTTGACGTAGAGGAGACGCTCGCGGGGCACGCCGCGTTCGAGCAGCTCGCCCATGTGCTGGTACATGCGCCAGGTCTTGCCGACCCGGCGCATCCCCACCAGCGCGTCGGCCTTTCCCGGCAGGCCGGCGAGGCGGACGGTGCGCGGCGTGGGGCGAGGGAGGTCCCGCTCCTCGAACTCGGCGACCAGGGTCGCGAAGGCTTCGCGTGGCATACGCCCTCTTGGCGGGGACGGTTCAACGAGCTTCCGTCCTTGCTGGAAGGACAGTTTATCGCGATCGCGTTGTCTTGCCGAGGTCGGGTGGCGGGCCCTAGCCGACGTGGGCCGGGCACCGCCCGCGAGAAATGCCCCCGACGGCACCGATGACAACGACGTCCGTGCCCTACGTGGAGTAGCCGGTCGCTCCTAGAGCGATCTTGTGCCGAGATCGTGCTTCCTATCGCCAGGCCCGAGGGGGCCAGAGCCGGTCCGACGTCAGGTCTGGAACGGGTTGTACAGCCGTCCTCCGGTGCGCTCTACGTCGCTGACGTTCAGCGTGACGGGCGTGAGGTGTAGACAGGGCTCAAGAAGCGCGGGAATCCGGTGACGAACGCAGGTCAACCCCGTCGATCACCGCGTTCTGGGACGCGGAGACGACGGAGCGATTCCTGGCGTCGACCTTGGAGATGGATCCCGAGTGGTACGACTTCTTCCTGCTCGCCCTGCGCAGCGGCCTGCGTCTCGGCGAGCTTTGCGCGCTGACCTGGCACGACGTCGACCTTGCGCAGAAGCAGGTCGTCGTGCGCCGGAGCTGGACGCGCGGACATCTCACCGACCCCAAGGGCAAGCGGTCACGCGTGGTGCCGCTGTCGCAGGAGGTCGCCGATGCGCTGACACGGCGTCGCAGCACGACGAAGACGACACTCGTGTTCGCCGACGACATGGGCGGGTACCTGAACCGAGACAAGGTGAAGTACCCGTTCTGGCGGTTGTGCAGGCACGCGGGCGTGCCGCTCATCCGCGTTCACGACCTGCGGCACAGCTTCGGCTCGCAGCTCGTGGTGGCGGGCGCGCCGTTGCCTGCTGTGCACAACCGGATGGGCCACGCCGACATCAAGACGACGATGCGGTACATCCACCTCGCCCCGGCGGTAGGCCGGGAGTGGGTGGGCTCGCTCGACGCCGGGGCGCTGGCTGCCCGGTTCAAGCGGAAGGCTCGGCGCTCGTGAGGGGCCATGGCTGGGCTGCACGACATGACGGACAGGGCATACGCTGTGTCCGCCAGAAGGCAGGTCTGTTCGTGAGAGCTGCCCTGGCTACGGCAAACGGCGTGCGGGCCGTTTGCCGTGTTTGCTCGAAAGTCAGGCTAGACCCTCGAAAATACAAAATGGAGGCGGCGGGAGTCGAACCCGCGTCCGAAACCACTCGGCCCTTGCATCTACGTGCGTAGTCCCCATGATACGTCCGGTGTCCCCAGGAGACGAAGGAACTTCACCGAACGACGTGAATACCACCCGAAGGTGGCGGTTTATTTATCGTCCCTCTGCCCCGCACACACGGAACTTCAGGACTATCCAGGTCGTGACACGCCCAGATGGCACCCCTGGCAGCAGGCCATCCGGACGACCGCGGCTGTCAGGCGACAGCGGAAGCGGTGTAGAAGCTGTTGTTGTTGGCAGCTATGAGTTACAAGACGGATTAACGAGGAAGCCCTGCACCCTCGGCACGCAGCAACGACCTACCGCAGCCCCGTCGAGACCGTGGCGCCCCCATGTTGTCAAAGCAGCGGCGTGACCGCCTGCCTGTTCATAAGCGCGGAGGCGGTCTGGGTCAACGGGTGAGGGTCACTGGCCGTCGTAGACAAACGCGGGCACCATCTCCACCTCGAACACCGCGCTGATCTGGTGGCACACGCCGCTGGCGTCGGGCACGAGATCCGCGAGCCGCAGCACAGGCCCGACGAGCTCGACCACCACCGGATCACGTTCTGCAGCGCGAAGGCCGTGTCGATGAGTTGCTGCACCTCGAGCCCGCGCTCAGCAAGCCGCTCCGTGCCGTCGCCCTGCGCCTGCAGCCGAGCCGCACGTCGAACAGCTCCAGCGTGTCGTTGAGATCGAGCACCTGGATCGGCGGCGCCACGAAGGTCGATCGGCCCTGCGTCCAGGTAGCCGTCCGCCAGCGTCGCCTCCGGGTCTTCGTTCCCGAACGACGCTGGATCGACGCGGAGCGTCTGGTTTGGCAGGATGTGACCGTCGCGGGCCGATCATGGGCTGCCCGACGCCCTTGAACACCGAGACGTCGACAGTCGTCGCCGTGCTCCAGCGCGGAGCGCGCCGAGCATGCCGAGGCTCGCCATCATCAGCAGCGCGCCGTTGTTGATGCTGTCCTGGATCCAGCGGCTCGAGGACCCCGGCCTCGGTCAGCTCGAGGACCGGTAGGACCGACGCCAGCGCGTTGTCGATCCCCTGCGCGCCGTCGGGGCTGACCGAGGTCGGCCACCCCGCACCCGGAGGGCGGCGCGGGCGGACGTCACGTCGCCGTCGAGGTCGAAGCCCGGGCTGACGCCCTCCGGCTCCTCGCGACCGAACCGCAGGGAACGCGCGACCAGGACCCGCTCGTCGCTCCCGCCGTCGGAGCATGTGGCGCCGGGGAGGGGCGGACGGGCCGGGGTCGGCGCACCCGATGAGCAACGACAGTGCGACGACAACACGCTGCATGGCGTCCCCGGCGGGGTCGCATGCTACCATGAGGGGTCGACCGGGAGCGACGATGCGTGCTGCGCGAGCGCTGGTGGGGCTGCTGATCGCGTGCGGCGAGCCGACAGAGCCGAGGCACCCCAGCCGACGGCGGAGCCCGCCGCGCAGCTCCCCGAAGGCGCGCCTCCGCCGTCTCACCCAGGCGGAGTACCGCCAGACCATCGCCGACCTGTTCGGTGAGGGCGTGCTGCTCCCCGCCTCGATCGAGCCCGATCAGGCTCAGGGGGCCCTCGTCAGCATCCGGCGCGGCCACCTCGGCCATCTCGCCTCGCGGCGTCGAGCAGTACGAAGACGCGGCCTACCAGATCGCCGATCAGGTCCTCGCGGCCGGGCCGTCGCGCGACACGCTCCGTGCCAGCCGCGGCGGTCGTCGACGCCGACTGCGCCGGGCGCTTCTTCGACCGCGTCGGCCGGCGCGTGTGGCGCCGGCCGCTCGACCCCGGCGAGCGCGATCGCCTGGTCGCGCGGGCCGGGGACGCTGGCGCCGCGCTGGGGGACTTCCACGCAGGGCTCGCGCAAGGCCCTCGGCGCGATGCTCAAGGGCCGAGCTTCCTGTACCGGATCGAGCTGGGCGAGCCCGATCGAGATCACCCCGGCGCCTGGCGCCTCACCGGCTGGGAGCTCGCGTCCCGCCTGTCGTTCTTGCTCTGGAACACCGCGCCCGACGACGCGCTGCTCGACGCGGCGGCGGCTGGGGACCTCGGCGACGACGCTTGCGGCTCGCCCGCGAGGTCGATCGGATGTTGAACGACCGCCCAGGCGCGCGCGGCCTGCGCGCCGCGTCGACGGGCTGCTCGCTCTACGAGCTGGAGCACCTTTCAGAAGACCCGATCGTGTTCCCCGCCACGCCGCGCCAGCTCGGCTATCGCGCGGGAGGAGACGCTGCAGGCGGTCGAGGCGCTCGTGTTCGACCGCGACGACGACTTCCGGACCTGGCCTCCACTACCACCGAGACCTTCGTCGATCCGACGCTCGCCATGCTGTACGCGGTGCCTGCCGAGCCTCGACGGCTTCGCGCCCGCCGTCCTCCCGGACGACGGCCCGCGCGCCGGTCTGCTCGGGCAGGCCAGCGTGCTGGCGCTGCACGCGCACGCCGTCAGCTCCAGCGCCACGCGGCGCGGCGTGTTCATCCGGGAGGTCCTGCTCTGCCAGGAGATCCCGCCGCCGCCGGCCAACGTCGACACCTCCATCCCCGAGCCCTCGCCCGACGCGCGCACGCTGCGCGATCGCGTCGCCGTCCACCTCGAGGACCGCACCTGCGCCGCCTGCCATCGCCTGACCGACCCGATCGGGCTCGGGCTCGAGAACTTCGACGGCATCGGGCAGTTCCGCGTCACCGAGGCCGACGCGACCATCGATCCGAGCGGCGATCTCGACGGCGCGACCTTCACCGATGCGCGCGGGCTCGGCCTGCAGGTCGCGCTCGATCCGGCGTTCTCCCGCTGCATGGCGGAGTCGGTGTACGCGTACGCCGCCGGCCACCGCCCAGCAGACGGCGAGGAGGTCCTCGTCGACTGGCTCGATCGCCGCTTCTCGGAGCAGCAGCACTCCATGCGGTCGCTCCTTCGTGAGATCGCGCTCAGCGACGCCTTCCGCCACGTCGGGGAGGTGACCCCGTGAGCTGGACCCACGACCCGACCCTCGGGACCGTCGGGGGACCCATGGGCTGCCGACGCGCTGGCGGGGCGCGCACTGCTCGTCCGCGCCCGCGCGGATCCGCGCGGGGCGCCGCGCTCCACCACGCCGGGGAGGTGAACCCGTGAGCTGGACCCGCCACCGGGGCCGCCTGGTCCTCGATCGCCGCGCCGTCCTCCGCGGCATGCTCGGCGGCGCCGCCGTCACCTTCGGGCTGCCGGCGCTGCACGCCATGCTCGACGACAACGGCGCCGCGTTCGCGCTGGACGGGGCGTTCCCCAAACGCTTCGGCCTGTTCTTCTGGGGCAACGGCAACCGGCCGGAGCTTTGGGCGCCCGCCCAGGCCGGCCTCGGCGACGCCTGGGCGCTGTCGGAGACCCTCCAGCCGCTCGCCGCGCTCAAGCACAAGCTGACGGTGGTGACCGGGACCGCTGTGAAGCTGCCGAACGACTCCCCCCACGCGTCGGGCGCGGCTGGCCTGCTCACCGGCGCACCGCTGGGTGACATCCTCGACGACTACTCGTTCACGGCGCCGACGATCGATCAGGTCGTCGCGTCGAGCATCGGCGGCGAGACGATCTACCGCTCGATCGAGACGGGCGTGGGCAACGCCACGGGGCGCAGCTTCAA
>JAXLRD010000188.1:0-2132 GCA_046331285.1 Vicinamibacteria bacterium
CTACATCGGCCAGCGGCCCACCTGGATCACCGGCGTCAACCCGATCCTCACGGCCGACCTTCGGCAGCTCGGCCTACACGACGCCCAGCTCCACCTGGGCGGCGCCTGGCGGTGGACGAACTGGAACCCGGCCGGACCGAGAACGGTCGCTCTCTCCACGCTCTACCTCTACAAGGGCTGGCGCGCCCGGCGGGTCGAGGTCAAGGCCGGCTACATCACGAACGACACGGAGTTCGTGGGCATCCAGGTCGGCGGGTCTCTCGCCACGGGTGCGCAGGGCGTCTACGCGGTGCTGCCGTTCCAGGTGGGAATGTCGTACTTCCCTCTCACGGCTCCCTCCCTCAACCTGCGCGTCCGCGGCCCGCGCGGCGCTTACGTCAAGATCGGCGCGCAGCGGAGCCTCGACGCGGCCGGGGGCATCGCCACCGCGGCCCGCAACCCGGGCGGGTTCCGCTTCGCCCCCGGCGGCGACGGGCTGCTGCTCATCAACGAGCTCGGCTACCAGCGGGCGGCGAGCGCGACCACGCGCCAGACCTGGGTGCGAGCAGGCTACCTGCGCAACGGCACGCTCTACACGAACCGTGCGACGGGACGGCTCGAGGCGGGCAACTACTGCGGCTACGTGCTCGCCGACTACCAGTTGCGGCCGACCGGCGCGCCGGGGTCCGGCCACGGCCTGTACGTCGGGGGGACCGCGATGATGGCGCCTTCCGAGCTCAACGCCTACGACCGCTACTACGAGGCGCGCCTCTACCAGCGCGCGCCGTTCGCGGCGCGGCCGGACGACCAGGTCTCGCTCGTGGCCGCCTACCGCGGCCACAGCCCTCACGTCACGGCGAGGCTGGCCGCCGAGGGCCGGAGCGTCTGGGAGAGCTCGTCTTCGGTCGCCGCGAGCTACTCCGCACGCGTCGCTCCGGGCAACTACCTGACCCTGGCCGGAACCTACGCCCGCGGGGCCGCGATCACTCCTCGGGTCCCCGACACGCTCACCCTCACCGCCACCTGGGGGCTGTACTTCTAGCGGACGCCCCGCGCCAGCCTGCGGCCGACGAGAAGAGACAGGCACGACGCGCCCCACCAGAGGAGGGTGGCGGCCAGCAGGCCGATCGTCAGGTGCGCCAGCGCGTGGAGCCACTGGCTCTGGGCCGCCGGGCCGCTGAACTCGAGGGCGCCGTAGATGTTCGGAAGGCCCGCGATCGTCAGCAGAATCCCGAGCACCGCGATGGCGTGGAAGACGAGCGCCTGTCGGAAGGCGAAGGGCAGCAGAGCGCGATAGCCCTTCACGCTGCCCCGGGCGACCGCGCCGTACGCGAGCGCGGCCGACCACCCGACGACGTTCATCGAGAGCCAGCGGACGACGCCGTCCGGCACGCCGGACAGAGACAGACCGAGCCGCGCCAGGCCGATCGCGGCGAGCACCGCGAGCGCCACCCTCTGGAAGAGAACGGCCTGCGGCTTTCGTTCGTCGGTCATCGGAGACGCCTCCCGGCCCTCAGCGGGCCCGCGCGTAGCGGCACACCTGCGCGCCGGTGCTCGCCCTGACGGTCGAGACCAGCTCGAACGGGAGAGCCCTCCCGTCCGCCGGGAAGATCGACTTCCCGCCGCCGAGCACGATCGGCTCGATCGTGAGCAGCAGCTCGTCGACGAGGTCGGCCGCGAGGAGGGACCGGACCATCGTCGGGCTGCCGTAGACGTAGATGTAGCCGCCCGGCCGCGCGCGCAGCGCTTCGACGGCCTTCACGAAGTCGGCGCCGCGGATGATCTCCGTCGGCTTCCACACGATGTCCTCGTTCCGCAGGGTGTCCGACACCACGTACTTCTGCGTGCGGTTGATCCAGTCGGAGAAGTCGTCGCCCGAGCGGCTCGGCCAGGCGGCGGCGGAGACCTGGTAGGTGCGGCGGCCCTGCAGGAGGGCGCTGCTCTGGCGGGCGAGCTCGGTGTACGTGCCGCCCATGACCGCGGGGTCGAAGTACTTCATCGACCAGCCCCCGTGGGCGAAGCCGCCGTCGGTGTCCTCGGTCGCCCCGCCCGGGGCCTGCACGACGCCGTCGAGGCTGATGAACTCGGTGACGAGAGTTTTCATGGCTTCTCCTGCCCTCCGGACGGCTCTCTGGTTGTACTGATGGGTACGG
>JAXLRD010000189.1:0-10848 GCA_046331285.1 Vicinamibacteria bacterium
GAACCTGGCCTGGAACACGCCGGTGAACTGAAATCCAAAGAGCACCTGGGCTCCGAGGATGAGCAGCCGAGTCTCGTCCAACGCTATCTTGGTCTCTCGATGAAGGTCCATGATCGTCAGTCCAACCGAGGGCACCGTCTCCTTGGCCGACCGCGGAGGCGCCAGCAACTGTTTCGACGGATGCCTCTCTGGCTACTCGGAGGGGAGATGCGATGGTCGCGGGCGACATAGCCTGAGGTGGTCGGGCAGAGTCTCGATGCACGAGCTCGTCCGGAAGGTGTGGGGGCGCTTGGTGGCGCGCCGCCCGGTGGCGCGGTACAAAATGCGCACTACGCGCTCTCCGAGTCGACGCAATCAACGCCCCAGGGAGCTTTCCTACTCCGCCTGCTTCGGAGCGACCCCATCCTCAGTCAGGCCGCGTGGCGCGCCGGCCCCCGGCCTCACTGATCCGTGGGGAGACCGGGATAGGGGCTTGTCTTCAGGAGGCGCGCGAGGTGTACCGTGTTCACCGCGAGCAGGTCGAGCGTCTCCTGGACCTTTTCGGGCACCTCGTCGAGGTCGACGTAGTTCGTCGAATGCATCGCTTCGCCGACCCAGTAGGCGCCGACGTTGGCAGGCAGCGTGAAGCCGACGTCGTTCAGTGCCTGGAACATCGCGGCGTGGCAGGCATGGGCACCGTCCTCATTGCCGACCACCACCACCACCGCGACCTTGCCGAGGGGAGGCATCCGGCCCCGGCCGTCGGTCTCATAGAGGAAGGCGTCCATCCGCTCGAGCACCCGCTTTGCGATGCTGGAGGGTTGGCCGAGCCAGATCGGAGTGCCGAGGATAAAGATGTCGGCGGCAAGGATGCGCTGCCGGAGCACCGGCCAAGCGTCGCCCTCGCCCTCGTCGCTCTCGACGCCGGGAAGGATGGCATGGTCGGCCGCGCGCTCCACCGCGCCGGTGACGCCGTAGGGCGCGAACGTGGTGAACAAGTCGGCGATCAGCTTGTCAGTCGAGCTCTGCTCCTCGGCCGCCGTCGTCTTGAGGCTGCAGTTGAGCGCGAAGGCGGTCAGGCTGTCCGGCATCGGTCTTCTCCTTCGCGCCGAAAGTCGGGGCCGGGCGGACGACCGGCCGGCCCCGATGCGTCAGCCCTCTGCCATCGCTTCCTCGTTCACCGAGGCGTCGGCGAGGCTCGTCAGAGTGGCGTCGGTCTCCTCCTCCTCCTTGAGGGTGGCGTCGAGGAGCTGAGCGGCGTCGTCCATGCCGAGCATCTCGGCCCAGCGCTTCAGCGTGCCATAGCGCGCGATCTCATAGTGCTCAACCGCCTGCGCGGCAGCGATCAGCCCGGCGTCGAGCGCCGGGTTGCCCTTGTACTCCTCGAGGATCTCCGAGCCTTCCTCGATAATCCCCTCGATCGCCGCGCAGGTCTTGCCCTGCGCCCGCTTGCCGAGAATCTCGAAGATCTGCTGCAGCCGCTCGACATGCGTCTCTGTCTGGGCACGGTGCTTCTCGAAGGCTTCCTGCAGCTCGGGCGCCTGCGCCCCAAGCTTCATCTTCGGCAGCGCCTTCAGAATCTGGCGTTCCGCGTAGTAGATGTCCTTCAGGGTGTCGTAAAATAGGGTGTCGAGGGTTTTCTCGGCCATAGGCTCGCCTCCGTCGGTCTTGTCTCCTGCGTCGTCAACCGCCGCCTCGGGCGAGAGTTCCTGTGGCGCTGCGGGTTTTCTGGCTGATCTGGATCAGTAACTTTCGGGGTGCCTTCGCCAGCCATCCGCCTAGCTCCCTGCCCACGGGACCTCGAAGGGAGAGAGCGTGGGGGACATCGCGGTGATCTCGGACCATTGCGCGCCGCTCCCGGTCGAGCCGCCGTCGACTGCGCCCGCGTCCTGGCGATCGTGCTGGCGGCGCGCGCCCCGTCTGTTGCTCCACGAGCCGCCCGTGGTCTTCGGCGGCTACCTCGAGCGCCTGCCGCTCGCCGCGGTCCGGGCCGGGCTCGCGGACAGCGCCGAGGTCTGGAGCTTCGCCGGCAGCGACCCCGCGCGCCGGGAGGGCGACGGCGGCGTGCCGCTCCGCCGCGTCTTCCGCGCCGACGGGCCGGCGCCCTATCCGTCGGCGGACCTGCTCGCCCACCTCGACGCCTTCAGGGCACCGGCAATCCTCTGCACCTGGGGCCTCGGCGTCGACGCGCGCGTCCTCGCCCGCTGCGCCGGCAGCGTGCGCGTCTACAACTCGATCGACGCTCCGGCCCTGCGCATCCCGCCCGAGGTCAGCCGCCACATCGACGTCTTCCTGACCAGCGCCGACTGGCAGGCCGCCGAGATCCGCGCCCGCCACCCCGGCGCCCTGTGCGCGACGATGCCGGTCGGGCCGGAATTCGCCTCCCCCGAGACCTTCTTCCCGACCGGAGCGGCGAAGGACCTCGACCTGATCTACGTCGCCGCCGCGCAGCCCTACAAGCGGCACGACCTCCTCCTCGACGCCTTCGCCCGCCTGCCGCGGTCGATCCGCGGCCTCTGCCTTTTCGGCTACGGCGAGGACGCCGGCGCCATCTGCGCCGAGATCGACCGCCGCGGGCTCGACATCGAATGCCTCGGCCCGCCCGGCCTCCCCTACCCGGAGGTCAACGCGCTGATGAACCGCGCCCGCATCGGAGTCGTCTGCGGCGAGGACGACGGCGCGCCGGCGATCCTGACCGAGTACATGCTCGCTGGGCTGCCCGTCCTCGCCAACGCCCGCCTGCGCTGCGGGCTGCAGTACATCCGTCCCGACACCGGCCTCGCCGCGCCGCCGGAGGCGTTCGCCGAGGCGATCCTCGCCCTCCTCGACCGCGCGCCGGCGATGAACCCGCGCGCGGCAGTCCTCGAAAACTGGGTCTGGGAGAAGACGATTGAACGATTTGCGGCCATTGTCGATCGCGCGCGCCGAGCCAAGCCCCGCGCCGCCTGACGGCGGGCACGGCGGCCGGCACGGCGATCTCCTCTGCTTCTCGCACCTGCGCTGGGACTTCGTCACCCAGCGCCCGCAGCACCTGATGGCGCGCTTCGCGAGGCATCGCCGCGTCCTCTTCGTCGAGGAGCACATCCCGACGTCGCACCACCTCTCCTACCTCGAGTTCCACGCCTTCGACGGCACGTCCGTCACCGCCGTCCGCCCGCGCATCCCCGACCGCGCCGGCCCCGAGGAGGCGACACGCCTCCTCGCCTGCCTCTACGACCGGATGACCGCGCTCCTCGACGTGCGCGACCCGGTGCTCTGGTTCTACACCCCGATGCTCTGGCCCGCCGCCGCGCACCTCGCCGAGGGCGCGGCCGCCGTCGTCTACGACTGCATGGACGAGCTCGCCGCCTTCGACTTCGCGCCGCCCGGCATGCGCGAGAACGAGGCGGCGCTCCTTGCCGCCGCCGACCTGGTGCTGACCGGCGGGCAGGCCATCTACGAGGCCAAGCAGCCGCTGCACGACAACGTCCACGCCTTCCCGTCGAGCGTCGACCAGGCCCACTTCCGCCGCGCCCGCGGCTCGCTCGCCCAGCCCGCCGACCAGGCCGCGATCCCCGCGCCGCGCCTCGGCTACGCCGGCGTCATCGACGAGCGCCTCGACCTGCCGCTCCTCGCCGCCGCCGCGCGGCGCAGCTCGACTGGTCGTTCGTGATGATCGGCCCGGTGGTGAAGATCGACCCGGGCCGGCTGCCGCGCGCGGCGAACATCCACTGGCTCGGCCAGCGGGCCTACCCCGAGCTGCCCGCCTACATGGCGAGCTGGGAGGCCGCGCTGATGCCGTTCGCGCTCAACACCGCCACCCGCTTCATCAGCCCGACTAAGACGCCGGAGTACCTCGCCGCCGGGCTGCCGGTCGTCTCGACCCCGGTGCGCGACGTGGTCCGCGGCTGGGGCGGCCTCGCCGGCGTGCGCATCGCCGACGGCCCGGCAGCCTTCGTCGCCGCCTGCGCCGCCGCCCTCGCCAGCGGCAGCGGCTGGCGCCCCGAGGCCGACGCCCGGCTCGCCGGCCTGTCCTGGGACGCGACCCACGCCGGGATGGCCGCCCTCGTCGAGGCGGCCGCCCTGCGCAAGGCGTCCCCGCCGGCGCCAGCCGCCCCCGCGGTGCGCCGGCCGGTGCGCCCGCCCTATGACGTGATCGTCGCCGGCGCGGGCTTCGCCGGCGCCGTTATCGCCGAGCGGATGGCGGAGGCGTCGGGCAAGCGTGTGTTGGTCTGCGACACCCGGCGCCATGTCGGCGGCAACGCTCACGACGCTCCCGACGCCGCCGGAATCCTCGTGCATCGCTACGGGCCCCACATCTTCCACACCAATTCCGACGAGGTCATCGCCTACCTGTCGCGCTTCAGCGCCTGGCGCCCCTACGAGCATCGGGTGCTCGCTGACCTCGGCGACCGGCAGCTGCCGATGCCGATCAACCGCACCACCCTCGCCGCCGTCTTCGGCCGCGAGTTGCCCGACGCCGCCGCCGCCGAGGCGCTCCTCGCCACGCTCGCCGAGCCGGTGGCCAAGGTCGCCACCGCCCGCGACGCGGTTGTCGCGACCGTCGGCACCCGGCTCTACGAGACCTTCTTCGCGGGCTACACCCGCAAGCAGTGGGGCCTCGACCCCTCCGAGCTCGACGCCAGCGTCACCGCCCGCGTGCCAGCCCGCGTCACCGACGACGACCGCTACTTCCTCGACCGCTTCCAGGCGATGCCGCGCGACGGCTACACCCGGATGTTCGAGCGCATGCTCGACCACCCGCGGATCGACCTCGCCCTCGGCACCGATTTCCACGACCTCGACGTCGCAGCGCCGCTCGTCGTCTACACCGGCCCGATCGACCGCTACTTCGGCCACCGCTTCGGCCCGCTCCCCTACCGCAGCCTCGCCTTCCGCTTCGAGACCCACGACCGCCGCCGCTTCCAGAAGGTCGGCGTCGTCAACTACCCCGACGCCGCCGTGCCCTGGACGCGGATCACCGAGTACAAGCACCTGACCGGGCAGGTACATCCGCGCACCACGATCTCCTACGAGTTCGCCCGTGCCGAGGGCGACGCCTTCTACCCGATCCCGCGCGCCGAGAACCGCGCGCTCTACCGCCAGTACGACGCCCTCGCGCGCAGCCTCCCCGGCATCGTCTTCACCGGCCGCCTCGGCAGCTACCAGTACTTCAACATGGACCAGGTGGTGGCGCAGGCGCTTGCCACCCACCGCCGCCTCGCCGCCGCCCTGCGTGCCCCGGTCCCGGCGCATGGCTGAGCCCGTCCGCGTCCTCCTCGCCACCGACAGCGCCGAGCCCTCCGGCCTCGGCCGGCACATGCTGACGCTCGCGGCCGCCCTCCCCGCTACCCACCGCGTCACGCTCGCCTTCCCGACCGCCGCGGCCGAGGTCGCCGCCGAGGCCCGCGCCGCCGACCTCGACGCCCTCGCCTGCGACGACCCCGCGGTGCTCCTCGCCGAGGTCCGTCCGGACCTCCTGCACGTCCACGCCGGCATCGGCTGGGAGGGCCACGCCCTAACCCGCGCCGGCGCCGCCGCCGGCCTGCCGGTCGTGCGCACCGAGCACCTGCCGTGGCTCGTCACCGACCCCGGCCAGCAGGCCGAGTTCGCCGCCGCCGCCGCCGGCGTCGACGCCTTCATCGCCGTCTCCGACGCCGCCGCTGAGACCTGGGCCCCGGTCCTCGCCCGGCTCGCCGCTCGCGCCCGCCTCGCGGCGATCCCGAACGGCGTCGCGACCCCCGCCGCCCGCAGCCGCGCCGCGACCCGCGTCGCCCTCGGGGTCCCCGCCACCGCCCCCCTCCTCCTCTCGGTCGGCCGCTTCACCCCGCAGAAGGACCAGCTCACCCTCGTCCGCGCCGTCCGCACCCTCCCCGACCCCACCCTCCGCCTCCTCCTCGCCGGCGACGGCCCCGAGCGGCCCGCCTGCGAGGCGGAGGCCGCCGGCGACCCCCGCATCGCCTTCCTCGGCCAGCGCGACGACGTCGGCGACCTGATGGCCGCCGCCGACCTCCTCGTCCTCCCCTCCCGCTTTGAGGGCCTCCCCCTCGTCGTGCTGGAAGCGATGGCCGCCGGCCTGCCCGTCGTCGCGACCCGCATTGCCAGCGTCCGCGAAGCCCTCGGCCCCGCCCCCCCCTTCCTCGCCCACGCCGGCGACCCCGCCGACCTGGCCGCTGCGATCGCTGCCGCCCTCGCCGCCCCGCCCGCCGCCGTCGCCGACGCCCAGCGCCGCCGGCACGCCGCCCGCTTCACCGTCGCCCGCATGGCCGCCGACACCGCCGCCCTCTACCGCTACGTCCTGCGCCCGCAGGCTCGCCGCAGAAGGACATTCCCCATGCCCCTCCGCCTCGGCTTCATCGGTGCCGGCGGCATCGCCCACCGCCACTTCGGCGTCCTCGCCAGCATGGACGACGTCACCGTCGCCGGCGTCGCCGACCCCGACGCCGCCCGCGCCCGCGAAGCCGCCGAGCGCACCGGCGCCCGCGCCTTCGCCTGCCACGAGGAGATGCTCGACGCCCTCGACCTCGACGCCCTCTGGATCTGCGTCCCCCCCTTCGCCCACGGCGCCCCCGAACGCGCCGCCCTCGCCCGGGGCCTCCCGTTCTTCGTCGAGAAGCCCCTCTCGCTCGACCCGGACCTCGCGGTCGAGATCGACGAGGCCGTACGCCGCGCTGGCCTCGTCACCGCCGTCGGCTACCACTGGCGCTACCTAGACACCGTCGACGAGGCCCGCCGCCTCCTCGCCGACAACCCGGCGCACCTGATGTCCGGCTACTGGCTCGACCAGACCCCGCCGCCCGCCTGGTGGCACCACGCCGACACCTCGGGCGGCCAGGTCGTCGAGCAGGCGACCCACATCATCGACCTCGCCCGCTTCCTCGCCGGCGACGTCACCGAGGTCTTCGGCCTCGCCGCCAGCCGTGCGCGCGAGAGTTTCCCCGGCCTCGACGTCCCCACCGCCTCGACCGCCGCCCTCCGCTTCGCCTCCGGTGCCATCGCCAACCTCTCCGCCACCTGCCTCTTGCGCTGGAGCCACCGCGTCGGCCTGCACGTCTTCGCCGACGGCCTCGCCCTCGAGCTCACCGACCACGACCTGATGGTCGACACCGGCCACGGCCGCCCGGTGCGCGGCGCCGACGGCGACCCGGTTTGGCGCGAGGACCGCGCCTTCCTCGACGCCGTCGCCGGCAGCGAGAACCGCATCCGCGCCCCCTATTCCGAGGCGCTCAAGACCCATCTCGTCGCCCTCGCCGTCGCCCGCTCCGCCCGCGAGGGTGCCCCCGTGAAGATGGAGGGGCTGCGGGCCGACCCGCAGCCCCCGTTTCGCCCCGCCGCTGCCGCGCGCCCCCGTGTCGCCTGACGCCGAGCGCACGGTCCGCTCGCTCGGCATCGAGCGCGCCGGCGAGCCCTTCTACACCGCCTACCGCGAAGGCCCCGCCGGCCCCGGCGAGGTCCGCCTCGACCTCCGCTTCACCGGCCTCTCCGCCGGCACCGAGCTCACCTTCCTCAAGGGCACCAACCCCTACCTGCACGCCCGCTGGGACGAAGCCAGCGGCGTCTTCGAGCCCGGCGAGCCCTCCGCCCACTACCCGGTCCCCTTCCTCGGCTACATGGAAGCCGCCGAGGTCATCGCCTCCGACGCCCCAGCCTTCGCCCCCGGCGCCGTCGTCGCCACCACCTTCGGCCACAAGACCGGCCACACCGCCAACCCGACCCACGACCTCCTCGTCCCGCTTCCCCCCGACCTCGACCCCCTCCTCGGCGTCTTCGTCGCGCAGATGGGCCCGATCGCTGCCAACGGCATCCTGCACGCCGACGCCGAAGCCGGCGTCCCCGCCGGCAGCCCGCTCGGCGCCGGCATCGCCGGCCGCCCGGTCGTCGTCTGGGGCGGCGGCACCGTCGGCCTCTTCGCCGCGCTCTTCGCCCGTCGCGCCGGCGCCGCCGTCCTCCTCGCCGAGCCCTCGCCCTGGCGCCGTGAGATCGCTGCGCGCCTCGGCTTCGACGCTCTCCCCGAGGAAGACGCCTGGCGCGAGGCCAAGCGCCGCTGGCACGACGGCGCCGGCCGCGGCGCCGACGTCGTGCTGCAGACCCGCGCCCGCGCCGACAGCCTGCACATGGCAATGAACGCCCTCCGCCCGCAGGGCACGGTCATCGACCTCGCCTTCTACCAGGGCGGCGCCGACTCCCTCCGGCTCGGCGAGGCCTTCCACCACAACGGCCTCGCGCTCCGCTGCGCCCAGATCTCCCGCGTCCCGCGCGGCTTCGCCCCGCTCTGGGATCGCCGCCGCCTCGCCGCCGAGACCGTCGCCCTCCTCCGCACCGACGGCCCCGCGATCCGCCAGCACCTCGTCACCCACGTCGTCCCCTTCGACGAAGGCGCCGACTTCCTCCGCCGCCTCCCGGTTGAGCGCCCCGACTTCCTGCAGGTCGTCTTCGCCCGATGACGAACGCCGAGCCCCCGGTCCGCATCCTCTTCGTCTTCGCCTGGCTCGTCGTCGGCGGCGAGGAGACCGAGGTCCGCCTCCTCGCCCGCCACCTCGACCCCGCCCGCTACCGCCTCGAGGTCATCGCCTGCTTCCGCAAGGAGGGGATGCCCGACCAGACCCACGCCCAGCTCGCCGCCCTCGGCGTCCCGGTCGACACCACTCCCTACGAGCTCTCGTTCGAGGACACCGTCGCCTACCTCGCCCGCCGCCTGCCGAGCTACGACCTCGTCGTCTCCTGCCAGAACGTCGCCGACATCTACCCCGCCCTCGAACGCCTGGCACTGCGCCCGCCGCTCATCGAGCACGGCGGCCTCGTCTCAGAGGCCCTCGCCGGCCCGAAGCACTTCACCGCCCGCTATGTCGGCGTCTGCCGCGCGATCCGCGACGCCGCCGCCGCGCACATGCCCGGCCGCGAGCAGCACGCGCTCGAGATCCCCTCGATGGTCGACCCCGCCGAGTTCGACCCCGCCGCCCGCGCCCCCGTCCGCGCCGCCCTCGGCATCGCGGAGGGCGCCCCGCTGATTGGCTGGGTCGGCCGCCTCGATCGCAAGAAGCGGGTCGAGGACTTCCTCCGCGCCGCCGCCCTCGTGCGCGCCGTCGAGCCCGCCGCCCGCTTCCTCGTCGTCGGCGGCCCCGACGCCTTCATGCCCGGCTACGCCGCCGAGCTCCGCGCGCTCGCCACCGCCCTCGGCCTCGACGCCGCGCTCCTCTTCCTCGGCGACCGCCCCGACGTCCCCCGCCTCCTCGCCGCCCTCGATGCCTTCGCCTGGCTCTCCCGCGGCGAGGGCATGCCGCACGTCATCGCCGAGGCCGGCCTCGCCGCCCTCCCCGTCGTCGCCACCCCCGATCCCGGCGCGCTGCAGCAGGTCGCCGACGGCTTGACCGGCTTCCTCGTGCCGCACGAGGATCCCCCCGCCGTCGCAGCCGCCCTCCTCCGCCTCATCCGCGCCCCCCTCCTGCGCCGCCGCCTCGGTGAAGCCCTCCGCGCCCACGTCCTTGCCCGCTACACCGCCGCCACCGTCGTCCCCGCGTGGCAGTCCCTCTTCGCCCAGGTCCTCGCCGAGCGCCCGCCCGCCCCGCCGCCCTCGCTCCTCCCGAGCTTCCTCCTCGGCGGTTGGGAATGCTCGACCCACCGCCTCAGGACCGGCCGCCGCCTTGACCTCCTCGCTTCCACCCGCCACGACGCCCACGCCGCCGCCGATTACCGCCAGCTCGCCGCCCTCGGCATCCGCGCCATGCGCGACGGCCTCCGCTGGCACCGTGTCGAAACCGCCCCGTTCCGCCATGACTTCGCCTCCTGGCGCCCGATGCTCGCCGCCGCCCGCACCACCGGGACCACGGTCATCTGGGACCTCCTCCACTACGGCTGGCCCGACGGCCTCGACATCTGGTCCCCCGCCTTCGTCGACCGCTTCGCCGCCTTCGCCCGCGCCGCCGCCCGCCTCCACCGCGAGGAGACCGACGCGACCCCCTTCTGGTGCCCGGTCAACGAGATCTCCTTCCACGCCTGGGCCGCCGGCGATGCCGCCTACCTAGGCCCCTTCGCCCGCGGCCGCGGCTTCGAGCTCAAGGTCCAGCTCGCCCGCGCCGTCATCGCGGCCACCCACGCCCTGCGCGAGGTCGACCCCCGCGCCCGCTTCCTCCTCGCCGAGCCCTTGATCGCCATCCACCATGACGCCGCCACCGGCCGCCCGCGCCGGGATGCCGAGGGCTGGCACGATGCCCAGCACCAGGCCGCCGACCTCGTCTCCGGCCGGCTCTGGCCGCAGATCGGCGGCTCCCCGGACCTCCTCGACATCGTCGGCGCCAACTACTACCCGCCGAACCAGTGGATCCACGGCGGCCCGCCCATCGGCCCCGGCCACCCCCTGCACCGCTCGCTCTCCGACCTCCTCTTCGAGCTCCACGCCCGCACCGGCCGCCCGATCGTCATCTCCGAGACCGGCACCGAGGGCGACGCCCGCGCTCCCTGGCTCGCGATGGTCCTCGCCGAGACCGCGCGCGCCCGCGCCCGCGGCGTCCCGGTCGAGGGTGTCTGCCTCTACCCGGTGGCAGACCACCTCGGCTGGGACGACGACCGCCCCTGCGCGAACGGCCTCCTCGGCCCGCTGCCGGCCGGCGGAACCCGACCGGTGGACCCCGGGTTGTCGGCGGTGATCGCGGCCGCCCGGCTTCCGGGCCGGCCCGCCGATCGAGCGTCCGCGCCCGACCCGGTCGCGGCCGAGCCCGGAGGTCCGCGATGAAGACCGAGCTGTTCCTGCGTTCGCGCATGACCACCCTCGACGACGGCGAGCGGGCGCGGCTCGACGCGGCGATCATCGAGGTGCGCAGCTACGGACGCCGCCGCACCGTCATCCGCCACAACAGGCGGCTCGACGTCAGCCTCTACCTGACGCGAGGCTGG
>JAXLRD010000190.1:0-1877 GCA_046331285.1 Vicinamibacteria bacterium
GCACGCAGCTCTTGCGCGCCAGCGTGCGGGCGTGAAAGAGCGCCTCGCCGGAGGGCACCGCCTCGCGGTGCGGGCCGTAGGGCTCCTCGAAGAGGCCGAGCCGGCGCTTGACGTCCAGCACCCGGTGAACCGCCGCGTCGATGATCGCGACGTCGACCTCGCCGGCCGCGACCAGCGCCTCCAGATGGTCGAGGAAGCTGCCGCTCGCCATCTCCATGTCGACGCCCGCGGACAGCGCGAGCCGCGCCGCCGCGCGCTCGTCGGCGGCGAAGCCGTGCGCCACCATCTCGATGACCGAGTTCCAGTCGCTGACGACGAGCCCGCCGAACCCCCAGTCCCGCTTGAGCACGCCGTCGATCAGCGCCGCGTTGCCGGTGCAGGGAATGCCGTCGAGGTCGGTGAAGCCGCTCATGATGGTGAGGACGCCCGCCTCGACCGCGGCCCTGAACGGCTTCAGGTAGACGTCCTCGAGCTGGCGGCGGGGGATGGAGGTCTCGGAATAGTCCCGCCCGCCCTCCGCCGCGGCGTAGCCGACGAAGTGCTTGGCGCAGGCCGCCACCGTCTCCCCCTGGTAGCCCTCGACCATCGCCCGGCCGAGGAGGGCGGTGAGGAAGGGATCCTCGCCGAAGCCCTCCGCCACGCGGCCCCAGCGCGGGTCGCGGCTGACGTCGACCATCGGCGAGAAGGTCCAGTTGACGCCGGCGATGCCCGCCTCGCGCGCGGCGATGGCGGCGGCGGCGCGCACCGCGTCGGGGTCGAAGCTCGCCGCCTGGCCGAGCGGGATCGGGAAGACGGTGGCGAACCCGTGGATGACGTCCCGCCCGAGGAGGAGCGGGATCTTCAGCCGCGAATGCTCGACCGCCTGGGACTGGTAGAAGTAGGCGTCGTCGCCGACGACGTTGATGAGCGAGCCCACCAGGCCGTCGCGCACCCGTTCTTCCTGGTCGCGGCCGTGCGGCTGCACCTGGCAGAGCTGGCCGATCTTCTCGGCCAGCGTCATCTCGGCGATCAGGCCGGCGATGTCCTTCTCGGTCATTTCCCTCACATCGCGATGCGGCCTTCGAGGCGGATGTCGCCCGAGGAGGCCCCGACGAAGACGCCGACCTCGCCGCCGACCCGCTTCCACGCGCCGTCCCAGACCGAGAGCGGCCGTTCCGGCCCGTCCGGGTCGATGCTGAAGACGACGCGCGCGCTGGCGCCCGGCTCCAGCCAGACCTTGCGCCAGTCGGCGAGGCGCTTCGGCGGCTGCCCCGCGGCGGGCAGGCCGAGATAGGCCTGCACGATCTCCGCCCCGGCGCGCGCGCCGGTGTTGGTCACCCGGCAGGCGACGCGGATGCGGCCCCCCTCCGACGCCACCTCCAGGTCGTCATAGTCGAAGCGCGTGTAGGAGAGGCCGTGGCCGAAGGGGTAGAGGGGCTTCAGCCCCCGCGCCTCGAAACCGCGGTAGCCGACCATGATCCCCTCGCTGTAGCGGACCTTGCCGTCGATGCCCGGATACTGCCGCGCGTCGGCGAAGAGGCCCTGCCCGTCGCTTTCCGGGAAGGTGAGCGGCAGCTTGCCCGACGGGTTGACGTCGCCGAAGAGGAGGCGGGCCAGCGCCGTGCCCTGCTCCTGCCCGGCGTACCAGGCGTGCAGGATCGCGCCCGCCCGCTCGCGGAAGGCGCGCATGTCCACCGCCCCGCCCGCCATGGTGACGACGACGGTGCGCGGGTTGGCGGCCGCGACCTGCCGCACCAGCTCCGCCTGGCCGTTCGGGAGCGCGATCGAGGGCCGGTCCATGTGCTCGCTCTCGTAGCCGCGCACCGCGACGACGACGAGGTCCGCCTTGCGCGCGATCTCCACTGCCTCCGCGACGTGATGCGAGATCAAGGGCTCCG
>JAXLRD010000191.1:0-1951 GCA_046331285.1 Vicinamibacteria bacterium
GCCGCTGCGCGGCCTCGAGAAGCGCGGGGCCGAGCCGTCCGTCGCCGCCCCTCGCGCCGCCGCCGCGCCGACGCCGGCGCCGGCGCGGCGACGTCGGCCTTGACGCCGCCCGTTATACTCACACTGCCTGGTCGGTCCGCCAGACGGTCGACATGGGGGCCGAGCAACTTGGCGCCAGCCTGACTGGGCACTCACTCTCAGGAGGAGCAATGAGCGTTGCCAGGGGGCGCACCTCGTGGCTCGGTCGGGCTGTCTGCGCGCTGTCGCTTCTGGGCGCGTCGCTTCCCGCGGCCGCGGCGGACGGGACAATGCGGGGCCTCATCATCCGCGGGCCGAAGCCGTACGACGCACTCGTCGCGACGGTGCGCGACATGGGCGGCGAAGTGACGCAGCAGTACGAGAACGTCGACGCGATCGCGGCGAGCGTGCCCGAGGGACGCCTGGCCGAGCTCGCCGCCCTCCTCGGACCCGGCAAGATCAGCAAGGACGCGATGGTCGCTCACCCGCACGGCGTCGCGCGGCCGGAGCGGTACCGGGCGAGCGGAGCCGAGGCGGAGACCCAGGCGGCCGACGTCCGCCCGCTGACTGACGCGGAGCTCGGCGCCCTCCCGACGGACTACACCTTCAACAACAGCCTGATCGGCGCCTCGGCCCTCCACGCGCAGGGGCTCTACGGCCAGGGCATGATCGTCGCGATCATCGACAGCGGGACCGCGAACTCGAGCGCCGTCCCGACGCTGGCCGGCCGGGTGCTGGGCGGCGAGAGCTTCGTGCCCGGCGACCCCGTCGCCTCGGCGACGAGCCGCTTCAACGGACACCACGGGACCTGGGTCGGCACCGTCGTCGCGGGCAACGTCCAGTGGGGCTACTACAACACGAGCCCGTTCATCGGCGCGCTCAAGAAGTACGCTCCGGCGTCGATCTCCGGGGCGTGTCCGGACCCGGCGGGCACGACGCCGACCGCGGTCTGCTGGGTTCCGCAGCTCGGAGTCGCCCCCCTCGCGAAGCTCTACGCGCTCAAGGTCTTCGACTCCCGCGGCGGCGGAGCGCCCGAGTCGCGGATCATCGCCGCGATGGACCGCGCGATCACGCAGCGGCGGAACTTCAACAACGGAGTGCCCTCCGCTCCGGTATCCGGCTCGGGGACGGAGGACGACCCCTACGTCTACGACTCGCTCAACCTCCAGGTCGTCAACATGAGCCTCGGCGGAGGCACGATCTTCGCCGGCCGCGACCTCGAGGACCAGCTCACGGTCCAGATGCTCAAGGAGGGCATCGTGCTCGCCTCCTCCGCCGGCAACGACGGCTTCGGCGCGATGACGGTCGGCAGCCCCGGCAGCGGCCTCGGCTCGATCACGGTCGGAGCCACGAACGACCCGGTGCACGAGCGGATCTGGGCCGAGGCCTTCTACGGTCTCGGCGATCAGTACCATCCGACGACGCACGTCCAGACCGCCGACTTCAGCTCGCGCGGGCCGAACGCCGACGGCCGCTTCGACCCGGACGTCGTGGCGAACGGCGTCGCGACCTGGGCTCAGGGCACCTGCAACGGCCTCGCCTCCTGCACCTACGGCTCCAACTACTTCGTCTGGGGCACCTCGTTCTCGGCCCCCACGGTGGCGGGCGCCGTCGCGCTGCTCCGCCAGGCGTTCCCGCAGGCGAAGCCGGACGAGATCCGCGAGGCCGTCCTGCGCGGCGCGAACCCGCGGGTCCTCGGCGACCGCTCGGGGCGGATCGACCAGGGCTACGGCCATCTCGACGTCGCGGCCTCCGCCGCCCGGCTCGACGACTGCGTGCACGGCCGGCGGCACCGCGAGGACCGCTATCCGCGGCCGACGCCGTTCGTCGAGCAGAACATCGGCCGCATCGGGTTCGAGCCGGTCCGCTTCCACGGCGACACGTTCACGACGCGCGTGAGAAACCTGGTGCCGGGCCAGGTGAAGCAGTTCTT